>SIAK01000010.1 GCA_009691805.1 Phycisphaerales bacterium
TGCGCGTCAGGCGTGAGTGATCCGTGCAGTGGAAGCACTTCGCAGTCGATGCCGGTTCTGGCGATGGCGATCTTCGCGCGTTCTGTCGCTTTCAAGATCTCAAACACTCCAGGCATGAACATCAACACATGACCAGGATCCTCGCCTTCTCCTCGCGCGAGTCGATCAAAGACCTGTTCAAGCGCAGCGCCCGCAAGTTCCCAACACGGTTCGCGAGAAGGCTTGGGGAGATGCTGAATCTCCACGCTGTACGCGCGACCGTGTGCTTCGATTGTCTCGCACGCGAGAAATGCCGAGAGTCGATTCGCTTCGAGCGTCGCGCTTGTCACGATCATGCGCAGATCCGAACGCGTTGTCTCTTGCAAAGTCTTCACGAGTCCAAGCGCGACATCGACTGCAACCGAGCGTTCGTGAAACTCATCGAGCACGATGCAACCGACGCGTGAAAGCGTTGGATCGCTTTGCATTTGACGCACGAACAATCCATCCGTGACAAAGCGAATGCGCGTGGCGGCCGACACCTTGCGATCATGCCGCGTCTCGTAGCCAACAAGCCCGCCCACGGACTCACCAAGTTCCGCAGCCACGCGCGTGGCGAGCATGCGTGCGGCGATGCGTCGCGGTTCGAGGATGACGATATCCCCTTGAATCAAGCCATTTTTGAGCAACATCTGCGGCAACTGCGTGGACTTGCCGCTGCCTGTGGGCGCGACAACGACCAAGCGGTTGTGCGTCGCGAGGGTTGCGAGGATCGCATCGCGCGAGCGATGGATAGGAAGTTGCAGCGGATCAAATGGCGGAGTCATGTCCACCATCGCCAAGAATGCGTCGATGCTTCACGCCGCCGCGCGTCCCATCACCTGATTCGCGCTCTTCGCGATCGCGTGCGAAGCGGGGGAGCTTCGGTGCAATGAGACGTTCGCCGACAGACGACTCCCAGACAAACTGCACTGCTTCTTCCACGCTGTCGGTGAGCATGAACAGATCAAAGTCTTCAGGCGAAACAGTTTTGTACTCATCACGCAGCGTTCCGCGGAACCAATCGAGCAGCCCGCTCCAGAAGTCGCGTCCGATGAGAACGACGGGAAAAGGCTCAATTTTCAGTGTTTGCATGAGCGTGAGCGCTTCAAAGAGTTCATCCATCGTGCCGAAGCCACCCGGAAAAATGATGAAGCCCTTCGCGTACTTCACGAACATCACCTTGCGTACGAAGAAGTAGCGGAACTCCAGTTCAATGTTCTGCCACGGATTTGGATTCTGTTCCATCGGCAACACGATGTTGAGACCGACGCTCGTGCCACCCGCTTCACGCGCACCTTTGTTCGCCGCTTCCATGATGCCAGGACCGCCGCCCGTGATGACAGCAAATCCTTTCTGCACGAGCAACGCGCCACATCGCTCTGCGAGGACTGAGTGTGGGTGCGATGCGGGAAGTCGCGCGCTGCCGAACACACTTACTGCGGGACCGAGTTGCGAAAGTGTTTCGACGCCTTCGACGAACTCACTCACAATTCGAAACACGCGCCAAGATTCAAGTGAGAGTGATTGCCGTCGTGCGTTCGTATCCATCGGTGCAGCGTAGGGGTTTGTGGGAGGCAACGCGTGAAATCTGTAACTGCTTGTTAATACATAAGTTAAGTGTGAACATTTGCGTTCAAGGAGTCATTTTGGCTACACTCGACGTATGTCCAAATCTACTCCCGCATCTGGCGCTCGCGCCGCTGCGTCTTCGCCTAAAACGACTGCCACGCCTCCTGCAACCAAGAGCTCAACGACAGCCGCGAAAGTAAGCACCAAGCAAACCGCCGAAGTCAAGATTGCACCCACAGCGGCAGCGGAGAAGTCGAAAGCGAAGACTTTCGAGAAGACAGCGCCTGCTGTGAAGACCGCAACAAAAGCGCCGGCAGCAACGGTCATCACGAGTTATTCCTCGGCGGTGCGATACCTCCTCGAGCGCACAGATTTCGAGCGCATGCGAACGGTGAAGTACAACGAAGAGACGTTCACACTTGCGCGCATGCAGGCGATGCTTGGCAAATTGGGGAATCCGCATCAACACCTTCGCACGGTGCATGTTGCGGGAACGAACGGCAAGGGTTCGACTGTTGCGATGATCGCGTCGATGCTGCAAGCGTGCGGCTACACCGTCGGCGTCTACACGAGTCCACATCTCGTTGATATTCGCGAGCGCATCGCCGTGAATGGCGTGCTGGTCGATCGTTCGACCTTCGCCGATCTCACGAAGCAAGTCGCGACCGCCGCAGAAAAGGCCAACGTCGATCCCACGTTCTTTGAAGTGTTGACGGCTGCAGCGTTCAAGCACTTCGTCGATCAAGCAGTGGATATCGCGATCATTGAAGTTGGTCTTGGCGGTCGGCTCGATTCGACGAACGTCATCACGCCGGATGCAAGCGTCATCACGTCGATCGATTACGACCACATGAAATTGCTCGGCAGCACGCTGCCGGAGATTGCGCGCGAAAAGGCGGGCATTTTCAAGCGCGGCGTGCCTGCGTTCATCTTCGAGAGCGAGCCAGCGGTCGAGAAAGTGCTCGTGGAAGCCGCGGCGCAAGCCGGCGCGCAGTTGCGCATCCTCAACAAGGACATCGATTTTTCTAGCAGATTCTGCGTGACCGATGATCTCGGCCCACACGCGCGTGTCTGCCTTTACACGAAGACTTCACGACTCGAACATCTCCCCGTGCCACTCGCGGGCGAGCACATGGCAATCAACTGCGGGCTCGCACTTGCTGTTGTCGATCACCTGCGCACGGTTGGCTTCGACTGCCCCGAAGACAAACTCACCTCAGGTCTTGCCGCAACGAAGATGAACGGTCGCATGCAACTCGTGTGGGATCGCCCGCGGGTGGTGGTCGATGGCGCGCACAATCCCTCAGCCATTGGCGCGCTCATGCGTTGCATTGGCGCCCACATTCCGTACGACTCGATGGCGTGCATCTTCGGATGCTGCGCTGACAAGGACATTCCTGGATTGCTCGACAAGCTCAATCTCGGCGCGGACAAAGTCATCTTCACGCGTTCACCATCCACGCCGCGTTCGGCGGATCCTGAAGATCTCCAGAAGCTCTTCAGCGAACGCAGTGGCAAGATGAGCATGATTGCGAAGTCAGTGCCCGAGGCGCTTGAAATGGCGACACGCGCGCTGAGCCGCGATGATCTTGTGTGCGTGACGGGATCGTTCTATCTCGTCGGCGACACATTGAAGCACCTCGCGCAATTGGATCGCGCGATCGGTGGCAGGATCGCTGCGGTTGTGAAGTAGACTTCGAGCGATGTCGCAGAAGTCTTCCACGCCGAGCAACTCGCCGTCCACTCCATCAGAGGAGACTCCGCATCGCTATGCGGCGGCGTTCGCGTGCACACTTGAACTTGCGTGGCAACAACGCTGGGAACAAGACGACCTCTACCGCACACACAATCCTGGTGATGCGGGCTTTGATGCATCCAAGCCGAAGTTCTATTGCCTCGACATGTTTCCGTATCCGAGCGGCGCGGGATTGCATGTGGGGCATCCTGAGGGTTACACCGCAACAGACATTCTTTGCCGCTACAAGCGCATGCAAGGTTGCAACGTCTTGCATCCGATGGGATGGGATGCGTTTGGACTTCCCGCGGAGCAGTACGCGATTCAAACCGGCGTGCATCCGAGAGAGACCACGCGCAATGCGATCGCCACCTTCAAACGACAGTTGCAGCGATTTGGTTTCTCGTACGACTGGAACCGCGAGTTCGCGACGATCGAACCTGAGTACTACCACTGGACGCAGTGGATTTGGTTGCAGTGCTACCACGCGTACTACGACGCGTCCGTGCAGCGCGCGCGTCCGATTGCGGAACTCGAAGCGAAGTTCGTATCGCAAGATGTGCTGATGGATGTCGATGGAAGTGCGACGCAAGTGCGGTGGAGTGCAGCCTCACCGTTGCAGCGTCAACAGCATCTCGATCGCTATCGGCTCGCGTATCTCGGCACGCAAACGGTGAACTGGTGTCCGAAGCTCGGCACTGTGCTCGCGAATGAAGAAGTCATCAACGGTCGCAGCGAGCGTGGTGGTTTCCCTGTTATGCGAAAACCGCTGCGCCAGTGGATGTTTCGCATTACTGCGTACGCCGATCGCTTGTTGGAAGACCTTGCGCTCGTCCAGTGGCCTGAATCGACACGCGCGATGCAATCAGAATGGATCGGTCGCAGCGAAGGTGCGGAGATTCGCTTCGATGTGCTGCGCGGCGCATCCGTCGAAGGCGATGCGCTCAGTGTTTTCACCACGCGAAGCGACACGCTCTTTGGCGCGACGTTCATGGTGATCGCGCCCGAGCATCCATTGGTGGCGCACATGCTCGAGCATCCGCATGCAGAGACGGATGTCGCAGCGGTGCGGCTGTACATCGAAGCGGCGAAGAATCGATCGGACATCGATCGTCAATCGACATCGAAGAAGAAGACCGGCGTTTTCACGGGCGCGTACGCACGCAATCCTGCAACAGGCGCGAGCATTCCGATCTGGGTCGCGGACTATGTGCTCATGGGCTACGGCACGGGCGCGATCATGGCGGTGCCTGCGCATGATGAGCGAGACTTTGAATTCGCGAAGGACTTCGGCCTCGCGATTGTGCAAGTCGTCGAGATCGCGGGACTTCCCTTTGATGGAACGCACGCTGTTTCGGGTGAAGGTGTCGCAATCAACAGCGCGTCTGCATTGTGCACACTGAATGGATTGACAACGAGTGCTGCGCAGGACGCGATGACCTGCGCGCTCGCCGCGCGAAAGGTCGGTGCTAAACGCGTGCAATACAAATTGCGCGATTGGCTTTTCTCGCGCCAACGCTATTGGGGCGAGCCGTTTCCTGTCGTGTTCGATGCGGATGGTTTGCATCATCCGGTCGGTGAAGCGCATCTTCCTGTGCTCTTGCCTGCGCTCGCAGATTTTCATCCTGTCGAAAGTGATCAGCCTGTGCCTCCGCTTGGCAAGGCGCGCGCGTGGGTTGAAACAACTGCGCATGCAGCGGGCGTTGCAGGTCTTCCGCCTGAAACAGCCGTGCGTCGCGAGACGAACACGATGCCCAATTGGGCGGGTTCGTGTTGGTACTACCTCCGTTACTGCGACCCGAAGAACAACACGCGCTTTGTGTCGAGCGAAGCCGAGCGATACTGGATGACGAGTCGTCGTGCCGATGGCTCGATGCATTCGGGTGGCGTGGATCTTTACATCGGTGGCGCGGAGCACGCGGTGTTGCATCTTCTCTACGCGCGCTTCTGGCACAAGGTGTTGTTCGATCTCGGACACGTATCGACACCAGAGCCATTCGGTCGGCTCTTCCATCAAGGGTTGATTCAGTCGCACGCATATCAACGACCGGATGGTTCGTTGGTTGCGGTGGATCTGGTCTGTGAAGTCGATGGCAAGACGGTCGAGCGCGAGAATGGCGCGCCTGTCACGCAGATCATTGCGAAGATGTCGAAGACGCTGAAAAACGTGGTGAATCCTGACGATGTCATCGCGGACTACGGCGCCGACACATTTCGTTTGTACGAGATGTACATGGGACCGCTCGAAGCAGCAAAGCCGTGGAACACCCGCGACATCATTGGCGTGCATCGATTCCTGCAGCGCGCGTGGCGCCTCGCCATTGACGAGAAGTCGGGCGCGTTGCTCGTCGCTGCAACAGAAGACGCGGCGATGGAACGCTTGCTTCATCGCACGATCGAGAGAGTTGGCGAACATATCGAGCGCCTTGGCTTCAACAGCGCGATTGCGTGCATGATCGAGTTGGTGAATGCAGCCACGCGTCCGATGGATCTCGCGGATCCAACGCAGGGCGGGCTCACGCGATCACAGCTTGAGCGATTCACGCAACTGCTCGCGCCCTTTGCGCCGCACATCGCGGAGGAAATCTGGTCGCGTCTAGGTCATGCGACATCGGTGCACTCTTGTGTCTGGCCAGTCTTCGACGCAGCGATGCTCGAAGAACACGAAGTCGAGGTCCCCGTGCAAGTGCGCGGCAAAGTGCGCGCGCGCATCATGGTGCCGAAGACTGCAACCGCGCCCGAAACCGAAGCGATCGCGCTTGCGCATCCAAGTGTGTGCGAGGCACTCGCGGGAGTCACGCCGAAGAAGATCATCGTCGTGGCAGGTCGCATGGTGAACATCGTCGTGTGAATCGCGCGTGCGATGGGCAGGCGTTGCTAAACTTATGTGCATGCGCAGTGCGTCTCTCACGAGCGGCTCATCGATGCGATTGACTTTCGCCTTGCTGTGGGTTTGCACGATGTTGGGCATCGCACTGTGCGCTGGTTGCGGACCTGCGGGCGCGGAGTTTGATCGCGTGCCGCCGCCGATTTCCTTCGCGCATGTGCGGGAGACAGCACGCTGGTGCCCCTCGTTTGATTCTCGATGGTGGGACACAATCGATGATTCCTACGCTCAGTACGAAGTCGAACTCGAGGAGCTCATGCTGCGCGAGTGGAGTCAGTACGCGAAACTCGCGACGCAGGAAGTTGGTCAGTCGAGACAGGGCGATGTCGGCGATGCGCGCTCGCTCCTCGCGCGTATGCGCAACATTGAGGAGAAGAGTCTCGGCATGGAAGGCGCGTTCGCGGATCGATGCAGTGCTCTACTGCCGACGGAATGCAAACCGTTCCTCGAGTTGCTGCGCGCGCGCCGGCGGTTTGAGCGCGCGGGATCCACTTGGACGACGCCTGATGAAGTGTTGCCCGGAGTGTTCGAATTGCTCGCGCTTGACGGAGGTCCGATTCGATCCGAGGCACTCATGCTCGCGGCGACGGGCGCGTACGCGCGGGGCGCGGAGGTGCTCGAGCGTGAACGCCGTCGCCGATTCGCTGCGTACATCGAGTTCATTGAATCCAACGCAGTTTCCCTTGTTTCGCAAGCGCAAGTGAAGGAGACCTTTGGCGCGGATTCGCCCGAAGCCAAACAAGCTGCCGAGCAGTTTGGTGCACTTCGAAACACGATGGAGCACGCATATCGCGCGACCGACGAGGCGGTGCGAAAGGCGCTTCAATCGGAAGTTCTCGCGATGCGCGAGTTCATTGAAGATCCTGAACGGCGCGCAAACTTTGAGGAGCGCATGCTTCAAGTCTTCGTGCTTGGCGGCATAGCAGCGCCCGATGCGCGTGGCAGGATCGCGTTGTGGAAGGCGCTGGCGGAGCAGGCCGCTACGGCGCAGGAGCGCGCACAGCGATTGCGACAGTTAGAAACGTTCGAAGCGCA
This sequence comes from Phycisphaerales bacterium, assembly GCA_009691805.1. GTDB lineage: Bacteria > Planctomycetota > Phycisphaerae > Phycisphaerales > SM1A02 > F1-140-MAGs142. The sequence continues at coordinate 7,248 of SIAK01000010.1, forward strand.
TTGCAATATGGAATGGGAGGCGATCAAAGCGGCGTTGCGTGTGGGCGACCCATCGCAAGATGCCGCCATTCGCGCGCGAGCGAAGCAGTTGATCAGCTACTTCGAAACGCATGCACCGCCGTTGACGGGTGTGGACGGGGATAACTTTGATCGACTCGCACGACTGATCGCGTCGCGCAAGATCACTGCAGCGGAGGCTGCGGCAGCATTGTTTGAGCAGGGTGTGCCGATGCAAGTGGAGCAAGTGGCAGTGGAACCTGATGCATTGATCAAGGGTCGAAACGAAGGCATGCGCTTGTTTGCAGGCTGGCCGTTACATCCGAATCTCACCGAGTCAGTCACGGTCGCGTTGTCGCTCGACGCGACGCAATCCGTGCGAGTGGAGGAGTTTCGTCGTGAAGAGGCGAAACGATTAGCCACGCAGACTGAACCAAAACTCTCGAAGATCGAGAAGGTTGGAAATGATTTGCAGGGCAGCAGCACAGCGAGTGTGGACGCGAGAGTTCGTCATGTCATGCAATCGGTGCGCGCACAGTTGCAGAGCACACATGCTCTTGATCTCGAAGCAAACGCGCGTTTCTTCTCCCGTGTCGCGCAGGAGTTCGGTGTCTCTGCAGAGGACGCGCGTTGGAGGGTGCCGCGATTGCGCGCCACGCTCGCTTGCATCGTGGGTGAGACGCTCAACATGCGGGAGGCCGAAAATATTGGTGGAGTCACCGCCGCTGCGGACTATGACTTGTTGCAGTTGCCGCGCGCGGCAGGATTGACCGACACAGAATCGGAAGCATTCTTCGACCTCGTGATCGGACATGAATCGGAGTTGCTGGAGGCAGCAAGAGCGACACATGAACGGATGCTCATGAATGTGAGTCGATTGTTTCGCGTGATCGCGTTGCAGGGACAATCCGCGGAGTATTGGGAGACGCTCGAAGCGGGCGAGCACGCGGCGGATCTTCGGCTCGCGATTCTGTCGGAAGCGCGACGCGTGCTCGGACCTGAAGCAGGTGATCGACTCGAGAGTGCGTTTCGGCGCGCTGTTACTCCGGGACTTGAAGCGCCGCGCGCCACGGTGATTGAAGCACTGCGCGACTGCGCGGAAAACCCTGCGACGGAACCACGCCTCGCGGCGACTGCCGCGGTCACGATCGCGGAGGCGGACGCGCGTTCTGCGCGTGCATTGCGTGAAGCGTTGCGATGGCGCGCGCACACAGTGCTCGCCAATGCACCCACCAATCAAGAGGATTGGGCGCAACTTTCTCGCTCTGCGCCGTTGGGCGCGCTCTTACGAACGCGCGCGATGGATGCGGATGAGCGCGCGCTTGCAGCGATCGCCGCAGCGCTCGAAGGAAGCGAATTGCCTGGCTGGCTCGCGCAAGGCCTTGAGTATTTCGAGCCGCGAGAGGTGCGCGTGTTCGTGCGTCCGGCATCTTGAGTGGAAGGCGCAGCGGACACGATGATTTTGAGGCGATATCCTCGCGCGCATCGTGACTGACGAGAACATTTCATCTACTCCGCCTCTGACCGACGGCGCGTCGCATGCGTTCGAAGTCGAGCAACTGCTCGCGAGCCCTTCGCCTGCGTGGGAAATCGCGGCGCCAGAACCGCTCACACTGCTCGCGCTTTCGGAATCGATCGATGATGGGCCACTCGCAGCGATCGCGCGCATCGACGCGTATCTTCTCGCGCACGCTGGCGGAAGCGTGCTGCCGATCGAAGACCTCGGCGGTGATGGAGGCGCGCGTTGGTCGGTGGTGATTCGCATTCCGCAGCGAACCAACGCGATCGTGCTCTTCTCCGAAGATCCCCAGCAGTTCGTGGAACATGCTCCGCAGCTTGCATCGCTTTCAAGTGCGCGCGCAGCGATCGGACTGTCGACGCCACTCGAGAGCCCTTACGTTGCCGACCTTATTCGACTCGTGTGCATCTTGAATGCTGCAGCGGGAGAGATGCTCGCGCTTGTTGATCCCGCGCTCGATGCGGTGCGATTGCGCGAAGATGTCGTGGAACAGTTTCTCGCGGCCGAACCACTCGCCGATGAGCGCGCGCTCTTTCGTACGCAGATTGTCGCGCGTGCGGATGACGCGCCGCGATGGCTGTTCACCGAAGGAATGCCGCGCGTTGGCAAGCCTGATTTCGAGATGCTCGAAGTCGTCGCTGCTGAAGAGCGCTCTGCGATCACGCTCGTTGAAGTGACAGCGAGTCTCTTTATCGCACGGCAATTGCCGCCGCCTGAAACACCATTTGAGATTGGCATGGGCGTGACGCTCGCACTCGTTTCGCCGCGAGAAGCGTTGCAAGGTGTGGGCGCAGAAGTTGTTGGCAGTGCTCGCGATCGCATCGGCGAGCAACCGCACTTCCATCCTCGACCAAGCGCAGTCATTTGCGCACCGAGTAAGCGCGGCGCGTATCGACAAGTGTGGACGCGACCTGTGGAAGCAATCGCGGCGTTGCAACGTGGCGAAGCGATGCTTGCGATGCCAGAGGGCATCGTGCGATCAACCGCACTTCGCGCGCGAAGAAGTTGGAGCGATCTCGTGCAACTGAAGAGCGACAAGCAGCGCACAGATCCAATCCTCGCGCAAGTGAACATCGTGTGTGACGGAACTTCCGAACACGCATGGGTCGAAGTCGTCGACGCAAGCGCGAGTGGCGGCACGGGACTTCTGCTGCACGCACTCCGCGATGGAACGATGCACAAAGGCGCGCACATCACCTTCACGCTCGATCAAGTCAGCGATTGGAGCGCGTGAGCCGACCGCAAACGCGCACTCGGTGTCATTACATCGCAGTCAACTGATCCGCGGCGCGCAATTGCAAACATGAAGCGAAGGACTCATCGGAGAACGCATCGGCGCACTCACGCCCTTCGCCGACGCGCGATCAAGCCAGCAAGTCCGAGCATTGCGATCACACTTGGTGTGGGCAGGAAGAAAACGCCTTCGCCGAATTGCATGGGCGCGCCTTCATTGCTGTTCGTGTAGCCGAGCTTGAGGAAATATTCGCGTGGGGAAAGGTCGCCACTTGCGATGACGAATTGTGCGAGCAGCACGCGTCCATCATGCACGCGTCCTTGCAGGTTCAGTGGATCGGAGTCGTACCAACCTGCGTCGGCGCTCGTCGTGTTGCCGGATGCAAATCCTGTTGCGCCGCCGATACAGACAAACGAATCAAATGCACTTGCGTTTATCACAAACTGCGGATGCCATGTGCCTGCGGTGAGTGAAGCCATCGAGCCCGTGAGCGCATCACTGTGCCAGAATCCGTTGTTCGTCGAACCGTTGCGTGGTTCGAAGTTGAGCGTGCTGAACACTGTGTCCGTCGCACCATCGAATGTTCCGTAGAGCACAAACTTTGTCAGCCCATTCGCGCTCGCTGCGAGTTCAACGGAGTAACCAGTGAACGTCGCCGACGCGGCTGCGGTTGTTGCAAGTGTGGAAATGAATGCGAGTGGTTGCATGACGAGACAGCGATGGTCACCGACATCGCTCCTTCACACATGAGACATCTCAACAGCGGGCGCGCAAGGTGGGAAAACACTTTGTTTCTCGGAAAAAAAGCAAGCCCCCACGCATGTACACAGCGTGGGGGCTTGAAATCTTTGATAGATTGTCAGACGCGTGCCAGATTAGGCGCGACGACGACGACCAACGAGACCTGCGAGACCGAGAAGGGCAACTGCGCCTGGGGTTGGCAGGGAGAAGAGGCCTTCACCGAACTGCACTGGTGAACCAGCGACGCCGTTGTTGTATCCGACCTTCATGAAGAAGGTGCGGCCTGCGGTGTCGCCAGCTGCGAGAACCATCTGTGCGAGGAGCACGTTGCCAGCGCCGTTCACACGACCCTGAAGGTTCGGTGGGTTCGAGTTGAACCAGCCTGCCACGCCAGCGGTTGCGCCGTCTGGAATGCCGGTTTGGTTGAGGCCTGAAGTGCCCCAACCTGGATCGCCGTTCGTCGAGTTGCCCGAAGAGAAGCCCGTACCGCCACCGATGCAGACGAACGAATCCGCTGCGCCTGGTGCGAGGACGAACTGTGGATTCCAAGTACCAACAGTGGTCGAAGGTGCGCCACCTGTCAGGGCATCCATATGGACGAAACCCTGGAGTGAAGAACCAGCTTGCGAATGGATCTGGAAAGCGTTGAGGACGGTGTCCGTTGCGCCGTTGAATGAACCGAACACTTGGTAAACGTTGTAACCAGCCACCGATGAGCTCACGACTGTGAACTGGGTGAAGGTTGCGTTCGCCGAAGCGACAATGCCCGCGAGGGCGGCCGAAGCCAAAACGATATTCCGCATTTTCTACTCTCTGCTCCTCTCATGCAGAAGGGAAGCCGAGTCAGCGCCGCATGAGAGGAGCGCCAGTCGGTTGAACGACACATAGCCAGGGGGGCTAAGAATGTCGTCACGAAAAAAAGTGGGGATGCCTGCGGGTCAACCGTACTGATTGACTGAAATTTGCAGACCCCTTGAACTCTCTCTCGTTTCGCATTGGAGTAGGGCTCCCTCACGAACACGCTAAACCTACAGCAAGGATTGAGGGAGGCAAACGAATCTTGGGGACAAAGCCCAGATTTTTCACACGACAGCAAAATGGCTGAGCCGCGAGCAGCAAGGGTTCCGACGGTTTCGAGAGCCAAATCTGACGGGGAAACATAGGTTCTAAAGGGAATTGCGCCGTTTTCATTCCCTTTGGGGACGGGTTACCCTCCGCGTATGAAGCTCGCGATTATGGGATGGTTCTGTCTGGCAATTCTCGCTCTTTCAGCCTGCACGGCGCCCATCCGAGGCCGAGTTGTGGTTGGAACGCTCTCGAGTTTGGAGTGGGTAGATTCGAATGACCCTCGACTTTCCTTCCCGGGAATCCCTGGTGTGTCCATCGTGATTTTGAAAGCGGAGACGCGTCGACGTCTTGAGGAAGTCGGTCGCGCCTCGAGCTGCGAAGATGGAAGTTTCAACGTGCCGATCAATTCGCCAGGCGCAGGATTCTTTGAAGAGACGTGGATGATGACCGCCAACGGTGGAAAGTATGGAAGCGCACAGAGTGGTGCTCGGCTTCCGTTCAACTATGGCGACAAGCACCTCCTCATCATGCTTGAACACGGAAGTGCTGCGGTCGGTGAAAGCGGACAGCATGAAGATCTCGAAGGTCAATTGCGATCGATACGTGGATTCGAAGCGCCTCCCGCGCACTAATTTTTCTTACCTGCGGAATGCGCGTTCGCGCGACAATGAGCACAGCCATGCATGCGACTCGTCGACGCACCAACTTTGGATCCATCGGAATCCTCTACTGCCTCCTTGTGGTGGTCGTCGCCCTTGCGAGCGTCAACCGACCGAACAATCTTCTCGTGTGGATCTTTGCGGCGATGCTCGTCGCGCTGCTTGTCTCAGGCATCGTGTCTGGTGCGATGTTGATCCGCTTGCGAGCGCATCGCATCGAACCGCGTCGCGCTCGCGTGGGCGAATTGCTCGTGGTTCGTTACGAGTTGCGCAACGCGGCGCGGTTCATGGCTGCATTTGATCTGCATGTTGTTGAACGCGATTTTCCTGCAAGCATCACTCCCTGCGGGGAAGCGTGGGCGTTGCATTGTGGACCAGGTGACACCGTGCACGCGGAAGGTGTGTTTCGCCCGAGCCGTCGCGGACTTTTTCGATTGCCATGCTTTGAAGTGTGGTCTTCCTTTCCGTTTGGTCTGTTGCGCAAACGATTGATCTTTGCACGGGTGAGTGAAGTGCTCGTCGAGCCTGAGATTGTTCCGTTGCAGCCCGCGCTGCTCTCACGCGTGGCGCGCGGCGGGCTCATGGGCGGCGTGCACGCCTCCATCGAAATCGGCGGCGGTGAAGACTTCTTCGGTGTGCGTGAGTATCGATCGGGCGACAGCGTGCGAAACATCGCGTGGAAGCGACTTGCAGGAACCGATCAACTCGCGACGATTGAGCGTTCGCGGTCTGTGCCGCCGCGTGTGCGCGTCGTGCTTGATCTACGACGCGAGACGAGTGCGCTTCGCGTCGCAAGTGGCGTGGACCCGCGCGCACTTGAAGAGGACGCCATCACGCTCGCGGCGTCACTCATGGCTCTTGCGGATCGGCAAGGAGACGAGTTCGGACTCACCGTGCTCGGGCTTGACGTCGCGGCAATTCCATTGCGTCGAGGACATTTTCATCGCGCGAAAGTACTCGCCGCTCTCGCAGCGATTGATCTCGATCTTCCGCGTGATCCATCTGCATCACTCCGGGAGAGTGCCGAACGCGCGACGATTCTTTTCGTGCATGCAGATCGCGCAGATACTTCGGTCTCGCCCTCCGTCGGTTGGAACTTCACTGCATCACAGTTGTCGACGCTTCGCCTGCCGACAGCGCACGGAGCAGCGACATGAATCTCCTCCGCCAACATCGCGTCGCGGCGTTTCTCTTGGTGTTGCTCTCCATCGCAGCGTTCGCGACGAGTCAAAAGGATCTGGTGCTGCTCGTGAGTGGCGGAGCGCTCGCGATGCTGAGTTGGTATGTGACCGAAGGACCACGCGGCCGATCGTTGCCGAGTCTCGCATCCAACGGCCTGATCATCGCGCTGCTCGCGTGGACGCTGCTGAACTTTCTCGGAGAACTTGATCTCACGGATTCCACTGCGGTCCTCGGGCGATTCTTGTTGTGGTTGCTCGTCATCAAACTGTTCTCGACGCGTACTACCTATGAAGATCGCCAGCGAGTCACGCTCGCGGTGATGCTTGTCGTCTGCGGTTGCTTGGAAACGGTGGAGTTTATTTTCGCGGCGCTCGTGTTCCTTTTTCTCGCGCTCTCGATTTGGACGGCGATGCTTTGGCGATTGCACGCAAGTTATGAAGCGGCGCGCGTGTCGCGTCGTGGCGATGGCGGATTGCTTCCACCGCCACTCGAAGTCAGTGTGGGTCGACGACTACTTCCGCAGTTTCGCCGCGTCGCGTTCTTTTCCATCGCCACGATCTTCGTCGGCAGCGCACTCGGATTCGCCCTGTTTCCACGCTTTGGTGAATCGCGCGGGGATCGATCAGGCAGTGAATCCGTCAGTGGATTCAACGACCGCATCGATCTGCTCGCGAACGAACGCATCAACGAAAGTCGTCGCGAACTTTTCTCGTTGCGTTGGATCGATCCCACAGGAACGCCTGTGAAGTCGCCTCGTCCAATCTACTTGCGAGGCGCGGTGCTCGATCGTTACGACCCTGTGACGCATCGTTGGGAGGTGCTGCGAACATCGACCGCAATTCGCGCGATGCGAACGCCACCGGATGCGAAGTTCGTCGCGCTCGGTCCTGGCGTTCCCGATACGACAGGCGGCGTGTGGACCGCGGAGATCACTATGCGATCGCTCGCGACGAGCGTGCTCTTCACCGTGTACGCGCCCTTTGCGGTGGCGACGGATGAGTCGTACTCGGTTGCGTTCGATCCGCAGACATTGCTCTTGCGCGATGTTGGAACGGATCATGTCGGTCGTTACTGGTGGTACGCGCTCCGTGTGCAGCCGCAGCCATCCCCGCAAATGATGGAGACGCTGCAAGGAAGCGTGGATCCGCCGCGCAGTGATGTGTCGTTTCCTGTTGCGGCAATGGTGCCCATCGCGCAGCAGATTCTCGTCGCGGCGTCGGTCACCGGGCTTCCAACAGCGCAAGATGTTCGCGATGATCCATCGCTTCGATGGATGCGGAACCGTGAGATTGCGCGCGCGATTGCGGGCTGGATGCGCTCAGGCCGATTCCAGTACACCACAGATCTCTCAAGTTTCCGCATCGAAGGTGGCGAAGATCCAATCGTCGCATTCCTCGAGCGCAATCGATTTGGACACTGCGAGTACTTCGCGAGTGCGCTCGTCGCGACCTTGCGTTCGCTTGGCATCGAGAGCCGACTCATCACAGGTTTCGTCGCGATTGAGTACGACGGCTCCACAGAGCAATACATCGTGCGCGAATCGAACGCGCACGCATGGGTTGAAGTGCGCACAGGTGAACGACAGTGGACAGCGCTTGATCCGACGCCCGAAGATTCACTGCAGCAAATCAGCGAACGCAATCGTTCGTTCGCCGACAACTTTCGGTGGATCTATGACCGCGTCGAGTTCTTGTGGAACAGCCGCGTGCTCGCGTACGACGGTGCCGCGCAAGCGACGATTGCAGATCGCGTGCAATCGCAGTGGTGGAAGTACGCGCAGCAAACGCTCGACGCGTTGCGGGCGCAGATGCGCGCGTTGGTCGAGCGCTACGCACTTGGTCGTGCGGGGACGATCTGGTTCTCAGCGATTGCGCTCGGAGTCGTCACGGCACTTGCCGCGTGGTTCGTAGCGAAGCGACGCACTGCGCGCACCCATCGCGTTGCTGGACTTGAGGCGCTGCCGCATGAAGAAGCGAGAGTGGTCGCGCGCGATTGCGCATTCTTCGCCGATGCGCTGGACATGCTTGATCGAGCGGGACTTTCGAAGCCAGCACCCATGACGCCGAGGCAACACGCCGGCCTCGTGACTGCGTTCGCTGCAGACGCGGGGATGGAGTTCGCACGATTAGTCGAGCGGTTCTATCAAGTCCGATACGGTGGGCTTCGGCAATCAATCAGCGATAGGGCAGAAACCCGAAATGCACTCCTGCGCCTGAAGTCTGCGCTCTCAAGGGGACGATGAGTGCCTCGAAGTTTCGGTGCACGTGGCGCATTGGCTGCATCGCGGTGTGATTGAAACTGAGTCCGCGGACTTCTCTCTCAAACGCGCAAGATTCGCGCGAGTTGCCGCATCGTCGTGCCGATGAGCGGCAACGGCGTCTCAGAGCATCCGCGTAGTTGTTGTTTACCTGTGCGCCATTGGAGAAATTCTGTGCCCGCATCCCGCTCCCGAACACATGAATGGCGTCGCTCACTCGAACAGTTACTTGAGCGCGACGGTGCGCTTGAAATCGCAGTGGCGCGGCAAGACGCTGCGCCCGCGACAACACCGGGTGGCGATCTCGTCTGGCGCGTGCGCGTCGTGGGGTTAACGGAGCAACAGCTCATCGTCGAAAGTCCGTTCGCGCTCGGTCGTCCATTAGACATCGCGCCCGGAACGGATCTCATCTGCGCGATTGCCATCGGGCAGAATCGTTGGATGTTCCGTTCGCGCACGCTTGGATACGCGATGCCCTACGGCGGCAATCGATCCACCACGCGCGGACTTCGCCTAGAAATGCCTACGAATGTCGAGCGATGCTCGCGACGCGCGCTGCGCGTTGATGTCGCAGATCTTCGACTGCCCAAGGCGCAGATGTGGCCGCTCCTCGATCCGAGTTCGGTGCTGGTTGCGGAACGCGCGAATGAATTGGCGTATGCCGCGGCACGCGCGGGTGAACCGATTCCTGTGTGCAACGACGATCTGCTTCCCACAGTGGGTCCGTGCTTCAGCGCAACGGTGATGAACATCGGTGGCGGTGGTCTCGGTCTCATGCTTGATCCGAATGACGCATCTGCATTGGCGCGTCATCGTCTCTTCTGGTTCCGATTTCAACTTGCCGATGGCGTTGGCGTTCCGATCTGCGCGGCAGGACGCGTCGTGCATACGCATATCGATAGCACACAGAGCACGTACGCGGGCGTCTCGTTTGAGTTCACCTTCAATCCATCGCATCAGCGCACGGTCGCGGATCAAATTGCGCACGCAATCCATTTCGTGCAGCGCGAACAAGCGGGAATCAAGCGCGCGGACTGAATGTTGGAGTTGGCCACGTCGCTTCACGTCACGTCACGTCACGAGTTGCGCTAGCGCGCGAACTTTCGCGAGTGTTTCCGCGACTTCTTCCATCGGATTGCTCTCTGCCACGATGCCGCAACCTGCGTGATAGGTGAGTGTGCGCGTGTGGTCGATCGCAGACGGAGCAGAAAGTTGCGCCGTGCGAATCGCAACATTGAACGCTGCATTGCCGGATCGTGAAATGAATCCAATGCCACCGCAATAGAAGCTGCGCGGTGTGACTTCGAGTTCGTCAATGATCTGCATCGCGCGCACTTTCGGCGCTCCTGTGACGCTGCCTGGTGGAAATGTCGCGCGCAGAACATCGAGCCACGACGCATCCTCGCGAAGTTGCGCATGAATCTCCGCAACGCTGTGATGCACCGTCTGATGCGTTTCGAGCAGGCGCGGCTGCGCAACGCGCACGGAACCGATGTCTGCGACGCGCCCGAGATCGCTGCGCATGAGGTCGACGATCATCGCAAGTTCCGCAGCATCCTTCGCGCTGTTGAGCAGTTCGTTCGCCGCAACCTCGGATGGGCGTGTGCCCTTGATCGGTCGCGTGGTGACGCGTCCATCGGTCGCGACACGAAGAAAGAGTTCGGGGCTCATCGACACGACAGCGCCGCCGTCGGGCAGTTCAAACAGCGCGCCAAACCACGACGCATTCGTGCAGATTGCCGCGTGCGCGAACGATCGCATCGAGCCTGTGCACAGCGCGTCGAATCGTCGCGCGATATTCGCTTGATAGATGTCGCCTGCGTGAATGTAGGCAAGTGTCTTCGCCACACTTTGCGCGTACTGCGCGTCTGTTTCACGCGCGCGGAGCTCGCGCAACTCCCAAGGTTGAGCGATCGCTGCTTGCGTGCACGCTGGCGGGTTGCCCACGTTGTGCAGCGCGCCGGTTGCGTGATGGAAGCACCAAGCGTCCTCACACCAGTGCAACACTGCGCGCGGCGCGTCGCTCTTCAATGTGGTTTGGCAAGTTGCGCTTGGCTCGAAGCACTCGCCGAGCGAGTAACCGAGCGCGATGATCCAACCGCCTGTGAAAGGAACTTCGTCGTCGCGCGCTGCTCCAACTTGCGTTCGCGGAGTCCGAGCAAGCGCTGCGTCCAAGGTCGAGATCGCTTCGTCCCTAGAGCAGTGCGCAGGAACCACAATCGTCTCGCGTGGTCGCGCGAGAATCGTCCACGCATTCTGCGCATCCACCGCGCCGCCACTCACGAGTGCGGCGAGCGGTTCTTCGGTAGGCCACTGCAGCACGAAATCCGCTGCGCGCTGCGCAGCGAGAGTTTTTTGAAGAAGCTGAGGACTCGACACGCGTGCCATAGTAGACGCAAGAGCTGTACACTCGGCGATTCACTGCTGTGCACTCGCGTCGCATTCACACCCACAGTTAGGAAGTCTCCAATGGCGAGCACCATGATGGCGAAGAACGCAAAGAAGTCCAAGAAAACCTCGAGCTCCAAGGCGAGCAAGATGACCTACTACTTCGGTGAAACGAAGTGCGAGGGCAATGCGAGCCAGAAGTTGCTGCTGGGAGGTAAGGGCGCGAATCTCGCGGACATGGTTTCGATCGGGCTGCCCGTTCCTCCTGGTTTCACGATCACGACGAACACGTGCGCTGCTTACTACGAGTGCAAGAACAAGTTGCCGCAAGGGTTGATGGACGATGTGCGCAAGAATGTGAAGTTGCTCGAGAAGGAACTCGGCAAGAAGTTTGGCTCCGCTGCCAATCCGCTGCTCGTTTCCGTGCGCTCGGGCGCCGCAGTCTCGATGCCTGGCATGATGGACACCGTGCTCAATCTCGGCTTGACCGATGAAGTCGCCGCAGGCCTTGCGAAGTTGACGAACAACGAGCGCTTTGCGTATGACGCGTATCGTCGCCTCATCAATATGTTTGGTGATGTCGTGATGGGTGTGGATCACCATCATTTCGAAGCGGCCTTCGCGGCGATCAAGACCAAGTACGGCGTGACTGAAGACACGCTTGTTCCGACAGCAGGTCTTCGCGAGCTCGTCGACAGTTACAAGAAGGTGTATCGCGAGCATGTGGGATCCGCGTTTCCGCAAGATCCGATGACGCAACTCGAACTCGCGATCGAAGCGGTGTTCAAGAGTTGGAACGGCAACAAGGCGATTGAGTATCGCCGCATCGAAGGCATCAAGGGGCTCAACGGAACCGCAGTCAACGTGCAAGCGATGGCGTACGGCAACATGGGTTCTGACTCAGGCACGGGCGTTGCGTTCACCCGCGACAACACCACCGGCGAGAACGTGTTTTACGGGGATTTCCTCGTGAATGCGCAAGGTGAAGATGTCGTCGCAGGCATTCGTACGCCGCAGCCGATTGCGCAAATGGAAAAGGCACTGCCTGCTGCGTTCAAGCATCTCATGAAGGTGCGTCAGAAACTTGAGAAGCACTACAAGGACATGCAGGACATTGAGTTCACTGTCGAACGCGGCAAACTCTTCATGCTGCAAACTCGAACGGGGAAGCGCACGGCGCACGCTGCGGTGCGCGTTGCGGTCGAGATGGTGAAAGAGAAACTGATCGACGAGAAGACTGCGCTCAGGCGCATTTCCGCGGGCAGCCTCACGCAACTGTTGCTCCCATACTTTGATGCGAAGGACAAGTTGGGCGCCGTGACGCTGACGAAGGGTCTCGGTGCAAGTCCTGGCGCAGCGACCGGCAAGCTCGCGTTCTCCGCTGCTGAAGCAGTTGAACGCACACGCAACGGCGAGAAAGTGTTGCTCGTGCGCGCTGAAACGAGTCCTGAAGATGTGGCGGGCATGCACAGCGCCGTCGGCATCCTCACCTCAACCGGCGGCAAGACAAGTCACGCTGCGGTCGTTGCGGTGGGATGGGGCAAGTGCTGCGTCGTGGGCGCGGGCGAACTTTCGATGGACGCAGCGAACGGAAAGTTGTTCGTGAAGGGGCAGACATTTGGTCGCGACGATGTGCTCTCGATTGATGGCACAACAGGCGAAGTGATGGTCGGCGCGGTGAAGGCGACGATTCCCCACAAGATCTCTGCTGAGTTCACGCAACTCCTGAAGTGGGCAGACAAGTACGCAACGATGAAGGTGCGCACCAACGCGGATTCGCCTGAAGATGCGCGACGCGCGCGCGAATTTGGCGCCATCGGCATCGGTCTCTGCCGCACGGAGCACATGTTCTTCGGCGGAGAACGCATCAAAGCGATTCGCGAAATGATTCTCAGTGAAGGCTTGGGTTCGCGCGAGAAGGCGCTCGCGAAACTGCTGCCCTTCCAACGCGCGGACTTCATTGGCATCTTTACCGCGATGAACGGATTGCCCGTCACCGTGCGATTGCTTGATCCGCCACTCCATGAGTTTGTGCCGCATGATGAAGAGCAACAGGCGGAACTTGCGAAGTCGATGGGTCTGAGCCTTCAGCATGTGCAGCGTCGCGTGAAGCAATTGCACGAGTCGAATCCGATGCTTGGTCATCGCGGTTGCCGGCTTGCAGTTTCTTATCCAGAGATTCTCGTCATGCAGGTTCGCGCGATTGTGGAAGCGGCGATTGCATGTCAGAAGAAGAAGATCGACGCGCGTCCCGAGATCATGCATCCTCTCGTCGGCACTCGGAAGGAGCTCGCGTTGCTCCGTCAACTCACGATCGACACGATCGCGAAGGTCTGCGCGGAGCACAAGGTCAAAGCAACGGGCAAGAACGGTCTCAACATTCCGATCGGCACGATGATTGAAATTCCGCGCGCGGCTGTCACCGCCGACGAGATCGCACTCGAGGCGGACTTCTTTAGCTTCGGCACGAATGATCTCACGCAGATGACATTCGGATTCAGTCGCGACGACATCGGCTCGTTCCTTCCAACGTATCTTGAGAAGGGCATGCTCGAAAACGATCCATTCGCGTCGATCGATGTCGATGGTGTTGGTGGACTCGTGTGGCTCGCCTGTGAGAAGGGTCGCGAAGTTGCGAAAGCCGAGAAAAAGGCATTCAAACTCGGCGTCTGCGGCGAACACGGCGGCGATCCTGCGTCCATCGAGTTCTTCCACTACTGCGGACTCGACTACGTGAGCTGCTCACCGTTCCGAGTACCAATCGCTCGCGTGGCTGCCGCGCAAGCGAGCTTGAGCGGGAGTAGTTAAGCGCATAGTTGAGCGCAAGCGCGGAATTTGCCGCGCAGCGCGGACAAATTCCGTCGCTTGCTTTCGACTCAGGCGCTGCGAGTGAATCGCAGACGCCTGAATTCGTGCGTCCACTTCAGTCTTTCATCCCCTCACCGACTCCGTCGGTAGTTGAGTGTGCGTGTTTGAGCGCAAGCGCGGAATTTGCCGCGCGGCGCGGACAAATTCCGTCGCTCGCTTTCGACTCAGGCGCTGCGAGTGAATCGCAGACGCCTGAATTCGTGCGTGGGTAGTTGAGCGCTCGCGCGAAATTTGCCGCGAAACGCGGACAAATTCCATCGCTCGCTTTCGACTCAACCGTCGCGAGTGAATCGCGAACGGTTGAATTCATGCGTGCACTTCAGTCTTTCATCCCCTCACCGACTCCGTCGGTAGGTGCGCGCGGTGTTGAGTGGTTGCGCTTCGATTTGCGCTTGACTGAAATCTGAAGAGGGGGCGAAATCCCTGCAATTCGTTGTTTGCTAGGTGTGATTGTTGCGCGTTGTGTGCCTTTGTTGCCGTGACGGCTCGCGCTTGGGGATGGAGTTGGATTTTCTTGTTGCGGAATCCGAAAGGCAGAGCGGGACTCTGCTTTGTCACGGTGCGTGCCGTGCGGTGTGGAGCGCCAACGAACAGTTCAGAACTGTTCGCTCGGTCTGAAGGACTTCAACCTCAAGGAGGATCGCATGGATTTGCGAACCAGCACTTGTCACGAGTGCGCCAATGACGGCGCGCGCGTGGCGGACGATGTCTCCCGCGTACACACAATCGCATTTGGACTGTTGCTCGTTTCGATGGGGATCGGAATCGCAACAAACGCGTCTGCGCAAGAAGCACCGAGTCAACCTGAAATCGAATGGACGATGCTGGACAACGCCGTGCAGTGGCGCGAGAGCGATGGTGGAAACGGTCACTGCTACGCGATCGTTCGCGTCCCTGAGTTTCTTCGATGGGACACCGCCGTCGGAATGGCGCATGCGATGGGTGGCGAACTTGCGTCGCTTTCCACGCGGCAGGAATTCATGTGGGTCTTTCAGCATCTCGTCGACAATCCACTCGCGTGGAGCGGAGCAGCGGGGCCTTGGATCGGCGCGTATCGCGACCCAACAGCGGAGGAAGCGGGCGACCCCGAACGAGGTTGGCATTGGGTGGACCAGACGCCGTGGAAATTTTCGCCGTGGGATTTGAAGGTCGGCAATCCGCCGAATCAGAATTGCCCAGGACAGGACGAGTGTGTGCTTCGTTTCGCCGACGCGCAATGCAACGGCAATCCAATGCCTCAAACGGAAGATCGCACAATGAATGACGCGTGCACCGCATGCGCGGTGATGGAACTCGATCCTCGCACCGCGGTCGTTGAGTTTGACGCAGACTGCGATAGCGATGGACTTGTTGACTTCGCTGAGATCGTCAACGGCATTGCAAGCGACCACAATCGGAACTGGATTCCCGATCATTGCGAATGCCTTGGCGACTTCGATGGCGACGGCACGATCGCCGCACCCGACCTCGCAGTCATGTTGCAAGCGTGGGGGACGATGGGCGACTCGGTTGCGGATCTCAACGGCGATGGCGCGGTTAATGGCGATGACTTCTCCATCCTCATGTCCCTCTGGGGCACGTGTGAATTCTGCAGCGTGTGCTGAGTTGCGCATCGAGTAGCCGAAGGTGCGTGCATTGTGCATCCAAGTACGAGATTGGCGAGTGCGTCGCGCAAATCGTTGTTCTGAGACGGTTCGGCTCATCTCAAACCCCGAGTCGGGTTGTTCGCGCGCGTTCACCTACTCGCTCATCGAGCGGTAAATCGCACGCGTCCCCAGAATCGTGGATCGTGCATGTCGATTTGCCACTGCGGACTCCACACCCAATTATCCTCTGGTTTTCCAGTGATTTTTGAGTAGGGGAACGCGGGCGCCGTTTCCTTGGGTGGCTCTAGGGTGTAGCTATCGTTGATCGGTGGCGCGGGAATCTTCGGAAGCGACTTCCCTTCGAGCGTCGTCGTCCATTGCACGCGTGAAAAATTCACGCGCCACTCCTCTCCAGCCTTTGGCGCAGCGGCTGCGCGCGCGCCTTCCGTGAAACTCGGAAGGTTGAGCGCGGGCGGTTTGAATGCGCTCCATGGAATCGCCCACTCAAGCGTCCACGCGCGATCAATGTCGGTCGCATCATTGAGCGTGCCGTCGAGATGAATCGCTGTCCGCAATCCCTCTGCGTTCCAAGCATGTTCGGCAGGGCCGCCCTCTTTGTAGCGACGATGCAGATAGAGATCGAAGATTGTGCCAAGCGCGTTCACTTCGATTTCGTAGTACTCGCGCGTGTCACCATCGGGATCGATGAAGACTTCAAAGTCGTTGTCGTGAAACACAATCTCGTCGTGCTTGCGGAGTGTCGCCCAAAGATGCGGCTCGCGGAGTTCAGCGGCGATATAGAAATACGAGTCGTCCCACAACATCTTTGCGCGCGTTTGAAAACGAGGTGCGGCGAGCGCTGGCCCTTCGATATCGAGGAAGTTGTCCGTCCACGGCGCACTTGCCCAGACCGCATCGTCAAGTTTTCCATCAAGCTTCGGCGCATTCGACGCGCGCGCACATTCATACAAGCGAGGCGCGAAAGTTGGAGTCCGTGCCGTCGCTGTTCCTGCGGGTGGTGTGTCGTTTGGCGACTCGACGGGAACGGCAGGTGCGGTCGGCGGCGCGATCTGGGGCGCTTCTGAAAAACACAGCATTCCAATGGGAGTCGCTGTAGCAAAGAGCAACGGAAGTCGGTGTCGCGCACTGATCGCCATGACAACAGCGTAACGCGGACAACAAAAAACGCGATGCACCGCCTGATGAAGCGCGGTGCATCGCGTGGTCGCAAACGAATCAGCGCGCGTGCGCGTCAGCCTCCGCAGCCCCAACTTCCAAGGACATACGCAAGGTCGCCGCCGCCCACGACGCCATTGTGGTCGATGTCAGCGATGCCGCCGATCGTGCCCCAGCTTCCGAGCACATACGCAAGGTCGCCGCCGCCGACCACACCGTCTCCATCAATGTCCGCGGGGCAGGATGCGGGGCATGGTCGGTCGCATTGAAACGCTTCGTCTGTGTCATTTGCGGCGATCGGCGTCTCGACGCCACGCGCGCCAGTCCACTTCAACACGGCTTCACCAGGGAAGCAGATCTCCTCACTTCCGCTCGCGCAATCCCACTGCTGTAGAGCACAAGTACCACCGAATGTTTTCACGCTGACATTGTCGAGGTTCAACGCTGCGCCATAGACATACCCAGTGGATTCGGTGAGTGCGCCGGCGCTGAGAATCACCTTCAATGAAAGCGTGGAGGAGGTCCACATGCGTTGCATGCCGATGCGTTGACGCGCCCAAGCGCCCAGCGGCGCAGCGTCGGAAAGAATGCTGTGTTGAATCTCGCCAACGCCTACGCCATCACCGATCTGAAGTGCATCAGGAAGTGGAACCTCCGTCACGATGACGCGCGCGATTCGATACACCCCCTCACAGACAGGCGCGCAAGCAGGCATTCGATCTTCCAATCGGAAGTCGAATGCAACTTCAACATAGTCGCTCGCTGCGCAGGGAATGTCGATCTGTTCGAGCCACACTTGCTGTGTTGCGTTGAAGAACTTTGGATTGCATGATGGAGCAAAACTGCAGGCGTACCCGCCAAGATCAACGTGCCAGAATTGATAGAGCGGATTCAATTGAACGCACTGCGCATGTCCTGCGACGTTCTGTTCAATAGTGATACCGTCGGTTGGGCAGATTGGATTGCCAGCGTGTGTTGTGAAATGAAGGCTCGTCCAAGCGGCTGACTGACCCAGAGGTGTCGGCGTGTCGAAGCCGGGGTTTCGCACGGTGTTCACGGAATCCACCGCGATGGCGAGTGGCGTACTACAGAGTGGCAAACAAACAATGAGAAGGGACGCATGAAACGGAATTGTTCTGCACATCACATTTTCTCCTTCAAAAAAAGTTGGATAGAACCGAGACGACGATCAATCTAGGATCTTCGAACAGCAGATCTTCGTGGGATAGTCACCCCTCGCTGCCGAGTTTACAAGGAAGAAATTCCAACATCTGCGCGCGGCTCCTCCCGCTATGCTCAGGCCTCGCATTCAACGAGGATTCTGATTGGAACGCTCCGCTCTCACCCCTAGCCATCGTAGTAGTGCCGCTCGGATCTTCGAGGAGATCGGTGTGGTGCCGCGTCCCGACAATCTTTTCCACGAGGCTACGGAGAGATTGCTGCGCGCTTCGGAGATGGTCGGGCTCCAGCATCATCAACAAATTATTCTCGCCCAGCCCAAGAACGAAGTGATGGTGAATTTCCCCGTGCTCATGGACGATGGAAAACATCGTCTTTTTAAGGGCTACCGCGTGCAGCACAATGATGCGCTCGGCCCGTACCTTGGTGGCATTCGATTTCATCCGCGACTTTCGCTCGATACGGTGAAAGGTCTCGCGGTTCTTTCAACGCTTCGCTCTTCACTCGTGCGCGTTCCGTTTGGTGGCGCGTTTGGTGGTGTGCGTTGCGCGATGGGGGAGATGACCGAAGATGAACGACGGCGCGTCGTGCGACGTTTCTGCAGCGCGATCTCGCATCAGATTGGTCCTGCACATGATGTTGTCGCGCCCGAGTCAGGCGCGGATAGTCAAACGATGGCGTGGTTTCTCGACACGCTTGCGCAGACGACGCGTGAGCCTTCGCGACAGGATCAATCGCGCGCAGTAGTTGGAAAGCCAGGCGAACTCGGTGGCTTGATGCCGCGTGGTCGCGCTGCGGCGCTCAGTGTGATTGCAACGCTCGACACATTGCTGCCAGATGTAGATGTGAACGCGGAAGGCGCGCGCGTGACGATCATGGGATTCGGCGCAGTTGGAAGTGCCGTTGCGCGTGCGCTTGCCGCGCGTGGCATGCGTGTGGTTGCGGTGCTGACGCAATCGGGCGCCGTCGCAAACTCGCAAGGTCTCGATCCAGTTGCGTTGCAAGCACATCATGCGCGCACTGGCGGCGTCGAAGGTTTCGAGGGCGCGCAAACGCTGACCGAAGACGAGTTCTGGCAGATTCCCTCGGAAGTGTTTGTCGTTGCGAGTCCCGAGCGATCGATGGACGAAACGCGCGCCGCGAAAGTGCAAACCCGCGTGGTTGTCGAAGCGGGTCTCGCATGCACGACTCCCGCTGCAGAAGATGTGCTCTTGCAGAGATGCATCGATCTCTTCCCAGATATTCTTTGCTCGAGCGGCGGCGATGTCGCGCACTTTCTTGAGTGGAACGGACTTCGTTCGCAGCCGGGCATTCGTCGGGAAGAAGTTGAAGAGCATGTCTTGCGTCAAGCGTTGCTCGCGGCACGGCGCGTGCGTGTGTCGCGCATGAAACACGAGTGCGATTGGCGTGTTGCAGCACAATGCGCTGCGCTTGAGCGCATCGGTCGTGTGTATGAGTTGCGTGGCGTGTTCCCCTGATTCAACGATGACCATTTTCGCAAAGATCATTGCAGGCGAGATTCCTTGCCATCGTGTCTATGAAGATACGCACGTCCTCGCGTTCCTTGATGTCGGACCGCTCTCGCGTGGTCATCTGCTTGTGCTTCCGAAAGAGGCGAAGGCGTACTTGCACGAACTTTCCGACGAGAGTGCCGCTGCAGTTGGTCGCGTCCTTCCTCGACTCTGCCGCGCTGTGATGACGGCAACAGGCGCAACTGCGTACAACGTGCTGCAGAACAATGGAAGCAGTGCGCATCAAGCGGTCATGCATGTGCACTTTCACATTATTCCAATGACGCACGAGGGCGGACTTGGTCTTGTCTGGAAGCCACAGCTCTTGAGCGGCGCAGACGGCGCAGCGCTCGCCATCCGTATGCGCGAGGCGTTGTCGTGAGCGAAGATGATGTGCTTCGCAACGCACTCGAACGAGCGCGCTGGCAGCAAGCATTGCAAGGGGACATCGGCACGCGACTCGAGCGAGCGCGCAAGGGTGAGGGAGCCACGCCGATCATTCGGCGCGCGCATGTGCTTGATGAAGTCGCGTCCACGCAGGATGCGCCCGAAACAATGCGCGCAGTCGCGGGAACAGTTGTCACGACGCTGCGCCAGACGAGTGGCCGCGGGCGGCTTGGTCGAAGTTGGAGCGACACAGGCGACGATGGAATCGCAATCACCTTCGTGCTTGCACCGAATCCATTCGCCGACGCTTCAGCAAGCGCAGAACTTCTCGCGATTGCGAGTGCAGTTGCCGCAGCGCACGCGATCGAGCGCGTGCTGCAAGAAACGGTTGGCATCAAGTGGCCGAATGATCTCGTGGTCGATGGCCGCAAACTCGGCGGTATCTTGATCGAACGCAATCGCGATCGCACGTTGCTTGGCATCGGCATCAATGTGTTGCAACGCGAGTTTCCTGAGGCGCTGCAAGCAACGGCAATAAGCATCGCACAAGTCGCCGAGGGCGTGGACCCTATCCCTCGTTTGAGCGTGCTCCTCGCGATCGTTGAGGAATTGGAACATGTGCTCAGCATGAGCGAGGCGCGCATGTTGGACGAATATTGCGCGCGCGATGTGCTGACGGGAACGCGCGCTGTTTTCGGAACCGCCACGGGCACGATTGAAGGCGAGGTTTGCTCGGTGGATCCGTTGCGAGGGCTCGTGGTGCGCACTTCAACAGGGGAGCAATTCCTACCCGCGGCAACCACGAGCGTGTTGCAATGGAATCGCGTCCCCACGCTGTAGTTGCGTATCATCCCGAGCCGATGATGCCTTCCGTGGGTTCACACACTTTCACACTCTTGCTCGTCGCAACGTCGTTCACGATGGTGCATGCGGATGATGCTGTATTGAAACCTGTTGCCGAGGAGACGCAAGTTGTGCGTCTCGTCGAAACTCCAGAACTCGTGCGAGTGAACACGAAGGCCGCGCCTGGAACAGCGCTGCGAGCCGGCGCGCAAGCCGACGCGCAGCTCGACGCGATGCTGCGCCGCGCGCCCGGACTCATTCCTTTGGATGCGGGCTTCGAAGATCGCAACGGTCTGCAAGTTTCAACGCGCGTGGTCGCACCCGATCTTCGACGGCCCTTCGGATTTCAACGCGTCTACGCGATCCCTGGCGACCCCGAACATTTCGCGCGCGGCAACGGCGCGCTGTTCGCGGTTTTTCCGCGCAGCACCTATCGCCACGCATCCGAGGGCGGTCAACCCACGCTTCCACCATCAACCGTGTTTCAGTTTGGAGATCCCACGCGTGATCCGTGGTGCGGCGTGACGGGCGTGCATCAGCCCGAAGAGATGAAAGTGATTCGCCCCAACGTCGAAGTCATCGTTGCTGATGGCGCGCCTGTTGGCATGCGTTCGAAGTCGGTAGCGACTGCCGCAACCGCGAGTGTGCAAGCACACGCAGCAGAATTCGTCGCACCACGCGCGGATGAAACTTCGGTCGACCGCGGCGTTCCCTTCGCGAAACTCCGCTTCGGTCCCGCAAAAGTTCCTGGTTGAACGGAAGCGGAAGCCGACAAGCCCATTGAATCACGCGCCGCCTGGCGCTCCCGTGCCGCGATCTTCCGTCCGCGCGAGCGAGCCATCATCGCCGAAGTACTTCCAAATCCCGACGCGCGTGCCTTCTTTATACATGCCTTCGCGCTCGAGAATTCCATCGCTGTAGTAGGCGCGACCGAGCCCCGTGCGTTGCCACTTTCCGTTCGCGTCTTTGCGCATCTCATTCCAATACTTCAGCTTGCCTGTCTCCCAAAATTCTTTCATGAGTTTGACCTCCTCAGCGGGAGGCGTCGTACTTGCGGCTGCAATCACCGGAGGAGCCGGCGTCACTGCACTCTCCTTCCCCACGGGCGTGGGATTGATGGGTGGATCGCACGCCATCAAGAGGAGTGAAGTGATCGTGAGTCCGAATGCGGTCGCGAATGGAGACATGGGTGAAAGCATAGTCTGCGGTTGTCATACGATCTCAGGCGCGATGCGTTTCGTCCGTTCCATTTCCGTCTGCGCCGATTCGATTGCTCGGCTCGCATGCGCGTTCATACTGCTCTGCGCGGCGACCTCGCAGGCCTTCGCCGAAGTCCGTCCCACTGGCGGTCGACCGATCGCGGTTCCTGGCGGCGTGATGCTCGTGGCTGTTGTGGTGGAAGGGCGTGTGCCCGGTTCGATCAGCGCGCAACTGCGATGCGAAGGCGCGCATGGGAAGCCCACGACTCGCCGCGCACTCGCTGCGCAACTCGCATGGATCGGCAACGGACTCGAAGATTGCGCAGAGCCTCGCGGTACTCGTTGGGCCGGCGCGTCGAATGCGTTTGGTGTGAGCGCGACGAAGCCAACCGCCCAAGATTCGGGCGCGGCCGCATGCGTGTTCGTTTCCATTCCACTTGATGCAGCACTTGGGAGCGCTGTCGAGATTGATGGGCACCTCGTGCAACCCGCATGGTTTACAGCGGCGGATCCCGCGCTCCTCGCGCGCATCGGCGAACGCATCTCGAAACTTGGCATTGGCGGCATTGTTGATGCGCGCGAAGCGCGACCAGATCCACGCGCACCCTTCGAACGATTTCGTTGGACGCTCGGAGTTGCGCTGCGTGGTTGGGAAGCACCCGCGTCACTTCACGGCGTGTCGCAACTTGCTGCGTTGCAATGCGAATCACTCTGGCTTGCGGCACTCGCGCGGCTTGAGCGCACGAGCGCGGGCGCCGCGTGCGAAGTCGCAGAGCATCTCATTGCGACGGTGGTGGACATCGATCGCAATCAGCAGGTTGCGGCGTGGATTTCCGATGTCGCTGAATTGAACGCGCTGCTCGCGCTCATGCTGGATGGCGGGAAGTCCGACGCGGAAGTTGTCGAGTCGGTCGTCACCTGGAATCGCGTGCGCGCGCCGGTTCTGATCTGGACGGAACGCGAAGACGATGACGCGATTGTGCTCGGGTTTGCGAATCCGACTGCGGATGAGTTAGTGCTTCCGATGCAATGGCTAGGTGAACAAGAACCGCCCGTTGCGGCAGTGCTCGCGCCCGGTTCACTCACGCGACTCGCTGTCGCGTTTCCCAAGCAAGACTCTGCAGCGAATGCGGGACTTGTGCCAGGCTCTGAGCATGGATCCGCAATCTTGCTGATTCGATTTCAAGGCGAAGAGATGCGATTGCCGTTCCGCATCAGCGCCGTGGGTGCGCGCGTTCCCGGAGTTGCGCTGCGTCCGTTCTTTCTTCCACTCGATCTGCCAAGCGTCGCGACAAGTTCGCGCACGATCGCACCGCCGACGTTGCAAACAGAAGCACATCTTCGCAAGCGCGAGTCAGGTTGGGAGATGCTCGTAATTTGTCGTTGCGCATCGAACAGCGATGCAACGACCGATCGCATTGAAATCAACGCAGGCGAAAGCGGATCACGGACGGTCTACGCGAACGGACGCGTCGAACGCGCGGGCACGACGAGTGCGGAGGCGACGGCGGGAATTGAAGTGCGACGCTTCGAGGGCGAATGGCGCGCGTCTCTGCAAATCCCCGCAGAGTGGATCGCGGATTCCGGTACGGAACAACTTCTGCGTATCGGCGTCCGTCGACACCTCGCAAACCAATGGGCAGACGCGCCAACCGCAGCACCACCCTGGAGCAAAGCGCCGATCACCGTCACGATTGACCTCGCGCAGTGGCGATGAATCCGAATGACGCAGTCGTTCTCATGAACCGGCGGCGCCGCGCACTTGTGCAGTTCACGTGCGCATGACGCGAGAGACACAGTGCTGCGCGCGTCTTACATCTCTGATCGCCATCGCCACTTCCGCTTCCACATTTGCGGGCGGTCCTTTCATCACAATCAGCCATCTCGCGAGGACGCCGTAGGCCGAGCGGCTCACACGGCATCCGCTCTTGGCGTTGAAGGCGCCGCACGTGAACCAGCAGGTCTGGAATTGACGACCGCGTGCTGCGATTGCCGCGTGTTAGACTTCGTCCATGCCGAGAGTTCCGCCGCGTATTTCCGCGTTTATTAATCAGAAGGGCGGTGTCGGCAAGACCACCACCACGGTCAACATCGGCGCTGCGATTGCGTCGCTCGGTCGTAAGGTGTTGCTCATTGATCTTGATCCGCAAGCGCATCTCTCGCTGCATCTTGGTGTGGACGGCGCGAGCATTGGACAGACGGTCTATGACCTGCTGCTCGACCCCGAAGCGCGCACGGAAGATTGCATCGTCAAGGTGCGCGCGAATCTCGACATTCTTCCTTCGACTGTGGATCTCGCTGCTGCGGAAATGGAACTCGCGAACACACCCGACCGCAACAACATCTTGAAGCGCCGCTTCGATGAAGTGCGCGATCGATATGAATTCGTCTTGCTCGATTGTCCGCCGAGCCTTGGATTGTTGACGCTCAACGCCTTGTGCCTCGCAGGCGAAGTCATCGTGCCGATGCAAGCGCATTTTCTTGCGATGCAAGGATTGTCGAAGCTGCTTGAGACGGTCAAACTCGTTTCGCAAGGACTCAATCCTTCGTTGAAGGTCGGCGGTGTTGTGCTCTGCATGCATGAGACGCTGTCGACGCACAGCAAAGAAGTCGTCGCAGAACTCGATCAGTTCTTTGAAGAGTCCGTCGGGAGCGGACTTCCGTGGGAGCACGCGAAAGTGTTGCGACCTGCGATTCGTCGCAATATCAAACTTGCGGAAGCACCGAGTTTCGGGCAGACGATTTTCGATTACGCGGAATGGTGTCCGGGCGCGATCGATTACCGCACGCTCGCGGAACGTTTCGTGCGTGATTGGGATCGCGCGCACGGCGTCGACTCGGGCGCGGCGCTCGCGGCAGAGGTCGCGGAGTCGACAAAAAACATCGCCGCTGAAAATGAACGCGCGACGGAAGCAGCGCCGATTGCAGCGCCGATTGCGGTAGGGCTGACGGAGCAGAAGCCGACAAGCGCGAAGGCGCCGAAGTCGGAACGCGCGCCGAAGCATGCGCCAGAAGTAAGCGCGTCGATTCCTATCGACGCACCACGCAGCGCGCCACATGAACTTTCATCTGCGACGCTTTCTGTTGAACCAAAGCATGTCCGTCGTGGCGTCTAACGCAACTGGTCTTGTCGCGCGCCGTGCGAGACGCGCATGGCTGCTCGTGTTTTTGTCGGCTTTCTGCGCGATTGCGATTGCGACGCATTGGCCCAATGTGCACGTCGGGGATCCCGAACGGCCGCCCGACAAGATCATTCACTTCATCGCGTTTGGTGGACTCGCCGCGCTCCTTTGGCAAACGGGTTGGATCAAGTCGCGTCTCGCGCTGTTCGCTGCGGGCATCGGTATCGCGCTTGTCGATGAAGTCACGCAATCGATCGGCGTCGCGGGCAGACAATCGAGCGTCGAAGATGTCGTCGCGGGAGCGCTCGGAGTCTTCGTCGTTGTCGCGGGTACTTGGGCGTTCGCGCCGATGGGCGGTGTCGCTGCAAACTTGCGGCAGCAACGTCGTCGCGTCGCGGAGCAATTCGTCTTCTCGCGTGCAGGTCCCTGGCTTTCACTTCTCGCAGCGGCGATGTTCGGTCTCGTTGTGATGATGCCGATCTCGATGCTGATCGACAGTGAGTTCCCTCGGCCGAATCCACTGCAGGCCGCGCTCGTTGGCGCGGTGCTTGGCGTACTACTCTCTTGCATCATCATGCTTGAATCGCTCGTGCGTCGGACGCTCAGCGTGACGGCACAGAAGCCGCGCTGCATTTCATGCGGCGAAGAAGCGCTTGATGGCGCAACCTGTACGCGATGCGGTGCCGAGACTGATCTCAATCTCTTCATTCAATGGCCAGATGCGGGGGGCGTGAAGTTCCTTCGTCTCGCGGCGCGACCCTTGATGCTCGGTGTTGGCATCGTGCTCGCAGTGACGGCGGTCGCGCTCAGTCTCGGCGCGTTGCGCATGACGTTCGGCTGGGCTTCCACACTCGATGCGTTGCTTCACGGCCGCGCGTATGGCATGACAAGCGTTCTCGATCTGACACTTGTCGGCATCGCCGCCGCGTGCGCGGTGCGCTCGTTTCGAAAGCGAAGCGCGCGGCTCGCCGACGGGGCAAGTGACTATTGCATCGCGTGCGCGCATGACCTCTCGCGGACGCCCGTCGCGACCGAGGTGTATCTCGGGAAAACCGCTGCAGGCGTGAGTCAAGCTTGCTCGATCGGACGATGCGGAGAATGCGGCGCGCAATTCCTCCGCGAACTGCCGCGCGCGTGAGCAGTTAGCATGGTCACCTGATGCGCACCGTCCTTCTCTCTGCACTCTTCCTCGTCACTGCCATCGGTTGTTCGTCGGATCGCAAGATCCTTGAGTCGGATGTTTTCTTGCCCGAAGACATGGTCACGATTCGCTCGGCGAATATTCGTCGTAGCAGTGGCGAACTCGTCGGCGGCGATTTTTTCGTCGCCGGTCGCGTGAACAACGCAGAGGAGTCGGTGGACGAACTCGTGGACTACTACCAATCCAACGGTTGGTTTCTCGAGCGACAAACCCCTGGCCTTGATTTCTCGCGAGCGGATCTCGTGAAGGGCGATCGGACGGTCACGGTTGAACTCGTGCGTCGTCGGCTTGATCCGGCGAACTCCACCGGCACCATCGTCGTGGCGACCAAGTCGGTTGCGAACGCGCCGAGCCCCGAAGTGCCGATGAAGTGACGTCTACTGGCGTCCTCTGCGAGTTCAACGAATCGTGCGATGAGTAAATCTTTCCATCAACACGCGCGCACCGTCGCGGTGCTGACATTCGTGAGCCGCGTCACAGGACTCGCGCGCGAAGCGGTGTTTTCTCGCATCTTCGGACTTGGTCCCATCATGGACGCGTTTTCATTCGCGTTCATGACACCGAATCTCTTTCGCCGACTCTTCGGCGAGGGCGCGTTGAGCGCGGCGTTTCTTCCCCGATTTTCGAAACTCGATCGTGATGACCCAGAGTCTGCGCGTCGCTTCGGCGCGCTCATGCTCGCCGTGAGTGGAGCGGGATTCTTCGCGATTCTCGTGATTGCGGAATTGATCTTGCTGCTGCTCTGGTGGAACGCGCCAGAGTTCACAATCGAAGTGCATCCACCGTTGCACTTCGGCGGCGCACTCCTCCCCACGATTTCCGTGCGGTCTGCGGCACTCGGCTATGAGCTCGCGATGCTCATGATGCCGTACATGCCGCTGGTGTGTTTGGTCGCGCTCTCCGGTGCGGTGCTGCAATCGAAGGGCCGTTTTCTTGTGACGGCTGCCGCGCCGGTCATTCTCAATGTTGCATTCGTCATTGCCGCGCTGGCGGGCATTCCGTTTCTTGGCGATGAGGTTGGTCGTCGTGGTCACATTATGCTCGTCGCATGCAGCGTGCTTGGCGCTGGCGTGTTGCAAGTCCTGTGGACGCTCGCAGCGCTGCGCAAAGTGGGGCTGGTGTTCGAACGCCACCATCCGATTGCACGGCTGCAGGTGAAGAAGACGTTGCTGGAGAGCGTGCCTGTCATGATCGGCATGGGCGTGCTGCAAATCAACACGTTCGTTGACGGGCTCATCGCAAGTTGGCCAACGCTGGTCGGCCCGACAATTTTCGGATTCGAGTATCCACTGCAGGCGGGCGCGATGGCGGCATTTGCAAATGCGCAGCGACTCTATGAGTTTCCGCTCGCGATCTTCGGCCTCTCGGTTGCGACGGCTATTTTTCCTGCGCTCGCGCGCGAGTCTAACGATCTCGTCGCGTTCGCCGAAACCATGCGCCACGGACTTCGTCGAACATTTTTCATCGGACTTCCTGCGAGTATCGGTTTGTTTCTGGTCGCGGAACCGGCGTGCGGGGTTGTGTTTCAGGGAAGTGAGTTCACGTTTGAAGATACGCAGCGCGTCGCGGCGATCCTGCGTGGTTTCTCGCTCGCGATTTGGTCGTACGCGATGGTGCACGTTGTCGCGCGCGCGTTCTACGCACTCGATGATCGACAAACGCCGCTTCGCGTTGCGATCAGCATGCTCGGTCTGAACTTCGCGTTGAACATCACGCTCATCTTCACGCCGCTGCGCGAAGCAGGCCTCGCGTATTCGACCGCGTTCTGCTCCATCGTGCAGTGTGTTGTGTTGATGGTGATCCTGCGAAAGCGCGTGCCCGGCATCTTTGACGCAAGCCTCTTGACTGCATGGATGAAGCCCATGGTGGCGACGCTCGTGATGGCAGTCTGCGTGGTCGCCGTGGGATTCGTCCTTCCGCAAGGCACGGATTGGACGACGCTGCTTGTGCGCCTTCTTGGTGCGACAGCCGTAGGCGCGGCGAGCTTCCTTCTTGTTGCGCGTTTGCTTCGCGCAACGGAATTGCGACGCTGAGTAGGCCGCGTAACCCGCACTGCCTGCGCAATGCAAACTTCAACGCGTCTCGAGCGATGCATGCGCTGCTCTCATGCGCAGGAAGTGCCGATCTCGCTTCTTGGAGAATCTATGGACGCGACGCCGCAAAGTGGAGAAGTGAAACGATCTGCATCCGCGCGCACTGATGTGTTGGCGCTCATCGACGAGATGGAGCGCTCCGTTTCTACGTTGCGTGCAGTGCAGGATGCCATGGATGACGCGCGGTCGAGCACGATCTCGCTTGCGGATGAGCGCGACGCGTTGCTCGAGAGCAGTCTCGCTGCGCAAGCGCGCATTGCGCATCTTAGTTGTGAGCGCGAAGAGTTTCGAAGTGCGATGGAGATTGCGCGCGCAGAGTGCGAATCCCTGCGCGCGTCGTATGACAGTCTTGCGATTGCGGGCGGTGCTTCGGATGAAGCCAGCGCATCACTGCAATCGATTCTCGATCAGAAGGAGACGCTGCTTTATGAGATGCGCGAGTCTCTTGCTCGCGCGGAAGCCAATGTTGCGGATTACGAATCGCGAGTGGCTGGAGCGCGTCGCGAGAGCGAAACGCGCATGCGAGAAGCGGAATCTGCACAGACGAGTCTTCGTCTCGCGACCGAGCGACTTGGCGTGCTCGCGAAGCACACGGTCGAACAAGCACGCAAGATCGCGGAACTGCAGGGACTTCTC
This sequence comes from Phycisphaerales bacterium, assembly GCA_009691805.1. GTDB lineage: Bacteria > Planctomycetota > Phycisphaerae > Phycisphaerales > SM1A02 > F1-140-MAGs142. The sequence continues at coordinate 36,094 of SIAK01000010.1, forward strand.
GCGGCAGCGGGAACTTCGAGCGCAACGACCGACAACAGCGCACGGGATGCAGAGCGCGCGAGCTTCGAGAAGAAACTTGCGGAGGCTGCAGAAGCACTTCGCGCGGAGCGAGAACGTGCACGCACTTCTGAAACTGGCGATGCGGATACATCTCTCGCGATGGCGGAATTGCTCGCGCTGCGCGGGGAACTCGCACTCCGTGCGAAGTTTCTCGAGCATCGCAGAGAGACGCTGCGAAAGTATCGTGTTGCGTTACGCGCACGTCGCGGCGAGTGGAGCGCACGAGAAGCGGAGATCGGTCGCGCGGTGGAGCGCAAGATCAACGAAGTGCGCGACGAAGCGCGCTCGGATGCCAGGCGCGACGCGGATCAGCGCGTGCGCGAAGCGGTGGCAGAGATGCAGCGGGGCGGCGGTGTGCCTTCCGTCACGATGGAAGAGTTTCAGCGACGCGTGCGTGAAGAGGAAGAACGACAAGAACGCGATCGACTTGAATTGTCGGAGAGTCGCCGTCTTCTCTCGGAGTGCGAACATGAACTTGTGCGCCGCTACAGCGCTGCGCGCGGAGGCACGGTGCTCGCGCTGTCGTGCATCGGCATTGCGTTGTGCGCATGGAACGCGTGGTGGCTCTCGGGAGAACTTGCACCGACGACAGAAATTGCAACAGTGGACCTTGCGGTCACGAGTCGTTCGGGCGACGCAAGTGTGCGCGAAGAGGCAAATCCTGCGCCGATCATTGCATTGCTCGAGCGCGCCCCAGCCGACCCCGCGTTTCACGCGGCGGTTGGAACGCGATTGCAGGATCGCGGGTTCACCCCAGGCGAAGCGCTCGCAGAAACAAAACTGTTCGCAGAGCACTTCAAGATCGACGCTTCGAATGGCGCGTTTGTGCACTTGATGTACACCGGCGATGCGCGCGCTCGCATTGTCCTCGACACCGCGACGACGACGCTCGTGCAAGAAGCGAACAAGGCACCCGAACGCAAACAGGATTTCTTGCGCGTCTCGATTGCCGGCATGCGACAAGACTCAGGCCGCGTCGTGTTTAGTGAAGCGCGCGCGATGCCCGATCCCGGCCGATCGTTGCGCGCGGCGAGCATTTTTGGAATCGGCTTTGGCGTTGCGATGTGCATCGGCTTTGGTGGCTGGGCATTCGCACGTCGCGTTCCCAAGACTATGGACGCGATGGATTGACCGATGTCGGCGGCGCAGGCGGTTCTTGCGGCATTTTCAGCAGTTTCGTACGGGTTGGATGAAGTTGGTCGCGGCATGCGCCGACGTACAGAGTGAATACACGGCGCACCCACGGACGGGTGTTTCCGGAAAGGGCATTACCCCATGCATGGATCAGCACGGCTCAGGCTTGTAGGACTCACCAGCGCGCAAGCGTCGGAGACCAACCCACAGTCGCTTCCCTTTCCGGTGTGTATTCGCGATCTTCCCGTTCGCTCGCATGGCGCATCGATGGATGCATTGGATGCGCTCGAAATTGTGAGTCGCAAGATGAATGATCTCGCTCGTGCACTTGGTTGCACCACGCCGAGCGGCAACGATGAAGGCGGACGGCCTCGCGCAGCTTGAGTGCTGCCTTGACCATCCGCCACAAGTACGTGAGGAGAAGAGCTGCTGCAATCATCAAGAGCGCAGTAGGACGGGCGAAAAGAGAAATGAGCCGCCGATGATTCGGCGGCTCATTTCGTTTTGCTTGCGACTCTCGAGGCTCGCGCGCTGTCGTCACTTCGTCGGAGCGGGCGCGGGCACTGTTGCAACACCCATTGGTTTCATCGTCAACGGATCGCGCAGTGGAAGATGCGTCGTTCCGTCTTCGCTGAACTTCGGACGATTGGGACCGGCGGCAGGGTCGCCGTTACTGATCGTGGCCCAGTCGCCCACGATGAAGACCGCCATCGAATCAGGGTCGAGATACTTCTTCGCCACAGACTGCACATCATCAGCGGTGACGCGGAGAATGTTCTCTCGATAATCGCGCCAGTAGTTCGCGTCGCGTTTCGTCATCTCGTCGCTGACGAAGACATTGAGCATCTGCGGCTTCGACTCGAAGGTGCGCGGAAAAGTCTCGACGAAGGACTTCTTCGCAGTGTCCAATTCTTCTGCAGAAACAAGGGTGTTTCGCATCTTGTCGAACTCCGCGAACACGGTGGCTTCCGCCTCGACGACGGTCGCGTTCTTCGACTGGAATCCTGCGCGGAACTCGCCGGGATACCACACGCGTGGCGTCACGTTGCTTCCCGCGGAGTACGCGAGTCCCTTATCGCTGCGCACGCTCTTCATGATGCGGCTCGTGAATCCACCACCACCAAGGATATCGTTCATCACGAGAAACTTGAAGTAATCAGGATCGTCGCGCGTGATGGCGCGAGCTCCAATGAAGACCTTGCCTTGCGGGATGTTCTTCTGAATGTGATAGAGACCAGGCACGAAAGTCGAGGTCGGTGCTGGTGGATCACCGACCGTTGCGCCTGCAGGCCAGGTCGCGAAGGCAGCTTCGAGCTTCGCGAGCATCGGGCCGACTTCAAAGTTGCCACTCACCGCGATGATGGCGTTGCCAGGATGCAAGACGAGTTGCGCGAACGCGCGCATCTTGTCAGGCGTGATGCTGGCAATGCTGTCCGCAGTTGGCTCCGCAGACTCAAAGTGATTTTCGCCGTAGAGCAAGATCGACCACTCGCGATCGAGGATTGGTCCCGCGTCGTCGTTGCGTTGCTTCATGCCTTCGAGCGCTTCTTGCTGTCGAAGGCTGAGTTGCGCAGCGTCGAAGAGAGGATTGCGCAGCATGTCCATGAGCAGCGTGAGGCTCTCATCGAAGTTCTGCTTCAAGCAATTGATCGACGCAATCGCGTTGGTGGCGGCGATGCCGATGTTGATCTCGCTCGCGAGAAAATCAATCTTCTCATCGAGTTCAGAAGGCGCAAGCGTGGTCGTTCCACCGACGCGCAGCATCGCGCCGGTCATCCATGCGAGCCCTGTTTCACTGGGCTTTTCGAGATACGCGCCGCCTTTAAAAACGATCGAGAGATCGATCAGCGGAAACTCGGTGCTTGGCGCGAGGAAGACAACAACCCCACATGGAAGCGTGTGGCGATACTCGCTTGCAGTGGGTGGCTCAAATCGAAGTTGCGCGAAGGTGAGTGATTCAGGACGCGGTGGAATCGATGCGCTCGCAGCGCCCGATTGCGCGAGCACTTGCGTCGCGATCGCGAGCGAGCAGAGGGTGGAAATGGTGTGCATAGGAAAAGCGAGGCGTGAGGCGGATGAGATCTGTGCAGTCGAAGTTGATGTCATTGCGCTGCTCCTTCTGCTGCTGGAGCAGCGGCGGGGGCCGCGTTGTCAAGTTCGTTCAGTCGCTCGATCATCTTCTTCAGGATGTAGTCAAACGCGGGCTTCATCGGTGGCGGCACCTGGCTTGCCTGCGCAGTGAGCTCCGCAACACCGCTGCGAAGTTTCTCAGCGTCAGTTTCAGCCGCGATCTTTTTCATCGCACCCTTCACCATCTGCTGCATCTGTGGTGGAAGTGCCGCGAGTTCGGGATCTTCAACGACGGACGCTTGGCTGCCTGCCTTGCGTGTGTAGGTGGCAACGCTGCTGTTGGTCGACGACAGATACTTTTTCGCAACGCGTTGAATGTCTTCCGCAGTCACTGCCGCAATTTTCGCGGGGCCTGTGTTGATTTCTTCCCAGCCACAAAGCGCTTCGAGGTAGACGAGTTGCACGAGCAGGAAGTAGTTCGAGCGCAAGCGGCGATAATTCTCCGCAGCCGCTTGATTCTTGACCTTTTGTAGTTCAAGCGCGGGCACGAGTTCGTTCTGCAGCGCGAGTACTTCTTCTTTCCACGCTTGTTCGAGTTCACCTGGCGTGTGGTCGCCCTTCACTTCGCCGTTGAAACTAAACGCGCCCGCATACTTGCGTGGTTCTTGCGTCGCTTGCGCTGAGCTCGCGATTTCGCGACCTTCGACGAGTCCCTTGTAGAGGCGACCGGTGCGTCCATTCAGAATCGAACTCAAGACATCAAGCGCGTATCCGTCCTTGTGACCAAACGGAACCGAGTGGTAACGCACTTCGACGGCTGGTTGGCATTCGCACTCCGCGATCATGCGCTGCTCAGCAAGTTGTGGAACTTCAAGCGTGACCACCGGAGGCACGACGCCACCGCGTTCAAGTCGGCTGAAGTACCGCTCAATCTGCACGCGCACTTCACCAGGATCAAAGTCGCCAACGATGACGCCGCAGAGATTGTTCGGTCGGTAGTAGGTGTTCCAATACTTGAGCGCCTCCTCCATCGTGTAGCTGTTCAGGTCGCTCGTCCATCCGATCACGGGCCAGGAGTAGCCGCTCGCCATCCAGAACATCGCATCGAATTGCTCTTGAAACACGCCTGTTGGCGTGCTTTCCGTGCGCAGTCGTCGCTCTTCGTGCACAACATCGCGCTCGGAGTAAAACTCGCGGAACACAGAGCCTTGCAAGCGATCGCTTTCCATCCACGCCCACAGTTCGAACTTGTTTGAAGGGATGTTGATGAAGTAGAAGGTGACATCGTTGGTTGTGAACGCGTTCATACCCGAGCCGCCCTGACCGGTGTAGATGAGATCAAACTCATCCTTCACGATCGAAGACTGCTCCGTCTGTGTGCTCTTCATCTGCGCGATCTCGCCTTCAAGTGCGCTGCGCTGTGATTGCGTTTCTGCGCCATCGCCCATGCGCTTGACCTCCATCTCAATCGCGGCGATCTTCTCGCTGAACGCGCGACCTTGTTGCGTGTCCATGAGCGCCTTCAACTCCTTGCGAAGCGTGGCGATTTCAGGCGTGTCGAAATTCGGATTCCACGGATCATCAATCTCGCCTGCGTAGTAGCGCGCGTACTGACCGTTCCAAATGAGATCGTTGATCTGTGCACGAAGCGCGGACTGCCGCGCGCGATAGTCCGCGTCGAGTTTCGGATTGCGTGTGCCGATCGTGTCCGTGCCCTTGAACATTATGTGTTCAAAGAAGTGGCTGATGCCCGTGATGCCAGGGCGTTCGTTCACGGAGCCGACCTTCGCGACCCATCCCGCGGTGATCACGTTGGGTTGATCGTGCCGCGCAAGCAGCAGGAACTTCATCCCGTTGTTGAGGACGAAGACTTCAGGCTGCACCTGTTGCGCTCTGGCGGATGGAGTCATGAACGCGGGAAGGAGGCAAGCGGCGAGCGCGAGGCTCGCGAGACCAGACTTATGCATGCGGAGCTCCAGAGAGGACTGTGCTGTGAGGAAGACCGAGCAGCCTATACCGACCTGCTTCATCACGGTCGCTTGTCTGATTGACTGCCGCGAAACCGTTATGGGAACCTATACTTCCGTTCGCGTTCGAAGCACTTTTCCCGAACTCGCTTGGATTGTTGGCGTTTGATCATTTCCTGTCTAGGCTCTGTACGAGAGCGCCGTTCAACCCGCCTGCACGCAGCCACTGCGGTGTGTGTTTCAAGATTTCACATGCGAATTTTCAAACTCACATCTGCGGACACACTTGCGATGTGCGTCATCGCGCTGGTTTCATCTTCCGCATCTGCACAGATGCGGATCGTGAATTACAACACCGCGAAATTGATCGGCGACACGAATGCGTTTCGTGCGGTGCTTCTCGCTGCTGCTGAAGATGATCGCCAAGGGTTTGCAGTGGATCCCGCGGTCATCACCTTTCAAGAAGTGCCTGCATCGATCTTGACGCAACTCACTGGTCATGTCGCTGCAGCATTCGCGCCGACGCTGTACACACGCGCGACCTTCACGAGTGCGAGCGGCGAAGATAGTGCGGGCGGCGCGCAGTGCATGTATTACCGCGCGGATCTTTTGACAGAAACGACGGCATTGCACGTTGATCTCTCGACTGGTGCAAGCCGATACACCGATCGTTGGTACTTGAAACTCAACGGATACACCTCTGCAGCTGCTGGTTTTTATGTGTATTCGTCGCACCTGAAGGCGAGTAATACTTCCGCCGATGAAGCGACGCGACTTGCGGGCGCGCAGACGATTCGCAACAACTCTGACTTGCTTCCCGCGGGCAGCCACATTCTGTATAGCGGTGACTTCAACTTTTACACAAACGGTGAGGACGGGTTCATCGAGTTTCTCTCGGCGGGCGTCGGTCAGGCGTTTGATCCTTACGGAATGACGGATTGGCTTGGCGCAGCGAATGCGTACAGGCACACACAGTCGCCGATTTTGAATTCCACCAACGGACTTGTCGCAGGTGGCGTTGATGATCGATTCGACTTTCAACTTTCCAATGTCGAGTTTCAAGACGGTGCGGGCATCGCGCTGATTCCGAACACGTATCGCCCGCTTGGCAACGACGCGAACCATTACAACCTCGCGCTGAATTCGCCTGCAAATAGCTATTTTCCAGGGCAAGCCGCGCGATCGCAAGCGCTCGCGAATGCGCTCGTGCTCGCGAGTGATCACATTCCGCTCATCGCGGACTACGCGATTCCGCCGATGCTGCAACTGTTGGGCCCTACGACATACGGTCGCATCCTCCAAGGTGCATCCGTGCCTCTCTCGTATTTCGTGTCGAACATTGCGCCCGTGCAATTCAGCCAAGGCATGTTCGCCAACACTGCTGCGATGAGTTACACGGGCACGGGTCTGACTGGTGGCGTTGCGACTGTGAATGTTCCGCTTGCTCCATCAAACGTGACTGCGGGCGTGAATGTCAACAGCGCCACAGTCGGTGCGATGAGCGCAGTGGTTGCTGCGGCGAGCAATGCAGAAGGCGGTCAAGCGGCAACACCGATCACCGTCACAGGCACGGTCATTCGACGCGCGAATGCGTCGTACACGCCGAAGTCCGATCTCAACACTTCGACGATCAACGCCGATGTCGCGTTCGGCGCGAACACCGTTGACTTCGAAGTAGGCGTCTGGAACTTTGCTTACAACTCGCTGCAAGCGTTGCTCGATGTCGACAGCGTGAGTGGATTGGGCGCAGGCTTCACGGGCATCACCACGGCGATTCCAAACATCGGCGCAGCGCAGGGAACGGTGCGCGTTCGCTTTGATGCGACAGGGAAAGCGCCCGGCGTGTATACGGCAACCGCGACTGTGCATGTGAGTGACGAAAATCTCACGGGTGCTGCAAACTCCACCATCGCACTGACACTCAAGGCAACTGTTGTTGCAGTCGGCAACCCTGCCGACCTCAACGGCGACGGTGTCGTCAACGGTGCGGACCTCGCAATTCTCTTGAACGCATGGGGCACTGCAGGTCCTGGCGATATCGATCAGAATGGTGTCGTCGATGCTGCGGACATTGCGCTCTTGCTTGGAGTGTGGGGCGTCTGAAATCTTGCACGTTTTTCCTCGCACATTTTTCTTGGGTCACTCGATGTTGACGGTTGACTTTCGTTCTTGGTCTGCGCCGCTTCTGGCTGCGATGCTCTTGAGCGTTGGTGCAAACTGCGCCCGTGCAGACACCCTCATCAAGACGCCGTCGAAAGACAACACGCTGATCGAGCAATCGCCCGGCGAATGGTCGTGCGGCATGGCGACTTACTTTTTCGCTGGGCGCGTGGGCGTGAACGGCGGAAGCACCCTTCGCCGCGGTGCATTGCGATTCGATCTCAGCGCGATCCCGGTGGGCTCGACGGTCACGAGTGTTTCACTTCGCATGTATTGCGGCGCTGCAGGATTGACGACGGCGCAACCTGTCGCGTTGCATCGCGGCCTGCTCGACTTTGGTGAAGGTCCATCCGTCGCCTTCGGTGGAGGCGGCGCATTTGCAGAACCGCCCGATTCGACGTGGAACTATCAGTTCTATCCAACCTCGTTGTGGCCGACACCAGGCGGTTCGTTTAAGCCCACTCTGTCTGCGACGAAGAATGTTGCTAGCGTTGGCTACTACACATGGACAACGACAGCAGCACTGGTGTCGGATGCGCAAGCGTGGGTGAATGCGCCTACGTCTAACTTTGGTTGGATCGTCATTTGCGATGAAGGCGGAGAGCTGCAGACAGCGAAGCGATTCGATAGTCGCGAATCGGGCGTCGCTACAACGCGTCCCACGCTCACGATTGTCTACACGCGGATAGCGCCACCAAATCCGTCCGACCTTGATAGCAACGGCACCGTCAATGGCGCGGATCTTTCGATTCTCTTGAATGCGTGGGGCACGACAGGTGTGGGCAATATCAACGGCGTTGGAACCGTCGATGCCGCAGACCTCGCGATCTTGCTCAACGCGTGGAGTTGACTGCCCGAGTACTCGGCGCGTGCATCAAATCTGATTTCGTAAACGAAGATCGAGCCATCCTTGCAGCGCGAGGGTCGATGCACTCGCGTCATGCTCGCGAATGAGGAGGGTGGTTGTGAAGTACGCGTCTGCTTCGTTGCCAAGAAGTGTTTGGCAGCACGCCTTCAGGTAGAGCGCATCAAGCGATGGCGGCACTGCCTGCACAGCTGCTTGCAGATTGCTCAAGAGCAGCGTCGTGCGCGCGGAAATTGCTGGATTCATCGGTGTTCGCGCGAGCACGCCTGGGTCTGCCATCAACGCTTGACGCATCGCGATTGCTGCACCTGTGAGGTCGCCACCGAATGCATGCGCGAGCGCTTCACCAACGCGCGACACCGCATCAGTTGGATCGGATTGCACGAGTTGATCGAATCCATTCGCAGCGTCGTGATCGAATCCGTCACTCAAGAGTGACCACATTGCATCGGGAGAAGGTAAGGGCGCGACAACAACAGGCGGCGTCGCAGGAATCGTCGGATAGGACTGTGGTGTGGCGTTCACGACAAAGGTTGTACTGACCGAGCTGTATCCGCCTCTGAAATTCCAGTTTGGGTAACACCATGCGGGCGTGTAGGTGTAGACGGGGTAGCAACCGTAGGGGTAGTAGGGGCCGCTGCCCCACCAGCAGTTCGACCAGTAATTTTGGAAGCAGGGATTCCAACATGGGTTCCATGCAGGCTGGCAATTCCAAGAGCGCGCGTATCCATTCCACCACGGATTTCCCCAACTTCCGCAGAGTGGCGCGCCGCCGCCGCCAAAGTAGAAGCCGAGATTCCAACCACCTCCACCGAAGCCAATTGCGAAACTGAATCCATCACTGTCGTAGGGTTGCCAGTAGTTGCACGGACCACATGGTGGCGCCCATCCGCACTCGCCGCCCCATCCGTTGGAGTACGAGACGTTGGAGACGTACTCGTTGTACACAGAGTTGTTGATGATCGTGCTGTTGTTGATGGTTCCGTTGTTGATCGTGCCGTTGTTTGTGCCACCGCCACTGCCGTTGCTGTCGGTGCCGCGTGGTCGATCGAGTGGAACTCCACCGAGTGTGTTTCCCACAACCGCGATTGGTTTGATCGGTGTCGCGGCGGGCTTGGGCATCGCAACTTCGCGAGGTCTCGTGACAACAACATCGCGTGGCTTGGGCGCGTCGATGTCAGGAATGTCCACGATGACAGGGTTTTCGCTTGATGGATTCTTCGCGCTGAAGTTCGGTTTGCGTGGAGTTGATGTGATCGTTGCAGGCGTGCGCGGAGTTGGTGTCGCGTTCGGCTTCACGACATCGCGTGGTTTCACGCCTTCGCTGGGCTTCACGCCTTCGCTGGGCTTCACGCCTTCGCTAGGCTTCACGCCTTCGCTGGGCTTCACGCCTTCGCTGGGCTTCGCCGCAGGCCGCTGCGCGGTTTGTGGCGGAGTGATCGGGACTTCCACAGGTTTCGCAGATGGCTTTGTTTCCGCAGGTTTTGTGGATGCTGGTGGTGTCGCAACAGGGCGCGCAGGAGTAGGTGGAATCTGTGGCGCAGGTCGGGAGGGCTTCACAACAATCGGATCTTCAACAATCTGAATTGGTCGCGTTGGTTGCTTGGTCGGTGGACCAACGGGTTTCCAATTGGGTGGCGTTGCGGTTGGCGGCGCGACCGGAACAACTGCTGGAGTTGGTGGAGGTGAAGACTGTCCGCGACCATTCGATGTGTTTGGATTGCGCGTCGGCGCGGCAATCGGACGCGAAGGCATCGCAGGTGGCGGAGTTGGTTGAACGAACGATGGTTGCCGCTCTGGCTTTCCCATCGGTGGCGTCGGCGCGGCAATCGGACGCGAGGGCATCGCAGGTGGCGGACTTGGTTGAACGAACGATGGTTGCCGCTCTGGCTTTCCCATCGGTGGCGTCGGCGCGGCAATCGGACGCGAGGGCATCGCAGGTGGCGGACTTGGTTGAACGAACGATGGCTGCCGCTCTGGCTTTCCCATCGGTGGCGCGGAGGGCGCGGAGGGCGCGGAGGGCATGGAAGGTTGCTTCGATGGCGGACTCATCATTGGAGGCGCGCTCATCGGTGGCGCGCCTCTGCCGGGCTTCTGATTTTCTTGCGGTGCGGCATTCGCCGGCACACTTGATGCGAACAGCACGGCTGCGCAAAGTCCAACTGCGGTCGCTGATCCGAGAGAGAGAGTCCGAGCCATTGAGCTAACTCCGTTCTTCTTGCGTCGAGTCATCGCAATTGTGACCGTGGAATGGTCAAATGCAAGCGCGCGACTCGAGGAGGATCGACGAGCATTCCTATGTGTCGCATTCCCACTTCGCTGCACGAATGCAACTTTGCACGCTGCATTCGCGGCATAAGACGGAGCGCGAGCGCAGGTTTCTGCCTCCGAGCGGACAACAAACGGTGCTTCGGACGAGTGCAAACTCATCGATGAAGCGTCGTTACGAGGTATCGGGAGGTTCAGTTTGAATCAATCAAAGGAAGGCGAATAAACGCGGCACATTGGAGTGCGCAGCGCTGCCCCTTGTACTCTTCGTGCGCGCGTCCTCGCAGGCGTTTCCGACAATGCGCTTGGAGGCGATTCTCGGCTGGCACGAGCGACGGTCGCGCGATTGTGTTGTGCTCACGACGGATTGAATTCGCAGCAACCCCATGCCCACGAAGCCCCTCAAGACCGCCAACCCGTCTGCGCGACTGCCAACACTGCTTAAACAGGTGTTCGGCTACGACGCGTTCCGTCCATTGCAACGCGAGATCATGGAAGCGTCGCTCCACGGACGCGATGCGGTTGCCATCTTGCCCACGGGTGCGGGCAAGAGCTTGTGCTATCAGCTTCCCGCGTTGGTACGCGACGGATTGACCGTCGTGGTTTCGCCGTTGATTGCATTGATGAAAGATCAAGTCGATCAACTGCAAGCGGCGGGCGTCGCGGCGACGGCGCTCAATTCATCGCTTGACGAGAAAGAAGCGCGCCGACGCTGGAACGATCTCGAAGCGGGACGCATCAAACTTCTTTTTGTCGCGCCCGAACGCTTGCTGATGGCTGATTTCATGCGCAATCTAGTGCGTTGGCGCGTCGATGCGCTCGCAGTGGATGAAGCGCATTGCATCAGTGAATGGGGCCATGACTTTCGCCCCGAGTATCGACGACTGGTCAGCGTGCGCGAAGTGCTTCCGAACGTTCCGGTACTTGCACTCACCGCCACAGCAACGCCGCGTGTGCGCGCGGACATCATCACGCAACTGAAATTGGTTGAACCGAGCGTGTTTATCGCGAGTTTCAATCGACCCAATCTCACCTACCGCGTCAAAGCGAAAGAACGCGCTGCGACGCAAGTGGTTGAGTTCGTGCGCGCGCGCAGCGACAGCGCAGGCGATGCGGGCATCGTCTATTGCCAATCGCGCAAAGGCACGGAAGCGGTGGCCACGGCGCTAACCGCGAAAGGCATCGCAGCCGCGCCCTATCACGCAGGTCTTGATGCGTCGACGCGCGCGCGCCATCAAGACGCATTCTTGCGCGATGAGTTGCGCGTCATCTGCGCGACGGTGGCGTTTGGTATGGGCATCAACAAACCCAACGTGCGCTTTGTCATTCACGCGGATTTGCCGAAGAACATCGAAGGCTATTACCAAGAGACTGGTCGCGCGGGACGCGATGGGCTTCCCGCGGAATGCTTGCTCTTGTACTCGCGCGGCGATGTCGCGAAGTACCTTGGCTTTATTGCCGAGATGGACGACCTCGATGCGCGTCGCGTCGCGCGTACCCAATTGGACAAAATGGCTGCGTTTGCCGACGCTTCCGCTTGTCGCCGCGTCGAGTTGCTCGGTTACTTCGGCGAGATTCGCAGCGACCGAACTTGTGATGCGTGCGACAACTGCATCGATCCGCGCGAATCCTTTGACGCGACTGTGGATGCGCAGAAGTTCCTCAGTTGTGTGCTGCGCATTCTGCAGAAGGATGGATTTGGAGTTGGACTGCAACACGTCGCCGACGTGCTCGCCGGCGCCGACACCGAGAAGATTCGTCGTTGGTCGCATCAAACGCTCTCGACGTACGGCATCGGGAAAGATCGTCCGCGCACCGCGTGGCTTTCACTTGGTCGACAGTTGTTGCAGTCAGGACATCTGGCGCAAAGCCAAGGGCAGTTTCCCACGCTCGAACTTTCCGCGTCAGGCGTCGATGCATTGCGAGCGCGCACGCCGGTGATGCTGGTGAAATCTGTGGTGGCGGTGGACGATCTCGATCCGTCCGTGGATCCGAAAGCCAAGAGCAAAGCCGCACTCAAGGCTGGCGCGATTGAATGCGATGAGCCTCTCTTTGAACAACTGCGCGTGGTGCGCAAGTCCTTGGCTGACGCGCGTGGCGTTCCGCCTTACGTCGTGTTTTCCGATGTCGCGCTGCGGCACATGGCGCGTTCGTATCCGAGTACGCGAAGCGAGTTCTTGAGCGTGCCAGGAATCGGTGAGCGTAAATACACCGACTTTGGCAGCGCATTTGGCAGCGCGATTGAGCAGTGGCTGCAAAGCAACAAACGCGTTGAGTTCGCAGCGCTCGACGCAGCTCCGCGCGCCAAGAGCACCGCGCCTCGCAAAGCAAAGGCGATCACGCTTAACGAGACCGCAACCCAAACACTCGCGATGTTTCGTGAAGGCCATGCGATCGAATCTATCGCGGGCATGCGCGGACTCAGCGCGAGCACGATCGAGGGTCATCTCAGCGCCGCCATCGAAGCGGGTGAACCGTTCACGCGCGACGAGTTCATGAGCCGAGAGCTCGCGCAAGCAATAGATCAGGCGTTCGCCTCCGAGCGCGGCAACAGTTTACGCGCAGTCTTCGAAAAGCTCGAAGGCCGCGCAAGCTACGGACTCCTCCGCATCTCACTCGCCCTACAAACACGCACTCAACCACCGACGGAGTCGGTGAGGTGACAAAAAGACTGAAGTGCACGCCAGATTTCAGGCGTCTGCGATGCATCGCAGCGCCTGAGTCGAAAGCAAGCGACGGAATTTGTCCGCGCTGCGCGGCAAACTTCGCGCTTGCGCTCAAACTTCGCGCGCGCGCTGATACCACGATGGCAGGAGGAAACGGCGCCCTTCAAAGAGCAACACGCTTCCGCTCACAATGATTTCGTAGATGCCGTCTGTTTCCCGCGCGGATCGCTCGAGTCTTTCGAGCATCAGACACGGCAGCAGTTCAAGCGCGAGATCGTCATGCTTGCTTCGTCCTTGTTGCGGAAGAAAGCGCCAGGCGCCCGTTGTTGGATCGCGCGTCAATTGACCGCGTCGCGCGTGCAATCTCGCGTCATCACTCGCACGCGAATTCGCGGCATCATCCATCGCTTCAACAACAGCGTCCTCTTCAATGCGCCGCGGATCTTCGCGCCGTGCAACGCCAGGGACTGTTCCAATTCTCGCTTCGAGTCTTCGCTCAAGTTCCCGCACCGCAGCATCATCCGGATCATCGCTCAACACAATGCTCGACTTCCCGTTAGGAGATTGCGTCGCCGCAGTCGGTGCCGCTTGCGGCGCAACCACCGCGCTCGGCGCCGCATCAAATCGCATGATCGGCGGCGCGAGTTCTGGCAGCAGCCAGTTGCGTCCTCGATAAATGAAAACCTTGCCTGTCACTTCAAACTCGACAGGAACCGGAGAGAGTTGCTGGACACGAAGCATGTCCTCAAGCACAGGCGAAGGCATGAGCAAGAGCTCTCGTCGCATCGACGCAGAGGCGCCCGGACCACTGCTATTCAGAGTTCCGACGCGCGCTCGAAAAACCCAGTTGCGCTCGTCAGGATCCTGCGTGATCTCGCCGACCGCGTGGACGAGCGAAGCGCCTTCGCGAAGCAACGCGAGGCGGTACCCACCAAGGTCCATCGATGCGGCTGGCTTCGGCGCTTGCGGCGCAGTTTCAGTTGTGTTTCCAGAGAGCGGCGCAGTCTGTGGCGAAGCGAAAAGTTGCGCGTTCGCACCTACGCAGAACAGCAGCGCAAGGCTGCCGCGCGCCAATGGATGGAGTTGCAAATTCGAGTTCTGGTGCATGGTGGAAGTGACAACTCGCGAGCGCCGACAAGGGATTTCGGCAGTTTGAGTCGAAGCAGACAAATCCTATGCGCTTTTGGGGTGAATTGAGACCGCATTGGTTTGACGAACCTCATCCTTGCTGCGAAGATCGCCGATTCACCGTTTGACCGCCGGCCGAGTACCCAAGTGGTCTAAGGGAACGGATTGCAAATCCGTGATTCGCGGGTTCGAATCCCGCCTCGGTCTTCCAAAAAACGCCGCCCCTCAAGGGCGGCGTTTTTTAGAGTGTTGAGCGCATAGTTGAGCGCGTAGTTGAGCGCAAGCGCGAAATTTGCCGCGCAGCGCGGACAAATTCCGTCGCTTGCTTTCGACTCAGGCGCTGCGAGTGAATCGCAGACGCCTGAAATCTGGCGTGCACTTCAGTCTTTTTGTCCCCTCACCGACTCCGTCGGTAGTGGAGTGCGCGCTCGCTTTCGACTTCGGCTTGTCGAGTGAATTGCCGTGTGGCGGAAATCTGACGATGCTTGTGAAATGAAAAACGCCCTTGACGTGAGTCGAGGGCGTTGGGTGAAGTTCGAGATTGTGAACGTTGTTCGGGTTTAACCAAATCCAGGGGGACGCGGCGGATCGACCGGTGAGCCGCCAGGATTTCGACCTCGAGGGGAGCCAAAGCCTGGCGCTGATGGAGGCGCGACTGGTGGACCCCCTGGGTTGCGCCCCGGTCGATTTCCAAAGCCTGGCGCCGATGGAGGCGCAACTGGTGGACCGCCTGGATTGCGTCCTGGGTTCGATCCAAAGCCTGGCGCTGTTGGCGGCGCAACTGGGTTGGATGGATGATTGCGTCCTGGGTTCGATCCGAAACCTGGCGCGCGGGGTGCTTCCACTGGGTTCGACGGATGATTGCGTCCAGGGGTCGATCCGAATCCTGGCGCGCGGGGTGCCTCAATTGGATTCGACGGATGATTGCGTCCTGGGCTCGATCCGAAACCTGGAGCTTTCGGTGCTTCGACGGGAGCGCCTGGCTTCCGCTTGGCAGGAGCAGATGAGGGAGTCGCACCACCATCGCGCGGCTTGAAAACAGGAATTGGTGGCGCATCACTCGGATCCTGCAGCGGAACAGGCGCAGGCGAGGGTGCATCTTGCGCTAACACTGTCGCGGTGCAAGCAAACATGAGCGCAGCGACTGTTGTGAGGTTTTTTGCGTCTGATGGGCGGATCATTGGGGCTCCTGTGTCCAATCGTCTCAACCGACTATGTCATTCATACGGCAAATTGATCCAACCTCAAGAGAAAGAGCACGAAAATTTCCAAGATTTCCTTCGCGGACGCGTAACTGCGCTGAGAGGCAGCCTCGAACTTAGGCGGTCGCGGCGACGACTTCTCGCACTTTGGTCATCTTCGGCATCGCGCCGAGTGGTCTGCCCGAGTGCTTGTCGATGGGGGTCGCGGCGATCTTCTCGACGACTTCGATCCCAGAAATCACCTTGCCGAAGGCGGTGTATTCCTTGTCAAGGTGCGTGCAGCCCTCGCGGCTGAGGCAGACGAAGAACTGACTGCCAGCCGAATCAGGGTGCGCCGAACGCGCCATCGAAAGGACGCCCTTTTCGTGCTTGCGATCGTTGAATTCCGCCTTCACCGACCAACCTGGTCCGCCCGTACCGTCGCCGCGATTGCAGCCACCTTGGATGACGAAGTTCGGAAGAATGCGGTGGAAACCGGTCGTGTCGTAAAAACTCTGCGCAGCGAGTTTGAGGAAATTCGCGGCGTGGTTTGGTGCGACGTCGTTCCAAAGCTCAACAACGATTGTGCCTTGGTCGGTTTCGATTGAGACCTGTGGGTATGCCATAGTGGGGCGGAGTGTAGGCGAGCCGCGCGCGCGTGTCGTGTGTTAGCCGACAGCGAATTCACGGGGCAATGGCACATCAAGTGCATCTGCAATCGCCCGCGTGAGAACGAATTCGTTGCTGGTGACCGTCCCGTCGTGCGCTGCGGCCATCGCACACGCTTCGAGCACGCGCGCTCGATCGGTGTAGGGGATGGTGGCGAGATTTTCAACCGCGCCGTTGAGCGCATCGAGTGTGCGCTGCGTCGAAGTTGGAAGTGCGCCGGCCTGAAGACCAACACATCGGCATGCCGTTGCGAAGGCTTCGTTGGCAGTTCCGCTCGCATGACACTCAAGCGCGATGATGCCGAGGACGAGTTGCGCGTCGGCTGTGCAACGAGCGAAGGAAGAGGTTGCGTTTCTTCGCGCGGGGTCGAGCCGCCGTTCCACTTGTCGTTCGAGTGCCTTCGAGAGCGCCCATTCATAAACATCGACTGCACCGTCCACGCGCATCGCGAGTGCGAGCGTCGCGCGGAAGGCGCGGTAGGCGTCGCCGCCCATCGCGATGAGTGCGGGCGCGGCGAGATCAACGAGTCCCATGCGCGTCGAAGGATTGAGTGCCTGCACCGCCGCGGCAACCGCTTGATAGGTGGGCAATGACTCGCCGTCACGCTCTGCGACGAGCGCATCAACTGCCTTCGCTGAGTCACTCCGCCGCGTGATTGCGTAGACAACTGCGCGCGCTCCGGCGGCGGTGCGCAAACCCGCGCGCAAACCGGGGTCGATGCGTTCTTGCCAGTTGTGCGCAGCGGCAATGCTTGCAGGGCTCAGCGTGCCAGCGCTTGCAAATGATGCGGCGAATCCAGCGGCGCCCTGCGGCATCGGTGGTGGAGCTGGCGCGGTGATCGTGGAAGCGGCGCGTGTGGAATCCATGTTTTGCGCGCCCATCGCCACGATGCGCGCGATGCGTTCGTCAAGTGGCGGATGCGTCGCAAAAATTGTCGAGAGGCTCGAGCAGAAGAAAAAGTGATTGAGTTCACTCGCTGCAGCAGCAGGCACTTCGGTGCGGTGGCCATCGCGAAGTTTGCGCAGCGCGTTGGCGATGCCATCGGGATTGCGCGTGTATTGCACCGCGCTGGCGTCTGCGAGAAATTCGCGCTGACGACTGATTCCCGCTTGAATCATGCGGCCGACGAGGACTCCAAGCGAACCGATGAGCCAGATGAGAAGTCCCGCAACCACGAGTGCAATGCCAATGGCAGCGCCGTCATTCTTCTTACTTCCGCGCGAGCCGCGCATGAGCTGCGGGCCGATGAAACGAAAGGTGAACCAACCAATCGTGCCGACCAACATGATGCCCGCGATGGCCGCCGTGGTGCGCGCATTGATACGCGTGTCACCGTGAAAAATGTGGCTGTACTCGTGCGCGATCACGCCTTGCAGTTCGTCTCGCGTGAGTGATTCGATGAGTCCGCGCGTGACACCGATCACACTGCGCGTTGGATCAGGTCCCGCAGCGAACGCGTTCATTCCATCGGTGTCGATGACATACACAGGCGGCACGGGCAGTCCGCTTGCGATCGCCATCTCCTCGACGATGTTGAGCACCTTCTGCTCTGCAGGCGACTGGCTACTGGGGTCAATCTCCACGCCACCGAGCATCTGCGCGATCGCGGGTCCGCCGGCAGAGAGTTGCGAGAGTTTGTAGAGAGTGCCAATGAGCACGATGCACGACACGACTCCCACGATGACGAAAAACAAGCGGGGGTCGCCGAAGCCTTGGCTCCAGTTCACCTGTCCGTCCTCCGCGGAGCTAATCGAGATCGCGGCCGCGGCGATCACCCAGAACGAGAGCATCGTGCCGAGGACTCCGAGCACGAAGAGGGCGACGAGGCGACCGGTTTTGCTGCGCGCGCGATCTTGATTGGAGAAGAAGTCGTTTGCCATGTTGTCCTTTGCGACGATTGCTGCGCGAGTGCGCGTTGATCGTCAAGAAAGTTTGACGGTCGGCAATGCGCGGTCTGCCGCATCCGCTTCAAACATGCCCATCGTGCTGATGCCAAACGACTTCGCCACGAAACTCGCGGGGAAGACCACGATCGATTCATTCAATCGCATCGCGCTGTCGTTGAATCCCTGTCGCGCAAACGCGATGCGATTCTCCGTGCTTGAGAGTTCTTCCTGTAACGCGAGTGCGTTCTGATTCGCCTTGAGTTCAGGGTACGCCTCCATGAGTCCGAACAATCGACCGACCGCACTATCGAGTGCGCCGCTTGCGCCTGCAAGTGCGGTCATCGCCATCGCGTTGGAAGGCATGCCACCAACAGCACTCAGCGCGCTCGTCGCCTTTGCGCGCGCGTTGATGACTGCTTCAAGCGTGCTGCGTTCGTGCGCCATGTAGCCCTTCACGCACTCGACGAGATTTGGAATGAGATCGCAACGACGCTTGAGTTGCACATCAATCTGGCTGAACGCGTTCTGCGCGCGAACCTGCTGGGTGCGCAATCGGTTGTAGACCATGATGACCCACATGGGCAGCAGCAGAAACGCAAAGCCGCAGCCGCCAAGCAGCAACCATTCAACCATGCCCAGAATTGAGGAGGCAAGCATCATGCGCAAAGCGTATCACGCGCGGTTGAAGTTGAGCGCGAACAGCGGGCGCGCCAAAAGCAGCGCGGCGACGGTGATTGCGGCAGCGAGGATTGGTTTCCATCCTGTTGCTTGCACGCTCATGACGACGCTCCAAGCGGCGACGGCAAGATAGAGCAGCGGCGTGAAGGGAAACAGCGGCACTCGAAAGGGGCGCGGTGCATCGGGCATCGTCTTGCGCAGCACGATGACTGCCGCGACGGACAGTGAGCTGAACACCGCGATGAGCACCGTCAAGAGATCAAGAATCTCACTGAGCGATCCGAGCAAGAGTGAGAGCAGCGCGCCCGCAGTGACCACGAGCAGCGCGTTGCGCGGAACACCGCGATCGGTGCGCGCGCTGAGTGCGATGGGAACTTCACGCGCGTTCGCCATCGACTCAAGTATGCGCGCGCCAGCGATGAGTCCTGCGACATTGGTCGAGAAGAAGAGCAGCGCGATCACCGCGCCCATGCCATTGCCGATGGTGGCGCCGAAGAGATGACGCGCAGTCGTCGCACCGATCGCTGGCATTGGTCCGCCCGCTGCATCCGTCATCGCAAGTGGATCCATCGCGCGCAAGTACACGAGATTCACGCCGATATACAGCGCGAACACGAGTCCCATCGCAAGGAGAATCGCACGCGGCACATTGCGCCCTGGGTTGCGCACTTCGCCTGCGATGTCCGCGCCCGACGACCAACCGAGATACGCGAACGAAACGGAAAGTGTGGCGAGAGCGACGGGTGGACTAAAGAAACTTGGAACCGCATTCGTCACGGAACTCGCGACGACTTCGATCTGCGATTCCATCGGAACAAGCAGTCCCGCGATGACGAACACGAGCACGAATCCAATCTTGATGTAGGCAAGCGCGGAGTTGGCGAAGAATCCCGAACGCACGCTGATGAGTTGTGTGAGGAGCACGAGCACGATCGACGCCGCAGCAATCGAAGCCACCGGAAGATTCGCGTCGAACAGGTCATCGACATAGCCCGCGAGAAAAAGTGCGACGAGCGCTTCCGACAGAATGTAGCCCGCGAGGATCGTCACCATCGCGACGAGGTAGCCAACGGTGGGGCCAAACGCGCGTCGTGCAAACTCAACGCTGCCGCCAGAACACGGAATCATCGCGCCAAGTTCCGCAAAGCACAGCGCGCCTGTCAATGCAAGGATGCCGCCGAAGATCCACGCAGTGAGAATGTTCGACGGCGTTTGCAGCCCTGCACCGAATTGTCCTGTGAGTGAAAAGATTCCACTTCCAACCATCGCGGCGATGATGACGCACGCAGCGCTTGCGGCGCCAATCGTGCGACGCGCATCAAGTTTGGACGACAATGGAATCTCGTTCACACGCCACCGATGCCGCGAGAGGGGACGTGCGCGCGCAAGTCTTCGACGGTGTGCGTCAGGTTGTGCAGCAAACCGTCGGCAACGTCATAGATGAGTCCATGCACGCGGATCTCGCGCTTCTTGCATGCATCTTCCATCAGCGGATTCTCCCGCACGTGCACGACTTGCACCGCGACATTGATTTCACAGAGCCGGCGCGCTTTCGTCAGATCGCACGGTTGCTTATTGATCTCGTCTCGATAAAACTTCGCGATGTCGCGCACATGACGAACCCAGTGTTCTACGAGCGAAATCGTCGGCTCCGTCGTGAGCGCAGCGGCAACACCACCGCAGCCGTAGTGGCCGCACACGATGACATCACTGATCTCGAGTGTATTGATCGCAAAGTCGAGCACCGAGAGACAATTCAGATCGCTGTGCACCACGAGGTTCGCAATATTGCGATGGACGAACACTTCGCCTGGCGGAAGGTCGACAATCTCATTCGCGGGTACGCGGCTGTCCGCGCAACCGATCCACAGAAAGCGTGGCTTCTGTTGGGTGGCGAGCTTCTGGAAAAAACCAGGATGCGCGCGCTCTTTTTCATTGCGCCATTTCACATTGTTCGCGAGGAGTTCTTCGATACCACTCATAGCGAGACCTTACCTGATCGAGTTGAAGTCGACGATGCGCGAACTTTTCCACTTCGGGCGCCACTTCGCGACGAGTGCTTTATGCGCGGGATCTTCAAGATACGACTGGTACGCTTCGACGGACGCGAACTGCACAAGGATGCCGAGGTCATAATCGCCCGTCACATTCGTGCGGCCGATGTCGAGTGGGCTGCCGCACTGATAGCCGCACACGTCTTTGATCAGGGGAAGCTGCGCGTCGGAATCCGCGCGCATCGCGGGGATTTCCGCGTCATCGGCAACATCGACCAACACAACATGCGTGACGCATGGATTCGTGCAAGGCTTCGCGGTGGCTCCGCTGAAGGGACAAGCGCACGATGGAAGGACGCAAGTCACTGCGAGTGTGATGGAGCGCGCGGCGCGTTGGACCCCAGTCATGCGCGAGAGCGTATCGATTCTTCGTGCGAGCGTGATGTGCGCAGCCAATGCTAGAACTGCGTCTTGAGTCGCAGCGCGAATGCGACCACCGTCGAGTCGTCTCCGTTCGCAGGATTGCACAGCAGCTGAATGTCCGGCGAAAGTTGCATGCTGTTGGTCAACTGCACCCGGTAAAACGCTTCGAGCACACTTGTCGACGGCGGATCATTTGTCGGCGCAAGATCGCCGTAGGAAGAGGTCGGCTGCGCCCAACTCCAGCCGATTCCTGCGTAGTCATCCGTGCGCCCAAGCGGCGAGAACACGCCGAGTCCGATGCTGAGTTCCATCGACGCTGTTGCATTCACTTCTGATCCAATCGCGTACTCGACGAAGGGCGCGAGGTCGTTGTCGAATCGCTTCTGCGCGAGTAGCCCGAACATCACGTTCGTTTGTTTTTCGCCTGTGGATTCCCAATCGCGACCTTGATTACTCACGGCAATTGTCGCTGAGTATCGCGTCACGTACAGACTGTCGCCAGGTGTCCATCCCACTTCAAGCGCCGCGAAGTACAAGCGCTCGTCGATGTTTTCGAGTGCGGTGGTGGAGTTGTCGGCGATGTCAAAGATGCCCGCATTCACATAGAGGTCGTCGCAGGGAATGCCCTGCACGACAAGACCCGGGCAATAGTTTCCCTGCCCAGGTTGGAACACGTCATTGCCATCCAGTGAGCCATTGAGAAACTGCGCGCTCTCATCATCCGCGAAGTAGTTCAACAAGAAGTAACTGTTCGGCGGCATCTTGCCGACCGTCAACACCAATCGATCATCGAGAAATCCCTGCTGCATCGCGAGGATATTGAGCGACGCGTGGTCGCTCATGTTCAGCGAGTTGGGATTGAAAAAAGTGCCCGCTGCAGTGGCGGCGCTGTAGCTGCCGGACTCCGCAAAGACAACGCCATCACGAAACAGCACTTGTAAAGTTGAAGTGCCCAAGCCCGCGGGTTTCGCAAACACGGTTTGCAGATTCACATCGAGGCGCCCAGTCCCGCTCCATCTTTGGTACGCCGAGCCTGAAGGATCATCGATTGTGCGTGACAGCCCTTGCAGCAGGAGCGTGTAGTAAATGTTTGTCGATGTGGAGAGGCCTTCGTAGAGATACTGCTCGAGATTACGGAGCGGCCGAATGGCATCCTCAAAGGGACCAGGCAGAAGCGGATCAGTGGGCGTGAATCCGTATGCCCCTGAATGTGGCGCGAAAGGATCGAGTGTCACCGGGGTGGGATGGGGCTCAAAGAGTGTGATGAATCGCGCGGGGCTGAAGAAGCCAGCACCGGCCCGCGCGCGATCGAGACCATCCATCAGGTCCCACGGAAGTTTACCGCTCGGAGTTTGATAGTGCAGTCCGTCTTTGGTAGTGAGCGCGGAAAACTCTGCACGCGCCCGCGCGTGATCCGTTGTCTCCGACTGCGCGAAAACAGCTGCATTCATGCAGATTGCGACTGCTGAAGCGTGAAGAGCGGAGGCGGTCATTTGCGTTAGAAAATCGGATAACTCGTGAACTCACTCGACGTCCGCGACCGAACAGTAGCTCAACTGCTGCCCACCAACGCTTGCTTCCGCCATGAGACCCTTGGGCTGCGTGAGGAATGCGATGACGCCGTGGTCATACTTCGCTTCAGCAGCTGCGCCTGCGCTGACTGCGACTGCCGAGGCGGTTGCAGCGAACACGAAATCGCCTTCTTTGAAGTGAGAAAGTGATTCCGCAGTTTCGAAGAAAATGATCTCGCCGAAACTCTGGCCACCAATCTGCGCGCCGATCGAACCCTGCGTGAGGTCGGAGTATCCGATGCGCGTGCCGTCCTTGGAGAAGACTTCGCCGCGACCGAATGCACCGCCGATGATGAGTCCACCTTTGCTAATCGATGGGTAGACGACATATCCCGCAGCGGTGTCGAAGTACTTCGCGATGGACGGGTCGCGTTCCTTCAATCGCACGATGAACGCGTGGACATCCGCGTCGAGCACGCGGCGATCCGAAGCGGTTTGAGGCGCGGTGTTGCATGCCGTGAAGGTGCATACGAGGAGTCCGATGGAGAGCGTGGTCGAGATTGTCGAGTGCATGTAGTTTCCTGAGAGAAGTGAATCTAACCGCGCGTGAGTGTACTCAGCGCAACGGCCTCTGCGACTTTGATGCCATCGACTGCCGCGGACAGAATGCCGCCCGCGTATCCCGCGCCTTCGCCGGATGGGTAAAGACCAGTGCAATTCACGCTTTCGAAACTCGCGTCGTCGCGGCGGATCCGAATCGGTGAAGACGTGCGCGTCTCGACACCGGTGAGCACAGCGTCCGCAAGATCGAAGCCCTTGAGTTGCTGTGCGAACGCAGAGATTGCCTCGCGAATCGCATCAATCGCAAACTTTGGAAGCGCGCTCGAAAGATCGCACGGCGTCACGCCGGGTGTGTACGAAGGGATGACGGAGCCGAAAGAAGTCGACGCGCGTCTCGCGAGGAAATCGCCGACGCGCTGACCTGGCGCGAAGTAGTTGCGACCACCGAGTTCGAACGCGCGCGATTCGAGTTCGCGTTGCAGCGCGATGCCCGCGAGCGGTCCATCGGGGAAATCAATCTCAGGTGTGATGCCAACAACGATGCCCGCATTCGCGTTGCGTTCACTGCGCGAGTACTGACTCATGCCATTCGTGACGACGCGATTTGTTTCCGAGGTCGCGGCGACCACCGTGCCGCCAGGACACATACAGAAGGAGTAGACAGAGCGACCGTTCTTGGCGTGATGGACGAGTTTGTAATCCGCCGCGCCGAGCAGGGGACTGTGTGCTTGCGTGCCGAATCGACAAGCGTCAACGAGCGACTGCGGATGCTCGATGCGAAACCCGATGGAGAACGGCTTCGGTTCAATGAAGACGCCGCGCGCGTGCAGCATCTCAAAGGTGTCGCGCGCGCTGTGACCAACTGCGAGAACGACATGATTCGCTTCGATACGTTCGCCGCTCGCGAGCATGACCGCGCGAACGCGATAGCGCGAAGGAGCGTCAACATCACGCTCAAGTTCGATGTCATCGACGCGACTTTCAAAGCGAATCTCGCCACCAAGCGCGATGATGTTCGCACGCATCTTCTCGATCATGCCCACAAGTCGAAAGGTCCCGATGTGCGGCTTACTCACGAAGAGAATCTCTTCGGGCGCGCCTGCCGCAACAAATTCGCGCAGCACTTTGCGACCGTAGTGCTTGGGATCTTTGATCTGGCTGTGCAACTTGCCATCCGAGAATGTGCCCGCGCCACCTTCACCAAACTGAGTGTTGGACTCGGGATTGAGCACGGCACCGCGCCACATCGCAAACGTGTCCTTCGTGCGTTCCCGCACACACTTCCCGCGCTCAAGCACGAGCGGACGGAAACCACTTTGCGCAAGGATCAATGCAGCAAAGAGGCCCGCGGGCCCGAGGCCAATGATCACCGGCCGAGCAGAAGATGAAGCGGAATCAACCGCAGCAGAATCCGCATTCCCAACGAACTGATAAGAAGTATCCGGCGAAGGTGAGACGCGCTTGTCATTGCGAAGCCGAGCAAACACAGCGGATTCAGAACGCACCTCCGCATCCACGGTGTAGATGAACAAGATCGCAGAGCGCCGACGAGCATCCACCCCACGCCGAAACACTTCGAAGCGAAGAAGCTCATCCGACGCAATGCAAAGCCGAGTCAACAGCGCCGCACGCAACGCCTCCGGCGCATGATCAATCAGCAAAGAAATTTCATTCACACGCAACATAAAGAGAACGCGAGAATGTAGCGCAGCGAGCGCTCTGCACGCGTCGGCATCGGGAGCGCGGCGTCCATCACTAAAGCCACTTCCACCGGAGGCGAGTAAGGTTGACGGTGCGCGCTACCTTCACATTCACGAGCGCGACAATCTCGACGAGGCGCAAATCGCGAGTTGGGTGAAACAAGCCGCCGCGTTACCTGGATGGATTCCTTGAGGAGTGATGTGGTGAAATTCTCTGCGATCGAACGCGCAGAGTGGGGTTCGAACTTGGACGAGGTTGCGTGACGAGCGCTTGGTTCATCCATTCCACTGCGCGAGGAGGGAAGCGAGGTCCGCACCGTCGGTGGTCGCGTCTTGCGTGAGGTCGCCGTCGTCGCTGCCCCATTGGTTCAGGAGGTGCGCGAGATCTTGTGCGTCGACTTGTTGGTCGTTGTTGAAATCAGCGTCACTCGCGCCGCAGGCATCGGGGATGCCGTCGTTGTCACAATCTCGAGGTCCGATGCGCGCGAAGTACACATCTTGTTCACCGTTGTTTGTCGTGCAAAACGCGAGATTCGCGCCAAGCGCGTCGCTCCGCATATGGAAGTAGTCGCCCATCTTGTTCTGTTGCGGCCAACCAACAAACGAGTCGAACGCTTCCGTTCTTGCGATCGGCGTGCTCCATGATTGCCCTGCATCTGTCGACTGTGTTGTGTACAGCCTTGAGATGTTGACGACGCCCGATTCATGCGTCGATAGATACGCGACATCGATTCTTCCACTCGGCGAGAGGCTCATCGTGCCCATCCAATTCCACGAGTTCGCATGCATTGCATCCGCGTTGACGCGGCTCGGGGCGCTCCATGTTGCACCACCATCGAGGGACCTGATGAAGTGCACATCCATTGGATCATCGATGCCCTTGACTGCGGGCGGATCAATCGACGCGAGAATATAGACAGCGCCATCGCCGCCTGCTTCAATCTGAGTTTGCCCTAGTAACCCCGCTGGATTCGGTCCTGCGGAGTATCGCATCGGCCCTCCAAGGTTGATCGCCACGGCACTCTCAAATGTTGGAGTCGTGGACTTCACTTTCGCGTTCACGCTCCTGACGCAATACATCACGGCTAGGTTGAACGGGCTTGACTGAATTCCTGCGAGGAAGAGATCACCGTTGGGCGCGACACTCAAGGTGCCCCATCGCACAGGAGTTGGCATCGCAATGGGCGGCTGCCAGCTCAAGCCACCATCCACCGATCGACAGAATGGCGTCGAGGCATAACTTCCCGCAGCTGTGGACCAACATGCATACACATTGTCGCGTCCCACACCAACGGTGCGATCAATTGTCATCCACGCTTTGTCACCACCGTAGGCAAAGGTTGGACCCGTCCATGTTGCGCCTCCGTCGCCGGAGAGAAATGAATCGCACTGGAAGTTGCCGCGCAAACTGTGATAGAGAAATGTGCCGTCCGCCCGCGCGTCGAGTACGGGATCGCTGCGAAAAATTCCGTTCGTGTGCGGGCCATCGTTGTGCCATGTGCGTCCACCGTCAATCGTCGACGCGTAACCTGCCTCGCGGAAATTTGAGGTGACAGAATCAAACTGCCGCCAGCCAATCGCCATCCGTCTTGGATTCGTCGGGTCGACCGCAAGCGAGGGTTCATTCGCGGCATCGCCAAAAATGTTGACTCCCACAGCATCCACGTTCACTTGTGCGGGCGGTTCGGCGAAGGCGGAATTGCAGAGGAGCGCACAGGCGATGAGCTTGATGGCGTTCGACCGATGGCGCGTGATCATGCGTTCAAAGTAGCGCCAATTCTCGCCACTGCAAATGCAACGCAGCCCTGCGTGGTACGCAGGGCTGCAGTGTTCAATCGAATCGGGCTGGCGGGATTTGCTCGTCCGGTTCTTTCCCAGACGCCACCAGACCGCGCGGGCGAGTCTTCGAGAACGCTCTTGACGCATGCTTCATGCGGCAAGTCAGACCGATGGAGGAACGACAAAGCGGAAGGCGCTGCGCCATTGCGTCGCGAATTGCTCGAAGACTGAAGGCGGGATTTGCTCGTCCGGTTCTTTCCCGGACGCCACAAGACCGCGCGGGCGAGTCTTCGAGAACGCTCTTGACGCATGCTGCATGCGGCAAGTCAGACCGATGGAGGAACGACAAAGCGGAAGGCGCTGCGCCTTCCGCTTTGACGTTCTGAATCGGGCTGGCGGGATTTGAACCCACGACCTTTTGACCCCCAG
>SIAK01000011.1 GCA_009691805.1 Phycisphaerales bacterium
AAGAGTTCGGCACATCAACCGCGCGGATGAAGGTGAGTCCAGTCGCTCGTCGCATCGCCGAGGACGCGGGCATCGATGTCACGAAGGTTGTCGGGACAGGTCCCGCAGGTCGCGTGATCAAACGTGATGTTGAAATGGCTGTCGCGCAAGCAACTGCCAACCGCGCGTCGTCGAGTGTTGCGGCGGGAGCATCGGCGACGATTCATGCCGCAACGCCACTGAGTGTCTCCACCAATGCGGCGCCAACCTCCTCCGCGCCACTCGCGCTCACGTTGCGAGGACGCGATGTTGCGCTCTCAAACATGCGTCAGGTGATTGCGCGTCGACTCGTCGAAAGCAAGACCACGATTCCGCACTACCAAGTGACGATGAAGTTCGATATGGACGCATTGCTCGCGATGCGCAAGAGCTTCAACGAGAAGCTCGCAGCCAGCGGCATCAAACTTTCGGTGAACGACTTCCTCGTTCGCGCGTGCGCACTCGCGATGGCAGAGCATCCATACTTCAACGCGAGCTTCGCAGGCGATTCGATTCGCATCCACGAGCAAGTGAACATCGGCGTTGCGATCTCCTTGCCGCAAGAGCGCGGCGGCGGGCTCGTTGTCGGTGTCATCACTGACGCTGATCACAAGAGCCTGCGTCAACTTTCAAGTGACGCACGAAACCTCGCAGAAAAAGCGCGGACAAAGGGACTCTCGATGCAAGAGATGTCCGACGCAACCTTCACAATCTCCAACCTCGGCATGTTCGGCGTCGAGCATTTCACAGCGATCATCAACCCACCAAACTCCGCCATTCTCGCGTGCGGCGCAGCGATTGAACAACCAGTCGTGCGCAAGGGCGTGCTCTGCGTAGGCACCGAAATGCAAGTCACGCTCTCCCTCGATCACCGCGTGATCGACGGCGCAATGGCTGCGGAATATCTGCGCACGCTCAAAGAGTTCATTGAAGAACCCGAGACGCTCGTCGTCTGATCGCTCGTTTAGCTTGTGGCGATCCACGCGACGAGACTTGGTGCTGCGGTGGACGCGGCCGCGGCGAGTCCGAGGGCGATGGTTGTTGCCAACGCGAGCACGAGTACACCTTCGCTCATCAAGAACAGCGCGACGCGCCCGCGGGATGCTCCCATCCGCTGCATGACGCGGAGTTCATCGGCGCGGAGTTTGATGCCAAGAGCGAATGCGAGCGCGACGACGAGCAGCGTGGCGAGCAACGACGCGAGAGCGACAGCATCGAGTAATCGTTCAACGCCGTAGATGCGTTCGCTCACGCGAGCGCTGATTTCGAACGGACGCACAAGGCGTGGCCGAGTTCCCGCAGCATCCGAGCGGCGCGCTTCATCAAATCGTCCGAGCAAGATCGCTTGCGACTTCGCGTCCTTCGGGATCACGATGGCCGCGGACATTGGTGCCTGCGCAAGATCGCCGTGAAAATGGAAGTCTTTCACGCGCGCCGTGCTGGGTTCGTTTTCGATGCGAAGCGCTTCACCTGCGATGAGTGTGCCGTCGGGATTCGTACCAATCACCGCACCGGTGGCGCGATCGCTCTCCTTGGGCGCTCGGTGAAAGTGACCGACGCCGCGAATCGTCCACGCGGTTGCGAGGTCGACAAAGATCGCCGCATCATCAGGCGTCGCGTTGGTCGAGAAGATGCCTGTCACTTCGAGTTCGATCGGAAAGATTCCCGCGAGGGAGGTGAGCGCGCCTGGATCGGTGAATATCTTGTCGCCGACACGAAGCCCAAGCGCGCGCGCCGCCGTACTTCCGAGCACACACTGACCAACGGAAGCGTGCAGTACTCCCTCATGCAGTCCCAGTTTTCGAAACGCGAAGTAGTCCAGCGTCGTGCCAACAACGGGCGTGTCCCGCGCGCTCAATCCGAGTGCGAGCGGAATTGCAACGGCAAGGTCATCCGCTTCCACGAGCGCGAGATCAGCCATCGTTCCCGAACGCGGATTTGCATTCTGCGCAGAGAACCAGAGTGCAGAGAACACAAGGTCGAAGTCGCTGTTTGCGCTCCCGAGAAGAAGCGGAGTTTCCTGTGCGCGCGCGTCGAGTTCGTGCGTTGCTGCCGTGACTGTTGCGCGTGTGGCAAGCGGAACCGCGATTGCGAAGGCGAGTGCGAGGACGAGCAACAAATTGCGGCGCCATGCGAATCGCAATGCGCGCGTCGCGAGAAAACAAGCATGTTCAAGCGCGCGCAGGGACTGCATCAATGCGCGCCTTCTTTCGCCGCCAGTGGATTTGTGATCGTGCGCGCAAACTCGAAGTGATCGATGATCGATTCATCGTGCGTGGCGATCACAAGTGCGGCGTTGGCGCCTTTGGCGACATCAATCAACAATGCGGCGATGTCATGCTTGAGCGCCGGATCGAGGTTCCCCGTGGGCTCATCCGCGAGGATGAGGCGTGCGCCCGTCACGAGAGCGCGCGCGATCGCCGTGCGTTGCCGTTCGCCGTGCGAGAGTTGCGATGGAAGTCGCGCGGTCTTCGTATGCAGCCCGACGGCGCCGAGCATTGTCTCTGCGCGATCGCGTGCGTTGTCGTCAAGGTTGAGCGCGCTGTGCAGGCGAAACGGGAGCAGCACATTTTCAAGCACGGTGAGTGATTCGACAAGACCAAACTCTTGGAAGACCAATCCTGTGTGCTGAATGCGGAACGCTCGACGTTGGGCAGCAGTGCGCGTGCTGATCGAATCACCGTCGAACGAGACATCGCCCTCTGTCGGCAGCAGTTCGCCCGAGAGCAGCCCGAGCAACGTGCTCTTGCCTGAACCGGAGACTCCGCGCACTGCGAGTGATTGACCCGCTCGCAGTTGCATCGGATCGACGCGCAGCACGAAGCCACTCGCGCGTGTGAACACCAGCGGCGTGGTTGAAAGCAGGATGGTCGGTGACGGAGTCAACAGTGCACTTTATCGGCGTACACTCGCAGAATGCTCCTCTTGGAACACAGGAATTCGCGCGCTGCATTGGCACTTCTGCTGTGCGGTCTTGGACAAATCGTCGCGATGCTCGGTTGTGGTGAAGCTGCGCAACCGTCGTCGAGCGCGCATGCTGCGAAGGAACGCGCGATTGTTGTGTTCGCGCCGAATCCACCACTCGCGTGGCTTGTGCGGGAACTCGGTGGCGATCGCGTGGAACTGCTGACCCCATGGAGTGCGTCTTCAGGCGATCCTGCGGATTGGAAACCATCAGACGCAGAGGTTCGACTCTTGCAGGGCGCGGACTGCATTGTTCTCAATGGCGCAGACTATGAGCCTTGGGCGACGACGGCTGCGCTGCCGCGTTCTGTGCTGCTTGATTCAACCGCGTCGCTCGCGAGCGAACTCATCAAGCAAGATGACGGCACGCATTCGCACGGCCCTCGCGGCGCGCATGCACACACGGGATTTGCGTCCACGACTTGGCTCTCGCCGTCGATGTTCTCCGCGCAAGCGCAGCGCATCGCGGCACGGTTGACGAAACTTCTACCGTCGTCTGCGCCGAACATCGCCGCGCAACTCGCGCGCGTGGAAGCAAGAGTTCGCGCGCTGGATGAAGAGCAGAAGGCACTCGCCGTGCAAGCGCCAGTTTGGCTTGCGTCGCATCCTGTTTATCAATACTTGGGTGCGAGTTCAGGCGCAACGATTGACGCGATGCATTGGGAACCGAATGAGTTGCCATCGGACGCGCAATGGAATGTGTTCACTGCGATGCGTGCGACTCACGCGGCGGCTTGGCTGCCGATGCTGTGGGAAGGCGAACCTGATGCATTGGTGCGGGCGCGATTGAAGTCTCTCGGAGTCACTGTCGTTGTGTATCCGCCGCTCGGAAGTGGCGAGTCTGACTTCCTCGCGTCGTGCGCAGAGTCCGCTGCTCGGCTTCGCGCGGCAGTCGCGGAGTCAACGGCTCAAACAAAGTAGGATCTCCTTTATGCACTTTGTACAAACGTGGTGTTCAGCAATCCTTCTCTCGTTCTCAGTGTTCGCAGCGCAGAGTGCACCGCCGGTTGCGCCTGCCCCACGCGCGCCAAAGGTAAAGCAAGCGACGAGGGAAGCCCCCACAGACGCCGCCAAGCAAGCGACGAAGCAAACGACAAAGCCAGCCGCAGCGAAGCAAGTGCGGCCCGCGGGGATTTGGTACGGCGCATCGGACGCACCGAAGAAACACGCAGGGGCATTGCGGATTGCCGCGTACAACGTCGAGAACCTCTTCGATCCGAACGATGATCCGGCGCTGTCAGGTCAGTACGACGACATCAACGAGATCACCAGTCCCGCGCGTTGCGAAGCGCTCGCTGCGGCGATTCGCAAGTTGGACGCCGACGTTCTGTGTCTTGAAGAGGTCGAATCGAAGTCCGCACTCGAGTGGTTTCGCGACAAGTATCTGAGTGACCTTGGTTATGACTACATCGCAAGCGAGGAAGTCGGTTACTACCGAGGCGTGGAACAGTCGG
Organism: Phycisphaerales bacterium; assembly: GCA_009691805.1. Lineage (GTDB taxonomy): Bacteria > Planctomycetota > Phycisphaerae > Phycisphaerales > SM1A02 > F1-140-MAGs142. The sequence goes on from SIAK01000011.1 coordinate 4,437, forward strand.
TGCTCTCGCGTGTACCAATTGAAAAGGTGACGACGTGGACCGCTGAGAAGATTGATGACATGATCGCAATGTGTACGCCTGAGCGTGCTGCGAAACTGCAAGGCGAGTGGGCGATGCCCGACGCAGGCGCAAAGCCCATCCAGTACTTTCAGCGCTCACCACTCATGGTGGATTTGCGCACGACGGATGGATACGCATTCGCAGTGATGGTCGTGCACTACAAGGCTGGTGCGTTCGATCATCAACGTGAACTTGAGGCGCTGCAGACGGAAGTGTTTGTCGCCGAGCGATTGAAAGCGGATCCACAACTGAATCTCGCGATTCTCGGCGACTTCAACGGCACACCGAATGACATGAACGTCAAAGTGCTTCGCACGAGTGCGCTTGGATTACGCAGCGGATACGACTGGCGCGCGCAGAAGGATGGGCCGCGTGAGCTTTACACGACGCACGCCTCGAGCCGTTCGATTGACTATCTCCTCATGACGCCAGCGATGGCGGAGGATGTCGTCCCCGATTCGTACTTCGTCCTCGGAACGCTGCACGCGCCGAGCGATTGGGACTACAAGAAGGCGAAAGAGATTCCGCCGCCGGTTGGATACGCGAGCGATCACTATCCGATTTCGATCGAGATTCTTCCGACCAAGGAACCCGATCATCATGTGCTTCCGACAGTCGTACCGCCCTCGAGTCTTGTGCCCGTGGTGCGCGCGCCAACCGGTGCGCCGAAGGACAACACCGCGACCAACGGTGTTGTCCCAAAGCCGATCGGTTTTGAAAATGGAGCACCGACAGGTGATCAGTATCTCGCCGACGCATTGAAGAACGCAGGATGGAGCTACGAACTTCCGCAGCCCAAGAGCAAGACCGCGAAGTGGGGGAACTTCAACAAGGTATCGACGTGGTGGCCCGGCTACTGGGTGAATGCGAAGACGAGCGCGACCAGCGCGACGCAGCCTGTGGAGAGCGATGCATTCAAGGGCGATGGTCTTCCGAAGCCAGCGTGGAAAAACGGCGGCAGTCCGAAGGAACCGTCATGGATCGAGTGGCTGTGTTCGACTGGTCACGACTGAGCGTGTTCACATGCCAAGCAATCGCATGACCTCGGTGACGTCTTTGTCACCGCGCCCGGAAACGTTGATGACGAGATGCTCGTCTTTGCGCATCTTCGCTGCGATCAACAGTGCGGCGTGCACGGCGTGCGAAGTTTCGAGTGCTGGAATGATGCCTTCGAGTTTCGCGAGCGTTTGAAACGCAGAGAGCGCTTCCGCATCGGTTGCCGCGACGTATTCGACGCGCTGCGTGTCCTTCCAGAAACTGTGCTCAGGACCAACGCCTGGGTAATCCAGTCCGGCTGAACAGCTGTGCACATCAGCAGTCTGTCCGCACGCGTCTTGCAGCACGTAGCTCATCGATCCATGAAGGACGCCAGGGCTTCCGTACGAAAGTGCAGCGGCGTGATCGCCCGTTGCATTCGATCGACCACCCGCTTCGACTCCGACAAGTCGTACTGCGGTGTCGGCGATAAACGGCGCAAAGATCCCCGCAGCGTTGGAACCACCACCGACGCACGCGACGATGCAATCCGGCAACCGGCCGATCGATTGCATCGATTGTGCTTTGCACTCGCGACCGATGACGCTTTGAAAATCGCGCACGATCATCGGGAATGGATGCGGGCCAACGACGGATCCGATGATGTAATGCGTCGCACCCACCGACCCCATCCAATCGCGTAAGGCTTCATTTGTCGCGTCTTTCAGCGTCTTCGATCCAGAATCGACCTCGCGTACCTCTGCGCCCATGAGTCGCATGCGGAAGACATTCATCTTCTGTCGACGGACATCTTCGCTGCCCATGTACACGCAACATTGCAATCCAAAGTGCGCGCATGCAGTTGCGGTTGCGACGCCATGTTGACCAGCGCCTGTCTCCGCAATGATGCGCGTCTTCCCCATGCGTTTGGCGAGGAGTGCCTGCCCAATCGTGTTGTTGATTTTGTGCGCGCCCGTGTGCGCGAGATCTTCACGCTTGAGCCAAATGCGCGCGCCGCCAGCGTGCGCGGTCAGTCGATCCGCGCGCGTGAATTGTGTTGGTCGACCAACGAACTGATGGAGAAGCCCGTCCACTTCCGCGACGAACGCAGGATCGCGTCGCGCCTCTGCGTAGGCTGCGGTGAGTTCATCGAGCGCCGCCATGAGCGTCTCAGGTACATAGCGACCACCAAACGCGCCGAAGCGACCGCGTGCGTCAGGTACGGAGAGTAAATCAGGAGTGGTCATCGGAAAGATTGTGTGGAGTTCGCGGCTGTGCGTCGTCGCCAGAGCCAAAGTGCAGGACCGCTGAGCGCATACGCGACGAACCCTGCGGCGAGAACTTCTTGCGGCCACCAGATGAGGAAAGTGACAGGGAGCACGATCTTCACAAGGCTCGCAAATCCTCGGCGCGCGCGCAGCACTTGATTCGCGAAGTGCACATACGGAAGCGAAGAGATCATCCCGATGCCGACAATCAACGCGACGAGCGGAATGCCGAGTGCGGCGACGCGCGCGAATCCCAAATGCGCTTCGACACCGGGTCGTGTGAACAAGAGATGTTCGTGGAGCAAGACGAGTGCTGCAATCGTTCCGCCCGCACCAGGCGAAGGAAGCCCTTTGAAGTACATGTGATCTTCGTTCTTGGGCGACTTGTTCTCGACATTGAACCGCGCGAGCCGAAGCGCCGCGCAGCAGAGATAAAACGCCGCGATCGCCCAAAGCAGTTTCGCGTAAGAAGAGTCTGCGGGCCCAAGAATCGAGAGTCCTCCGACAGCGCCCGCGTGCGTTCCCCACTCCGGACCGTAGTAGTCGCTGACCAGTCGAAGCATCATGAATGCGGGTGCAACGCCGAACGTCACGACATCGGCGAGGCTGTCGAGCTGCGCACCAAGATCACTCGTCGATCGAGTGAGCCGCGCAACGCTGCCATCAAGTGCATCAAAGAGCATTCCTAAAAAGATGAGTGCGCCAGCGACGGTGAGGCTGTACCAATCAAAGAACGATGTCGTTTCAGAGGGCTTTGAAGCGTAGTAAATCGCTGCGAATCCACAGATGAGATTTCCTAACGTCATCAATGTCGGAAGCGCGCTCGCAGCGCGTCGCCGTCGCCGCTTCCGCAAACCACTTGGGTCCAGAAGCGCGGCATCCGCGGGCGCAGTCGAACTAGGGAGAGGATCTTGGTGCATCAGGTGCAGTTGGTTCGAGCGGCGGAACAGTCGCTGCGTCGCGCAGCGGTTGAGGCAGAGTATCGGCGAAGCGGGGGATGAATACGAGGACCTCGCGACGATCGGGAAACGCCCTGTTGTTGAGCAGTACATCCGCAGGCGTGGGCAGCGGTGCAGCATCAGGGCCAGTGTCGGGCGAGAGTGAGAGCGCTGGATTTGCGAACAAGACAAGCGCTTCATTGCGTTGCAATGCAAGCGTGCGTGGAGCGGCGAGCAATCTGCCGCGCACACTCGCGTCTTCGCCGCGGCGGGTCGGCAGACCGGCCAGCGTGGGCGAGTCGACGAGCGCACGAAACTCGAGTGTGGCTGCGGATCCATCGAGTGTTGGAAGTGTCCATCCTCGGAACTCGAGTTCGTAGAGCCTCGCGAAACCAGAGACTGCGCGACCATCGATCGAAATCAAACGCTCAGCGCTGACCGTGGTCGTCGCGACGGATTTCCACGAGGACACGTGACCAAACCACACGCGTTCGAGTGCGGGTGTTCCACCCCACTCATGAAGGAGCGCGTCGAGTTGCGCTTCGTCGAGCACGAACGCAAGGAAACCAAGCGTCCGTAGTGATTCCAGATTGCAGGGTCGAAGCATGCCAGAAACTTGCATCGATTCAATCGTCGTCTGCATCGGGCGTGGATTGTCACGGATAACCCAACGCATGCCTTCAATTCCGCTTGCGACGGGACGCTCTGCCTCCGTCGCATCCGAACTGCGCGAAGGCATTCCACGCTTGGGAGCGCAAGCAACTGCGCAACACATCGACACGATGCACAAGACCCAGATGCGAACGGTGCATGTGTGGAAGTGTTGCATGACTCGTTCACGCAAGAGGTGTCGGTGCAGGCGCGTTATTGATGTCGTTGAGGAAGCATCGCAAATGTCCCCAATGCTTTCGGTCGAAGCGGAACGCGATGCGTGGAAGATCGAGATGTTCGTCTTCGCCAGGAAGCGCGCTCGTCATGCGGATACGCCCGCTCGCAACAAAGAGCGGCGCGTAGATCGACTCGAGTCGATCGAGTTCCTCGGCGGTGAGTTGCCATTGCAGGCGAAGTACAAGTTCATTGCCGACGTAGCGCATCGAGTGATAGCGCCGATAGAAGCGCTCGACTTCATCGCTCGCTGCTTGAGCATCGTGATGAATCGAATAGAGCTTCGTGTCTTCAGGTGAAATCAGATGCTTCTCGCGGAGTTTCGCGATGATGCCCGACTCCCATGAAGACCAGTAGCCGCCGTTCTCGTGTTCAAGGAGTACGATCGGCACAAGATTGGACTTGCCCGTTTGCACAAGCGTGAGTGCTTCGAAGAGCTCATCTTGCGTGCCGAATCCACCTGGAAATGCAGCGACCGCATCCGAGTGCGCCATGAACATGAGTTTGCGCGTGAAGAAGTAGCGAAAGTTCACGAGCTTCGGATCGCCTTCGATCAGATTGTTCGCTGCAGCCTCGAACGGCAAACGAATGCGAAGACCGAAGCACTTCTCAAGTTCAGGTCCCTCGTGTCCTGCCTTCATGATGCCGTCGCCCGCACCGGTGATCACCATCCAACCTGCAGCGCTGACGATGCGCGAGAACGCGCGACACATCGCGTAATCAGGATCTTGCTCCGGCGTACGCGCGCTGCCGAAGATCGAAATCTTCCGAGTGCCGCGATACGGATTGAAGATGCGATATGCGTGGCGCATCTCTTTCAAACTTGTGCGCACGAGTTTGAGTTGCCCCAAGTCAGCACCATCTGCAACGAGCTTGAGTCCAGTGAGGATCATTTCCGCGAGAAGTTCGCGCGCTTCTTCGTTGCCTGACACGTGCGCGATCGCGAGAAATCGGTCGACCTCCGCTTCGATTTGCGCGAGAGAAAGTCGTGGCGTGTTCGATGCACCTTCGAGTGGCTGTGAAGAGGGGGAATCAGTCATGGAGTGTTCGGTGCTTTCGAATCGGTGTCAGGGGTGATGGTCGGAGACGCCTGCGGAGCGACTGCGGGAGGCAGTGTTGGAGGCTGTGCTGGAGGCAGGGGGAATGCGGAGATAGAAGTGGAAGAACCTGAAAGTGCGCAGAAAATGCCTGCAAGCGGCGCGAGACCAACGGATGGATTTTCAAAAGTACCATCCACGCGAATCCCAAAGAGAGAATGCGTGATCCCCGCGAGGAGATCACTGAGCGCGCCCATTTGTCCTGCCGCGCGCAGATGCGCCGCAACCGCGTAGTCCGTGAGACGAATGGTGCCCAATCCGTCGAGCTTGAGTGAAGGGGAGCACAGTTCGAGTGGTTCAATGTATGCGAGCTCACCCTTGATCGCGAACTCCGCGTCGGCTTCTTTGAGCGCACCCGAGACGGGGAGCATGAATTGCGTGATCGATGCGAGCCGCATCAACAGTGGACTCTCCGCGATTACTGCGTCGCGCACGGATGCACTTCCGCGACCGAGATCTGTGCTCTGTCCATCGTCGAGCAATCCTCCGAGCGACGCGGACATCGTGCAGCGACCGCTGCGATCCACTGCCACGGACTCAAGATCAGGAGAAGCAAGCGCCCCGTAGTTCGCATTCACCATGCGCACATCGGCGCGCCATTTGTTGCTCGCGTGTTCCACAACCGAGTCGGTGGACCAGCGTCCGCCAAGAAAGTCGCCCTTTGCGAGCACGATCAAGTCTCCATCGGTGGAGGCGCGTGAGACATCACCATGACTCGCGCCGATGTTGCGACCGAACGCTTTGAACGCGTTGGCATCAATGGCGCATGTAAAGGAATCCTCGGTTGACGGCGTTCGTTGTTGATGCACAGTCAATGTCGCGCTGCCATCGAAGTCATCCAGTTGCGGACCGACATCAAAGTGCGCTCGTTGCACAGAGGCGCTTGCTTGCACATCAATCCCGTCAGGTTGCGAAAACGCGGAGCCTGCATCCCAGCGAAGTTTGACTGCTTCCGCGTGCAGCGAAATGGGGCCATCCGCTGCGAAACTCAGCGAATCAGCGACTGCTTCAACCGTTGGTGTAAGCAGCGCGCGCACAGTGTTGGAATACGATTGCGCCTCGATCGCGCCCGAAAGGGTCACGCCGCGCAGCGCCTGTCCTTGCAAATCAACATAAAAATCGGCTGTCGCGTCGCCGCCCGCAAAGCTCACTGCGCAAGTGCCGTGCGCCTCATCGGCGGCAAGGTGCAGCACGGAATTCGGCGTAAAGGTCAATGTACTTCGCGTGTCGTGGTGATCGAAGGCAACGGACTTCGGATGCAATTCGAGTGTGAGCGTGTGCTCGCTCTTCGTTGTCGCGTCGAAGAGTCCAGTTGTCTTTCCACTTGCGAGAAAGTCCGCGAGCTCGCTCGACTGATCACGCAACGCGGCGCGAACGATGGGAGATTCGAATCGACCGTTGGTCAGTGTTGCATCGAGCGATCCGAGTTTGTCGAGCGATCCTGTAAGACGGAGCAATCCATCATCGCGACCGAAGCTCGTGAGACGGAATCCCAAATCATCGGCGCGAATTCCAGACCCGTCGACGTTGAGATGTCCCGCAAGAAGATCTCCGCGCACTCGATCGCCATCGAGTGTGACTTCAATCCACAGCGGCTCAATCGACCCTTGAAACACAGGCTCCTGCGCACTTGTTTTGCGGGTGAATGCGCCGTTGAGTGCACCGCTCGGCTGATACTTCTGCCAGAAAGCCGCGGCTTGCATCGCATCGCTGTCGAGCATGGGCTCAAACGCACGGTCCAGTGGAATGCGGTCAAATCGAACATCGATGTCACTCTCAGGTCCCGTCAGCGATGCATGCGCAGTGACAGTGACAGTGCCCGTTCCGCGACGCGCGGTGCAATTTGAGAGACGCAGGAAATCGTCGTTGATTTCGAGATTCGCTTGCACTTGATCGAGAGTGAACTCGGGTGGCCAATCGAGATTCTGCGCAGTGAGCCACGCGATGCCGTGTGCATCCGGCGCGACGCGACCGTTGGCGAAAACCACTTGAAACGCGAACGCATTGCTCTCGTGTCCGCCGATCGTTCCACTCGAAGTAAATGAACCTGAGAGTCCGAGTGCCTGCAGTAATGCCGCAGAAGGCGCGAGGTTTCGTCCAGGCCAACCAAGTGGTGGCTTCGCGCCCGCCGCGACATCGTGTGGAATTGCAGCGAGCAGTGCAGGATTGATCGCATCGTCTTCTGTTTGCAACGTGATCTGTGGAACAACATCGCGAGAATCGCCGTCTGTGCGACGGATTTCGATATTGCCCGCAACGGTGACGCGACCTCCGGCGGGCGTCACGCCTTGCAATCCGCCGCCGGAGAGCACGATCGATTCATCGAGAAGTGTGATGATGCCATTCTCAATGCGGAGCGGATACGGAAACGGTGTAGCGGTGAGTCCTGCGGCGCGGATGTTGACGGTGCCGGTGGTTTGCACACCGGTGTTGAAACCGGGCGGCGAGTAGACGCGAATGTCAAGATCCGCGTAGCCGCCAAGTTTAAATGGTCCCGCAGCGATCGATCGTTTGAGTCGCTCGATCTCGGGCGCGCGGCTCGTGTCGGAATGGAGGGCGACTTCATCGCGAGAGAGTTCGTCGGTTTGTTTCGCGATCCACTTCGCATCGGGAAGGAGTTTCGCCGACGCGAGGCTTGCTGCCGCGTCAGCGTCGAACAGTTGTTCGAGCGCGCTCTTTGCTTCAGCATCGAACGCGTTCAGCAAACGACTATCGAGTGGAGCATTCGTGCCTTTGATCGCAATCTCAATCTCCGCACCACTCGCGAGACTGGTGAGCGATCCCGTGAGTTCGATTTGTGCGTTCTCACTTCCCCGACCGACGAAGCGCACGATTTTCACCGTGTCACCTTCAAGGCGCATGAGTGCCGTAGCCTGATCGACGGGGTACGGGAACTCTTTATAGCAACCGCTCGCATCCGACAGTCTCACTTCGGCACTCGCAACGACCGCGCCAGGTTTTTCGGAAGTTCCTGCGCCACGATGCGCTTCCGCTTCAATGTCGACAGTCCATTTCGTCAATCCGAAATCTTGAAATGCGTCGGTCACCTGCTTGGGAAGGAAGAGCACTCGCGCGTCACCTTCCGCGGGTGAACTGAAGTTGCGGACCGAGATCTGCGCGTCAATCTTCGCGGCGGTCAAAGCATTTTTGAACCACGCTTCGCGATCGTTCCACTGAAATGGAGGAAGGTCGTCGGTTGGAATCTGAATGCTCGCGCTCGCCTGCACAGGAACCGTGAGCACGGGTCGCGAAGGATTGCTCGCGCTGAAATCACCCACAAGATTTTCGAGCGACAGCGAATCTTTCGTCAACTTCAGCACGCCTTCGCGCACATCGATGCGCGGACGACCTGTGGTAGGCACGCTCTTGCCTTGCACAAATCCAGACCAGACACCACCAAGTTCTTCGACAGGAAAACTGACGCGCATGTTGCGCAGCCGTAACTCCGCTTCGGGCGGATTCTCGCCGTCGAACGAAATGGACGCTCGTTCAATGCTGCCTTGAAGATCGAGTTGATCGAGTAACTTTTGTGCTGAAAGCGGCGCGATCGCGAGCGATTCCTTGCGCAGCTTCAACTCATCGACTTCAACATTGAACGCATAGGTGCGCAGGTTGAATCGTCCGTGCACAGTTTCAAAGGGCGCCGCGCCGCGTTCGGTGGCGAGACCATCAAGACGCACGTCGAGTTCATCCGACATGCCAACACTCGGGTGAAGATCGCCGCGCATGTCGAGTCGACCAGCGAGTTCCCACTTTCCATCGCTGTCGACGCCGCTCTCAATCGCAAGTCGATTGATGTGCGTGACCGCGGGTCGTTGCATCGGAGCGTTCGGCGTACTCGTGGTCGTGCTCGATTTCGGCTGCAACGCGGAAAAATTGAACGACCCAGGGTCAGACAATTTTTCTGCGACGCGCACGGTCAACGTATCAATGTCGATGGAACGAATCTCAAGTTCGCCGCGCAGAATCTTCCAGGGCGAGAAACGCACCGCGATGCGATCCATATGCGCGAGGCGCGCGCTGTCACCTTCCCAACCCGGCGCACGCAGCTCGAGATTTTCAATCGTGAATCCACCGATGCCATTGAGATGCATCGCAGTTGCGTCGACATTTCCGCCGAGCGTTTCGCTCAGTTTCGGAAGAACAAACCACGATAGGACGCTCGATCGCGTCAGGATGAACAGCCCGACGCAAACCGTGAGCAGGGCTGCGACGAAGAATCGCCACTTTCTCCGTTTGGGGTGAGAAGGCGGGAGAGAATCTCCCTGTATCTGCTGAGGAATCGAAGGCGACATCGGGGACTGCGCATGGTAGCGCCGCATGCTTTCGCGCGGGTACATTGCGCCAATGACGAGTGTACTTTTAGCCATCTCCGATGTGAACTTTTTGCTTGGGAGCGCGCTCGTGCTCGCGGTGCTCATCATCGGTGTGCTTGGCATGTTGCTCATGCGCGCGGCATTTTCAAGCGCACGTCGCGTGAGTTCGCCCAAGCAGCCAGCACCAACGCAATATTCCGATGCGTGGACGCTCTCAGGTCAGCGACTCGCCATCGATCCTTTGCGCGAAGTTGAATTCCCGCAAGGGTTCCATGACTCGGGAGATTCCGACAGCGCATCCGATGCAGGCACGCGCGGTTCCGATTTTCCTCATCTTCCAAGCGATGGCGAGACGGATGCAGGCGATGACTCGTCGGCTGGCGGCGGTTCAGATGGTGGTGGTGATAGTTCTGGTGATGGTGGAGGCGATGGCGGCGGGGGCGGCGATTGAACGAACCGCATCCGCGACTGAATTCCGCACGCATCGTCATCACCGGTGCAGCGCATCGCATCGGTCGTGCGGTTGCACTCGAACTCGCTTCGCGCGGTTGCGCACTTGTGTTGTCGTATCGAAAGTCGCAGGAAGCGTGTGCGAAAACGGCTGGCGATGCGCGCGCAGCAGGAGCGCCTTCGGTGGAAACGCTCGCGCTTGATTTATGTAGCGAGGAGTCGATCGACAGGTTCGCTCGCAACGCGCTCGCAGTGGGCTCCATCGATGGTGTGGTGCACAACGCATCGACATTCGGCAGTGAGCCGTTCGGTGCAATCACTGCGCAGAGCGCCATCGAACAGTTTCACAGTGATGCACTCGGTCCACTCTTGCTCTCTCAAGCGCTCGCGGAGAGTCTGCGCGGTGCACAAGCGCGTGGGACGATGCAGAACGGAGCAGGGATCGTGCTCTTTGGCGATGCGCATGCGGATTCCGTTCCGCGCCGCGACTACACCGCGTATCTCATGGCGAAATCAGCGACGCACGCGCTCGTTCGACAACTCGCGATCGAACTTGCACCTGAAGTTCGCGTCAACGGCATCGCGCCAGGTGTCGTCTTGTGGCCCGAGTCGATGCCTGAAGCTGCACGCGCGGAATATCTCGCGCGCGTTCCCCTTCGGCGTGCGGGAACGCCCGAAGAAGCGGCGAAGCTCGCGGCATTCTTGCTGCTGGATGCGAGTTACAGCACCGGACAGATCTTGAAGCTTGACGGCGGCCGCAACATGTAGAACGTCACGGCTGTGCAGCGTTGTGAATCGCTGCATCGAGCCGTGAGACTTCGGCCGTCGCTCCTCCGAGCGCACGCAATTCATCGAGAACTCTCGCTGCAGCAGCGAGGTTGCTCGCTCGTACGAGCGAAAGACCTTCCTCCGAAAGTAGCCGCGCGTTCGCGCCATGCACGCGAGTTCGATGCCACGCTTGCGCTGATTGTTCGAATCGTCCCTCGGCATCGAACGCGAGCGCGAGTTCTTCGGCAACAACAGCCATCGCCAGTGTCTCGTCGGGGAGGCCAACGAGCAGGAGCGCCGCGTCACTGGCAGCTCCTTGCAGGCGAAGCACTCTCGCGTAGAGCAATCGGTATTCAAGACTTGCGGGATCAATCGTGAATGCTTCGCGCGCGCCGTCGACTGCTTGTGCTGGTGTTCCTGCCGCGAGCGCGACTTGTGCAGTGGTCGATGCGATCACTGCCCGCGATGCTCCACAATGCTCGAGATGTTGCAACAGTTGCGCGGTGATCGCATGTTCGCCGTGGACAGTCAGCGCGATCGCAGCCGCAACGGAAAAGCGCGAGTCGCCGTCTTGCACGGCGAGCGCCGCGAGAACTTTCCATCGCTCAAGTGCATCGGCGCGGAGTCCTGCCCGTTCGAGCAGCAGCGCCGCAGCATGCGCACGTACCAGATCGATGGGAGAGAGTGCACTGGACCGAAGCGCTGCGCGCGCTGCTTCGGCGAGCACAGGATCACCCGCGCGCGCATCGTTGCGGAGCGCGCGAATCCCGAGGACGCGCGCGAAGAGTTCAGCCGCTCGTGCGTCGTTGGGAAAATGTTCGACGAGTTTTCGAGCGACGATCTCTGCCTCCGCAATGCGATCCTTCGCGAGCAACACTTCAATCGCCGCTGCGGCATCAGCGTATTCTCGCGCGCTTTTCTCTTCGGTCACAGCCACGGATGGCTGTGCGGACTCCTGCGAGCCACAGCCCGTGAGGGCGAGCATCGCCAACACGCAGAGTCTGCAGAACATGCGCGGTTTCCTGAGTTCCATCTGTGCCTCTATCATCACCAGTTCCTGACTTTCGCGCTACCGAACTCTCCGATGAACTCACAGCAACCTTCTCCCGTGCAACCAACCACTGAGCTTCCGAAGGCGTACCAGCCCGCAGAAGTTGAGCCTGTCATTCGCGCTCGATGGGAGGCCGCGGGATGCTTTCATGTTCGGACAGAGGTTGGCGACGCAGCGGAAGGTGAGACGCCGTTTTCGATTTTCATTCCGCCACCCAATGTGACTGCCGCACTGCACCTTGGTCATGCATTCAACAATGCGTTGCAAGATTTGCTCACGCGCTACCACCGCATGCGAGGCTGCGCGACGCTTTGGATGCCCGGCACGGATCACGCGGGCATCGCGACGCAGTCTGTGGTTGAAAAGCGACTGCACTTGCAAGGCAAGCGTCGCACAGATTTCACGCGCGCAGAGTTCATCGCGAAAGTGCAAGAGTGGAAAGATGAGTACGAAGCGACCATTCTCGCGCAGTTGACGGCGATGGGATGCTCTTGTGATTTTGATCGCACGCGCTTTACGATGGACGAACCCTGCGCGACCGCGGTGCGACAGGCATTTTTTCAACTCTTCGCAGATGGCTTGATTTACCGAGGAAAACGCCTCGTCCATTGGGACCCCGTGACCGAGACTGCGCTCGCGGATGACGAAGTCGAGATGGAAGAAGTGGACGGACACTTCTGGTATCTGCAGTATCCACTCAGCGATGGCAGTGGCCATGTCACCGTTGCAACGACGCGACCCGAGACGATGCTCGGTGACACGGCGGTTGGTATCAACCCGAAAGATCCTCGCGCGGCTGCGTTGCGTGGGAAATGCGTGCGCCTCCCGATCGTGGGTCGCATCATTCCGATTATTGAAGACGAGTACGTCGTCATGCCGGCCTCGCTTGGCGGCGATCCTTCCGATGCGAAGTCGCAGTTCGCGACGGGCTTCTTAAAGGTGACGCCTGCGCATGATCAGAACGATTGGGACATTGGTCTTCGGCATGGATTGGCGGCGATCAATGTGATGGCGCCAAATGGGACGATCAGCCAGTCGCATGGATGGACGGATGTTTCGGAAGAAGCGCGCGCGTTTGTCGGGCTGACTCGCGAAGAAGCACGCAAGCAGATTGCCGCGTGGTTCAAGAAGAACGGTTTGCTCGAAGACGTGAAGCCGTACCGACACTCCGTTGGTCACAGCTATCGCTCGCATGTTCCCGTTGAGCCATATCTCAGCGATCAGTGGTACGTGCGCGTGACGGACGATCGGCTTCGAGGTAGCGCGTTGCGCACGATGGCGAAGGATCAAGTGGAAGGCACACTCACGGCTGAAGTGCTCGCCGCACCGGCGATGGAAGGCGATGGCGGATTGCGCTTTTTCCCTGCGCGTTATGCGAAGAATTTTCAGATCTGGCATGAGCAGTTGCGCGATTGGTGCATCTCTCGCCAGCTGTGGTGGGGGCATCAGATTCCTGTCTGGTCGATGCATGGAACGGGTGCGACGCTTGCGAAGCACCTCGGCGTACTTGCGAGTCTCGCGTCTTCGCGCGCGAGTGTGCGCGCGTCGCGAATCTCGGATGGTGCGAACCTTCCACTGTCTGCGCTCGCTGCGACGCACGAAGAGTGTGCAGTCTTCGTGTGTCTGCTTGACGATGCAGACGCGAGCACGGTTGAGTCACTCGGTTTCCGTCGTGATCCTGATGTGCTCGACACCTGGTTTAGTTCCGCGCTCTGGCCGCTCTCCACGCTCGGTTGGCCTGACGCATCGCGTTGGGAGGACATGGGTGGTTTGCTCGATCGATTCAATCCGAGTTCCGTGCTCTGCACCGCGCGTGAAATCATCACGCTGTGGGTTTCGCGCATGGTGATGTTCAATCGTTACTTCCTCAAGCGACTTCCGTTCAAGCATGTATTCATCCATGCGATGATTCAAGATGGGCATGGACAGAAGATGTCGAAGTCGCTCGGCAATGGCGTCGATCCTCGCGACATCATTCACTCGCACGGTTCGGACGCGATGCGATTCACGCTCGTCTCGATCGCAACAGATACGCAGGACGTGCGCCTCTCTGTGGACATGGTGGATCCGCACACAGGCGATGCGTTCGTGCCGAAGTGGATCACAAACTCGTCGGGGCACATGGTCGCTGACGCGATCCAAACCTCGCCAAAAATGCCTGGAAAACGCATGGTTTCTGGCTACGGCGCCGCGACGGGTGTTGCGACACCTTCCGTCGATGAGCCACTCGCTCGCAACACCAGCACGCGATTTGATGGCGGTCGAAACTTTGCAAACAAGGTGTGGAACGCAACGCGGTTCGCGCTTTCCAACATCGCACTCGCATCTCCGGACTCGACGCAGCAGCCTCAGACTCTGGCGGATCGTTGGATGCTCGCGCGGCTCGCGACTGCAACGCGCGAGATTGATACGGCGATCGGTGAGTACGAGTTTCATCGCGTATCAGACGCGCTGTACGCGCTCATCTGGCGTGACTTCTGCGATTGGTATCTCGAGTGTGTGAAGCCGACGATTCGGCAGAATCGCACGCAACAAGAAATTCTCGCAACCACGCTCAACGCGGCAGTTCGCTTGCTGCATCCCGTGTGTCCGTTCGTGACCGAAACTCTGTGGGCAAGTGTGGAAGGTGCACGGGAAGGTCGAGGCGTCGACGGTGTGCATCTCGCACCATCAGAACTCGCTGCGACAGCCGCGTGGCCGCGCATCGATGCGTCGCTTGCGGACGCGAAAGCGATCGCCGAGTTTGGTCGAGTGCAAGCACTCGTGGACGCGATTCGCAAGGTGCGTGGTGAGCGTCAGGTGAGCCCCAAGCGCAAGGTCAACCTGTTCGCATCCGCGAGCGTGATCGCGTTGATCAACGCAGCGAGCGGAGTGGTGGAGACACTGGCGGGCCTCGCGGCAGTGGCCAGTATTCCTGCAACTCGTCCGACGGGAACGGTCGCGATTCCGTTTGAGGGCAGCGAGATTCTGCTCGATGGACTTGTCGACGCTCTCGACGTTGGTGCAGAACGCGCTCGGCTTGAGAAGACCATCGCGGAGCGGAGCAAGCTGGCGAGCGGAATGCGTGGAAAGCTCGAGAATCAAGGCTATCTCGCGAAGGCGCCCGCGGAAGTTGTCGCCGAGACGCGGCTCAAACTTGCCGAGCTCGACGCGGATATCCGCGCCGCAGAAGGCGCGCTTGCAGCATTGCTGTTGGGCTAATCTTGCATCTTCGTGCTGCCGAAGAAGTAGAGTGAGCAACGCATGCATGCACGCTTGAGTTCCATTTTCGCTTCGACATTGCTGCGCTGCATTGCGATGCTCTGTCTGGCTGTGTTGACAGTGGGCTGCTCGGCTCGACCAACCACCGCGCCCTCTGCGACGACTTTGCAAGTCCCACCGACAGCGACCGCCACTGCGCCAATAGCAAACGTTGCAATCGCGCCTGTGCAACAAACCACCGTCGAGCCTATCGCTGTGCCTTGGGCATGGAAAACATTTCAGGGCGAAGAGTACGACCTCGGGAGCGTGGTGCTGCGATCGACGCTGCGTGATCCGTTGTTGCGCGACCGCGTGCTCTCCTTCCTTCCGCTGATGATGGATCACTATCGCACGGCGCTCGTACCGCTGGCAGCACCGCGCGATGCGCCGCTCTTTTTTATCTTTGGGACGCGCAATGAGTGGATGGCGTACACGCGACTTCGTATTCCCAATGAAGCAGCGACGTATGAAAAGATCGGTCGCGGTGGCTACACGATCGAAGGCGAGAGCGTGCTGTACGACCTCGGTCGTTTCGACACGTTCACGATTGTTGCACACGAAGGTTGGCACGCGTTCACTCAATCGAACTTCGAGCAGCCGCTTCCTGTGTGGCTCGAAGAAGGCATCGCGTGTTTTATGGAAGGTTCGCGTCGCACCCGCGGCGAAGGCAAAGTGGAGTTCATGCCGTGGCGAAACTTCGAGCGATACAGCGAATTGCGCGATGCGCACGCGCGCAAACGCCTGATTCCTCTCGAGAGTTTGCTCGCGGATTACCCGCAGTCTTTTCTCGAGGACGGTCGATCTGCGCTCTTGACGTACTACGCGCAAGTGTGGGCGCTCGTGCATTTCTTGAACGAAGGCATGGACGGGAAGTATCACGCGGGATTGGTGCGGATTCTTGCGCACGCGCGCGATGGAAAGATCGCAGAGACGCTCTGGTCAAGTCGGCGTTCGGGGATCGCAGGTGAGCGTCGCATGATGCTCGCGCGACAACTTGGGCCTGCCGTGCTTCGTGAATACTTCAACGAAGACGTCGCGCAACTCACCAGGGAGTACGACGCGTACGTGCAAGATCTTTGCACAAAGGGATCGTGGGAGCGGGTGTTCCGAGGCGATCGTCCAAGTCAAGGCACGTCGGCGAGGTAGTTCCTGTTCACGCTGGCTTCGGGCTGTAGAGCATCACGAACATCGACTTCGCGAATTTAAAGACCTCAGGCCCGTGGAAGCCCGCAATCGCTTCTTCTTCTGCGCCGAATCGAATCGGTGAACGGAGCACGAGAAATCCGCTTTCAGCAAACAGTTCGCGCGTGCGCGCAGCTTGCTCGAGCACACTTGCGCGCGTCTTCTCATCTTCCATCAACGCGTAGGGCGGATCGAGGAAGACGATGTCAATCGGCTTTGGCGCCCGCGCGAGTGCAACTGGTCCGAGCGCATCGGCGAGTACGGCGGTCGCGCGCCCTTCGACTTGGAGATTCTTGCAGTTGTATTCAAGGAACTTGTGAATCAATCGATCGCGCTCGACCATCACAACTTCAGCGGCGCCTCGACTCACGCATTCGAGTCCCATTGTCCCGACGCCTGCGAAAAGATCGAGGACTCGCGCACCTTCGACGCGTCCACGAAGATGGTTGAAAATGGCTTCTTTCACGCGTCCCATCATGGGGCGAGTGATGTCCTCGCCTTCGGGGGCTTGGAGCGTGCGAGAACGAAATTCACCAGCGATAATCTTGATCACACGCGGGATGATACGGTTCCTGACCGATGCGAGATTTGTTCCATGCACTGCCTCAGAGTTTGCGAGAACGCGCCCGGAATTTGGAGCTCGCGGGAGTGCCTGCACTCGTGGTGCATCCTGACTTCGATCACGCTACGCCGACGCAAGCACTTCGATCTGTGCCATGGCTTCTGTGGATGCACGGTCGAACTGCATCCAAGGAAATCGACGCGGGTCGATTCCTTCGATTGATGCGAGCGGGCATCGGTTCGATCTCGCTTGACCTTCCTGGTCATGGCGCACGAGCAGAGGAGGAATTGCAGACCGCGCCGCGTGCGCTTGAAATCGTCGAGCGCATGGTCGGTGAACTTGATGGAGTTGTCGAAGCCGTCGATGCACTCGGTGGCTTCGATCGAGATCGTGCTGCGATTGGTGGGATGAGTGCGGGAGGGATGGCGGCGATCGTCCGTCTCCTCGCGCCGCATCGATTTAGCGCAGCAGTGTTCGAGAGCACGACAGGAAATTGGGAGGCGCTGCGTGGGCGTGCGTTGGATGATCCGACGCGCGTGGATCGATTGGATCCAATCCAGCGACTCGCTGCCTGGCGCGACATTCCGATTCTCGTCCTGCACAATGTTGGTGACGAGTGGGTTCCGATCGAGACGCAGCGACAGTTTGTCGAATCGCTGCGCGCGCGTGCCGCTGATCCAACGCTGGTTCAAATGCACGAGTTCACGGACACGGGCGCACCCGCTGAACATGCAGGTTTCGGCCGCTGCAGCGCTGAAGCAAAGAACTTGCTCATGTCCTTTCTGACGCGTGCCTTCGGGATCCATTAGGCTCTCGCTATGGCGATGCTCACTCCTTGTGTCACGACCGTTCTTTTCGCAGCAGTGATGGCGGCACCACCTGCGCCGCCGAAGCCGCAGCGCATCTTGCGCGCGGATCCCGTCGTTGCGCCAACTGTGCCTCCGGTTGTTGCACCTCCAAAGCCTTCGAACGAACCCGCGCTGAGCGTCGACGAACTTGTGCGCATCGGTGCCACTCGCATCGAAGCGATGCAAGCGAAGGGACCCGGTGGTGATGTTGTTGCGGAGTGGCCCTACGAAGGCGTCTATCGCGTTGCGAATGACATTCCCTATGGATATCGCGTTGGTGGAACTTCGATCGCAGGACTGGCGCTGCTCGCGGCGCCAGGACTCGCCACCGATGCAGCACGCAGCGCAGCGCTCGTGCGTGCCGTTGAGTTCGTCGTGCAGAGTCCGGACGAACCGCTCTTGAGTTTCGATCCGTCGATCTATCGAGGCGGATACGACGTGCGCAATTGGGGGCACTGCTATGGACTTCGATTCTTGCTGCAAGCGAAAGCGGCGCTGAAGTTTTCGCCTGAGCTCACTGCGAAAGTGGATCATGCGACGCAATTCTTTCTCGAAGCGCTGAAGCAAACGGAGATCCCCACGGTCGGCGGTTGGCAGTACGCGCGCAGCACGGGCATTGAAAATCCATGCAGCATGTCGCCGTTCATGACTGCGCCTTGCCTGCAAGCTTTGCTCGAAGCGCGTACCGCAGGAATGGAAATTTCTCCAGAGTTGATTGAGCGAACAATCCTCGCGCTCGAACTTTGTCGTGGCGCATCGGGATACGTCGCATACAACGCGGAGAAACCCATTCGTGATCAAGAGCAGCAGATTCCTGGCGCGATGGGTCGCATGTGTGCGACGGAGGTCGCGCTCGCAAAGGCTGGAAAACAGGACAACGCGCGCCTGAAGTTCGCGATCGATGTGTTCTTCAAACACTGGGATGAACTGGAGAAGCGACGCAAGAAGCAGGGCACACATGTGGCGCCGTACGGTGTCGCGCCGTACTACTTTTTCTACGCACATCTCTATGCAGCCGAGGCGATCGCGTTGCTGCCTCTCGACGAGCAACGCCCACTCGCTGCGCGATATCTCGAGGTGCTCTTGAAGTCGCGCGATGCAGACGGAACATGGAATGATCGCGTCTTCGCGCGCAGCGCTGCGTACTCGACGGCGATGAGCGTGCTTGCACTTGTCGATCTCACGCCTGCACTCGCGCCGAGCGCCACGCCTGGGACTACGCCATCGACCGCACCCGCCCCCAAGGAGTAATCACTCCATCGCAAGGCGTGTTGAAAGCATTCACGGGAAGCGATATCGATCCGCGATCGCCGGATTTCTCCGACGCTGTTGGTGAACTCGTGAACATGATTTCAGGCGCAGCGAAAGCGAAATTTGACGGGATGTCTGTGTCGATCAGCTGCCCCTCCGTCATCATTGGACCAGGCCATCTTGTGCAACAGGCGAGTGACACGACGTGCATTGTCATCCCCTTTGAATGCAGCGCGGGTCCGTTCGCTGTGGAAGTGGCGATGCGAAAAGCAGAGAGCGCGATCAGCACCAAGGCCGCCTAAGGAAGTTTGAAGGAGTCCAACTATGAAAGTCATGTTGATCGACGATTCCAAAACTATGCGCAACATTCAGCGCAACATCCTCGCGCAAGCGGGGCACACCGAGATTGAGGAAGCGTGTGATGGTCAAGACGCGCTCTCGAAAGTTGCGGCGTTCGCGCCGGAACTCTTGCTCACACGCATTCAAGAAACACTTGCGCGCGCGAAAGCCGCGTAACGAGCGCGTTCAGGAAAGGGGGACATCATGCCAGCGGTTGAACAACTTCCCTTGCTCCGAGTTTCGGAGGGCGGTCGACGCGCGACGCTTGAAATTCTTGCTGGCACTTCCGCGGAAGTTGCGCAGAGCGACGCGCTGCTCGGACTCGCGCGGGAGCGTGGCCTTGTTGTCGATCAAAAACTCGCAATCGCGCTTCGCGCCGCCGCGGAAGAGTTCTCCGCGCACGGTGGCACGGTTGCGTGGAGCGGTGTTGTGTGTGAGTGCGTGCCCGCGCAACACGGCACGGATGCTTGCATTGCATGGCACGAACGCATCGCCGCAGGCATCGCAGACGCGGAAGGTCTCCATCAGGAATCGGATGGATCGGTGGACTTTCGCAATCGCGTGCGCTTCACGAAAGTGACGGCAAATGAAGTCCTTGGACGCATCCTGCCTCTAACGGAGGGCGTCGATGGGCGGGATGTTTGTGGACGCAACATTCCAGCCAGGCGCGGAAAGAATCTGTCCGACACTGTGCACTCGACAGTGCATGCGGAGGCGGATGGAACGCTGATCGCCACTTGCGATGGTGTGCTGTCGCTCGCCAAAGGTGCGGTTTCCATTCTCGATGAGATGGACGTGAAAGGCAGCGTCGACTTTTCAACGGGCAACATCGATTTCGTCGGAAGCGTTCGCATCGCGGAAGGCGTGCGCGACAATTTCATCGTGCGCGCGACTGGTGACGTCACGATCAAAGGTCTCATCGAAGCGGCGACGCTGCTCATCGGCGGTGATCTGCATGCGCCGATGGGAGTTGCCGCGCGTGGCAATGGCGCGATGCTTGTCGATGGTTCCCTCGACGCGGGTTACCTCAACGGTCTGCGTGGTCGGGTGCGTGGTGATGCGATCATTCGTCGTGAGTTGGTGGGCTGCGAACTCATCGTCGGTGGAAACGTGAAGATTGAACGCGGTGCCATTCTTGGTGGAACGCTCGTCTGTGGTGGAAGTCTCGTCGCGGAGTCCATCGGTTCTGAGGGTGGCGCGCGCACGACCATTGCCGTCGGTTGCCGTCCCATGCAAGCTCGACGCGTTGCGCGCATCGCGACGCTGTCGAAAGAAATCGCCGCGAAGTTGCCAGCGATTGAGGATCGTGCGTTTCAATTGCAAGAACTCGGCGCGAACGCGAAGGCATTCGAGAAGGAAGAGTGCACCGAACTCGCCTTCGAAATGGCGGAAATCCACCGTCGCATGCGCGCACTGGAAGCGAAGCGACGCGAGTTGCTGCTGGACATGGGGCTCGGGCGCGTCGTGCACGTGGACGTGCGGAAGGTGCTCTTTCGCGGCACGACGCTCAAGGTTGGCACGCGTGAGATTCGCTTTGATCACACGATCAAAGGTCCGCTCGTCATTGTGTGGGATGAAGCGCGCGAGCTCTACATTCGCGTGGATTCAGCACCTGCGCAACCGCTGCGTGATGTTGCGATCGTGCGCGACCTTGCGGCTTGAACAAGCGCGCGTCCGTCATTCGAATCGATAAGAATCAGCGACTCGCGCGGTGGACTTGATGCCCATGATCGCGCGCGCGAGTGCAAGGTCGTCTGCGGTTGTGATCTTGAGGTTGCGTGGATCGCCTTCGACGACGACGACCGTCTCGCCGAATCGCTCGATCACACTTGCGTCATCCGTCGTGCCTTCAAGATTGCCAGCGGCGTACGCGCGACGCAGCAGTTGCGCCTCGAAGATTTGTGGTGTCTGCACAAGCACGAGTTGATCGCGCGAGATGGTTTCCGTGACGATGCGCCCTCTGGTTTCCTGCATGCCGAAGTCGCCGAGAATTGCGCTTGCGACAGCATCGTCTTCCGCAGTCGCGACGGTTGACTCCGAGACGCGCTTGAGCGTGCTTGTCACAGAAACGCCTGGAATCACAGCCTTCGCGACCTTCGCGCCTTCGAACACGCGTGCGATCAATTCTGGCGATGTGCACGGCCTAGCCGCATCGTGGACGGCGATGTGTGTGAGATCATCAGGCATCAGCGCGAGTGCGTTGCGGACTGATTCCCAACGGTCGATGCTTCCACCCGCGACAACTTTCGCGCCGTGAAAACTGAGCGCAGGGCCGTATCGTTCTTTGAATGCGTCGATGTCGTCCGCAGGTCCCGCAACGATGATCGCGAACACATCGTCGCGCTTGGTGAAGAGTTCAACCGTGCGAAGCAGAACAGGTCGGCCACCGAGGTCTTGTGCAAGTTTGTCTTGAGCGCCAAAGCGACTCGAGCGGCCTGCTGCAGGGATGATGACACCAACGCGCATGGGATGCATGGGGGAAGGAGACTATCGTCGAATCGACTTGCCGTCGATAGTGAGCGTCGCAGTGTGCTCGTTCGAAGGTTGCTTTGGATTCGCAGAAGGGCAACTCGGGCAGGACGCGCCGCGTTTCTTCGACGGGAGTAACGGACGCACAACCAAGATGAGTGCGCCGAGCGCGAGCACGGTGGCGACCCAGAATTGCCAGTCTTGGAAGGGAATCATGTGAGCGCTCCAATCGCAGTCGCTGCGACCGTTGAGTGCACGATCGCATGCGTCGCGAGAGCCGCAAGGTACGCGATCATGGTCATCCAAACCAACTGGAATGCAGGCCATTTCCAACTACCTGTTTCGCGGCGCGTGACGGCGAGTGTCGGTAAACACTGCATTGCGAGCACGAAGAACACCAAGAGCGAGGCACTGGTTGCAGTATCAAACAGCGGCGTGCCGTCGGCGCGCGTTGCCTTCTTTAAATCGGTCGCGACGCGATCATCATCGTCTCCATCATTCGTGCCCACGAGCACCGTCACCGTGCTTCGGAAGACTTCGCGCGCGAGAAAACTCGTCAACACAGCAACCGTGAGTCGGTCATCGAGTCCTAGCGGAGCAAACACGGGTTGCACCAGGCCTCCGAGTTGGCCTGCGAAGGATTGTTGTTGTTGTTGGCGATGGGTGATGAGTTCGGCTTCCAGCAGCAACGCACTACGACGATCCGCATACGATTGCGCAAGCTGTGCATCCGACGCAGTCGCGGCGCTCGCATCTTCAAGCGCTGCTTGTGCGATCAACGCTTGTGCTTGCGGAGGAATTGGAGATCGCGGATACGCGGAGATCCACCACATCACGATGCAAATGGCGAGAATGATGCCGCCTGCGTTTTTGAGAAACACAATCGAGCGGTCATACGACGTGTAAAACGCCGTACGCAAACAGGGAAATCGATACGGAGGAAGTTCAAGCACCATCGGTCGACTCTTGCCGCGAAGAAACGTCTTGCGAAACAAGAGCGCGGTGAGAAGCGCAGCGATGGCACCGAGCGCGTAGCAACCTGCGAAGGCGAGTCCCGCGAACAGCGCATTGTCAGGGAAGAGAATCGTCACTAGCAGCACATACACACCCACGCGAGCAGAGCAGCTCATGAACGGCGCGACAAGAATTGTCGCGAGCCGATCTTTCGGATCAGGAATCAGTCGCGCGCTCATGATGCCAGGCAATGCGCACGCGTGACTCGAGAGCAACGGAATGAACGCGGTGCCAGGAAGTCCAAAACGACACATGAGACGGTCCATCACGAACGCGGCACGCGCGAGATAACCCGTGTCTTCAATGAGTGCGAGCAGAAAGAAGAGGATGGCGATTTGCGGCAAGAACACGACCGTTCCTGCAACGCCTGCGATGATGCCGTCGACAAGCAAACTGCTGAGAACACCTGCAGGCAACACGCTTGCAGTCATGCTGCCGAGCCACCCAAACGCAGATTCGATCCCATCCATCGGCCATTCTGCCAACCGAAAAATCGCGAAGAACACAGCGACCATCAAGAGCACAAAGCACAGCGTGCCCAACACCGGATGCGTGAACGCGCTGTCGAGACGATCCGCGAGTGAATCCGCATCACTGCCCACCGAGTTCGTGCCGCCGAGTGATCCTTCGATCTGTCGATCGATCCATCCCGGCGTTCGTGCCGCTTCAAGATGCGCGAAGGGAACGGGTCGCGCATCCGCGATCGCGCGCGCGAGCGCTGCGACACCTTCGCCTGATCGACCATTCGCTATGACGACGGGAATGCCTAGTTCTAAGCTTAATTTCGCAGCGTCGACGGAAACGCCGCGCGTTTTCGCGAGATCGCCCATCGTGAGCGCGAGAAGCATCGCGCGACGACTTGACGCGAGTGAGATCGCGAATCGCAAACCGCGTTGCATGTTGGTCGCGTCCACGACGACGAGCAGCGCATCAGGTTCGAGACCTTCCAGTCTTCCGCTCACGCAATCGCGGCAGAGCTTGGATTCAGGCAACGCGAGATCCATCGCGTAGATGCCAGGGAGATCCACGATCTCAACGGTTGTCTCGGCGAGTGAACATTTTCCGACATGCGCTTCGACGGTCGAACCTGGAAAATTCGCGGTCTTCGCGCGGAGTCCACACAGTCGATTGAAGAGCGACGTCTTCCCGACGTTGGGATTTCCCACCATCGCAACGCGCGGCATGCTTCGCGCTGACGGAGCGGAGGGTGGAGCGGAGGAAGCGTCGGGCATCGCGTGAAGTCGTTCGTTGACGAGAGTTGTAAAACGCGCGCGCTCACGCCTTCGGACGCGCGCAACCACCGTCGACTGGGCAATCGCATGGCCGTGTCACGACGGTGGCGAGAATCTTCTGCGCAACTTCAGGCGCGAGTCCGAGTCGAGTTGCATCAATCTGCACGATGCACGGACTGCCGCGGCCAGATGCTCGGCAGACGGTGAGTTCGCACGAGGCGCACAAACCCATCGCGGCGAGGGTCGCGACGTGTTCGGGATCGAGTTGCGTCTGATTCACAATCGCACGGTCGCCGCGGCGCAATTCCGTGAGTGGTCGCATGAGCGATTTGGGTTGCGAATTGTCGGGAGAAGCGGGGTTCATGGTGTCAGTGTCGGTCGAGGAGGAACAGTATTGCGACTCAGTCGCAATGACAAGTCAGATCCGTGGATCCGCGAGAAGTTTTCGGACGCTCGGAAGAGGTGGGTCTGCGCAAGCGCGCGCAACTCTCTTCAGTCTCGTTCAGCGAGGCATACGGAAGTTTCCCTAATCGCGCGCCGATGGAGGATCCATGCGCATTTGGTTTCACCGAGTCGCCGCACTTCTGGGCTTTGAGGAGGCCCAGGAGGAAAGCGTTCGTGCAGTGCTTGAGCTCGCAGCTCGGCGCTCGGCGTCGATTGGCATCTCCGACATCGATGGCGTCGCGCAGCCAACCCCTCTCTGTGGGTTCGTTTCGGAGATTGAAGATGAGTGCTTCGTCATCAGCCGTCCTACGACAGGCACGGAGCGCAAGCCGCTCGCGATGGGTGAGCATCTGCACATTTCGATCGGCGCTGATCAAGGCTTCTTTCACGGCGACACGATGGTGCTCGGCCGTTTCACCGAGATCAACGGTCACACGCGCCGATACGGATATCGATTGTCCTTTCCTAAAGCGCTCGTGCATGAAGAGCGTCGAAACTTGCATCGTGTGCCCGTCGCGTTTGATCTCGCGCCAAGTGCGGAGTTGACGCGAATCAATGGTGGAGACTCCGTTGGGCGCGGCACCGTGCTCGATCTTTCCGAAGGTGGATTGCGCGTGCGCTTGGCTGCAACAGTGCTCATACGCAAAGGCGATTGCCTTCGGCTTCGCGCGCAGTTTCCCGCAACAATTGAGGACTTTGATGGTCGCGTGACGGTCGCACACGTTGCGCCATCGCGCACGGGAACGTCCGTTGATCTCGGGCTGCGTTTCTTAGATGAGCAGACGCAACTCGCGCAGCAAATTCGCGCGCTTGAGATTCGCCGCATTCAACGACCAGGTCTTACGGGTTAATCGGCGGCGTCGGCTGCTCGGTCAACGGATCGTGCTTCACTCCCGCGCGCTTGTAGGCGCCGCGACGTTCGGCATATTCCTCGGGCGAAACCGCGAGATCCATCGATTCACCTGCAGTCCATTGTCGATGCATCTTGCAGAGAAACGGTACGCACCAGCGGCAGCCCGTTCCCGCGTCAAGGCATTGGCTCAATTGGCTCGGAACCTTGGGCTTCTCGCGCTCGATGAAGTGCTGCATCTTGCGAATGGACACCTTAAAGCACAAGCACACGTTGTGGTCGAGCGGATCCGTCGGCAACACAGGAGTTTCGGGCGAAGGAATGGGAGAGAACTCTTGACTCATGGCGGTTTCTAGGTACGAACGGTCGCGACTTTCGTCATAATGAACGCGTCTGCGTACAGTAGCGTGCATCGCGGCGCAGTTGGCTTTGAATATTCTGCAGCGAACGATCGACTTTACAGGTAGGCACCTCATGGACTCCATTCGGTCACTTCTGAAACTCGCATCGCAACGGCACGCGTGGAAGGTTGCGTATGAAGGATTGTCGTGGGGAGTCGTTGCAGCGCTCGTGATTTGTGCGCTGCTGGTTGCTGCATCCAAACTCATTCCTAGCTTTGCTGTGCCGTTGTCCACTCCCGCGATTGGATTTGGAGTCGCGCTGTTGTTCACTCTGTACATGGCTCGTCGTGTCGCACCCATGCATGAGCGCGCGGCTGCACTCGAAGTGGATGCACGACTTGGACTCGATGAACGATTCATTTCAGCAGTAGCACTCGAAGATTCGACGGACCCTTTCGCGAAAGCTGCGATCCAAGATGCGACGACCCTCGCGGCGGATCCGCTCATCGCTCAACGAGTTCGCCGCGCATTTCCACTTTCGATGCCGCGGCGGCTCATGTACGCGCTCCCACTCTTGGCTGCAGTACTTGTGCTTGATCATTTCATTCCTGCATACACATGGGCAGCACCTGCCGCAACGCAGATTCAACCTGCAGCATTGCAGTTCGCGCAAGACGACTCGCGCGCGGCAGTGGAGAGGGTGATTGCGGAGATTGAAGACAACGATGCGTTGAAGAAGGAACTCGAGCGTTCCTTTGGCGACCTTGCGAAAGTGGGCGACGCAGGGAAGGAACTCACCAATCCGAGTTCGCCTGAAGAAGCGCGTCGTGATGCGATCCGCCGCATGAGTGATCTTGCGGAGAAGCTTGACGCGGTGCGTTCGGGTGAGAAGGCGCAACTTGCTGAATCACTCAAGCAAGATTTGAAGAGTCTCGATTCCAAAGAGCAAACCGAAGGCAAAGCACTCGCGGATGCGCTCGCGAGGGGCGACTTCAGCGAGGCTAAGGAGAAACTCGCTGAAATAGCGAAGAAAGCAGCGGATGGAACGCTGTCGGATGCTGACAAAGCGAAGCTCGAGAAAGATCTCGGTGATCTCGCGAAGCAACTCGAGACACTCGCGGATCGGCAACAAGCGTTGCAAGATGAACTTTCGAAGGCAGGACTCGATCCGCAGCTTGCGAAGAATCCAGCCGCGCTGTCCGAAGCGATCAAGAGTGCATCGGGATTGAGCGCGCAGCAACGCTCCGCGCTTGAGAAGCAAGTTGCATCTTCAGCCGCTGCACAGAAGGTGATGAAGCAGCTCGCGCAGAGTTCGCAGCAAGCATGCTCGCAATGCAAGAACCCAGGTTCGAATCCATCGGCGAGTGAGCAAGGGCAGCAGGGACAACAGGGCGAGAGTAGTGAGATGGGCAGCGGCATGAGTGAGCAACTTTCCGAACTTGAGCAGATGCAAGCGATGCTCGAGCAAGCGGAAGGCGCGGCGAACGCGTGCGAGAAAGCGTGTCAGTCGCAGGGCGATGGGCTTGGCAACTGCTCCTCGAAGTCTCAGAGCGACTCGAACAATCGATCGGTCATGAGTCCTGATCAGATTCGCCAAGGTGGACGTGGTCAAGCATCGGGAGGAAAAACTCCCACCGCGAAAACGCCCTCGGGCACCAAGGCGCAGAAGGAACGCACGAAGACAACCAAGGGCGACATCATCGCGCGTCAGCTTGTCGAAAATCCGAATCCCGAAGTTGGGGTGAGTAGCGCGACGCTCGAGAATATCGCCGAGGAGATAGCGGATTCAGCGGAAGGCGCCGTCGAAGAGATCGACGTGCCAGCGCATCTTCGTGAGGCACATAAAAAGTACTTTGGACGGATGAAGAAGGAACTCGACGCGAAGGGTGTTTCCGTTCCGACCGCGCCTGCACCCGCAGCGCCGACGACGCCTGCTCCTGCTCCGAGCGAGAACGCGAAGCCGTGAGCGAGTCCGCGCTTCCTTCATCTTCGCGCCGCGATGCGGTCTTTCGATTGAGTGCTTCCGCCCTGACTTTGCCAACCTTTGCATCGATGACGGCGAGCATCCTGCAGGGATGCAATTCGCGCGGCGCGGACGGCGCGCTCGTCCTCTACACATCGATCGATGAAGCGGTCGCGCGCGAGAGTCTTGCGATCCTCGAAACGAAGGCGGCATTCTCGTGCGGCGTTGCTGCTCGCTACGACAGCGAAGCGATGAAGACGACAGGCCTCGCGAATCTCATTCGAGCGGAGCGTGATGCGCCGCGTGCGGATGTGTTCTGGTCGAGTGAACAATTTCAAATGGCCGCGCTCGCCTCCGAAGGCGCGCTCGAAAAACTTCCTACAGCACTCCTCGAGAGTTGGCCGGCGGAGTGGCGCGATCCCAATGGTTGTTGGATTGCGATGAACGCGCGCGCGCGTGTGCTGTGCTTTGATTCGCGCAAAGTCTCGCCGACATTCGGTCCGCAGTTGTGGAGTGACTTCGCGACGGTGCAGGATGTCGATGGAATTGCGATTGCGGATCCGAGATTTGGAAGCACGCGCGGACACTTCGCCGCGATGCAACAGGTCTATGAGCGCGACTCGCCTGGGCTTTTCTCCGCAATGCTCGAAGGACTTCTTCGCAACAAAGCGCGCTTGCTTCCTGGCGGCAACGCTGCGGTTGTCGATGCAGTCCTGCGCGGTGAAGTGATGTACGGCTTCACCGACACGGACGACGCGATTGCTGCAATGGATGCAGGAAAACCGCTGAGTTTCATCCTGCCGAGGCATTTCAAGGAAGGCGTTGCTGGCGGCGGCACGATGATGATTCCTTCCACGGTCGGCATCGTCACAGGGTCGAAGCGACTTGCATGCGCGGAAGAGTGCGTGCGATTCTTGATTTGCCCTGAGTCTGAAGCGCGCAGCGCGCAGTCTGCATTGCGCACACTTCCGCTCGGCCGCGGCGTTCGCGTAGGACCTGCGTGGGGCGAGAGCGATCCGTTGCAATTCAATTTGCTCGACGCAGTTGCAAGCGCCGATGCAACAGCGGCACGGGTTCACCACGCGCTCGCAGGTTCCGCTTGAGATCGTTGTTGCGCGACTGCGCGCTTTTCATTCTCGCGTTCTCGATTGCGGTGCTCTGCGTCTGGCCGGTCGTTGCGTTTCTTCTCTTCGAACAATCGCCTGTCAGCGCATCCGCATCGGTGTTGCAGAGCTTTGAGAGCGAAGGGGTCTCGTTCGCCGAGCTCTTGATCGGAAGTCTTGCGTGGGCAATCGGCGGCGCGTTGGTTGCGACGATGATCGCGTGGCCGATCGGTCGCGCAATTGGTCGCTCGTTAGCTTCTGGAGTTTCGAGCGCTCGGCGATGTGCGTCGTTCGCGCTTGTCGTTCTCTGCGCGAGCATGACGCTTCCTCCGTGGCTCGTCTACTACGCACTCTGGGCGCAATGTGGTCCGGGTTCGTGGCTTGGCGACGCTGCCGCAGCAGGCGAGGCGGTGAGCACGATGCGCATCGGGCTGCTCGCGTGCTCGATCGTGTTGTGGGGAGTCGCGCCTGCGGTTGTCATCCTCGCGCTTTATCGATCACGAGGAGAATTGCGATCCGCGACATTAGAAACGATGGACGGTTGGAGCTGCGCGCGAAAAGTGCAACGAGCCTTCGTGCGTGATTTGCCAGCGCTTTCCGCGGCATTTGCACTGCTGGCGCTCACCTTGTTCGGTGAAACTGTGGTGTTCGATCTCGCGCAAGTCGTGACCTACGGATTTGAACTTCGCACCCTTGATGCCACAGGCGCGTCCGCGCATGAAGTCTTGCTGCGAGGCTTGCCCGCCGTGCTCCTCGCACTCATGGGCGCGATGCTTCTAGTTCGCGTCATGAGCGCGCTGGTCACTTCCAGTCCTCGCATGCTCGCGCCCGAATCTCCTCGACGTTGGGAGTGCTTCACCTACTGCGCGCTTGCTAGTTTGACGCTCCTGCCTGCACTGTTTGTGTTCGTCGAAGGCGTGACCTTGAGCGGCGCATCGCGCTTTGTTTCCTTCCATGGCGCACAAGCAATCTCCATGCTCGCTGTCGCTCTCGCGAGTGCGTTGATCGGTGGAGTGATCGCTGCGGCAACAGCGATTGCTGTCCGTGCCGGTGGACGAAGTGCGCTGTGTGCGAAAGTGACGACGCTCGTGCTTCTCACGTTTGCAGTTGCGCCCGCGACGGTGATCGCGCTGCTGTTTGAGAGTGCATGGAATCGACCAGAACTCGAGTACGGCGTGGGAACGGCACTCGTCTCAGTCTACGATTCGCCGATCATCGTCGTGCTTGGTCTGATCGCTCGCACAGGCGGATGGGCGGCACTTGCGGGACTACTCGTGGGCATCGCATCAAGCGGTCGCGCAGAAATGCTCGCGCAACTTGAAGGGCCGAGTCTTCGTGCAGCGTGGCGTTCATCGCGGCGCGCGATCATGCTTTCGAGTGGCCTTGGCGCGGTGCTCGCGCTGACGGGTTCTCTTGCTGAACTCGGCACAACATCGCGTCTCGCGCCGCCCTCGTTTGATTCACTCGCGACGAGTATTCTCAATGCGATTCACTATCAGCGACCAGAAACTGTGCTTCTCGCGACCGCGCTTCTCGTGAGCATCGCGCTCGTGAGTGGTGTGTTGCTGCTCGTGCTCTTGCGTCGCGCGGCGTTCCTCCGAGTCTTGCCGTTGCTTCTGTTCGTGCTGCTGATCCCTGCGTGTGATGCGCCAGTCGATCGCGACTCCATCGAACCGCTTGACGTTTCGCTCGCGGTTGGAACCGCTGGACGCGGCGAACGGCAGTTTGTTTTTCCTCGCGTGCTTGCGAGTGATGCGCGAAACGGTGATTTCTATGTCATCGACAAGGACGCGCGCGTGCAGCGATTCGCCGAAGACGGCACTTTTCTGTTGCAGTGGCGCATGCCCGACTACGCCACCGGTCGACCCACGGGTGCAAGTGTTGCGCCGGACGGAACGCTCGTCGTCGCGGACACGCACTACTACCGCATTATCGCGTTCAGCCCCGAAGGCGTCGAGCAGTATCGATTTGGGAAGTACGGGCTCGAAGACGGTTCCTTCATCTATCCAACGGACATTGCGTTCGGGCAAGACGGCGAACTCTTTGTCAGTGAGTATGGCTCGAATGATCGCATTCAAGTCTTTGATGCGAAGGGAAATTTTTTGCGATCCTTTGGAAGCTTCGGCAACGATGCAGGGCAATTCGCTCGTCCGCAATCGCTCGTGTGGGATGCATCGCGCTCGGAATTGTTTGTCGCCGACAGCGTGAACGGTCGCATTCAGGTCTTCAATCAACGCGGCGAATTGCAGCGCGTTCTCGCGGAAGGCGCACTCGCGTATCCCTACGGTCTCGACCTTCTCGCGGATGGAACCCTCCTCGTGACCGAACTCGGAGCGCACCGCGTGCAACGCCTCGATGCGCAGACTGGCGCATCGCTGGGAATCAGGGGAGGGCGCGGCTTTGCGCTTGGTCAACTGCAGTATCCTTGGAGCCTTGCAGCTCGTCGAGACGGCTCTGTCGCCATCCTCGACTCAGGAAACAACCGCGTGCAGATGACCTCCGTTCCGTGAATGCGATCCCACTGCAATTTGAACAACCGCTTGCGCTCATCTTGAGTTTGCTGCTCATCCCCGTCGCGCTGCTTGCATGGCGCAGTCGACGGAGTGAGGGCATTGCGAAGTGGTGGACCGCGCTGACGCTCCGCACGATTGTGGTGATCTGTCTCGTGGGTGCGTTGAGTCAGCCTTCGCTCACGCGGCGAGGCGAAGCGATCACGACTGTGTTTGTGCTCGATGACAGTCGATCGATACCACTCGCGCTACGTCAACAGGCTCGCGCGTACGCGAAAGAACTCGTCGATGGAAAACCTGAGGATGAGGATCGCGTTGCAGCGATCACCCTTGGTCGCGAAGCGTCGATTGCCGCGCAGCCGGATGCGCATTCGATCGTGCCCACCGAAGAGCACACCGGCAGTCGTGATGCAACCGACATCGGCGCTGGCATTCGACAGGCGCTCTCGATCATGCCGCCGGATACTGCGCGGCGCATCGTGCTTTTTTCTGATGGCAATGAAAATGTTGGCGACGCGATCGCAGAGGCTCGCCTCGCCTTTGCGAGTGGCATTCCTGTTGATGTCGTACCGCTTGAATATGAGTTCAAGAACGAAGTCGTCTTCGAAGGCATTCGTGCACCTTCGCGAGCAAGACTTGGTCAGACGGCAGATCTTCGATTGACGTTGCGCAGTCAAGCGGCAACATCAGGGCGACTTACCTTGAGTGAGAGTGGTCGACCGATTGATCTCTCGCCCGACGAGGTCGGCGACGCGCGCATGATCGAGCTGCCTGCGGGTGCGACAGCGATCATTGTTCCGATTCCATTTGATGCGAGCGGCGCGCGACGATTTGAAGCGGTGTTCGAGCCGATCGACGCCGATGCAGACGCGCAACTTGAAAACAATCGCGCGACTGCGGTGACGTTTGTCGGTGGCGAAGGTGAAGTCTTGATCGTCGACGAAGGGGGCGTCGAGTCTGGTCCGCTGCGTGAAGCGCTTATCGACAGCGGTATCGTCGTCCGCACCGTTGGACCGGGTGAGCTCGCGAAAGGCGCTGATTTTCTCGGTGGATTTGACGCGGTGGTGCTTGCGAATGTCGCGCGATGGAACATTGATGGCGAGACGGATCGATTGCTGCGGGCGTACGTGCACGATCTCGGGGGCGGCTTGCTCATGCTCGGCGGTGATCAGAGTTTCGGCGCAGGCGGTTGGATCGGTTCGGAGACCGCGCAGGCGCTGCCTGTGAAACTCGATCCACCTGCGACGCGACAGATGGTGCGCGGCGCGCTCGTCTGCGTGGTGCATTCTTGTGAGATGCCGCAAGGCAACTACTGGGCGCAGCAGGTGACGATCGCCGCGGTGGAAGCACTTTCGCGACTTGATTTGATTGGCATCATCACCTGGACTACTGGTCCGACCTGGGCGTTGCCCTTGCAAGAAGCGGGCGACAAATCCAAGGCCGTGGCCGCTGCGCGTTCGATGGTCGTCGGTGACATGATGGACTTTGATGGCACGGTGCAGATGGCAGTGAAAGCGCTGTCGGAGAGTCGCGCAGGTCAACGACACATGATCATCGTGAGTGATGGAGATCCAAGTCCGCCGACGAAGCAGACGCTTAGGGGCGCGATTGAAGCGAAGGTCACCATCACCACCGTGATGGTCGCTGGCCACGGCACACCGCAAGACAATCAGAACATGAAGTTCACCGCCGATGCAACGGGCGGAAATTTTTATGAAGTGAAGAACCCGAAGAATCTGCCGAAGATTTTCATCAAAGAAGCGCAGATGGTCGCGCGCAGTCTGATTGTCGAAGGTGACTTTCAGCCCACGGTGGTTTCATCGACAAGCGGTCCCACGCGAGGATTCAGCGCAGTTGCGCCGATTGGCGGCTATGTGCTCACGATTCCGCGCGACGGACTTGCGAGTGTGCGAATCTATAATGTGACGCAAGAGGGCACGGATCCGATCTTTGCGGATTGGAACTTTGGGCTTGGTCGTAGTGCTGTGTTTACAAGTGACATCGCGGGCCGATGGGGAAAGGCTTGGGTCGCGTGGAGCGATTTCAAGCCATTCTGGGAACAAACCGTGCGATGGTTGATGCGTCCACCGACTCCACAGAATCTCGCACTGCGCACGCATGTCGATGGGGATCGCGCGATCGTTGAATTGGAAGCGCTCTCAGCCGCGGGTGGATTCGCGACGGATGTGCAACCGGAGTCTGTGATCATCGCGCCCGACGGTGCGCTCACGGAGCTCGCACTGCAACAGGTTGGTCCTGGTCGATGGCGCGGCGAGTTTGTCGTGGAGGAAGCGGGAAGTTATCTCGTCAACGTTTCAGCGAATGCGCCATCCACAAGCGCGGGCAGCGACAGCAACGCGCGACGAGGCAGCGTGCAAGCATCGGTGAGTGTTCCCTATCCCAAGGAGTTTCGCACGGTGCGCGACAATAGCGCATTGCTCGAGAGTGTTGCGAATGAAACCGGAGGTCGCGTCATTCGACTCGGTGATCTCGGTTTCGCCAGCGCGGGCGGCGCGTTTGAGAAGGGGGATCTTCCCATTCCTGAAAGCGCGAAACGCATTTGGGATTTGCTCGCGATCATCGCTGCGATCTGCTTTGTGTTCGATGTGGCAGTTCGTCGATTGACCTTCGATGCGGACGCTGCACGCGCGCACTTGCGCGGCGCGATCACGCCGATTGGCGCGAGTGGTGAGGCAACTGTGGTTGCGTGGAAGAAGGCGCGCGCGCGATCGGGCACCGCACGCGCAGTGGCAACAACGGAGGCTGCGGATCCGCTGCTTGGACGCATGGGTCCCGCGCTTGACACACGCGCGGAGGCTGCAAACGCCGGCGATTCGAACGCGCGCGGGAATGCGCAACCGACTTCGGCGACAACATCATCGAGCGCTGATGCAACGGATGTCCCCGAAGAGACTCCGATGGAACGTCTGCTTCGTGCGCGTAAACGAGCGCAAGGAGAAGAGCGTATCGACGGGGAGGGCGACGGACGTGGCTGAGTTTGACGCACGAAGTGCCACAAACGAACTCGAGAACGCGAGCATCGAGGACCTCACGCATGCGCAGCGGCACGCGGAGCTCTTTCGCGGTTTGTTTCTGCACCTTCGCACCGAAGTCGCGCGCCGTATGGTTGGTCAGCAAGAAGTTGTCGACCTCGCATTGACCTGT
Organism: Phycisphaerales bacterium; assembly: GCA_009691805.1. GTDB lineage: Bacteria > Planctomycetota > Phycisphaerae > Phycisphaerales > SM1A02 > F1-140-MAGs142. Next base: position 38,758 of record SIAK01000011.1, read on the forward strand.
CTCTTCGCGGATGGACATCTGTTGCTCGAAGGAGTTCCTGGCCTTGGAAAGACGCTGCTGATTCGTTCGCTCGCGGAAGCCACGGGCGTGCAGTTCTCTCGTATCCAATTCACGCCTGATGTGATGCCCGCGGACATCACCGGCACGAGCGTGCTGATCGAGGACCCTGTGACGCTCCATCGGCGCATCGAGTTTCGAAGAGGCCCGATCTTTGCGCAGCTCGTGCTCGCCGATGAAGTGAATCGCGCGAGTCCGAAGACGCAGTCCGCGCTGCTTGAAGCGATGCAGGAACGCAGCGTGACTTCGAGTGGAGAGACGCGTCAACTTGGTCGGCCTTTCTTTGTGATGGCGACACAAAATCCGATCGAGCAAGAGGGCACGTATCCGCTTCCAGAAGCGCAATTGGACCGATTCCTCTTGAAGGTTGAAGTGCCGAGCGCCAAACGCGAAGAGCTGCAGGAGATTCTCACCCGCACGACACGCGAACAAGAAATCACGCTGACGCAGGTTGTCGATCCCCGTGGGATTCTCGCCGCGCAGAAACTCGCGCGACGCATTCCGCTCGCGCCTGAAGTGCAAGATTGGTGCGTGCGTCTTGTCCTCGCGACGCATCCCGACGGCGAGTTCTGCCCCGATGATTTGCGTCGCTACATTCGCGCAGGTTCAAGTCCTCGCGGCGCGCAGGCGCTTGTCGCGTGCGCGCGAGTCCTCGCGTTGATGAAGGGACGGTTCGCGGTGAGCTTTGATGATGTCCGCCGCGTGGCCCGCGCTGCACTTCGCCATCGCATTCATCGTTCGTTTGAAGCGGAGGCAGAAGGAATCTCTAACGACGCGATCGCGCAACGACTGGTCGCGCGCATCCCGACCATTCCGCAAGTCGCGCCAACCGTGCGAGGTGCACGATGAGTGGTTCCACGAAGCCGTTGCACCGTCTCGATGACTTGATCGATGGTCGGCTCATGTCGAAGCTCGATCAACTCGATGTCGTGAGTCGAAAGATTTTCTCTGGCAAACTGCATGGCGAGCGGCGATCGCGTCGGCGCGGGCAGTCGGTGGAGTTCGCGGACTTCCGTCCTTACGCGCCCGGCGACGATCTGCGTTTCGTGGATTGGAATATCTACGGCCGACTCGATCGACTCTTCTTGAAGATGTTCCTCGAAGAAGAAGATCTCTCGCTCGTCATCGCGATCGACGCGAGCGCGTCGATGCGGACGGGAAATCCAGATAGTTTCGATTACTGCCGCCGTCTCGCGATGGCGCTCGGTTACGTTGGATTGTGCAATCAGCATCGCGTGTCGATGCTCGCGTTCAACACCGAAGGCATTGCGCGAGTCTCGAACTTGCGCGGTCGACGAAAGTCCTCCGAACTCGCAACCTGGCTCCTGCAACTTGAACCACAGGGCGCAAGCGGATTCGAAGCGGCGATGAAAGCTGCCGCGCTTTCGCGACTCGGGCGCGGCGTGATGATCGTCTTGAGCGATTTCATGTTGCGCGAGGGATACGAGAAGGGGCTTGGCATGGTCGCGGGCCGCGGCTTCGATCTTTTCGCGTTGCAGGTGCTCTCGCCACAACAGGTCGATCCATCGCGCGAAGGTGGCGTGAGCGGCGACATGAAATTGGTGGACAGTGAATCGCTCGGCGAGACGGAAGTCACCGTCACGCCAGCGCTGTTGAAGTCTTACAAAGAACGACTCGACGGTTGGTGCGGCGGATTGCGGCAGTGGTGCGCGCGACGAGATGTCACGCATATGGTTGTCGAGAGCAGCGTGCCCGTGGAAACGATGATGCTCGAGTATCTGCGTCGACGAGGACTGGTGCGATGATCCTCGCGCTGACATGGCTCACGCCGTTTGCTGGTGCGATTCTCGCGAGCGTGGTCATTCCGCCATTGCTCGCGTTGTGGTTTCTGAAGTTGCGTCGCAAGCCACGCGTGGTGGCGAGCACGCTGCTGTGGACACGCTCACTCGCGGATTTGCGCGCGAATGCGCCGTTTCAGCGGCTCCGACCCAGTGTGCTGCTCTTCTTACAACTCTTGTTGCTCGGACTCATCGCCGTTGCGATCGCGCAGCCGGAATCGACAGGACTCGTGGAAACAGGTGGACGCTATGTGCTGCTCATCGATCGCAGCGCGAGCATGAACGCGATGGAAGATGTGGATGGCGGGACGCGGTCGCGACTTGAGATCGCGAAAGATGCTGCGCTCGAACGCGTGGACGCGTTGCTCGGCGGCGGATTTTTCTCAGCGCACGCGGGCGATGTGATGGTCGTTGCGTTTGGAGCGCGTGCCGAAGTGCGCGCGCCGTTCACAGACAACGTCGCGGATCTTCAATCTGCCATCAACGCGATTGCACCGACCGACGAAGTGACTTCACTCGGCGATGCACTCGCAATCGCGCGCGCGTTCACGACGAATGTGGATCCCGACCGACCAGATCGCACGGTTGCTGCGCCGGCGATCTTGGAGCTGTACAGCGACGGCAGACTTTCCGATCTTGCGGAGTTGACGCTGCGTCCGATGGAATCGCTGGTCTATCGCAAAGTCGGGACTGCGAAAGATAATGTCGCAATCGTTGCGCTCGCTGCTGAGCGCCCCGCGGATCGCCCGGATGATGTACAAGTTTTCGCCGCGCTCATCAACATGAACACAGAGGCGGTTGCGGTGTCCGTGCAACTTGCGATCGATGGTCGCGCGCGCGCGATCACACCCGAACCGATTCAGATTCCCGCGGCGGCGATTATCTCCGCCTCCAGTAGTGGTGGCGCGGCGAGCTTTCGACCAGGGAGTGCGCAGGTGATCTTCCGTCCGATCGCGCAACCGCGTGATGTCGTGATTGAAGCGTCGATCCTCCGCAAGGACGCGCTTGCAAGTGATGATGTTGCGTTTGTCGTCGTCCCTCCTGCGAAGCGACTTCGCATTCTTCTCGTGCAAAGTCAAGGATTCGTGCTCGCTTCCGCGCTCGACTCGCTACCCATCGAGCGCGTCGATCATGCGACGGGCGTGGAGTTCGATGCACTCGTTGCTGCGCAAACACCGTTGCAGTATGACCTCGTCGTGCTTGACAACTTTGCGCCCAAGTCGCTGCCTTCCGGCCGTTACCTCATCTTCGGCGCAGCGCCTCCCTTGCCCGAGCTCAATGTGTATGCCACGCAGAAAGATGTCTGGTGCCGCGTCACGCGCGATGAGTCCGCGCTCTTGCGCTCTGCTTCGTTTGATGAATTGTTTGTGAGCACCGCCGTTGCGACGCGACCGAGTAAGTTGTGGACGATTGTTGCAGAAGGTCCAGACGCGCCGCTGTTGATGACGTACGACGCGGGGGACACACACGCGGTGTACGTCACGTTCGATCTTCTTGATTCCAACTGGCCGTTTCAACGGTCGTTTCTGAACTTCGTCGCCAACGCTGTCGATGTGCTCGGACATGCGGGTGAAGCGATCACTGCGCAAGGCGTTCGACCTGGCGATGCGATCGCGCTGCGTCTGCCTGCTGGAAGCGCGGATGCGCGTCTCACGGGTCCGGATGGATTGAGTGTTGCTCCGAAGGTCGATGCGGGAGGCAATCTCGTGTGGGGGCCAGTGTTGCGTACTGGACTGTATGACATCGCATTTCTGGAGAAGGACAAAGCGGAGCGCGGAGTCCGTCGTGTTGCGTCCAATCTCTACTCCGCGGAGGAGAGTCGTGTCGAACCCGTTGCGGAGATCGTGCTCGGCGTGGATGCGATTGCGGCGATGGATGTTTCGAACGAGCGCCGCTCGAGTGTGTGGCCGTGGGTGCTGGGTCTTGCGCTCGTGATTCTCGTGCTCGAGTGGTGGGTCTATCAGCGGCAAGTGCGCGTGTGAGTAGGCGAACAACGAAGGTTGCTCCTACACTTCGCAACTTCGCCCATCGATTTTTTCTACTCCCATGAGCACTCCATCCACTCCATCTGCTGATCGCATCTCCCAGTTTGAAAAAATGGCTGCCGCGGATCCGTCCAATGAGATGGCGCACTTCAGCCTTGGAAATGCATACTTGCAAGCGGGTCGCGCAGCGGAAGCAGCGGTCGCTTTCGAGCGTTGCGTCGCAGTCAACCGCGAGATGAGCAAGGCGTGGCAATTGGGCGGCGATGCGATGATCAAAGCGGGCTGGGAAGATCGCGCTGTGAAGTTCTTGGAAGAGGGCTACGGGATAGCGAGTGCGAAGGGCGATCGCATGCCGCAAGTCGCGATGGAGCAGTTGCTCGAATCGATCGGCCGCAAGGCGCCAAAGATCGAGAGTGCAAATGAGGTCGCTGCCGATGCGATTCGCGTCTCGGGCGGATTTGTCTGCCGCCAAAGTGGTCGACCCGGCACGCAGATGGAGGCGCCGCCGTTTCGCGGGAAAGTCGGCGAGTGGATTCAATCGAACATCTCGAAGGAGACATTCGACGCATGGATTCGTCAAGGCACGAAAGTGATCAACGAGTTGCGCTTGGATTTTTCGCGCGATAAGGACGTTGAAGTTTACGACTCGCACATGCGCGAATACCTCGGCATCGATGACGCGGTGTTGCAGTCGCTCGCGTGAACACCTCGCGTGAACACCTCGCGTGAACACCTCGCGTCACGCAATCATCCGTAGCCGAGTCGCTCAAGATCTTCTTCATCAAGACCGAAGTGATGTCCAACTTCGTGCAGGATCGTGATGCGAATCTCCTCGCGAATGCGATCGCTGCCGCCCCATTCTTGCCCATTTTCGTCCTCCCACGTCTCCCAACCGCCCGCCATATCGAGGATGCCCATGCGGAAGAGGTGAATCGTCTCGAGCCCCTCGGCGTGGGAAACGCTGCGCTCGGTGAGCGGCACACCCGTGTGCAGACCAGAGAGAATGTCGTCTGGATTCTCGAGATCGATGCCGAGTTCAGCGGCGAGTTCAGGGGACGGATGATCTTCCAGAATGATCGGCGCTTCCTCGAGCATCGTGTGCACGGTGGGTGGAAGCACTTCAAACACTTCTTGAAAGAGCCGATCGAAGCGCTCTCGCTCTTTGTGACTCATGCCTTGCATCGCGCTCATGCGTGCACTGCTCCGATGAGTTCTGCAATGTGACTGCATCCTTGTGCGCGCGTCCATCGCGCGAGTCCATCGACAACCGCCAGCGGCGAGCGCGGATCGATGAAGAGCGCGGTGCCCATGCCGACAAGCGTCGCGCCTGCGAGGATGAACTCTGCGGCATCTTCCCAACGCGACACGCCGCCGAGACCGATGATCGGCTTGCGCGCGTCGCGCGCGACGTTGGCGTAGATGTCATGCACCATGCGCACGATGATGGGGTGAATCGCCGTACCGGAATATCCGCCGCGCTTGTTGGAAAGTCGGAATGCGCGCGTGTTCACATCGATCGCCATCGCGGTGAACGTGTTCGCGACAGTGAGTGCATCCGCTCCCGAAGCAATCGCAGCCGCTGCCATGTTCACGATGTCAGTCGCGTTGGGCGACAACTTCACGATGAGTGGTTTGCGCGTGACCACAGGACGAACTTCGCGCAGCAACGCGGTGAGTGCAACGGGGCACTCGCCGAATTGCAATCCGTCACTCGTGTTGGGGCAACTCACATTGAGTTCGATCGCATCGATGTGCGGATCGCCATCCATCGCGCTCGCGACATCGATGTACTCCTGCGTTGCATGACCAGCGACACTTCCAAAGAGCCGGCATTGCACAGCGCTGCGCGTGCTTCGTTGCTCCGAGAGAAATGCATCGATCCCAACATTCGCGAGTCCAATCGCGTTCAACATGCCCGCACGACTGTCGATGATGCGCGGAGGCGAGTTGCCTTCGCGAGGTGCACGCGTGATGGATTTCGTGACGACCGCGCCGACCTTCGCAAGGTCAAACGCATCGTTGAGTTCAACACCATAGCCCGCCGTTCCCGCCGCAAGCACGACGGGGCACGACATCGAGAGTCCGCAGAAATCAAGCGCGAGCGCGTCGGATGCGTTCATCGATTGCGAGTGTAGAGCAGATTCCACGACTTAGAGGCACGGTCCCCAATTGCCCAGCAGCACAGCGAGATCCGCAGCGTCGGTTGTTCCGTCGTTGTTGAGATCACCACTGGCGCCGCCCCAACCGCCGAGGAGAATCGCGATGTCCGCTGCGTCCACTACGCCACTGTTGTTGATGTCGCCCGTGCAGCTTGCTTGCGTGCATTCAATCACGCGGATGACGAGATCGTCGATGCCCGCTTCCGTGAGTGAGTTGTTGGGATTGTCTGACGCGACGAATCGCACTTTCATCGTCGAAGTCAGTGGGACAAAGTTTTCGAGGTTGTACGTCTTCGTCTGCCACGTGCTGCCTTGGCTTCCGATGCTCGCCACAACGGTCCAGGTCGCGCCGTTGTTGTTTGAGACATCGACGCGGAGGTAGTCCTGCTGCGCAGGCGTTGTCGTCGCGTCATCACAGTAGTACCAGCACGAGAAAGAAAGGCGCGCGCCAAGGAAACCCCCGAGGTTGTAGGTCGGAGTAGAAAGCGTCACAGGTCCGCCATCGAGATCCTGCGAACTGCCCACGTTGCCCGCAACGCCGAGTCCTGTGATCCACGCGATCGTTCCCTTCGCTGTCGCATCAGTTGCAGGAGATGTTTGCACGCCGCCACTCACTGCGCCGACAGGCACGACTGCCACCCATGCGCCAGAAGTGACGCTCGCGTCCGTAGCGGTTGTCCAACCTGCAGTTCCGCTCTCGATCGCGTCGGCGTATGCAACGAATTCACCCGTTTGCACAGGCACAAGGTGGAATGAGGTTGGTGCCGTCGCGGGGTCGGTGTAGTAACCGCCGCCCTGATACCGCGCACTGAGGTAGTAGCGCAGCTCCTGCCCGCAGTTCACGGGAGGAAGCGTGGCGGTGAAGGTGGTCGCACCCGTTGGCGTGAGCGGCGTCTGCGTCCAAGCGCCGTGATCGATGGAGCTGAAGAGCTTTGCGGTTCCTGCAGCGATCGAGCCGCCGCCAAGAATGCCAACCGACACCGCGAATGAAGTCGGTGTCGCGGGGAACACGCTTGTCGGAAGTCCGCTTGGATAGCTGAAGGTCAAACCGATGGGAGGATTGTTCATCCACACTTCGATGCCAGCGCACTTTCCAATCACAACGTCAGGCCAAGTATCACCGTTGATATCGAACGTTGCGAAGTCAAACACCGCGCTCGCAGAAGCGTACGGAATGATCTCGCCGATTTCATCGAGCAGTGTCGGCAGCGTGCCGGTGTTGCGATAGATGTGCGAGCGACGACCCGTGGTTGGGCAGAAGCTCGGAAGATCTGCATCGACGTCGGTGATGAGCACGTCGAGTTTGCCATCCTTATCGAGATCGATCACGCGCGTCTGATTGCCGAACTCGCTGAGGCTGTCGGCGATCGTGTAGCTCGTCCAGTTCGCGAGTCCGTCGGTGCCGTTGCCTTGGTTGATAAGGAACTTGTCCTGTCCGTCATCAACGACCACGAGGTCGACACGACCGTCGTTGTTCAAGTCGCCGACATCAATCTCGTAGGGCGCGACTGCGCTGACGCTGTCAGGACCGATGAAGGTGTTACCGAGATTCGCGGAATTGGCGTAGAGAATCGCAACGTCCTGACCGCCGGTCAGTGTGTTGACGCGCGCGATATCGAGGTGACCATCGCCGTTGAAATCAGCGGTAGAAACGGCATTTCCGAAGGCCGCGGAAAGTTGCGACGCAGTGAATCGCGTCGTGGTCGTATCGACGAAAAAGCCAGGATTGGCGACGCCGAGATTCACAAGGAACTTGTTCTGGAAATCATTGGACGCGTTTTCGGCCGGCGACGCTTGGCACTCGCCAGCGTCGGCAGTGTCGCCGTCCATGTTGAGATCAATGCAGACCGTGCCGCTCGTCTCCGGCGTGTCGTAGTCGGTGAAGAAAAGATCCGAGAAGCCGTCGCCCGTGAAATCACCAGCGACGAATTCGCAGAAGCGGGGGTTCGCTGTCGCACCGCCCGCCGCGAAGAGTTGCGGGATGCGCGCGTCTTCAAAGCGGAACCCAAGCCAGTTGCCACTCGCGTCATCGCCGCGATTCATATAGACGCGCGGTTGACCGAGCATCGTTGAAACGGAGTCGGACATCGTTGTCGCAGTGACGAGATCAATCCAACCGTCGTTGTTCACATCGACCGCTTTCACATCGCGATCGTTCACTGGGTCGCGCATGCCTTGACTTCCCGCAACATCCGCCGCAGTGCCATACTCCGTCGTGCGATCCACAAGCACGCCGCCTTCATTCATCAGCAAGAGATCGGGGAATCCACCTTGGATCGACCCCGGAAACTTTCGCATGCAGATGAGATCGACATCACCGTCCTGATCGAAGTCCGCGTACTCAAAGTCCTTCTCGATGTTGTCATTTACCACGAGCGTGGGCGAAGCAATCAGTCGAGTCGAAGTCTGATTCACAAACGAAGTCTGCCACTGTGCGTTGGCACTTGTGGCGAGCATTGCAGCGAGTGAACATGCGGAGAGTGAGGCGAGGATCGTTGTGCGCATAGAGTGGCTCGAAAATGTCCGATTGCAGGCGGGAGAGCAGGAATTCTAGTGGAGGCGAACAAGTGCGGTGGGAACTTCGGTCACGAACTTATCTGCAACTACCCCAACCATTGAGGAGGACAGCGATATCTGCGGCATCGGTGGTTGCATCGGCGTTGAGGTCGCCACCTGCAGTGCCCCAAGCATTGAGGAGAGTCGCGAGGTCCGCTGCATCCACAACACCATCGGCGTTGAAGTCGCCCACGCAAGGCGCTGGGCAGTTGTCGCCTTGACCGTCGCCATCCGCATCAGGCATCGTGGCTGAGAAGATGTCGACGAGATCTGCGATGCCATTGTTGTTGCAATCGCGCATCGGTCCAAATCCTTCGATCACTTGCACGAAGTATGTTGCATCGACAGCGTTGATCACGCCGTTCTGATCGACATCACCGATCGCGGATGGAAGATTTGGGTTGGTGGCGACACCCGCGTATCCACGCAAGATCGTGAAATCTTCGAGATCGCGAACACCGTCACCGTCATAATCAAACTCCGCGCGTCCGAGCGAATCAAGGAACGCAATCATCGCAGCCCTGTCACCCGTCGAGAGTGCTTCGAATGCAGCAGCACTTGCGGCGCCTTCACCGAATGGACCGTGCGCGTTGATCGCAAGCGCGACGCGATCCGCAAAGAGTCCGCCAGCAGCTGTTCCGTTGTGCAGCATCGGATCACGCGAACGCAGGTTCCACAGCGTTGGTGTGCGGAACTCTTGTTCCGTCGCGTCACCTTGTTGAATGCCATCTCCGAGCGTTCCCATGTCATGCAAGAGGAAGTCGCAATACGGACGAATCGTCTTGCCGCGCAGCGCAACTTCGAGACTCTTCGACTTCGAAGTCGTCCAGCTTGCGATGTGGCAACTTGCGCAACCCGCAGCATTGAAGACCACTTCGCCCGCCATGCCCGTCTTTGGTGTTTGCGGGGGAGGGCCGAGAAAGCGCTGGAAATCCGTGACGCGATCGATGAAGTGCTTACCCGAATCATCAGGACCATCTTCAGGATCCGCAACGGTGTCGCACTGGCTCAGCAAGACCGCGTTACCGTTGGGCGCGTTTTCTGTGGGTACCAATCGATTCGTCAATCCCATTTCATTGAGACTCGCATCGCCACTGAACGTCAGCACCGTTGCGACTTGCGCCTTCCAACCGAAGCGACCAGCGCGGAGCGGACTTCCTGCAGTGTCTTCGAGTGGAAGCACCCAGTGCACGCGACCGCTGATGCCGTCAACGTTGTCGTCGGAAGGATCTGCATTCGCACTGATGTTCGCATCTGAGATTGCTTCGATCATGCCAAACGCCATCGAAGAATTCGTGATGCGCGTCGCTGTGACACTCGCTTCTGGTGGAAGGACTTCGCGGCACGCTTGCGAGATCGCTTCCGCTTGCAAGAGCGAACCGCCAAGTTCAGGAATGTCGATGAACTCGCCTTTCTCATCCATGCCAAATCGTGTCACCGCAATTGCGCCCCAACCACCGAGCGGATTTGCGTGGCAACTCATGCATCCACCCTTGTTGAACGCCGGCCCAAGACCCGTCGCGATCGTGAGTGGAGTTTGATACGAGAGTGCGCCAATCGTGAAGGCTTCGTACTGGGTCAGCGTCAAGCCCGCAAGAGGAGCGCCAGCCTTTGGTTGCAGCGTCACTTGCGCGGAAGTGAAAGTCGAAATCAATGGAAGAACGCAAGCAATGGTCAGGCAGATGTGTTTCATGATTGGGACTCGGGAGGCGGCAGTGCAGTGGACTCGCAGCGGACGCGAAGTGGGCGCGCATGCAATCACTATGCACGCACACTCTTCCCGTCTAAGTTATTCGCCGATTGACGATGTGGAAACGGAAGCGAGAGAGATTCGTGAACTTTGTCAATTTGGTGGCCACGCGACTGGTTCTCGCAACTGCGGACAAGGTCATAACTTCTATAATGGATTCGATGCTGCTACGCGCTCAGAGCACAGTTGTTCAAATCTTGTTGGTGATTGCCGCGGCTGCGTGTCTCGTGCTTGGATTGTGGACCAATCGTACTAACCCAACTCTTTCGGCAGTGATTCCACCAGCGCCCGTCACGACTTCCTCCGCGCCGCCCTCTGCGTTGTCAGTGCCTCAGGTCGACGCACCTCCAGAACTCATCGTCCCTGAAGGCTCGCGCGTGATTCCGCTTGGGAATTTCCCCGATGATCCGCGGCTTGATGTCGTTGGAATCATGTTGAAATCAGGGCAGTTCGCGCAAGCGGAACTCGCGTGCAGGACCGTGCTCAAGGAGCGACCTGAAATTGGACGTGCGGAGTTTTTGCTTGGTCTTGCGATCACGAAACAGAAGCGATACGAAGAAGCGAAAGTACATTTTCTCGCTGGGCTGTTGACGGAACAGACATTCATCGAGCGACCGCACACGCCGCATTTTCTAGGCTGGTGCCATTTTCACCTTGGCGAGATGGATGAGGCTCGCGTGCGATTTGAAGAGCATCTCGTAGCCGTACCCAATGAGCCAGATTCCACGTTTGGTCTCGCGGTCGTGAACATCGCGCAAGATCGCAACGAAGAAGCTGCTCGCTTACTCGATGCAGCATTCATTGCGTTTGGGGATGCGAAACCGCGTGATCAAGCACGCGTCCTTGTGCGACAGAGTGATCTCGCACTGCGCTCCGATGACCCGGTCAAAGCGGAAGAGATCCTCGAACGCGCAGCGACTCTCGCGCCGACATTCCCTGAAATCTGGGCGAAGACTGCGCGCGTGAAAGATCGACTTGGAAAGTCCGAGCAAGCATCGATCGCGCGAGAGAATGAGAAGTCACTTCGCGAGCGCTTGGATGCTGCATCTGGAGGCGGCGCGTCGTGATTATGATTGCGCTGCTCATGCTGTCGAGCGCGATCACTGCGCAGGACAAGCCTGCCGCGACGGCGATGCGCTTTACGGATGTCTCTGCCGCGAGCGGACTCGCACTCGTCATTCCGTGCACGGGCAACTACGACGCGACCGAGATTCTCGAAGCGAAGGGCACAGGTCTCGCGCTCATCGATCTTGAAGGCGATGGCGATCTCGATCTGATCCTCCCGAATGGCGCATCGATGGATGACGTTGCGCGCGGGCCTGGTGCGCGCGTGTTTCGCAACGAGGGCGCGCTGCGATTCAGTGAAATCACCGAGGAATCAAGGCTCAAACACACGCAGTGGAGCTTTGGTTCGACCGTCGGTGATGTGGATGGTGACGGCAGTGACGACATTTTCTTCGCCTGCTTTGGCAAGGACGCGCTCTGGCTCAACGATGGCAAGGGGCGCTTCCGCGATGCGACGGCAGAATCAGGATTGAGCGACAGTGGATGGTCTACCGCAGCAGCGTTTGCGGACTTCGACAAGGACGGCGACCTTGATCTGTATGTGACGAAGTATCTCGACTTTGATCCGCTCCATCCGTTGCCGCACGCGCATTTCAAGGGCATCGAAGTGATGGCAGGTCCGAAAGGCTACGCAGCGACCGCGGATGCGATCTTTGAAAATGTGGGCAACGCTATCTTCATCGATCGCAGCGAAGTCTCGGGCATTTTGAAAACGAAACCCGCGTTCGGATTGAACCTCGCGATTCTTGATTTCACGGGTGATGGCGAACTCGACATCTTTGTGGGCAACGATTCGCAGTCGAACAACTTCTTCAAAGCGACTGCGCCGTTTCGATTTGTGGATGAAGGAGTTCGCAGCGGCGTTGCGCTGAATGGCGAGGGCATCGCGCAAGCGACGATGGGCATTGCGATCGCCGATGTCGATGGCAATGGGCGACCTGATCTCTTCACCTCGAACTTTTCGAGCGATGTGAACACGCTGCATCTCAATCTCGACGGCGCAAACTTCGATGATCGATCGAATCAGTTCGGCGTCGCTGCGCCGAGTCGACCGCTTGTTGGTTGGGCGGCTGGCTTCTACGACTTCGATCACGACGGTGATGAAGATCTACTCACGGTGAACGGTCACGTCTATCCGCAAGCATCCAAGGAAACGATGGATAGCGCGCGAAAACAGCCGCCGTTGTTGATGGAACGTCGAGGCAAACGGTTTGAGCGCGTTGACAATGCGGGCGCACTTCCTGGAGAAGCGCACATCGATCGCACCGCAGTATTCGCGGACTTCGATCGGGACGGTGACATCGATGTGATCGTCGGCGGTATCGGCGAAAGCTTGCGTGTCTATCGCAATGATTGCGTGTCCATCGATGCACCGAAACAGAACTGGATCGAAATCGTTCCGCGCGATCATCGCGCGGGTGTTGGAAATCATCATGCGATCGGCGCGACCATCACAGCGCGCGCGACGCTTGCCGCAGGCACTGAGCCACTTCTCGCAATGCAGCGCCGATGGATGTGGGGCGGCGGTCCGTTTATGAGTAACAACGCGCCCGAAGCGCACTTCGGACTTCCCGAAGGCGTGCAGCGCGTGGATGTCGAGGTGCGATGGAGCGATGGCGTGATCGAGACGCGCGAAAGCATTCCGCTCGGCACGCGCGTTCTTTGGGAGCGCGTCGCTCCGCCAGTTACACGCTGATTTCAACGATGAGATAGCGTCGTTCGCCGCGTGGAAGATCGACGCGAACAGTCTCGCCAATGCGCGCGCCCATCAAAGCGCTGCCGATCGGGCTCGTGACGGTGACTTCGATGTAGTCAAGATCAAATCGACCTGACGAGAGTCCCACGAGTCGGTAGCAGTCTTCTTCGCCAGAGACAATGTCGCGAAGTTTGACCATTGAACCCACGAACACTATGTCTTGAGGGAGCTCCGACGCATTGGCAATCTGCGCAGATGCGAGTCGTGCTTCGACTTCCTTCGTCTTGGTTTCGTTCAGCGCCTTATCTTCGCGCGCCGCGTGATACTCAGAGTTCTCCCGGAGATCGCCCATCGCGCGCGCTTCGGTGATGCGTTGTCGGAGCACTAACTCATCCGAGCGGAGCTGAGCAAGCGTGCGTTCCAACTGCAATTTTTCATCTGCTGTGATGAAGTCCATAGGTCAGGTCCAGAGAGATCGAAGCATTTGCATGCCTGCCAAGATGCCCTGCATTTCGCGCGAAGGGACGGATGCCGCAATCGAGCGCAGAGCGGTGAGAATGACTAACGCGGGTGTTGCCTCAGAGGAGGCGAACCCGCGTCGTTCCACAAAGTCTACACGACTTTTTCGCTTGCGCAAACTGCTTGCGATGTGCTGTTTCGATGCTGCAAACGTCGCAGGGTGCCGATCGCCAGTGCTGCAGCGGTCAGCAAGCTCGCACCAACAAGCCCATCCCGCGTTGCTTGGCGCAACTCGTCGGATGGTCGCGATGGATCAGACTGCGCGATTGCGTACACGAGCGAAGCATTGGCAATCGCAGGCGCGGGAAATGCACTCTGCGTTCGCATGGAAACCCAGTCGGCGGGCAAGAGCGCGATCACGACAAAGAGCAGCATCCACGCGGCGCGTTGCCAGGCTTGCGTGCTTGCCATGCAGCATGCGAGCAGTGACATCGTTGTCGCGAGCACCGCAATGCATGCGAGATCCAGAAGCGCCGCGCGTTCAACGCTCCACAGCGACAGCAGTCGTGCAGGCCAAAGAATGAGTTGAACCATTGTCGCAATGACCGCTGCATCAAAGAGCGATTGTCGAATGGGCGGAAGTGGCGGACCGCTCAATCGAAGGAGTGGCCATGCAACGGATGCGCCCACAGCGAGCAATGCGAAAAACAATTGCAGCGATGGCCCGTAGCTCGCTGCTTGCGGTTGAATCGGTGGGCGCCATCCCATCAAGATTCCCCAAGACGCGAAGATCCAAGCACACGAAAGAATCAGAAGCCCACGAGGGACGCGCACTCGCAAAGGGGAGGGCGCGTGCGCATTCACTCCGGCGAACCGCCCGCGAGCGTAACGAGGTCGCCGCGAAGATCCATCAATTGCCCAGCGCCGCTATCGATGCGACCGTAGCGCGAGTAGAAGTGGTCGATGTACCCGAGCTTCGTTTCAGGCATGACCTCTGCAGCGTCGTGATCCGTCGGTGGAAGTCCCCACACGACAGTGCCGCCGCCTGCAGCAACGATTGAAAGCATCCGTTCATCGGTGAACTTGCTCACATCAATCGCGCTGACTTGATGAAACCAATTCTTGTTCGCGAGATACTTCGCAAGTTCAAGTCCTGCCATCACATCGCCGCCCTTCCACTGCGCGCCGACGTTGTCTGGTGGAGCCCAGCGCGTGCCGACGATCGAAGGGTAGTGTGGTGTTGCGGGACGCGTGCCTGCGATCCACGTCATCCCAAGTCTGCGCCCTGCGGCATCGACGAGATACTCCGTGTCTGCTGCGCGCACCATCGCGAACGGTGTCGTATACGTCGCGTTGATTTCGAGCGCGCCACTCGCGAGCAATTGCACCTGACGCACTTCAAGAAACCATCCGCTCTCCTTGATCGTCACTGCTGCAACCGTAAGTCGCTGCGGATCAAACGGACTCGTGCCGCGCAAGGCGTCGGTGACGCGCGCAGCGAGTTCGATCTGACAGCGCTCATCAAACCAATGCGGCGCGTTGAGGAATTCGAGATCGAGTGTGCGCTCCGATGCGATGGCGTCTTCGGAGAATCGAGCTTCAAGTTTTGGAATGCTCCACGCGACAGCGAGGACAACAGCGCCGAACGCAAGGATCCACGCGATCGGAAGGAGTGTGGCACGCCACCGTGTCATGGTCTCGCTCCACGCCTCGAGTCGGTTGGCGAATGGACCCGTGCGTGGCTGTGTCCGCGAGGACTTACTTGCGCTCTTCATGCCTGAAACTCCGCGTTCATGTCAAACGAATGGACAAAGCGGATTTATCGGGATTTTGAGGCACAAGCGTTGAATCTCGTCGCTGATTCATGCCGAGCTCTTTGCAAGAGTCGCGCGCAGAGTTGTGGCATCCCGAGCCCGATATGCGCAGCGGCTTTGGGGACGAGCGAATGCGTCGTCATGCCAGGCATCGTGTTGATTTCGAGAAACCACGCGCCGCGCTCATCGACGATGAAATCCGCTCGCGCAACGTCTCGGCAACCTGTCGCGTCCCACGCCAGTTTCGTGAAGCGAATGAGTGATTCCCGAACGCCGTCCGCAAGATCGGGATCGATCGTGTACTGCGTGTCGTTGCGGATGTACTTCGCTTGGTAGTCGTAGAACGCGACCGCAGGGAGAATCTCGATGATCGGCAGGACTTCGCCGTCGATGATGCCCACCGTGACTTCGCGTCCCTTGATGAACGATTCTGCGAGTACACGCGCGTGCTTGCCTTCGACTGCCATGCGCGCCGCGGCGAGGTCTGCATCCGTGTGGCAGATCCGAAGATCGACACTCGACCCTTCGGTTGCGGGCTTCAGCACGAGTGGAAGCGCGACGCTGATCGGTTGACCGATGACGAGTTCGCAAGAGTTGGGCGTGCGAACGCCCACAGCAGCAACGCGCGCCTTCGTCGCAATCTTGTCCATCGCAAGAGAAGCCGCAGCAGGGGCGCATCCAACGTAGGGGGTGCCGAGTGTTTCGAGCAACTCTTGCAGCGGTCCGCCCTCGCCGAAAGGCCCATGTAACACGGGGAAAATGACATCCGCGCCGTGTTGCAGAAGGTCAGCGGCCGTTGGTCGATCCACGAGCAATTCCACGACGTCAAACTCAGGCAACTGGCGTAACGCGCGAGCGACTTCCGTTCCGCTCATGATGCTGACTTCGCGCTCTGCATCCGGTCCTCCCATGAGGACAAGAACGCGACACGGTTTGTTCGACGGCTCGGGCGCGTTGCTCATGATTCGATGTCCGCGCCCCAGAAGACAACTTCGCGCTCGAGCGTCACACCGTGCGCATCAAAGACGCGCGTCGTGATCTGTTCAGCGAGCGCCGCAACATCTGTGGCGCGCGCGTCAGTTGCATCCACGCAGATGAAATTCGCATGCTCGGTTGAGACGAACGCGCTGCCCACGCGCAAGCCCTTCAGTTTCGCAAGATCAATCAGTTTTCCAGCGCTTTCGCGTGTTCCGTCCGCAAGCGTCGGGTTCTTGAACATGCAGCCTGAGGAGCGCGCGCTCATGGGTTGCGAAAGCTTCTTGTAGTTGAAGTATTCCTTCACCCGTTCGCGCACCGCCAGTGGATTTTCCTCTTGAAGTCGCAAGACCGCCCACAGGATGATGCCTTCAGGAATGTTCGTGTGCCGATACTCAAACGACAACGATTCACGCAGAAAAATCTGCTCGTTGCCGTCGGGCATCATCACGGCAACCGAGTGCACTGCGTCGCCAATCGCGCCGAACTTTCCGCCAGCATTCATGCGTAGTGCGCCGCCGATGGTGGACGGTATGCCCGCCATTTGTTCGAATCCCGCGAGTCCGCGCCGTGCGAGATCCTGCACAAGTTTCTCGGAAGATGCGCCGCACCAAGCGCGCACTACTTCAACATTGCCTTGCTGGTTGAACTCGACCACGCGCAACGCTGGCGAATCGAGAGAGAGCACAACGCCATCGACTCCCGCGTCAGAAACAAGAAGATTTGCGCCCGAACCTAAGACGCGCAACGGCACTTGATCGCGATGACACCGACGGACGAGCATGCCGAGGGATGCAAGGTCCTTCGGCGTGATGAGCACATCCGCTTTGCCGCCAATGCCGTACCAGGTGCGTGGCGCGAGCGGAGCGTCTGCTTGCGCATCCACATTGAGATCAGCGTAAAGGCTCGAAGGTGTTGCCACGGTCATTGTTGTAGCGCGAAAACTCACGCGATGCGGATGTTTTTCACCCAATCGAGCGGCGCGATGAGTTCGGAACCAAGATACGACTCGGCGATTTTGTAGACAGGACCTGCGCCCATCGTCACGACGAGATCGCCGTCTTCGCAGAGCGTTTCCAGTTCGAGATTGATCGCTTCAAACGGATGATGATGACGCGCGTCGGTGCCGCGCTCGCGTAATTTGTCGACGAGATCAGAACTCGACACCTTTTGCTTGTCGTTGTCTGAATCGCGCGAGAAACAGATGTCAGGCACGAGGACGATGTCTGCGTTGGAGAAGCTCGACGCAAACTCCGCGAGCAAGTGTCGCGTCCGACTCGCTTGATGCGGCTGGAATACACAGATCAGTCGACGTGGTCGTTCACTCGCACGAAGCGCGCGCAGTGTCTTCTCGCATTCCGTTGGGTGATGTGCGTAGTCGTCGAAGACGCGCACGCTTCCACCCGAGGGCAGGGTGCGAACGCCTTTGAATTGGCTTCGTCGATCGAGACCAGCGAATTCACCGAGCGCTTCCGCGATCGCCTCCCACTCAGCGCCGAGCCAATGCGCAGTGATCGCCGCAGCCGCGCTGTTGAGCGCGTTGTGATCGCCTGGCATCTTGTTCGTCCACTGTGCAGTCCAATGTCCATCTTGCAGAATGCCCACGCGCTGCGCTTTCGCGTCGTAAATCACCTGGTAATCCGCGCTCGGCGAGAAACCCCATGTCGCAACTGAGCAACTCAAATCCGAACTCACTTCGCGTCGGTGCGCACCTTCATGCGCGATCAGAAGTTTGCCGCCATGGTCCACGTGAGGAAGAAGTCCCGCGAATTCACGGAAGGATTGAATGATCGCTTCGAGATTCGCGTAGCAATCGAGGTGATCCGCTTCGACATTATTGATGACAGCAATCGTCGGGCGATGCTGATGGAACGAGCGATTGAACTCACACGCTTCGCAGACCATCACGCCAGGCTCGCCGCGCCTGCGACCCGCAGGAATGCGCGCCGCGCCATTGCGCGAACCGCCGCCGAGTTGCTCACACGTCGCGCCGACGATCACGCTTGGATCAAGACCCGTGCGCAGCAAGACCCACGCTGTCATCGCAGTGGTGGTGCTCTTGCCGTGCGTGCCTGCGATTGAGAGGGCAGTGCATTGCTGCTGCGCGAGTCCGAGGACTTCTGCGTAACTCAGCGTGCGAATCGATCGCTCGCTTGCCGCAAGCATTTCAGGATGATCCCCTTTGATCGCTGCGGAGTAGACGACGAGATCAAGATCATTCGGAAGAACGCTCATCCCCTCGCCGATGTGTGTGTGAATACCGAATTGCTGGAGTCGTTCGATGAGGGCGGTGCACGACTGATCGCTGCCCATCACGGTCGCGCCGCGATTGCGAAGCATCTGCGCGAGACCCGACATGCCCGTTCCACCGATGCCGATGAAGTGGATGCGCTTGCCCGCGAACATGAGATCGTATGGCTCGTTGTTGCTTCCGCCAGCTGTGGTTGGATTGCGTGACTTCATATCGTTCGGGAGAGCGGGGGGCTTGCGCTTCCAATCGGGGGGATGTTCGCGGGGACGACTGCCTCAATCGCACACGCGTCAGTCACTCGGCACTCGAGCTTCCTGAACGCATTTGATCGGCACGCACTCGACTTCTGAATGAAGTTTATTGTGCGGGATTCGGCAGCATTTTTAGCGGGGAATTGCTTCAAGTGGAAGCGACCTTTTGAGCGTGTCGTTTCGACTTCGAGGCAGCGCGAGGGTTTGCGCGGATCGCCTTCGCATGGTGTTTCGATTGGTGTTTCGATTGGGGTTTCGCTTGCGTGCAAAAAACGCGGCAAACAGCGTCGTTTTCGCACGCCCAACCACGCGCCTTGCACGCTCGGCGACCGTGAAAGATCAGCAGGTGCGAGAGCATGCACCATTGGTCGCGAGGGAACAGAGCCATGAGATCGCGCTCGATCATCGCAGTGGTCTTGGCGCGCGAGAGTCCAAGTCGTTTGGCGAGCCGTTCGACGTGCGTGTCGACCACGACACCGACGTTGATGCCAAACGCGTTGCCAAGGACGACGTTCGCGGTCTTGCGAGCGACACCGCGCAGTTTGAGCAAATGCTCGAGCTCCGCAGGCACTTCGCCGCCATGTTCAGCAACCAGCGTCGTGCAGGTTGCGTGAAGTGCTTTCGCCTTGGCACGGAAAAGCCCAATCGAACGGATGTACGGTTCGATCGTTTCCGGCGTGGCTTTCGCGAAATGCGCGGCCGTTGGAAATGCCGCAAAGAGCGCGGGTGTCGCGCGGTTCACCGAGACATCGGTGCACTGCGCGGAGAGGATCGTTGCAAGCAACAGTTCGAGTGGATTCTTCGCGTCCAACTCGCAGCAGGCATTTGGGTACTGCGTGCTCAGTGCGCGAAACAGTTTCGCTGCCCGCGCCTTCGCGAGGGCGGACTTCTTGGGGAGTGCAAACGCCAGCGCAGGGAGCGTTGCAGCGGATGATCGAAGTGAAGTGGGCGCTGGCTTCCGTGTCATAAATGCGAACTCTCGTTGGATGCGAACTCTCGCTGCCGTGCTACCTGCCAGAAACACCTACAAAACGAGGCGCGTGCGATGCGCCATCCCGCTTGCGACGGAAGGGCGCCGAGAGACTACTCGTCAACACAATCACGAGAATCGCCAGCAAAGTCGTCGTGCCGAGCATCGTGGAATACGAGTGGTACTCATCGAGCGTGACCTTGATGTTCATCGCCGCAGGCACATCACCACCACGCGCTGCACTGCGATACGCCTCAAGCGATTGGTCGAACATCGGCATCGACCAGAAGAGCGAAATCGCGGTTGCGCCGGCGGCGACGCAGAGCGCGAGTCGTCCGAGTTTGTTTCGCCAGGCGCTCGGCGCGATGCCGGTCGCGTTCTGAAGGAGCACCATGATGACGAACACAGGCAGCAAGATCATCTGCGCGCGCGAGGTCAGTGCGAACACGCTTTGCGCGAGAAACCCAGCAATCAGCGTCCGTCCAAGTTCAGGTTCAGCTGCGAGAAATCCTTCGTAGCCCTCCATCGAAATCGGGAGCTGGCGCGCGGTTGGAAAGATCGCAGCAGCGGCAAGTCCACCCGCGAGTGCAACGGCAAACCATGCGGTGAGTGAGATCCAGTATCCAATATCGATGATGCGCGCCACGTCGAGAGTGTAAGGAGTTTCAGCGCATGCACGAGTCATGAAGTTCGTACACTCCCGCTCTCGATGCACACGGATTCCCGCCCATTTCTCGCGGCAACACTGTCGCCATTGAAAATGCCGCCACGCGAAGGTTTGGCGTGGCTGTCGAGCATCGGCATCCGAGCGACAGCGTTCTCCGCAACCGATCCGCTGACCCGTCCGCGCGACCTCGATCGCAGTGCGCGCCGCGATCTCGTCGCGATCATGAGCCGACTCGAGTTACGCTGCGCATGCGTCGATTGCTTCCTTCCGACAGCGCACTTTCTTGACGCAGCGCAGGTCGATCGTGCGACTGCCGCAGCGATCGACGCGATTGAGTTTGCCGCGGAGATTGCGACGCTCGAAGGTCGCATCGGCGGCGGAACAGTCGTGCTCTCCGTGCCAACGACTAAGGACAAACTTGCGCAGGATGCACTCGACGCAATCTCCGCAACTGCGCAGCACCAAGGAGTGCATGTCGCAGTCCCAACATGCGACGCAAGCCTTGTTTTCCAGCCATTTCTCGTCGCACTCGATCCTGCGCAGATCCTCGCCAACAATCAGGACCCACTGACGATTGCGCTTGCGTCAAGTCGTCGCATTGGTGCCGTGCGCATCGTCGATCTTCTTCGCAGTGGCTCACGAGGTCCGATCGGCGAGCCGCAAGAGGCGCAACTCGATTGCCGCGGTTTCGCGAGTGGTTGTAGAGCGGCAGGATTCGAAGGGGAGTTTGTCGTCGATTTGCGGCAGTGGCATGATCCGCGAGGCGGTCTGCTCGCGACACTCAGCCGCTGGCAATCGGAGGTTGAAGTATGAGCGCGCCAACTCCGTTTCGCGTCGGGATTGATCTCATCGAAATCAGTCGCATCGAGAAGTTGCTGACCGAGCACGGAGAACGCTTCGCTGAGCGGGTCTATACCGAAGCGGAACGCGCGTATTGCGAGACGGGCGGACAGCAGCGAAGTGCCCGTTATGCAGCGCGTTTTGCGGTGAAAGAGGCTGTGATGAAAGCGCTCGGAACAGGCTTGACAATCGGTTTCGCATGGACAGATGTCGAAACGGTGCGCGCGGCCAACGGCGCGCCGAGCATCGCGTTGCACGGAGGCGCGAAGGCGGAAGCGGAACGACTCGGCATCAAGGGTTGGAGCGTCAGTCTTACCCACGCACGCGAGCTCGCTGGTGCGAATGTCATCTGCTGGACCTAACTGCTAGACTGCACTTCCTATGTCACGCAAGAAATCGCCCGCGCTGTATGAGCTTTACAGCACCGTGCCAACAGCCACATCGTCGCAGCCGCGCCGCGATTTGAAAGTCGCCGCGTGGGCACCGATTGTTCTCGCTGCAGTTGTTGCGTTGCTGCTTGTCGGCGCGTACCTACTTGGTGTTGCGCGGGGCGAGCGGCTCGGTCGCGCGGACGCGCAAGTGGAGCGAGAAGAGTTGCTTTCATCCGTCGATCGTTCCTCACAAGGCTCAGCGCCGGAAGGGTCGAATCCCTCCGGTGGTGCGATCGTGGCTGCGGCTACGAACGTCCCTGAACCAGCAAACGGAGCGGGGAATGCTGACGTTTCGCGCGGAGCCACGCGTTATCCCCCAGTCGACCCTGAAATCGATCCGCGCGAGGTCGGCAAGCTCTATCTGACCGTGTGCACCGTGCCTACGGAGAACGCTCCGAAGGTCGCCAATTTCCTTCGTGAACAAGGACTTGAAGCATTCGTCGTTCCATGCAATAATGCTCGGTCCCGCGAAGTGATCGTCTTGCCCGGATTTTCCGATCGAGGCGACTCAGGAGCAATCGAGAGGCTGAAGGATCGAGTACGAACAGTCGGACTCATCTGGAAGCAAACGACGCGGGACACTCGAGGCTTCAGCGATTGTTACGCGAAGCCGTTCTCTGGTCGATCGTGAGTTCACTCGCGCATCGATTCGAACGAGCGCAGTTTCGTCTGAGCAGAGTTTCAGTCCACGCATGTATGAGTTGAGTCACGACGCAACTCACGAACCGACTCAAGCACGAGTCAAGCACGAGTTAAGCACGAGTTAAGCCATGAGCATCCACAGCAGTTTGAAGACCAAGTCAGGTAACCTCGCCTCTCACCGCGGCGTGTTCACGCGCGAAGAGCGCATCAGCAAGCTCACCGAGGCGGAGAAATTCTCCGATGGACGCAGTCCACTCGGATTGCCCAAGGTGCTGAGCGTCAAGCTCGGTGGTGGCAAGAAGGAGAAGGCTTCGGGTGACGCGGTCGCAACTCCAGCAGTTGCTGACAAGAAGGCCGCCGCTGCGAAGCCAGCCGCAAAGAAGTAATCGTCGAAGCATCCGAGAGGGATGCTGAAGGATTGCTCAAGAGTTGCATAGACAAATGAGTTTCTCACAGACCTCCGCATGCGGATCAGCATGCGGAGGTCTGTGTGTTTTCGAACTTGAGCATACGCTGCGCTAGGAATCACCATGACAGCCACCGCACCTACGAAACTCGACGTTGCCTCACTCCTCTCACGCCGCGCGCACGCGATTGATGCGAGCGGTATTCGCAAGGTGTTCGATCTCGCGCAGCATCTCAAGAATCCGATCAACCTCTCGATCGGGCAACCAGATTTTCCTGTGCCGCAAACGATCAAGGACGCAGCGATCGCAGCGATTGAACAGGACAAAAACGGATACACACCCACGCAAGGTTGTCATGAACTGTTGCATGCAATCTGGACGCGACTCGGACAAGAGTTTCAGTGGCACAAAGATCCGATCCACGGGCTCAGCGCAATCGTGACGAGCGGAACCAGCGGCGGATTGTTTCTCGCGCTGCTCTGCCTGTTGAATGAAGGCGATGAGGTGATCATCCCCGATCCATACTTCGTGATGTATCCCGCGATGGGTCCGCTGACAGGTGGAAAAATGGTGACCTGCGACACCTATCCAGATTTCCGATTGACCGCGGCAAGAATTGAACGAGCGATCACGCCGCGCACGAAAGCGGTGCTGTTGAATAGCCCCGGCAATCCAACCGGTGTGGTGTTGTGTCAACGCGAGATCGATGACATCGTGGATCTCTGCAGAGCGAAGAACATCCTGATCATCTCCGACGAAATCTACGACGAGTTCACGTTCGCGCACGCACGCGAAAACGGAAGATTCCCATCACCCGCGCTCCGCACACAAGATTGTTTGCTCGTGCGAGGATTCGGCAAGACATACGGATGCACAGGTTGGCGACTGGGCTACGCCGCGGGCCCGCATGAGTTGGTGCAAGCGATGGCAAGGCTGCAGCAGTACACCTACGTCTGCGCACCAAGCATGGCGCAACACGCCGCAGCAAAAATGTTCGAAGTCGACATGCAGCCCTGGGTCGATCGATTCGAAAAGCGAAGAGACATGATGCTCGACGCGTTCAAGGAAGTAGCGCACGTCACAACTCCAGGCGGCGCGTTCTACGGATTCGTCGAAGTGCCGAAGCACCTGAACATGACAGCGACGCAATTCGTCGAACAAGCCATCGCAAACAACGTGCTGATCATCCCCGGCAAAGTGTTCAGCCAGCGCGACACACACTTCCGATTATCCTTCGCGCAACGAGAAGAAGTGCTCACCGAAGGATTCGCAATCCTGCGCGGCCTGATGCTCGCGAAGCAATAAATCAGACACACGCGATAGTCGAGGCATGAGC
>SIAK01000048.1 GCA_009691805.1 Phycisphaerales bacterium
TGGTACTCCAACAAGATGCGCGGCCAGCGCAGGAAGCGTGCGGAGGAGGCACAGGAGGAGGCCGCGTGCGAGTCCGCGGCAACAGCAGAGCAGGGGTGTGGCGCCAAAGTAAGCGCGGCGATTGAAATCATCGAGCATCCTGCGCTCAAGCCGCAACCGCCAGCCCACAGCCACCCCAAAGAGGCGCCCGAAGAGAAACGAAAGAAGGAGGTGTCTTCATGGCAATTTGCATAGCCCCACTCTATCGGCGCTTCCGTGGGGGTGGCTCAAGCAAGGCGTGTTGATCCGTCGAGGGGAGCAAGTTGACGCGCCAACCTACCTGCAACCGAACACGATCGAAGCCATTCCGGAAGGCGGAGAGTGGTTGCCGCGGAGGCTTTGGCACTTGTGATGCGATCACGCAATCCCTAAGATATGTGGTCTAATTCAGGGAAATATCAAATGAGTGATCGGGAAAAATATCCGCCTCCGCCTCCGCCTCCCTCTAGGGTCGACGACGGCGATTTCGACTTAGGCTTGGACTTCCCCTCGGCACCGACGCGCGCCTCTTCGCAACCATCCGCTTCAGTATCCGTTGCGGCCCCGAACCCCATGGCCTTGCCCCGCGACCGCATCGTGATCCTCGGTCGACGGCGCGCAGGAAAGACAATCTTCCTCGCCCGACTCTACGAAGCACTTTGGCAGGGTTGCAAACTAGTGGACGGCAAGATGGTCAACGGTGAAGCAAACGCGACTGCGTCGGTCGCGACGAGAATTTCCTGCCGCGCAACCACAGGCGTCGCCCATTCACAACTCATGCGCATCGCGGAGGAATTGCGGAAGGGGCGCTGGCCAGCGGCGACCGCAGGAAACACCTACTCCGAAATTGAAGTCGACCACAGTGGTCGTAAGCACTTGATCACCGTGCTTGATTATCCAGGCGAGGTTTTTCGGAAGGCATTCATGTCTGACTCCGAAGATCCTGATGCGCTCGAGTTGCGCATGGCAGTTGATCGTGCAGCGGCAGCGATTCTGCTTATTGACCCGAGCGTGGTCGCAGCAGGTGGCGAAGAGTCGCACGAAGATGTGTTCGGGCTCATGCAAGCGACACTCCGTATTCGGCAGACCGCGGGTGGGACGATTGTTCCGGTGGCGATCGTGTTTACAAAGTGCGATTTGAACGGCGCACTCTTGAGGGAAGCGGGGGGCACGCGAGCTTTCGCGCGAAAGCACTTTGCGCAGCTCTTTCGCGAACTCGATCGGACGAGCGTCTTTTCGTGCGCAGCGGTACGCGTGGTGCAAGGGGCGCTCGGAAAACCCGTTCCAACGTCGGATCGTTCGCCCGAGAATGTGGTGGAACCGTTGCGCTACTGCATTGAATCACTCGAACGCGGCATCGATATCACGCGCGCGGAAACTGCCCGTACCGACCGAGCCCAGGTGATGCGAGCCGCGGAGGACGCAGATACCGAGGAGCGCAAGAAGTCGGCGATGGCGTGGATTGTGTTCGCCGTCGCGGTCGGCATGCTCTTCGTCGCAGTTGGGATTGGCGCGGCGTGGTGGGCAATGAAAAAGTAGCGCTGTTCGCGGGATGGCAGTTATGGCATACGCACTCGTTCATATTCTTGGTTCTCGATCGGGTTACACGACCCTCGACGCAACAAAGGCGCTCACAAGCGGCGAGCGCTCTGAGTTGGAAGTGCTTTCGTTCGGCGACGCAACTAACGAGGCCGCAATGCGGCAACTCGATTCGTCCGCTGCGATGATCGGCCGTCGTCTGAAGTCAGGTCGATTCGCGATCTCTCGAATGTTGCCTGGCGGGAAGGACGATGCCGGTCGACCGACGATCGAAGTGATTTCGCTCGTGCTTGAACCCGATGCGTACACCGCGATCGCTGGAGCGCTTTCTGATCTCGCGAGTGACGCGCGAATCTGGCGGGACGCGCAAGAAGCGGTGGCGCGGGGTTACGAGTTGAAGGGGCGCAGTCCGACAAGCGTCGCAACCGATCGCCGAGTCTTGCGTGTCTTCGACACATGGATCGCCGCCCGCAAACACCGCGGCCTCGGACTCCTCGATACATCAGATGCGGCAGGGATTCTCGGCATGATCTCGCTACTCAACCCGAGCGATCGACTCGAACTCCGATGGGGAGTCGGTGTGCTCTCGATCTCCGCACCAGTGGACGTCTGCACCTTCGCGCCATCAACATCGATGACCGGCGCGCGACAAGTCGTGCGAGCATCAACGACGGGTACCTGGCTCTCGCCTGAGATGGAGCACGCAGAGTGGCTGCTCAAGAATGATCCAACCCTCCCGCTGATCGCATCGCTAGTCTCGACCATGAAGGTGGATGGCGCGATCGGTGAGGAATCCGCAACTCAGAAGAGCGGGCAGAGCCAGTTTCCCCAGCGACGCATCGCAACACGGCGTTCAAACCTAACCAAGATCGCGGCATGCTGCGCGACACTGTCGCTCTTCTTTCTGAGCGCGGTCGTCGTTTGGAAGTTTTCCCGAGTGAGTGTCACCAACCATGATCAATTGATTGAGCCCAACGCGCCCGCGGACGAGCCACGAGTGCTGCGAGAGAGCAAGCCATCTAGTGCGCCGTCGAGTTCGGAGTTCGCAATGCCGGCCGCTCCTGCTCCCGCTCCCGCTCCCGTTCCCGCTCCCGCTCCCGTTCCCGCTCCCGCTCCCGTTCCCGCTCCCGCTCCCGTTCCCGTTCCCGTTCCCGTTCCCGCTCCTGCTCCCGCTCCCGCTCCTGCTCCCGCTCCCGCTCCCGTTCCACCTGCCGGTCCCGGTGACGAAAAGCGTACTCTCGCCGAAAACAGCGGGCTAGACCCGAATGTTCAATCCGGTCTCAACGTTTTGCAAACGGTTGTCAAACAAATTATGGCCGTTTACGTGCCCCATATTCAAACTGATGATCACTGGAGTAAGTTAAAGAAACAGCTTGAGACTACTGATATGTCGACCGCGCAGAAGCAGTATTCGGGGCTTCGGAGCGAAGAAAATGAGTGCGTCAAGCGTGACTTGCAAAAGGCTTACAAGGATTTGTCCCACGCAATTCTTACCGCGATTGACTTGGATCGAGCGAGGAAAGCCATAGCCAAAACATATGCCATTGTTTTCTCGGACATCGCAGTTACGATGAACGGATTCTCACCCACGACCAGTATGGAGACGGTCTTCAAAGGTGAGGGTGAAAATAAAGCGTATCTGTGCCCCGATCTCTGCAAAGAGTGGTTGAGTGCTCTCGAATTGCTCGATGCGAAGTTAAAGAGTCTTCACGGAATAAAGAAGGAGTGGGACTCAAGGTATGAGGATAAATTGATTTTTCCAGATTTAGATAAGTCAGTTGACCCCACCACCCGTAAAGTGGCAGAGGGACTATTGCGAGGATTTCGCGATAAGAAGTGGGATGAATCGAGCCAGTTAAAGGATGAGATTGCCGCGCTGAAAAAATTGATAGAGGGAAAGGGTTTTTGGGAGAAACCTAAATGAAAGCCCACTGCCACAACTGCGGGCGTGAATATCTCACCGCGCGAGCGCTTGCGGGCAAGTCGTTTCCGTGCCGATCTTGCGGCGCGGCGAACGATGGCGCGGGTGCCCCGCCGCCTGTGCAGCAACCGAAGAAGGCCGAGCCAACCGCGAGCCAACCGGCTGCGCTTTCTGGGGCATCATTCTCGGTGGGAAGTCCGCTTGAAGTTGTTCGTGCGGACGTTGAGGAGCATGCTGCTCGTGAAGCAATGCGCGAGATTCCCGATCCGCGTCGCGTGAATCTCATCAATCGCGCGGTGATGACCTTGGGGATCGGCGCGGCGCTTCTCGCGGTACTCGTCATCGCTGGGATCTTCACGGTTCAATATTTAGAGAAGAGCAACGAGGAGCGAGTGTGGGATCAAGAGTTGCTTGCCACGCCTCTCCTTCTTGGGAATCTCAGCAGCGGCTCCGGGTTTCTCTTTGAAGCGGACGGGCTGCTTTGGGTCGCGACGAATTTTCATGTCATCAGCGGAGAGGATGAGATCGACATCATCTTCTCGAACGCAGATACGAAGAAGGAGTGTGTGCGGATTGCCGACCTGCGACCACAGAGTTTCTATCTCCATCGCGAGCTCTTGAGTTCGATCGTCTTGACAGAGGGGGCGACGGAGTACGATCTTGCCATCATTAATGTGGAGTCGCAGCGTTCGGCCTTGCGCGCTGCGGGTATCACGCCGCTCGCGTTGTGTAGTTCGGACGAGATTAACGCTGGACGCAGGGTCTTTGCAATCGGATACCCAAGCACCGTAGTGCAGGCGACCGCCGACGCTGCTGCATCGCCTCCGCCCCTGGCAGTTGCTACATTGACATCAGGGCTTGTTTCTTCCGTGCAGAAGGGTGAGGGTGTCCCGACGATCATTCAATCTGATGCTGCGAGTAATCCAGGAAACTCGGGTGGCCCGTTGCTGTCGTCTGATGGTGAAGTGATTGGTGTTAATTTCGCGAGCGGTAGACAGAACGGTGAAGCGCAGCAGGGGATCTCGTATGCGATCTCGGCGGAGCACTTGCTTGAAATCGTTGCCGCACCCAAGAAGTTGAGCGCGCTTGTGAGCGAGGCGCAGGGGGCGGCGATGTTGTTAGGCAGTGGAGTCGAGTCGTGGAAGACCTATCAGAATTTCTCAGACAACACCCAGGCTGCCGCCCAAAATGGTTGGGTGTTGATAGCACTATCGGTTGTTCGAACAGGCAAGGATGGATTCGCCGTTGTGAACTTCCCGCCTGGACAACCAGCGCCAGCGAATTTTTTGGCGATGGTGTTTCCGAGGTCGGAATTCATCACGCTCCATGCGGATCTCAGGATTTCAGGCTCAGACACCGCGCTTGTCACGAAGATTGGATTCCCATCTACGTCGTTCGTTAGTCTCATGGTTGATTCGGCGCGCCCTGGCGGTTCACTCGAGGTCAACATCATGACGGACGTGGTCTCGTCCGGAGTCTCCGAAGATGTTTGTGTTGCGTTCTTCGGAGGAGCGGGCTCGGTGCCGATGGCGACGATGCCGGCAGCATTACCACCACAACCATCGAGTGCGCCTTCGACGCCGGGAGGTTCGTCCGTCGCGGTTCCAAATCCGCCTTCGAATGCGCCTGTCCCTGTCCCTGTCCCTACCCCCGCCCCTGTCCCTCTGTCGGTTCCGAAATCTGGTTCGAAGGCGGATGTGATTGAGTTGTTCGATGGAATGAGCGCGGAGGTGTTCGCATCAAGTCTGATCGGCCTGCGTATGTTTGATGAGACGTTCTTAACGAACATTTCTGAAGAGGACGCATACGAAAAGCTCAGGGCTGCATTCATAGGCAAAGATAACTGGACGCATCCAGAGACCAAAGAACTCGTGAATTCATGCTTGAGCGCTTCACTCTTCAGCGCGTTCTATCGGCCGGTTGGAACCCGCTCATTCTATGATTCGAGACCGCTGTTCGAAGTGCATTTAGGTCAGGTGCCTTCTGGAACCAAGGTGGGGGTGTTCCTCGAAATCGACGCTAGGTACGCGCACCTCCTTTCGCTGCCACCAGGAGGGCTGGTATCGAAAAGCGCTGATATTTTGCTTGAGAGTGGCGGGAAGTCGAGCGCGTATCGGCATGATGTCGACGAGAATTCTTTCCGCGTGTCACTCAATCTACCGTGGAACGATGACGAACTTCGAAAGCTCTCGCAGGCTGCTGAGATCCCGTACAAGCTTGTCGTCCTCTACAACGACGCAACGCAGGACGAGCTCTCCGGTCGCGTTCGGGTGAACCCAGTCAATGAGGTCGAGCAGTCGTATCCATTCGGATTAGGAATCGCCGCACTCGTTGACGAGAAGCACGTTTGGGTGAAACGAATCATTGACGAGGTCAATCAACGGCCCGATGTGAAGAAGGCAAGCGGCGCAATCATTGGTGGCGGAGGTGACGACGCGGATGCGATCGAGTCCATTTTTCTAATCTGGGAGGATCTCGCGGCACGAGGGATTCGATATCAGAATCTTACTGCTGGCGCGATTGGCGGGCAGGGATGCCGTCTTGTGCATGAGTCGATTGGGAAGGGGAATGCAAACTGCCTCGACGGAACAGTGCTGCTCGCGAGTTTCATCGAGGCGATGGGCGTAGGCGTTCACATCGTGCTTGTCCCAGGTCACGCATTTGTGATGGCGACACTTCCCGGAGGAACGCCGCTCTTCATCGAATCAACAATGCTAGGCGGTGCGATCCGCGGCAATCCCAACACCGCCTACGACGAGTTGTTTGACGCAGTGCGAAAGAAGCTCGGGATTTTTCAAGGAATGAGGATGGATACGTTCGAGACTGCTTGCGAAGCTGGTTTTAATCGCTTTATTGAGGCGAACGAGAAGGGTAGGGCGGTTCTTGCGGAGTTCCGAGCACTGCGAGCAGACCACGATGCGCACAAAGATGACTCGGTGATATGGGATAGTCTTGTCGAGAAGTCGGGGGAACTTGAACGTCAGATCCTCATCCTTCCTGTCTCATCGGCCCGTCAGTATGGGGTTCGCCCCGTCGGCGCCCCATCCGATCTCGACCAAAAATTTTCCATTCCTCCGCGAAAGTAAGTATCACTGATGGCTGTACGTACGCTTGTTCCTTCGATCCATTGTCCGCACTGTTGGGCTGAGTTCCAGCCTGGGCAGACGCGATACATCTCTGAGCATGAGTCGCTTCGCGGTGACCCTGTGCTTGGGGATGGCGAGCGACTTCGTTTTCTTCCGAGTCGGTTTGATGCGAAGGGTCTCGCGCTCGATCCGATGGGAAGTACTTGTACGCGACTTGCGTGCGTGCGATGTCATCTTGAACTTCCGCCCTCGTTGGCAGAAGTGGAACAGACAATCGTGTCAATCGTTGGTGCGCCAGCGTGCGGGAAGTCTGTCATGCTTGCGGCAGCGAGTTTTTCCCTTCGATCTGGATTGGTGGTGGATGGACTCGAGTTCTTGGATGCGGACACCTCACTCAACGACTTGACGGTGGAGCTCGAGTCGTCGCTGTTTCGATCCACGACGCCGAACACGCCGTCGATGATCGCGAAGACAGATCTTTCCGGAAGACTCTACCGAACCTTTCGCTCAGAAGACGGATTCTGGGTAGCGCCGAAACCACAATTGTTTGAGATGGCGCGTGGCGGAGTGCGACGAGTGCTGTGTCTCTATGACAACGCGGGTGAACACTTTCTCCCAGGTCGTGAAGACCCACAGGAACCCGTGACTCGCCATCTCGGCGTGAGTCGCGCGTTGGTCTTCGTGGTTGATCCAACACAGGATCAACGTGTGACGCAGCGACTCGGTGGACGAGATGCCGTTGCTGCGCGAGGCGGTGGTGGAAGCGCCGAACAGCGTCAAGATCTCGTGCTCATCGAGGTTGCGAATCGGGTCCGTCGACTTCGTGCGCTGAGTTCCAAAGATCGATTGCCGTTTCGAATTGTGCTTGCGCTCGCGAAGGCTGATATCTGGAGTTCGATTGCGCCTCCCGAGTTGATGAGTTGTTTCGCGAGCATGCATGGGAAACCAAGCGTTGCCGCACCGGACTGTGCCACATTGCGCATTGCGCATGATGCCTGCTCCACATTTCTCATGGAGCACATGCCCGAACTCATCGCGACTGCGCGCGCGCTTGATGCGCAGTTTCGAATTGTCCCGTTCAGCGGGCTTGGCAACGCACCGTCAAGGCAATCAGCAGCAGCGGGTCTCACGATTCGACCGCAAGACGTGCGCCCAATCTGGCCAGCAGTACCGTTCATCGTCGCGCTCTCAGAAGCAGAGCCCGAGATGTTTGGGGAGTTCGCGACCAAATGAGCTTTGAACTCATTCATACCTCTGTCGAGAAGGGACTTCGCGGCGGGACAGGCTTCGCGACAGCAGTGGCGACTCGTGGTCTTCCATCGGGACTCGAAGGCGCGCTTGAGGAGTTGAGCGCGTATGACTTTGAACCGACTCGCGCGGTTGGTGCGGATCGCATTGATCACGCGCATCGGATCGTGACAGTGCAAGGACGAAGTTACAGTGTGCTCTCGCGAGTGTCGCCGTGTGGAAACGATTGGAGCGGTCGACCGAATCGCATCGCGCATCATGTTGTGCTTGATCCGAGTGAACGCGCTGCTGCGGGTCCTGCGTGGATGCTTGCGAACATGCCGTGCTTCGCGGATGAAGTGCCCGCAACGGAAGAGCGGCCGTTCGGACCTTCGATCCGAAGTGAAAATAGTGCAGAGCGTCGCGCGACGGCATGGCCCTCGGCAGGATTCGATGTTGGTTGGGCGGGAGTTGTTGCGAAGACATTGCTCGACATGCCACAATCGCCGTGCTATCTCGTGCTGCCGCCCGACAGTGTTGTGCTTCCGCTTCTCGAAGACCTGTTTGGACTCTTGCCTGATGAGCGGAGGTGGCACATTACATTTTCAACGCGATACCTTCGCACGCCAGCAACATCGCGCTGTCAGTTGCGCTGTGTACGAAAGGGAGCGCGCGCGTTTTCAGGACTGCTCGCGGAGCCAGGTGTGCAACAGATCGCAGTAGAGGTAGGGTCTTCGGCAGGTGGGTCGGCATCCGCGGTCGCCGCGCGCGAAGGTCGGTCAGTGACGCCGAGCGTTCACCCATCGACACGCGTGGTACCAGTGATGCGCAAGCAATCGCCCACGGAAACTGCACCAATTCAGCTTGCTCCTGATGCACCGCGTGAGATTCCTGCCCTTGAAAGTCAATCGGAGTCCATGCGTTCGGTGGAAGCGTTCAGCGGAGCAGATGCGTGGCGGTCTCGAATCGATCAGCCTGCTCGCGCTTCTGGCACACCGCGGCAGCTTCCGCAGCAAGCTGAATCCCGCTTGCTTGCTTATGTCCTGTTTGGAGTTGCGGGCGTCGCGATTGCGGTTAGCGCCGTACTCATCGCCCATTCTTTCGCCCTCAGTTGAGTGGATGGACCTATGTCGCACGCCCCAAGCCTTCGGATGATTCAAAGCGCCATCGAGGCACAAGCCAAGTTCGGTAACGTCGATGAGGTCGCACTCGAATCGCTCCGACAAGATGTGCATCGGATGCTCGAGTCCTTTCGAGCGTCCATCGTTCGCGTTCGTGCGTTCAGCGTGCAGGGACTCGTGAGTGAGGCAGCATCCGTCGTTGAAGACTTTCCAGATCTCGCGAGGCAAGCAGACGCGCTTGCTGCGTTTCCGCGCAGTTCGACGGTGATTTCTCGGTTTTGGAGTGAACAAATCGATGTTGGAACCGACCCCATCGAACTGCCGACGTCGGAAGAGATTGACCTGCTGTCGTCGTGCGTCACCGCTGCCACGCGACTTCGTGGTCCGCTTGATGCGCTCCGTGTCGCAGCGCTTCGACGAGAGTCTCTCGAAGCTCGATTGTTGATTCTTCGCAAACTGCGTGGTCTCGATGAACGCAACCGGATGTGGCTTGATCAGATTGAGATCTTGGAGAAGGCATGGGTGAAGTCTCTCGGTGATCTCCGCGATGACCCCGCAGCGTCGCGCGAAGATCTCGAAAGAGGGTTCACCGCAGTTTCAACGCGCGAATGGATCGCTTCCGTTCCTCGTGCATTGAAGGAAGAACTCTACGCTCGGCTGCGACCTCTGCGCGCACTCGTTGCGGGAGATCGCTATGCCCAACTCGCGGCGAAGATTCATGACGCCGCAGGATTGATGGACCGAGGACAACTTGAGTCGCTCGAAGCGGAATGGGCGGGCACGTTTCACGAAACAGGACGGATGCCGGATGAATCCTTGCAAGCAATCGTTGCGCCCGCGTTTGATTGGTTGAACCGCCTCGTCGCTGCAGAAGAGGAGCAACGCGAGTTCGATGCGCTCGTTGACTCGCTTGAGCAAGCACTGGATCAGCAGAGGCCAGCATCGGAGATTGAAGCGCGTCTTGCAAAGCTTCGAGACAATGGTCGTTCAGTTCCCGAAGGCGTGTTGCAGCGCGCGACCGGTTGGATCGCTGCGCAAGCAGAGGCAACGCGCCGTCGACATCGAATCATTCTTGTGGGCTCAGTGGTCGCGGCAGCAATCGTGGTCGCGATTGGTGGCATCGCGATTCGGATGTTCTCCCTCAGTGGCGAAGCGAGGAGCGCAGCAACGGAACTTCGGGCGCTTGTCGATGGTGGCGATTCACCTGCAGCGCATGCTCTCGCAGAAGTGCTGAGAGCAAAGACACAACTGCATTCTGCGGAAGTGTTGGCACTCTTGGTACTGGAGGAAACTCTGCTACTAGAGTGGAATGCGACGAGAGCGGAGATTCGAGTCGAGTTCGACGCGTTGACTCGTTTACTCGAAGGCGAAGTCACGCGTGCACAACTCATGGTTGCTCGCGGCAAACTGGAAGCGGCTTCGAAACGCGTTCGCTTAGAAGCGGAGCGCACATCGATCAATGCATTGAACTCCCAAGTGGCAGATCGATTCATCCGGCAAGACTCCGCCGATGCTGCGCAGGTTGACGCACTCTTTGCAACTATGAAGGCGCGCCTCAGCCCTTGGCCGCTCCCCGATCGGTGGGAGGCCGGATCGCAAGCGAATCTCGCTCGGTGGAACGACTATACGAAAGTGCTCGAGGATTTGAAAGCAGATCTCGACCGTGCGAACAGCGAAGTCCTCGGTGCTGATATTCAAGAAGGGCGATTGAAGGAAAAATTGGAGTCGATCGATTCTCGACTCACTGAAGCGAGAAGTCGGACGACAGAACTCACCGCTGCACTTGCGGACCTCTCTCCTGCGACGCTCGGTCGGCGTGTATCCGCGGAGAGCGAGTTCTCCGCGCGCATTGACGCGGTGCTGAGTACGCATGGGGCAACGCTTCAACGCATGGGATTGTTGGCCGCGTTCGAGCAGTGCCAGTTGGCTGCTCCATCATGGGCGTCGATTCAATCGTGGCGAGACGATGTGCGTCCACGCATCGAAATCGTACTCAACGGTGGAGCGGACTCAAGTTCGAACAGCGGGGCGCACGAGGCGATCGAAGGGTTTCTCTCTAGCTTCCCCGAGACGCCGTATCGATTGGCCGCGGCGAAACTGGCGAGTGAGATCGATCCATCTTCAGCCGATCAATTGCAAACACCCGAAGAGGTGGGTCGCGCACTTGCCGATTGTTTCTTTGCGAACCTCCAAGAGGTACCGCTGGTGACGAAAGGGAGATTTTACTATCGGCGTCCCTCAAAGTCAGTGATCGATCCATTCCGTCGCGCGGTTCAAAGCCTTCCGGAGTTACTGAAGGATCCTGATCAACTTAGTTCGATTCTGTTGAAACCTGGGGAACGCCTTGGCGGTCCTGCGCGTGTTTCCGCTGTCTCGGACGAGTGGGAGCAACTTGAGTCAGCGATGACGACTGCGCAACCTGGAGAGATCGGGGGGCTGCTGCTCGCATCGATCGAGAGACTGATTGCACTCGAAGCGAATGACGTGCTCTTCCAGTTTCAGGCTATTCGCAACGGCCTCTTGATCTTTAAGCAGAGTGGCAATCAGTTTCCAGCGAGCACACAGAAGGAGATCGACAAGTGGCTGCAACGAGGCGCGAAGGATTGGAAGTCCGTGCTTGAATCCGACTGGTTGAGTGATGCGTACGAGGGTTCGCGTGAAAGTGGCGAGCGACGCACGATGGCGAAGAGGGCCATTCGCGACTTGCCGAATTTCACCGCGCTTGCGAAGGCTGCCGCAGATGAGCGCGAGCGCGGAAGCGGGGCACTCGCAGCGCTCGCACCGATCGGCGTACTTCTTCCGACCGTGGATAGTTCGGGGGATCGCGAACTTGGCGGCACCGTCGCGGATGGGACAGTCGTGCTCGTTATTCAAGAGTCGAATCAATGGAGATTCGTCGACGTGGAATTGCGCCGAAACAAGGTCAATGCAAACATCCGAGGACTTCCCGCTGGACCAGTCCTCGTGTTCAAGAGAGTTCGATCATGACACACGTATCCCCTCCACTCATTCGGTTCTCGCGACTTGACCCCGAGGCTCGATTGGGGCTCACGATCGGAAGCAACACTACACCGAGCGCAGTGACATGCTTGCTGTTGACATCCACTGTCTGCGGTGCGATCTACGGAGCGAGCTACTGGTTTCATGAAGGTGAGTGGGGCGCGGTGGTGTGGCCGTACCTGACGGGCTTCAGCGGCATTCCGATTCCTATCACAGTTCTCTCCGTGTGGTGCTTCGTCTTCCTCACTCTGAAGGCGCTCAAGATCAAAGCGCAGCGTGCTGCCTTTCAGATTCAGTTCGTACCCGATGACACTGCATTCGTTCTTTCTCCATCGACCGCGGACGCGATCGTCGATGCGATTGATCGGGCAGCCGATGAGCCCAATCGCTTTTTGTTCCTTGCGCGCGCGAGATCCGTACTTCGCATCATGCGAAATCTCGGGCGCGTTTCCGATGTTGATGAACTCATCACATCGCGCGGCCACCAAGACGAGGCAACGATTGATTCTGGTTACACGATTCTTCGTGGGTTTGTGTGGGCGATTCCGGTGCTTGGCTTCATCGGCACGGTCGTTGGGCTCACGCAGGCAATGGGTCGGTTCGGATCGGCACTAAAGGCGGCTGGTCAGGATCTCGACGCTGTCACGCAACAACTCACTGGAGTGCTCGCCGGGCTCGATACAGCTTTCATCACAACGGCAGAGGCACTCATCGCAGTCATCTTCATTCACCTGATGCAAACCATCGTCCGTCGAGCGGATGAACAACTTCTCGATGATGTGCGCGAAGCCTGCTTTCACGCCATCGTCTCGCGGGTCCGCATTCCGAAGCAGGAAGCATGAATGCGTTGCCGAGGTAAACAGAGCACGCCCGTCACGTTCTTCTCGTTTCAAGACGTGATGCTGTGCCTCTTAGGAGTCACGCTCGTCGTGACGCTCATTCTGGCTTTGCAAATCACGAGCGCCGCAGCCAAGTCCGTCGCGCGGACTGGTCGTGGACAAGGCGGTGTCGTGGATGCGAACGAGCAAGTGCGGGCTGCTTCCGCGCGAGTCGCTGCACTTGAAGTCGTGGTGCGCGAGGCGCAGCAGCGACCGGACGTTGATCCCCTCGCGAAGCGGGCGCGCCTCCGGCATGAGCTTCTCTCGAGTGGCATACAACTTGACGAACTGCAGAAGCAAGCCGAGCTGCTCATGGATCAGCTTCGGGCACTCACGCTCGAGCATCCTGAATCCGGAGCCGTCATTCAACTCACGGAGTTAATGCATGCGCGTGATGAGATGCTCGCAGAACTCTGGACGCTTGAGCGACGACGAAGAGTCGCTTACATCGTAGATCCGACGAAGTCGTTGGTGCCGATTCTCTTGGAAGTTTCGCGCGCACGAATTGTTGCGTGCGACCTCTCCGCGGATGGAGTAGCCGTGCGCATCGCTTCTGCGAACCCCGCGGCTCAAGTGAACGATGCGCTGCAGTACTACCAAGCCGTGAGTGCGGGGCAGAACGCCTACCTCTTGCTCATCGTGAAGCCCTCAGGAATCCCGCAGTATTGGAGCATTCGTGAGGCGATTGACGCACTTCCAGTGAATGCTCGTCCCGCACTTGGCGTTGACCTCATTCCCGAAGACGCGTTTGTTTCGGAGCTCTTCCCGAGCGCGCAGATCGAGGGGGAACCGTGAGTAGCCGGCGTCATGATTCTGAAGATAGCCTCGACCTCTTGCTCGATCCGATCTGCAACATCTTCGGAACGGTCATGTTTGTCGCCCTCATCGTGGCGATTCTTGCGCTCACACGCTCTGGTGTGGAGACTCTTGAAACGTTGGACTCGTTCAGCCGCGAAGACAACTCGAAGCTCGGGCAGTTACAAGTGAGAGCGGAGGAGTTAGAGAGTCTCCTTTCAACGCTCCCCGCGAGTGATGGCGAGGAACTCGATGATGCGGCGGCGGCGCAAATCGAGCGTGCGATCGGCGAAGTGGCGCATCGACAAGAGGTCGTGAATCGATATCGCACAGTCGTTGCGGCGACTCGCGAAAATCTCGGAGAGGTTTCCGTTCTGCTTCCTCCTCTTCGTGAGGAGGTCAGTCGCGTGAGTGATGCGTTGGAGTCGGCGCGACGCGCGAAGGATCGACAGTTGCGCACGCCACTTGAACGAGAGGTCGCGCTCTTTCCATTCACGATGCTCGTGTGGCACGACAGGCTGTACGTGCTCTGCGATCTCACCACGCGCCCAAGAGATGGTTGCGAGTGGCTTCGTTGCTGGGACCCGAAGTATGTGGTCGCCGCGCGGTGTTCAACTCCAGTGTTTGAGTGCAGCCGCGTGAAGATCTACATCGAGCGCTCGGTGTTCTTGCGCGAGAACGCTGGAATCAACTTGGTTGATGTCGGTACGCTTCGAAATGATTCGGCGTTCATTACTCTGCTTGCAACATTGCGTCCGACAGAAGATCTCGTGTCACTCGTGGTAGCGCCAGACTCATTTGATTCCTTCGCGATTGTGAAGGAGGCAATGCTCGCTGCCGGATTTACATACACGGTCGAGCCATGCGATCAGGATTTACCCAACTACCGAGATGTGTGGATCCCTGGGAATCCGCGCGGCCTCTGAGTTGCGTCGCACTAGTTGGGAATGAATGTGTACGAGCCATGGTTCTCAAGGGAGATTTGTTCCATGAGGGGTCGAAACGCTGCTTCTTCTGCAGCGGTTCCCACGACAATGGAGTTGATCACAGTTCCGATCTTCGCGTTGTTCAGCGTGCGCACATGATCAGGGATCCATGGCGGAATCTGCCCATCGGTCATGAAGAAAATACAGTCGGGGATCGGCGATAGAGACTTGAACGCGAACTCAAACGCGGCGGTTGGATCGGTTCCTCCCTCACAGCCTTGTTGTGCAATGAGCTGTACCACTCGGTTCCGATCAGTTGACGCGTGCATCCAATCTTGATCAATCACTTCCGCTCCTGAAGCGAAGAACACGATCGAGAATTCGGCGTCAGCATCAAGATCTTGAATTGACTTCGTGAGTTCAGCTTTGAGCCGATCAAGCTTTGCGCCTTGCATGGATCCCGAGACATCGACGATGAACACGAATCGCTTTCCACCTCCGCTGACACCGAAAAACGCCGCCAGCCGAGGTTTCATGGCACTTGCGGCCGCTGCTGTATGACCTGCGGCCTTCGGTTGTTCGCTGATCGCATCGCTACTGTCGCCGCGCCGAAGAGTCTCGAAGGCTTCAATGCTCGTTTGTATGTAGTGCTTCTTATCGAGGGTGAGTCGAGAGCCTTCGCGCTTCCATTCCAACGACCATGGGTTGCCACTCTGCGGCGGTTGAGCGAACTGCGCTGGATTTCCGCCCAATGGAACGGGACTTGTAGGGAACTTCGAAGAGAGTGACGGGTCAAGCTTGAGTTCAAACGTGCTTCCGTACTCAGCACCCACGGCCGCTGGAACTTCAATCGCGAATTCTGCGCCCATCACAATCGTGAAGGACCCACGGAATGTTCGATAGAGCGCGGCAATCTTCGTCGCGGGGTTGAGCATCAGAATCGATTCGTCATACCCGCCTGGTCCGAAGTCGGCATCGGTCGAGCCATGGCTCTGCAGCCAAACCCCTGCGAGCGGATGCGATGCAATCGGCGTTGTGTCGCCTGCTCGATCGAGTAACTCTTGATCACTCTCGAGATGATGGATTGTAAATTCTGGTAGCTCGATAGAGTTGGATGCGGCGTGCTCTTCGGATGATCGGTCGTCTGGCGAGTTCGTTGATGTTGCAGGGGATGGATTGAGTTCAACCTCTGGTGCCATTGATGGGGCAACTTGCTCTGCGCTCTCACTACCTACTGGAGCATCTAATGGCGGAGGGACTGTTGGCGTCG
This sequence comes from Phycisphaerales bacterium, assembly GCA_009691805.1. Taxonomy (GTDB): domain Bacteria; phylum Planctomycetota; class Phycisphaerae; order Phycisphaerales; family SM1A02; genus F1-140-MAGs142. The sequence continues at coordinate 15,782 of SIAK01000048.1, forward strand.
CGCCTATGCCAGTGCCTGCGACTCCGCCATCCACTCGCGCCGCAGATTGGTCAGCGGTTGCTGGCGTCTTCGAACCCGGAGTCGTAGAGTTCTGTTCGGTTGCGGGCTGCGGAAGACCTTTTGTATTTTCGCGCGGAGTCGCAGGTGCATCTTGGAAGAGGCCTGTTGATGGAGTCGCAGGAGGTGGCTCGGTCGTGCTCGATTGTGGAACTCCAGAACTCGGAGTTGCATTCTCACCAATCCCGCTGCCCGATCCGCCACTAGTTCCTCCGCCTCCGACGGGAGCATCAGTGCGCTCGTCAATCTGTGGATTGCTCGGGGTGCTTTGGTTTGGCTGCTGCAGGCCAACGGTGCCACCGCTACTTCCGCCAGTACCCGCGCCATAGGCCGAAGGTTTGCTCGAACTCCCAGACGACGCACCCTTGCCACTCGCACCACCGCTCGCTGATTTTCCACCGCCACCTGCGGATCCCGAGCCACCACACTGACCGCATGAACCGCTGCTCCCAGATTTCCCAGTGCCGCCGCAACTTCCGCATGATGCAGAGTTGGATTGAGATGTAGCTCCTCCACTCGACGCTGCACCTGAGGCACTACCGGACGCGCCGCCCGAAGCACCACCCGAAGCACCACCCGAAGCACCACCCGAAGCACCACCCGAAGCACCACCCGAAGCACCACCCGAAGCACCACCCGAAGCACCACCCGAAGCACCACCCGAAGCACCACCCGAAGCACCACCC
>SIAK01000012.1 GCA_009691805.1 Phycisphaerales bacterium
TGAGTCGAAAGCGACCGCAGGTTTTTGCCGCGCGCCTCGGCGCGGCAAGAAACCTGCGCGAGCGCTCCACTAAGGCATTCCAATTGCAATCGAAGTGGTACTGAGCCCGCTCCTAGGGCTTGGAGCACACTTCATGGTTGATTTCTCGCCAACATCTCCTTTTCCAAGCGCAGGTTCCGCTCGAAGCGGGGCAGTTTCTGCGCCCACGATGCATGATGCGCCAGCTTCGCGCGCCGAGTTTCGCGAACAGTTGCGCGGCGCTTCGGATGCTCCACGGAGTTCGGGCAGTGTTCGTAAGTCGGCGCGTGAAGAACTCGCAGATGGCGCGATGCCCGCCCCGTTGAGCGCGCAGCCGCAGCAGGTGGATTCGGATGACCCGATCGCGAGTTCGCCGAATGCCTCCGCAAACATGAACACCGGAGAGAGTGCCGAACAATCGCCAGTGCAAGGAATTCCTGAGTCAAGTACTGCCGCTGTGGTTGCAGATGCAGCCGTCTCGCACACGGCCGTGGCGGGTGCTGCAGTGCACGCAACACAAATTCTGACGATCACGAGCGCGGCTGTGGTGGCGCAGGAAACTTCGCGGGAAGTGAATGCGCCGCGCGCGCACATGAACTTGCAGCCAGTCGCAACGGATACTGCGAACGCGATTGCATCCGAGACGGCTGCGGAAGTCTCGTCAACGCGAGCGAGCGCGCCGAACCCACTACTCACTCAGCGCGAGTCGTCACAACTTCTTGGCGTAGCGCTTGCGCCGAAGAGTTCGACGCCCTCGACGCAAGTGATGACACCAATTACAACGGCGCAGGTTCAGACGGATGCTTCAATCCACGCGCTTGCCTCGCCATCGCAACTCGCGCCGACATTCGATTTTTCACTTGAAATCACGCGTAACACGTTCATCCGCACCGCTCAGGTCGCCGCGCAGACAGCGCGCGCAGTTGTGCATGCCGACACCCAAGTACAAGACATCGAGCACGCAACGCCGAGCAATGCGAGCGCGCAGGCGATCGCCTCGCGCCTCATGGATGTTGAACGCGAAATCGCGCGCGCGAATGCAACGCCTGCTTCGCCGTTGATCGACGGTGAGGGAATGATGAGTGTTGAACTTCCAACTGGTTTGACACTGTCCAACGCGCAAGGGCAATCTTCACTCGCGTCCGCATCGATGACGGAAAGTCAACTCGGGCAGAGCGTCCCAGTTTCCGCCGATGCAATCGCTTCGCGCAGCGCTCCAACATCGCAACTATCACCGAACGCGAACGCGAACGCCGAACTCGCGAGTCAGTTCAACGGAAAACTCGTCAGTCGTGGTCTCACTGCACTCACGCAGCAGCGGGGCGGCACGCTCTCGATTCGTCTTGATCCGCCCGAGCTCGGCGCGGTGCAAGTGAAGATGGTGATGCAACAAGGCAGCGTGAGCGTGGACTTCCGCGCCGCGACTCCTGAAGCCCGCGCGATTCTTGAAATGCATCTTGGTGCGTTGCGATCAGCGCTCGAGGCGCAGGGTCTGAACGTCGATCGTTTGCAGGTGGAAGGTTCCGCCAACGGATCGTCCACGCTTCGTAACAGCGCATCCGAACAAGCAACCTCGCAATTCGCAGCACTCGATCGACGCGCGGCTGTCGCGACAGCATCGCAGAGCGACGCCTCAAGCGATCGATCGACGCGACAGGATTCCTCGCCGCGCCAGGACAGCGCGCAGGGTGAGTCGCGCGGTCGTCAAGAACATCACGCGCGACTCTCGCGCACTCCCGCCGACGCACACGCAGCGTCTGCATTCCACAACGCTGATTCCTTTGCTTTCGCACTTTCGAATGGAGCCCGCTCATGAGCGCAATCGCCGCCAATGCTTCCGCCGTCGGATCCGCATCTTCCACCCCGAGCCGTTTCAATGAGCTCAGCAGTGAAGATTTCATGCGCATCATCTTCACGGAGTTGTCGAATCAAGATCCGTTCAAGCCGAGCGATTCTTCCGCGCTCCTTGAGCAATTGAATTCCATTCGATCGATCGAGACCGATCTTCAAATGCAAGAGCGTCTCGGCGCGATCGTCTTCCAGAATCAACTCGCGAGCGCAGGCAATCTCATCGGCAAGCGCGTGAGCGGCCTCACCTCCGATTCGATTCGCGTCGGCGGCACCGTACAAAGCGTGCTGCGCGATGGAGATGACGTCAGTCTTGTACTCAACACAGGTTGGGTGCTTCCAATGGACAACGTGGAGTTCATTGATGCTCCGCCTGCAACACCTGCGGGATCCACAGGCAGTCCGACAGGTGGCGCGACGGGCGGCACTGGCGGTGGCGCTGGCAGCGGCGGCGCTGGCGGCGGTGGCGCTAGTGGCGGCGGCGGCGGCTAATCGAGCGAAACTCGCATGAGCATCGATCCGCGCCAACTTCTGCGCAGACTTGAGCCCGCAGTTCGACCGACGGGATCCGGGAAATCAAGCGTCGTTCGCGCCTCGATGGCAGACGGCGCATTTGATGCACTGCTCGAACTTGCGCGCGACGGCGAAGTGCAATCCCATCGCTTCGTCGATGCACGCGGCGCGCTCGATCTTTCCAACATTGAACTCGAAGAAATCGCGAACGCGCTCGATCAAGCCGAATCGCGTGGATTCAAGCGCGCGCTCATCGTGACGCACGATGGTCCCTACGTTGCGGATGTGCAGACGCGCAGCATTGAGCGACCGCTCGGTGCTGCGCTCGAAGCGATCGACTGCGCGATTCGTGTAGGCACAACTCCTGCGGCGCACGTCGCACGCGTGCTTGTGTTGCACGCGCTTCCGCCGCTGGCAGTGCACGAGCAGATCGTTCTTGCGCGAACAACGGCAACCGCTGCCGATTCGAGCATTGGCACAGATATTGCTGATCAGTCCGTGGATCCCGTTCGTTTGGGATCTGGTTCACGCGGCGCGTCCGCTGCGTAAACGTTACTTCCGACACTTGGAGGTTTTTCTTATGGCATCAACAACCGCACTGTTCACCGGCCTCTCGGGACTCATCTCGAACTCGCGTAGGCTCGATGTGATCGGTAATAACATTTCGAACGTGAACACGACTGCGTTCAAGTCGAATCGCATTCAGTTCACGCCGACCTTCAGTCGCAATTTTTCACTGGGCAGTGCGCCGAGCACGAATAACGGCGGTACGAATCCAGGCCAGATTGGACTCGGCGTCACAATCGCGGGCACACAACGAAACTTCAACAACGGTGCGATCGGTGCGACAGGCGTTGCAACGGACGTTGCGATTGAAGGCGATGGTTTTTTCATCGTCGATGTCGCAGGTTCGCGCGCGTTCACGCGATCCGGAAACTTTGTTCGCAATCCCCAAAACGAACTCGTGACCCAGAGCGGCGCTCGGTTGATGGGATTCTCTGTCGATGAGCAGTTCAATGTGATCGAAGGCGATCTTGTCGCGCTGTCCGTGCCGGTGGGCACGTTGACGCTCGCAGAAGCAAGCCGCAATGTGATTTTCAACGGCAATCTCAATGCATCCGGAACTGTGGGCACCACTGGTTCAGTACACCAAGGTCGCGCGTGGTTCACCGATGCTGCGATGACGATTCCGGTGACTGCCGCGACCAACCTCACCACGACGGACATCTATATGTCTGATGGCGCCGGTGGTTCGGTGATGGCATTTGATAGTTCCACCAATCCAAAGATTCTCACGCTCAGCGGCGTTGAGAAGGGCGGCAAGGATCTCGAAACGCATAGCTTCGCGTTCAACGCAACAGCAGTCGCGGGTTCGGATGGATTCGGCACAACGCTTGGTGATTTCACCGCGTACCTCGAAGACATTCTCGGCGTCGACAACACCGCGATCGGCGCGAGCTCGAATCTTGGCGGCAACGTCTCGATCAACGCGGGTGGCCAACTCGTGATTCAGGGCAATGAAGGTACGGTGCAAGAACTTGGTCTTGAGACTGCAGACTTTGTGGTGTCGACGCCAGGCGCCGGCAGTGGCCAGCCACTTGTGCTCACAAAGACTGGCGCGGCAACTGGTGAAAGTGTGCGCACGAGTTTCGTGGTGTACGACTCGCTCGGTACGCCGCTCACGATCGATCTCACCTTTGTTCTTCAAGCGACGGCGGCAAGCGGTGGTACGACATGGCAGTTTGTCGCGGAGAGCAACGACAACGACGCTGTGGCGCGGCTCATCGGCCTTGGTGAAGTGACTTTCGACGCGAGCGGTCGTTTCCTTGCTGCGACAAATCAGTCGTTCTCGATCACTCGCACGAATGGTGCAGTGTCACCACTCACGGTCAACATGGACTTCAATTCGGGCGCGGATTCCGTCTCGAGTTTGACTGACTCCGCGTCAAATCTGGCGGCGGTCTATCAAGATGGATCCTCCATCGGCACGCTTGCAAACTTCTCCATCGGTGAAGATGGCACGATCGCGGGTTCGTTCACGAACGGCTTGACGCGCGCGATTGGTCAGATCGCACTGGCGAAGTTCTCGAATCCTGAAGGTCTCGTCGATGGTGGCGACAACGTTTTCCGCACGGGGCCAAACTCAGGTACGCCACTGGTGGCGAAGCCGCGCGACTTCGGTACAGGTCGACTTGTCGGCGGCGCACTCGAACTTTCCAACGTTGATCTCTCGCAAGAATTCATCAACATGATTCTCGCAAGTACGGGCTACTCCGCGGCAAGCCGTGTCATCACAACCACCGATGAGTTGATCAATCAGTTGCTCGCGCTCGGTCGTTGATCGTTCTCGCGTTGCACTCGAATCTCAACATGCACAACGCGCGCCGATGGGCGCGCGTTGTTTTTTCGACGCTGTCACGCATCACCGTCGCGGATTGCGATCGCTCGCAGAGCGCTGCGGAGGGGGCGGTCCCTTCCACTTCGGTTGCTCGGTGGCAAGGCGCGTGACGCTTGCGGGACTTCCTGATTCGGGCGTTTCTTGCAGCACTTTGGCGAAGATGATGCGCCCAGATGCGGTCGTCACGCTGTTCGTGGTTTGAACGCGGACGACAGTGCCAATCGTGCGTTCACCGTTTTCAATCACGACCATCGTGCCGTCATCGAGGTAGCCCACACCTTGCGCAGCGGTGTCGCCGGAGCGAAGTACTTCGACTTCCAGGATGTCGCCTGGAATTGCCGCGACGCGAAGTCCGACGGCAAGTGCGTTGAGATTGATGACACCCACGCCGCCGATCGACGCAATCTTTTCGAGATTCGCATCCGTCGTAAGAATGCGATAGCCATCTTTCTGCGCGAGTTCGACGAGCAGGCGATCGACGCCGCGACCGCCCACATCCATTTCAAACTCTTCGATGCTCAAATCGACAAGCGCATTCGCTTGCAGTTTTTGTACGACATCGAGTCCGCGCTTTCCTCGCGCGCGCTTGCCGCGTTCACTGCTGTCGGCGAGGCGCTGCAATTCATCGAGCACGAACGAGGGAATGGACAGTGGCGCATCGATCACGCCCGCGAGTCCGAGCTCTTGCACGCGCCCATCGACGAGCGCGCTTGTGTCAACGAGAATCGGAAACGCGCCGCGTCGCTGTCGCTTGAACTCAACGTAGGGAATGATGAAACGGAAATCGTTGCGGGTGGTGAGGACGATGCTGACTGCGATGTAGGAGAGCGTGATCGCGAGCATCGCCTTCACGACCGGAATCCAAACAGGCGGCGGTGTATTCGGGTCGGTGGGCACGAGTTCCCACGCCTGCACAACCGTTTCGAGCAGCGCTCCGAGCGCGAGCGAACCGATGAGCCCAAGGCACACACCCAGGTATGTTCCGAAGAGCGCAGCGAGGCGCTTGTTCGGCGTCATGATGTCGATCACCAACACGATCACGCCAACACTGACGGCGGAACCTGCGATGACGGCGAGATTAAGGTAGGAGAAGCTCTCGTTCGAACTCGCGCGTGTTGCGACGAGCAAGACCGCGGTGGTTACGAGAAGGACGAAGAAACTGAGTCGCACAACGAGCAGCACAACGCGGCGCGATCCCTCTTCGCGGAGATGCTTTTCATGCGAATGCCGCGCGCGCGACGTGGACTGCATCGCGGGCGCGGCGGGGCTCATCGATTCGTCGGGGTCGGCAGTCATCGCATGAGTTTACACAACGACTTCGCAGCGATCACGGGTCGTGCTACTATCGTTCCCCTTGGAGTTTCTGAAGATGGCCAGGCTCGACAGTCGGGCGGACCGCGAATCTGGTCAGGGCTTGACCGCAGCAGCCATAAGTGTCGCCGTCCGAGCAGTCGTCGCCTGGCCGTCTTCAGCAACTCCTTCCTCTGAACCGGCCGCACGCGACTCTGATTTTTGGTGATTCGATGGCGAAGAAGTCTGATCGATCTCCTGAATCTCCGTCGCGAAGCAGCGATGCCGCGACGACTGCCGTTGCAGCCACAGAACCGCATCGACCGTACACCGTGCTCGCGCGTCGCTATCGATCGCGCGAGTTTGATGACCTCGTCGGACAGGAACCCATTTCGCGCACGCTGAAGAATGCGATTGCGACGGGGCGAACTGCGCACGCGTATCTGTTCTGCGGCACACGCGGTGTGGGCAAGACTTCACTCGCGCGAATCTTTGCACGAGCGCTGAACGCCGACTCGACCGGCACGGAGCAGGCCGCGGTCGGTGAGGCGATCTTGCGCGGCGAAGATTTGGATGTGATGGAAATCGATGGCGCGTCGAATCGCGGCATTGATGATGCGCGCGAGCTCATCGCGGGTGCAGGTCTCGCTCCTGCGCGAGGCAAGTATCGCATCTACATCATCGACGAAGTGCACATGCTCACAACGCCCGCGTTCAACGCGCTGCTGAAGACGATGGAAGAACCGCCGTCGCATGTGAAGTTCATCTTGTGCACGACCGAGCCGCACAAAGTTCCGCAGACGATTCAGTCGCGCTGCCAACGCTTTGATTTCCGCAATATTCCAGCATCGGAAATCGCTGGTCACCTTGGCGCCGTCTCGAAGCAAGAGGGGATGGACACGAGTGCGGACGCGCTCCTCTCCGTTGCGCGCATGGCGAACGGTTCGATGCGCGATGGATTGAGTTTGCTCGATCGTCTCTTTGCCGCTTCGCAGGATCAGCGCGTGGATGCGTCGTTGCTTGAGCAGGTCTTCGGTCTTCCGCAAGATGCACTTTTGCTCGATCTGGTTGCTGCGATTGTCGAAGAACGATGCGGCGATGCGCTCGCGTTGGGCGCGCAACTCCTCGAAGGGGGAACCGCGGTCGAGCACTCGCTTGATCTGCTTGCGGAACGATTCCGCTGGCTTCTCGTCGCGACAACATGTGGAAGCACGAGCCAGTTGCTCGAGTGCGCGAGTGTTTCGCGTGATCGACTTGCAGCGCTCGCGCCGCGTGTCGATGCCGCGCATTGCGTGCACGCGATTGCGGCGTGTGATGCGATCAGTCGAAACGTGCGTTCTTCGAGCGCGCCACGCGCACTGTTTGATGCGTGTCTTGTGCGACTTGCACTCGCGTCGCGATTTGCGTCGGGCGCTGCGCTTCTTGCAGGGGCGCGCATCGCTCCGCGAGACGGAGCGCCGGGTGGTGTCGACGCAAAAAAAGCCGTTGACCCCCGCGCGAAAACCGTCGGGGGTCAGGACGCTCCTTCGATGCAACCATCGTTGCCAGCGGTTGCTTCGCGACCGATGACTCCGCAGGTCGCGGTCGCGCCCGTTGCACCTGCAGCCGCATCGATGGACTCGCTCAAGGCGCTTGTCGAGCAGCTCGCGCGGCACGCAGAGAAAAGTCCATCCGACCAAGCAGTGATTGAGGAAATCACGATTCTCGAATTCTCTCGCTCGCGCGACGGGGTGCGTGTGGTTCTCGATGCGGATCCATCCACAGGCGCCGGTCGCTTCGTGCTTGATCATCCCGAACGGGTGCGCACTCTGCTTCGACGCGTGATGACGGAGCCTGTGACATTCGATTTGCGTCCTCGTCAAGGTCGTACGGTGGCGAAGCCCGCCTCCGCGAACTTGATCGATGCCGCCGTGCGAAGTGATCCGCTCGTGAAGAGCGTGATGGAGTTGTTCGACGCGAGTATCGTGGAAGTCACCCATCGAACGTTGGTGCAGGGCAGCAACGAAGATGAGCCGCAGGCAGCGGATGAACCAGCAGACTCTTTTTGAGGAATGAGCATGTTTGAAAAACTCAAACTCGCCGCGCAACTTGGCGGCATGATGAAAGACCTTCCCAAACTTCGCGCGCGCGTTGACGAAGTGAAGGCGCGACTCGCGACGACCGAGGTGCATGCGGAAGTCGGTGGTGGCGCGGTGAAAGTTTCGGCGACGTGTGATCTTCACATTACACAGGTCGAACTCGCGCCGAGCATGCTGCGAGGTATTGCTTCCGGAAGCGCCACAGATGTGCAGTACGCGAATCGATTGATCGCGGAGTGCGTGAACGCGGCGCTCGATCAAGCGCGCGCTCGGCTTGCGACTGAGTTGTCTCAAGCAGCAGCAGACATGGACATTCCCTTGCCGCCAGAAATGGTGAAAGGCATGCTCGGATGAAAGGCTACCCCGAAGCTGTTTCTCGCCTCATCGATGCATTCGCTCGGTTGCCTGGAATTGGCCGCCGCAGCGCTGAGCGATTGGCGTTCCATGTGCTTCGCGAAGGAAATGACGAAGCGATTGCGCTGGCGCACGCGATCACCGACGCGAAGACGAAGGTTTCTCACTGTCCAATCTGTTGGAACATTTCGGATCAAGGTCGATGCGCGATCTGCTCCGACACCAGCCGAGAAGCATCGATTGTGCTTGTCGTGGAACAGCCCAAAGATGTGCTCGCGATCGAGAAAACCCGATCGTTTCGCGGGATTTATCACGTGTTGCTCGGACGACTCGATCCGCTCGCAGGCGTCGGACCCGAAGGCATCGTGCTTGAACCGTTGCTCGCGCGCATCGATGATGCGACGAAGAACGCGCAGTCCGTCGTCGTGGAAGAACTCGTGCTCGGCATGAATCCTGATCTCGAAGGGGACACGACGGCGCTCTGGATTGCGCGCGAGGCGAGCAAGCGGGGGGTGCGCGTCACGAGGCTCGCGCGCGGACTCGCGAGCGGAAGTCAACTCGACTTGGCGAATCCAGGTGTGATAGCGGACGCGATTGCAGGTCGTACGGGCGTGTGAACGGGTTGATTCCCACTCAGACATGCAAGAACTTGGAAGAAGCGCGAAACGCAGTGCAAAGAGGAAGACTTCTCTTTGCGATCTTTCTCGTGCTTTCGTCTCTCGCATTCGCAAGGTTGTGGCATGCTTGTCGTAGGATTGCACGAGTCATCAAGAATCGTCAAGATTTGAGTGCTTATGAGCGGAATGCGATTTGAAACTTCTCAGGGACTGCGGCAGGGGCAGAACCTTGCGCTGACGCCGAAACTCATTCAGGCGGCGGAGATCTTGGAGTTGCCATTGCTCGCGTTGCGCGAGCGACTCGATCGCGAACTTGAAACTAATGTGGCGCTCGAGATTGTCGAGCCTGGCGATGATCGGCCGCAATCAGGCGAAATCACGAACACCCGGACGAGTCATTCGAAGGAAGACGCGCCGCAGGGTGGTGGTTCGATGGAGTTCGAGCGGCTTCGTTTGATGGAACGAAGTTATGGCGACCAGTGGTCGGGCGATCGCGACTATCGTCCGTCACGGGCGAGTGATTCGGACGAGGATCCGAAAATGTCCGCGATGAATAACACCGCAGGAAACGGTGCATCGTTGACGGAGCAACTGCTTGAACAATGGTCTTTCTCCGAGATTCACGATCCAGAATTGCGTGCCGCGGGAGCGCGCATCATTGAATACATCGCGCCCGAAGGATTGTTGACGGCCGATCTCGAAACGATCGCGCACCAGTCCGCGTCCATGCCCGGATGCGATTGGTCGATGCCGCTCTTGACGCGCGCGTTGCTCCGAGTGCAGCACGAATTGAGTCCACCTGGTCTCGCTGCAACTTCGGTGCGCGAGTGCTTGCAGTTGCAAACGGAAGCGGCGCTCGAAGAGTCGCCCTCGGAAGCAACCGCGATCGTGTGGAGTGATGCGCTGCTCCTCTTCGAAAAATACTACGACGACTTGCTTGCGAATCGGTTGCCCAAGATTTGTGAAGCAAGTGGAATGGACTTCGCGCGCATTGATGCTGCGAAAGCGGTGATGCGCCGATTGACAACGGCGCCCGGCTATGCGTTGGTCCCGCCGAGCAACGAGCCGATCGTTCCTGATGTTGTCGTCGAACTCGACTTGGATGCAAACGAGTACACCGTTCGACTTCCGGATGAACTGATTCCTCGCGTGCGAGTTTCGCGCGACTACGAACAACTCGCGGAGGATCGCACTGCGGATAAAGCGGCGCGCACATTTGCGAGTGACAGTGTCCGCGCCGCGCGCACGCTGCTCGAAGCGATTGAGCAACGCAAGACGACTTTGGCTCGCGTCACGAAGGCAGTCGTCGCTCGACAGCGGGATTGGTTTGAACACGGGCCGAATTTTCTGCGCCCGATGCCGATGACGGAATTGGCGGAACAACTTGGCATTCATGTGAGCACGGTCAGTCGTGCCGTGGCGGAGAAGTGGATGCTCTCGCCGCGCGGACTCGTTCGATTGCGCGATTTCTTCGCGGGAGGAACAGAGAACCGCGAAGGTGAAGATGTCTCGTGGAATGCGATCAAAGCGATGCTGCAAGAGGTTGTGCAGGGTGAAGATCGGAAGCACCCGCTGAGTGATCGCGCGATTGCGGACGAGCTCAAGGCGCGCGGTGTGGAAATCGCTCGCCGCACGGTTGTGAAGTACCGCGAGCAACTGAGTATTCCCGCTGCAAGCGTGCGCAAAGTGCACGCATGAAGCCTGCAGGCTGCGCCGTTTCTCGCGGGGAGAAAATTGGGGAGGCATGAAACGATTCTTTGCGTGAGCGGTTAGGCTGCGGTCTCTCGCACGTTCGGTCAGCATTCACATCACATGCGGATCTTCATCACCGGCGCTACTGGAACGATTGGACGCAGAGTGGTCGCAGACCGCGCGCGTCGAGGTGATCGCGTCATCGTGTTGAGTCGGCATCCCACGCAAGCACGCGCGTTGTTTGCGCCGCTTGGTCGTGCGGTCGAGGTGGTCGCAGGCGATGCGCGATTTGCGGGACTCTGGCAGACCTCACTTGAGCGATGCGATGCGATCCTGCATCTCGCAGGACACAACACCGCGCGGGATCGATGGACTGCGCGCATTCGACGTGAGATTCGTGTGAGTCGAGTGGAGAGCGCGCGTCGCCTTCTCGATGGTTTGCGTATGTCGATTCATCCGCCAGCGGCACTGATTGTCGCATCGACCGTCGCTGCATTTGGTGATCGAGGGGGTGAACAACTCGACGATCGCGCGTCCTATGGTTGCGGGTTTCTTGCGGGCTTGATGGCTGAGTTAGAGAGCGAATGTGCTCGCGCGGAATCGCTTGGCGCGCGTGTTGTCGCGTTACGACTCGGCAGCGTGCTGGATGCGCAGGGCGGCATGATTCCACGCGCCGCGCCATGGTTTCGGCGTGGATGCGGCGTGATTCCTGGGACAGGATCGCAGTTCGTGCCGTGGATTCACTGGCGTGATGTCGTGCAGATGTTGGACTGGGCGATCGGAAGTCCTGCGATGCGAGGCACGGTGAATGCGGTTGCGCCTGAAGCGGTGCAATGGTCTCGACTTTCGAATGAGTTGGCAACTCGCTGCGGCGCACGCGGTGTTGTCACTCGCGTGCACGCGATGCCTGCGTTTGTGCTGCGCGTTCTGCTTGGTCAAGGCGCCGCGGAACTTCTCGCATCTCGGAACGCTGTACCGAGTCGCGCATTGATGCACGGATTTCAGTTTCAGTATCCATTGCTTTCCTCGGCTCTTGATGAGTGTTGTGCGGAGTGGCGTGCGTCGCAACGCGCTTCGAGTCATGCTTCGAGATTCGGTGAGACGGTGCAGGTCGCAGCCGATGCACCGCACGCGACGAGTTCGCAAGAAGTTTCACAGGAGCGAGTGACGCGTCAGCATCTGGCAGTGCAATCCACGCGCGAAGGCGTCCTCGTGGATCTTGATCATGGACTGAGTGCGACCAACGGACATCTGCTGCCTGAAGCGCTCGCGATGCTGACGACGATTGCCGCGGATGATCGCGCACACATCGGCCTGTTTTCCCAGCGTCCGATCTGGGAACTCCCCGATCTCGCGAGTGGACCGCTTGCGAGTTGTGCGCAATTGCTTTCGGGCGGAACGTTGCTGCGGACCCCGAGTGCGACGCAGAGTTCACGCATTCCCACCGAGACGATTGTGGAACTGCTCAAGCGCCTCGGCGCGCTTGCTCCGCGCATCGGACTTGTCTTCGAACATCCCGATGGATTTGACACGCCGGAGCCCAATCGTTTGCGTCATCCGCAACACGGCAACCCGATTTTCATCACACGCGTCCGCGCGATCGCGGAGCTTGAAGTTGCAGAGACGATGCGCATTCATCTTGTCGGTGGCGCCGAAGAGCGGGGCACGGTGGTCGAGTGGTTGATGCGAGAGTTCGTTGCGCACGGGACGCTTTCCATTGAGGCGAAATCGCCTTGGATTGTGTCGATTTGGGCGACAGCACCCACGCGCGCGCTCGCGCACGCCTTCGCGCTCCATGCCGGCATCGCCGAAGATGCGCACGCAATGCCTGTGCGTTCCATCGCAGAACTTCGCCGCGCGTTTCGAGGATTGCTCGCGCCAGAAACAGTCGCACACCCACCTGAGTTGGCGAGCCCGCAGTCCGACTTGTTACACTCCGACGCCGTAATTTCGCGGCCTCGGAGGTTGCATGAAGATTTGGATTGATGGCGCACTCGTAGACAAAGAACACGCAACAGTTTCGGTCTACGACCACGGAATCTTGTATGGCGACGGCGTCTTCGAAGGCATTCGTGCCTACAGCGGTCGCATCTTCAAACTCCAGACGCATCTCGATCGACTGCTCGCAAGTGCGAAGTCCATTCGCCTCACGATGCATTACACGGAGCGTGAAATCGAGCAGGCTGTGCGCGAAACTGTCGCGGCGAACGGTTCTCCTGATGCGTACATTCGACTTGTGGTGACGCGCGGCGTTGGCCCGCTCGGGCTCTCGCCGTTCACCTGCCCGCGCCCATGCACGATCGTGATCGCGGATCGGATTCAGTTGTATCCCAAGGAGCTCTACGAGAACGGCATGCCGGTCATCGTCGCCCGACGGCCGCGCATTCCGGTCGAGTGCCTTGATCCGTCGGTGAAGAGCCTCAACTATCTCAACAATATTCTCGCGAAGATCGAAGCGATCGACGCGGGCGTGCATGAAGCAATCATGCTCAATACCGATGGTGAAGTATGTGAGTGCACGGGCGACAATATTTTTCTCGTGATGGGTGGACGATTGGTGACTCCACCGACGAACGCTGGTTTGCTCGACGGTGTCACGCGACGTTTCGTCATGGACACGCTGGCACCCGCGCTTGGGATTGCAGTGGAAGAGCGCCGATTCCGCATCGAAGATCTCTTCACCGCGGATGAAGTGTTTTTGACGGGCACTGCAGCGGAAGTCATCGGCGTGACCAGGATTGATGGCGAGCAGTTTGGCGATGGGGCAGTGGGACCGATTACGCTGCAACTGATGGCGGAGTTTCGCCGACGTGTTTCAAAGGATGCGCCCGAGGACTGACCCCAAACAGAAAGACGCACGATGCGCTGCACGAGTTGTCAACACACGCTCTGGAATCTCACGGGGAACACCTGCCCCGAGTGTGGCACGCTCTTCTCACGAAGTCAGTATGACTTTCAACCGTACTCGGTGATGTTCAAATGTCCTTCCTGTGCGCAGCCGTATTACGGCGCGGGCGAGAAGGGGCATCTCGTACCGACGGAGTTTGAATGTCAGGGTTGCCATGCGCACGTTTCGATGGAGTCGTGCGTCCTTGTGCCTGTGCCCGGTCGCGAGAACGACGCGATTGCATCGGGCGTGCCTGTACCGTGGACGACGGATGCGGGTTTTTTCAAGCGGTTGTGGGACACGACTATCGCCGTGCTCATCTCGCCTCGCAGTATCGGTGTCGCGATCGCTGCGCATGAACCGCGACTCAAGAGCGCGTTCACATTTTTCGTAGTGGTGATGGGCATCCTGTTTGGGGTTTCTCTGATTTGCATCGGCGGGCAGGGCATCTTTATGTTTCTGATGATGGGGGGCTTGGCGAGCGTTTTCGGCGGCGTGTCCGCGATGCCGAGTTCTGTGCTGCTCATGTCGCAACTGGGTCCTGGACTCGTGATGACGATGGGAGCGCCTCTGATCTACGGCAGCTACGTTCCGGTGGCGGCAGCGATCGCAATCGGGATATGGCGAGTGTTTGGCGGTGAAACAGGGCGCGACACGCAGGGTGGCGCGAATCTTTCCTTCTCGCGCGCGGTTGAAATCTTGTTGTGGTCGAGCGGAACCCTGCTTGTTTCGCTCGTTCCATGCTGCATCGGATATTTCGCCGCGATTTGGTGGACCGTCAGCGCGGCAATCATTGCAAGCGCATTCGCGAGCGCGCGTGTGCGACCGAGCGCATCCGGGCTTGGCGCGTGGTCGATGGTCATCGGCATGCTCGCGCCACTCTTCGTCGGGTGCTGTGGATTTGGGGTTGCGATATACTTCGTCGGGCTTCCAACGACGGCGATGTTCAAAGGCGGCGTCACTACGTTCAATTCGAGTGGAACATTTTCGACCTCACCGAACGTCGCGCCTCTGGTGCCCGCTGATGAAGACGAGCCGGTCGTGGATGTGCCTGCGCCAGCCGTCCCGTGATCTTGTTCCGATCAACTTTGCAGCACGACTCCCTCCTCGACGGCGAACACACGCACGCGAAATCCAGCGCGTTGTAGTGCAGCGCGCGCGAGTGCGCAGATTTTCGCGATCGAAGTCACGCGCAGCTGCGGATTCGACGGTGTTTCAAGCCGCAATAACTTTGCCGCAGGATGCATCCTGCGACTGGGCCCAACATGGCCAGAGGCATGGCCATAATCATGGACGGCATACTGGCGAACATCAAAAACGCCTGTAAACAAGGCGTTTCGTCTCGCGCCTGGAAATGTGGACTGGTGTCCATGCGTCGGCTATCGCGCGAGCATGGTGTTGACTGCCAACCATTCACGATCACACGCGAATCTTCTCCCACGCGCCGTAACGGAAGCGAATGAGAAACATCAGCCCGCGCACCGCGATCTCCAACATCAAGGCCCACCAGATGCCCACGAGGCCAAGTCCCATGTTGATGCCGAAGATCCACGCCAGTGGTAGGCGGATCGCGTAGCAACCAAACAGCGTGATACCGAGGATCCACTTCGTGTCGCCCACACCACGCAGTCCGTTGCGCACCACCATCGCAAGGGCGAAGAAGACCTGCAGCGCGCCGCTCACCCATAGGCAGTCCGGCACGAGTGCGAGGTGAATCGGATCATCAGAAATCACGCTGCACAAAGCACGACCAAACAACATGAAGATGATGCCCGCGCTCACCATGATGCTCATGCCGATGAACGTGCAACGCCAGATCGCCGCGCGTGCGAGTTGCGCGTTGCCTGCGCCGAGGTACTGACCCGCAAGCGCGCCTGCAGCAGTTCCCATCGCAAATCCCGGCAAGAACGAGAACGCTTCCCATTGCACGGTGATGATGTGCGCGCCGACAAGTCCGTCTTTGCTTGCGGTGCCAATGCCGCGCTCTGCGACTTCTCCAATGATGCCGAGGATGAAAAGATTCACCGACCACATCGCGAGGCCTTCGAAGAAATTTGGAATCCCCACGAGCGCAATGCGCTTGGTCATCACAGGATCGAATCGCAATTCGCTCGCGTGCAGCTTGAGATCTTGCACACCCTTGCGCAGCGCGCGCCATGTCAGCCACGCACCAACGACGTAACTCAGCGCGCTACCGAGCGCGATGCCGAACACGCCCCACGTGTAGGGGTCGGTCGGCGAAGGATTCGGAATCTCCGCGCCGAAGGCTTGAATCGTGACACCGGAGAGCAGCCATGCTGCGATGCAGTTCACGACGTTGACCCACACCGCGATTTGAAATGGCTTGTGCGTTTCGCCTGCGCCATGCAAGCACATCGCGCCCACCATCATCACGCCGCTGAAGGGAATGCCCCATGCGAGCATCTGCACATACGTCACACATGCGCGCGTGCCTTCGGGGCTGAGGTTCGAGAATTGTGCGAGCGGTTCTGCGATGGACGCCATCGTGATGGCAACGAAGATGCCCCAGGCGAGCGAGAGCAACATCGACTGACCGAGCGCGCGTTCACCTTCGTGGCGATCTCCGCTGCCCATCGAGCGCGAGATGATCACCTGTCCGCCGACACCGAGTCCGGCCATCGCGATGCCGATGAACCACCCGACGAAACTTCCAAGTCCAACACCATCCATCGCGCTGCGCGCAATCTCATGCGGAAGATTTCCTGCGATGAGTTTGTCGACGAATCCAACACCCGCGGCCATCGTCTGCTGAAGAAGAATCGGTATCGCGAGGATCCAGATCGCCTCATGCATCGATTTTCCAGCGAGTTTCCCGCTCTTGATGCGACCAGACTCTTCGACTTGTGCATCGACAATCTCCGTCGCGCCGAGTGCGCTCATCGGATCGTCGGGCGAAATGCCTGCAGCGATGAATCTGTCTTCGCGCGAGTTGTCGTCCGTCAATGGAGTGGTCATGGAATCAAGGCGCGCTCGAAGGCGGCGCCGATTCTAGGATGTTGCCAGGAGTCCATTCCATGCCCGCAGGAAGATCGGGTGTTTCAAAGACCACAGGATTCCAGAACATCATGTAGTCCCACGCGTCTTTGTCGCGCAGAAAAACGGGATAGCAATAGACGAGTTCTTGCTTGAAGATCTGCGGCGCAGAGCTCGACCATTCAAGCCAATCTGTGCGACTGCCACCGAAATCCATCGCAGTCATCGTCGTGAGGCTGTCACTCGCGGCGACATTCACAGCAAGGTCAGGTTGATCGAGCGCAGTCACGAGCGCTTGAAACACGCTCGAGGTTGGATATTGCGCGAGTGCAATGGCGAGTTCAACGCGGATGTCTGAATCTTCCGTCTCGCGAATCAACACAGGCCAGATTTCATCTGCGACCGCAGGGAGGTGCAATCGTTGCAGCGCTTTCGCACTTGCGAGTTTCACCTGGCGAAACGGGCTCGAGAGTTGTTTCGCGATGAGCATCGCGTCGGCAGGATCGCCGTGACGACCAAGTGCTTCAATCGCCGCAGCGCGCACGAGTGGATCTTGCGCTTCTTCAACATAAAGTCGATAGAGATCGAGATACACACTGCTGCCGCCCCACGGCGCACTCGCGAGCAGCAGCGTGCCGCGTCGTTGATTTTCTGGATCGGTTGAGTCTGCGGCCCAGGATGCCGCTTCTGCAGGAGTCGGTGGAACGAACGAAGCGCTGAACGCCGAAAAATCTGAACTCATCGTGTCGCAGCCACTCAACAGAAACGTGGTGCACGCCGTAGCAGCACAAACGGATCGGAGCAGCATTGTGCTTCGCATCGACATGTCGAGAGCGTACCTCGCGGACGCAATTCCTGCAGCAACGGCTACGCTTCGCGAGATGTCCGCGACCCCTTCACTCTCCATCAAAAGTTTCGCGCTTGGCGATTTCGTCACCAACGCATACGTCGTGTTTGATCCAAGTGACAACGCGAAATCTTGCTGGATCATCGATTGCCCGTATGAACCGAGTGCGATGATCGAAGCGATCCTTCGCGCAGGGCTGAAGCCTGAGCTCTGCATCTTGACGCATTGCCATTGTGATCACATCGCGGGACTTGCCGAGATGCGTTTGAAACTCGGTCCCGTGCCCATTCTCTGCCATGTACTCGAGAAGGATTTCAACGCGGATCCGAACCTCAATCTGTCGGCGTTCATTCCTCCAGGCCTGAGCGCGCCTGAACCCGAGGGATATCTCGCGCATGGGCAGGTCATCCTGCTTCCTGGTTTGGGCGAGTACGCCTTTCAAGTTGTGCACGCGCCTGGGCACAGCCCTGGGATGATTTGCCTTTGGTGCGCGCAGGCGGAGCTCGCGTTTGTGGGCGACACGCTCTTTGAGGACTCCATCGGTCGCACGGATTTTCCAACGAGCGATCCTCAGGCGATGGATCGCTCGCTGCGATTGCTCTTGACGCTTCCTGATGCGACGAAAATCTATCCAGGACACGGAAGTGCAACGACGATTGGGAGAGAACGACGCAGTAATCCGTTTCTTCGCGCGCTGACCTGATCTCACCTGCAATTCTCGATGAAATCGTGTTGGAAGGACGCCCCTCTGCGAGCGTCTGAGCGCGCGAGTGTGGAGGCGAACTTTGCCCACCCGAACGAGCGTTCAAGCGACCCGCCGCGCGTGTCGTCTCGATATACTCTCCGCCCTAGCTATGCCGTACACGTTGCAACCAGAAGAAGGCTACGGACTCGACGTCGAGTCGACCGAGTATCTGAAGGACCATGTCCAGTCGCCCGATCGTTGGGTTCTGAACTTTGGGCCCCAGCATCCCGCCACGCACACCACCATTCGGTTGGTGCTCGAACTCGATGGCGAGCGCATCGCGCGCTGCACGCCACACATCGGTTACCTCCATTCAGGCTTCGAGAAGCTCGGCGAGCATCACGATTACAACCAGTACGTCGCGACGATCAGCCGCATGGATTATTCCTCGCCGATTGTCAACGACATCGCGTGGCACCATGCGGTGGAGAAGTTGCTTGACGTGCAACTCACGCCTCGCGCGATCGTCTTGCGGACGATCCTGTGCGAACTCGGCCGCGTGCAGAACCATCTCTTGACGATTGGCGCGGCCGCGCTCGACATCGGTGCCTTCACCGGTTTCCTCTACGGATTCAATGAACGCGAGTTCATTTACGACATCATTGAGTATGTCTCAGGGCAGCGCTTTCACCCGGATTGGACGCGCGTTGGCGGTGCATGGCGCGATGTTCCCGATGACGAAGTGTTCATTCGCATGGTGCGCGAGTTCATCGATGTGCGCATGCCGAAGGCGATCAAGGACGTGGAAACACTTTGTTCGCGCAACCGCATTTTCGTCGATCGACTCAGCGGCGTCGGCGTCCTCTCGAAAGAGGATGCGATTCGCTGGAGCGTGTGTGGTCCGATGGCGCGCGCATCCGGCGTGGCGCGCGATCTTCGGAAGGATCAGCCTTATCTCTGCTTCGCGGACAATTGGGATGGCGCAGGCGCGGAGCGTGTGAAGTTCACCGTTCCGATCGCAACAGGTGGATGCTGTCTTTCGCGTTACCTCGTGCGCGTCGAAGAACTCAAGCAGTCCCTGCGCATCATCGATCAACTCATCAACAAGATTCCCAAGGGCCCGCTCAACGCGGTCGCCGACGCGAAGTTTGTCATCCCCGAGAAGGGCGATGTGTACGGCAGTATCGAAGGCACGATTCAACTCTTTCAGTTGAACATGCACAATCGCGGCTTCCATTCGCCCGTCGGCGAGTGCTACGGCGCGATTGAAGGTCCAAACGGCGAACTCGGTTACTACATCGTCTCCAACGGCACGAAGTATCCATGGCGCGTCCGTGTTCGACCGCCGATTTTCCTCAATTTCCAGGTGTTTCCGAAGATGATGGAAGGTCATCAACTCGCAGACATTGTTGCGGTGTTGGGTAGTATCAACGTCATTGCAGCGGAACTTGATCGCTGAGATTTTCCTATGAGCTGGCACACCAAGCCTTCATCTACGTCCCGCGTCCCTGTGAGCGCTACGCCTTTTGTGAACGCTGCTCAGAAGGAGCGATGGACACGCGAGATTCTTCCCAGGTACGCGCAATCGCAGGGCGCGCTCATGCCCATCCTGCATGAGGTGCAGCATGAGCATCGATGCATTCCATTGCAAGCGATGGTCGAAATCGCCGCGTTCCTTGGGATCCATCCAGCACAAGTTTTCGACACGGTGAGTTTCTACGAAGAGTTTCACGCTGAGAAAGTTGGCAAGTGCGTGATTGGCGTCTGCCAGTCGATCGCATGTGAAGTGTGCAATCACAAGGAGATTCTCGATCGCGTGCGCACGCGTTTGGGCATCGAACCACACGAAACAACTGCGGATGGCAGGTTCACGTTGCTCTCGATGGAATGCCTTGGCAGTTGCGATACCGCGCCCGTAGCGCTCTTTGGTGAGACGCTCCATGAGAACCTGACTGTCGCGAAGCTTGACGCACTGCTCGATGAAGCGGTGCGAAATGTCGATGCGGGACACTAGAAGTTTCAAGGGTTGGAGTGCACGCGATGAGCGATGACAATTCACTCCTGCGCAACATCGGTCAGTTCTTTGGTCACGTCGTCGACGCGATCAAGCACGACCCGACGGAGCCTGTCCAGACTCCGCCGTCGAATGGGACCGAGCCAGAAGCAGCACGCGAAGTGAACCGCGAGGTTCAAGTAGCACGACAGGGCGAGTACATCCTGCGCCGCACGACGATTGATGAAGTCCTGCGCGCGCCGCAAGAACCGAACACGACTCCGAAGCACGAGACCGACCCATGCCCTTGAACGAACCAGTCCTGACGAAGCGAATTCCGACCTGGCCCTGGAGCGATCCGAAGGGTCGACACATCGTTGGTTACGACGAGTTCGTGCGCACGGGCGGTTACAAAGCGCTCGACAAATCGCTTGACATGCAGCCGCAGGACATCGTGCAATTGGTGAAGGACGCAAACCTGCGCGGTCGCGGTGGCGCGGGATTTTCTGCGGGATTGAAGTGGACATTCCTTCCGCCTGTCGATGGTGACCGCCGCTACCTCTGCATCAATTGCGATGAAGCGGAACCAGGAACTTTCAAAGATCGCCTGCTTGTGGACTTCGATCCGCATCAAGTGCTTGAAGGCATCGCGATCGCATGCTTTGCGTGTCAACTCGACACTGCTTACTTCTTCATTCGCGGCGAGTATCACCATCAAGCCAAGGTGATGGAGAAGGCGATTGAAGAGGCGTACGCGAAGGGCATCTTTGGAAAACAAGGATTGCTCGGCGGAAAATCGAAGTTTGCAGTGGACTGCTATCTGCATCGCAGCGCAGGCGCGTACATCTGCGGCGAAGAGACAGGCCTGCTGGAGGCGATCGAAGGCAAGCGCGGTTGGCCACGCATTAAGCCTCCATTTCCCGCAGTCAAGGGACTGTTCGGCCGCCCGACGATCATCAACAATGTGGAAACGCTCGCAGCGGTTGCGCCCATCGTCGAGCATGGTCTCGCGTGGTGGAAGAGTCTCGGTTGCGAGAGCAGCATTGGCGGTGCGCCGAGCTACGGACCCAAACTCATGGGCGTGAGTGGCCACGTGACGCGACCTGGTGTGTACGAGTGCGATCTCGGCATTCCGCTCTCGACCCTCGTCAACACGCATTGCCTCGGCATGCGCAATGGCAAGAAGTTCAAGGGCGCGATTGCGGGCGGCGTGTCGATGGGCATCCTCGGTCCTGATCAGTTTGATGCACCGATGGACTTCGACATTGGTCGTGGCTTCGATGTCCTCGGACTTGGCACTGCGTGTCCAACTGTGTTTGACGAAGACACGGACATGGTGGCGGTCGCGCGCAACATCGCGCGATTCTTCAAGAACGAATCCTGCGGTCAGTGCACGCCCTGCCGAGAAGGCGCAGGTTGGATCTACAAACTCATCACGCGCATTGAGAACTACGACGCGACCACGAAGGATCTCGATCTGCTCGTGGAGATTGCGACTTCGATGGGTCTCACGCCTGGCACGACCATCTGCGGGCTCGCGGATGGAAACAACTGGGCGATTCGGACGATCGTCAGCAAGTATCGCTCGGAGTTTGAAGCGCGCGTGAAGCGAGTGAGCTTTCCTGTCTCGTTGACCGCATCGAGCGTGTAGTTTCGCATGTGTGCTTGCATTCTCGAGGATCCGACCACGCACCCACCCGACGCACAATTGGAACTCAGCGTGCAGTGCGAACGCGCCGTTGTGCGCAGCATCGGCGAAGTTTCCGCGCGCGCGCTTGAGCATTCGATCGAGCGTTGGTTGCGGTGCGCATGCGTGGCGCTTGCGCATCCGGTCAGTCGCGTGCACATCGAGATTGTCGATGCCATGCGCATGGCAGTCCTGCATCAGCAGTTCTCAAACATCGCGGGCGCAACGGATGTGTTGACATTTCCCTCGAACGCGGCGGGAGAGCCAGTCGCTGCAGACATTGCTGTTTGCTTCGAAGTTGCGCAGCGCATCGCCGAGGAACTTGGACACGCTGTCGAGCGCGAACTTCTTCTCTACGCGCTGCATGGCGTACTGCACTGCGCGGGTCACGACGATCACGATCCAGTCGCGCACGCGCGGATGCATGCGGAGGAAGATCGCATTCTCGAACTCATCGGCGTTGGGACCACATTCAGGCCGTCCGAAAGAATTGAGCCAACGTCTTGAACGCGCAAGATATTCGATGGTTCCTCGTGATTTCGCTGGTGCTCATCACGGCCTTGACGACGTATTTTTCCGCACTCAATCTCGCACTCACTCGCGTGTCGCGCAGTGGACTTGAGCGCGAGTTTGCCGCGCGTGGACGAAGCGTGCAGGGGATTTGGCTGCTTCGACGCACGGATGAAGCGGGGCATGCCGCGAGCCTCTTACGGACGATTGGTCGTGTCGGTATCTACGGCGCGGTGCTGATGATGTTCACCGGGGTCGGCGAGGGCGCGCATTTCAGCGTGCATGCGCTTGTCTATGCAGCGCTTTGTTCCATCGTCGTGATCTGGGTTGTGACGAGTGTGCTGGCGGCAGCGATCGCGCGCCATGCCTCGTATCCGCTGATCACTGGAAGCCTCGGGTTTATTCGCTCTTCCGTCTTACTGTTTAGTCCATTTCTTGCCGCGGTGATGGTGCTTGATGAAGCGGTGCATCGATTGACAGGCGCGAATCTTCGCGACGACGAAGGCGATGATGAGTTACTCGACTCGATTCAAGATCGTCGGCAAGACGGCGACATTGATCCCGTTGCTGCGACGCTGCTGGAGAATGCGGTGTCGTTCGGCGCACTCGACGTGAGCAGCATCATGACGCCGCGCACGGATATCGAAGGCATGCCGCTGACGGATGACATCGCAGAAATCCGCTTGTTTTTGTGCGATGTGCGCCACTCGCGCGTTCCCGTGTTTGAAGAGAGTCTCGACGAGATCGTGGGCATTCTTTACGTGCGCGACCTCGTGCGTTACTTCGGTGAAACGCCGACGGATTTTTCGCTGCGCACACTCCTGCGCGAGCCGCTTCGAGTTCCGGAATCGAAACTGGTGGGCGAACTGCTGCGAGATTTTCAGCGGCATGAAGTGCATCTCGCGATCGTCGTGGATGAGTACGGCGGCACGGCCGGCATCTGCACGATTGAAGATGTCCTTGAGGAACTCGTCGGCGAGATTCACGACGAGCACGAAGATGCGACCGATGTCTCCGCGCTGATTCTTGCGCGCGCGGACGGCATCTACGAAACGGATGGTCGTGTGACCGTTCCGGAGGTGAATGATCGCCTCGGGCTTTCCATTCCCGATGAAGGCGATTACGCGACGATCGCGGGATTTCTGCTCGACCGTTTCGGTCGTGTGCCTGTTGTTGGCGATCGTCTTGAGGCGGAGGGCGCGATCTTCGTGATTCTCCGTGCGACACGCACCGCGATCGAAAAGATCGGCATCGAAGTTCAGAACCCCGGCATCGCTCGTTGACGGATGGACCGCACGGAACCGCGCTTCAGTCGTCGGCGTTGTACACTTGCGCGCGTGTCGCTTCTCGCTGTGCATGGACTTGTCAAGAGCTACAACGGTCGACGTGTTGTCGACGGTGTGGACTTTCACGTTGAGGCGGGCGAAGTGGTGGGCATCCTTGGTCGTAACGGCGCGGGAAAGACAACTTCCTTCCGCATGGCGATCGGAATGATCACGCCTGAAGCGGGGCGCGTGGAGTTCGCTGGGCGCGACGTGACGTTTGAACCGATGTATCGCCACGCGCTCGCAGGCATGGGATATCTCTCGCAGGAGCCGAGCGTTTTTCAGCGACTGACCTGCGAAGAAAATCTGCTTGCGATTCTTGAAACCATCGGACTTCCTCGCGCGGAACGTCGTCGTCGCTGCGATGGATTGCTGCTGCAGTTTGGCCTGCGGCACAAGGCGAAAGATGAAGCGCGCACCTGTTCGGGCGGCGAGCGACGTCGCTTGGAGATCGCGCGCGCGCTTGTGACGGAGCCAAAGCTCATGCTGCTCGACGAGCCGTTTGCTGCAGTCGATCCACATACGGTGGAAGAATTGCAAGCCGAAGTTCGACGACTCGCCGACGAAGGCATCGCGATGTTGGTCACGGATCACAACGTGCAGCAGACGCTGCGCATCTGCAACCGCGCCTACATTCTTCACGAGGGCAAGAACCTTCGCGAAGGTTCGCCGAAGGCGATCATCAACGATCCTGTCGTGCGCGAGGCATATCTCGCCTCATCCTTTCGAGGAGATGAATTCGGATGAGCCACTGGCGTTACAGCATCGTTGCGCTCGCACTTCCGCTCGCACTCTTCGCATGCCTCGGTTGTGTGGAACGCAAGATTTCTTTCACCAGCACGCCACCAGGCGCGCTCGTCTGGCTAAACGAGCGCGAGATCGGTCGGACACCGTGCGAAACGGAGATCGTTTTCTTCGGCGAGTTCGACGTGCGGATTGAACTCGACGGATACGAACCGCTCGTCACGCATCGTGATGCGGATGGGAATGCGTGGGACAATCCACCGCTTGATTTTTTCGCCGAGATCTGGCCTGGCAAGGTGTTGAGCGAAATGAAATGGCAGTTCGAGCTCGTCAAGCGTGATGACTCGGAACTAGCGCTGCTTGACCGAGCGTCTGCGCTCCGTGATCGCAGCGAGGCGGAGAGCAAGTCGCACGAACCGACAGGGGTGGAGATGCTCGAGAGCCTCCAAGAAGAGGTTGAGCAAGCGCCCTCACAAGCACCCACGCCAACACCCTCGCCAGCCCCTAGTCGCTGAGCACGATCGGGAACTCGAAAAACATTGCCAAACTAGGCTCTATAACGCGGGCTCCGCTGCCATCGCGAAACTACCGAACACATAAGTGCCTTCTAATCAGTCACTTAGGTTTTCTTTTGGAAACTTCGTGCCAAGTATTGACCGATCGGCGCGAGAGCGCGTACCGTGGCGTTCCGCTTACGAGAAGTGCAACCGGCAGAGTGCCGATTGCACTTCAACCAAGCCTCGCAAAGTTCATCTTCTTCGCACGCGTGTCTCTTCTCGAGATGCAATTGTGAAACCCGTCGTCTAGCCGTGTCGGAGCGTGCTGGACGACGTTTTTTTTGGGGATCGCGCGAGCGCTCAACCACGCCGAGTTTCAGGCGTCTGCGATTCACTCGCAGCGCCTGAGTCGAAAGCGAGCGATGGAATTTGTCCGCGCTTCGCGGCAAATTTCGCGCGAGCGCTCAACTACGCCGGATTTCAGGCGTCTGCGATTCACTCGCAGCGCCTGAGTCGAAAGCGAGCGATGGAATTTGTCCGCGCTTCGCGGCAAATTTCGCGCGAGCGCTCAACTACGCGCCTCGATTCAGAATCCGAAGCTCAGGCCGAGATACATCGCGATGGAGTCGTACGCGGGATTTGTTTCACCGAGTTGTGCGTTGGAGATGTGAAACCAACCGATGGCCGCGAGCAGTCGGGTGTCTTCTGCGACTTCGAATGAGGCGCCGAAAAATGCGCGTGGTGTGAAGTTGATGCTTGAGCCGCCGTTGGGAATGTCATCGGTGGTCGCGAGCACTCCGATGCCGAACTCCGCATAGAGCGACCATGTCTCTTCGCGGAGAAAGTGCCAACGCAAACTCGTCGACACGCCGCCGCCGCCGACGTCTCCGCCGGATTGTCCGACTTCAGGAGTAGGTTGCGATGCGTAGAGACCTTCGCCTGCGAGCGAGATAGAAAATCCGTCCGCGACAAACCAACATGCAGCGACCGATCCGAGTCCGAGTTCTGTTCCGCTCAAGTTGCTCGCGATCATCGCGGTTGTGTCGAGGCGAAAACTTCCAGTACTGCCGAACGCAGCGCGTGAAGGCGTGCCTTGCACTGGTGGAGCGCTCGCTTCTTCTTGCGCAGGATTGAGGTCGAGTCGAAAAAGTTCAGTGGCGAAGGCATTCGAAGAACTCGCGAGAAGCAGCGCGAAAACGACGGGTGAAAGTCCTGCGAAAGTGAATGGCGTTGTGGAAGTGCTCATGCAGTGGGAACGCTACCACGCTTTGCGAATTGCCATGCGCTCAAGACGATTGCATCAAGCGAGCAATGCGTTGGTTGCCAGTGCAGATCCTTTCGAATCGCGCTCGCGTCTGCGACAAGCATCGATGGATCGCCCTCCCGCCGAGGGACGATGCGTGCGGGAATCATCGCGCCAGTCACCCGTCGGCAACTCTCGAGGACTTCGAGCACGGAGTAGCCGTGACCGATGCCCACATTCCACGCTTTGAACACACCGATCTCGAGCGCATCGAGTGCTGCAAGGTGCGCGTTGACAAGGTCCGTCACATGCACGTAGTCGCGCACGCACGTGCCGTCTTGCGTTGCGTAGTCGTTGCCATAGACGAGCAACTCCGCGCGTTTGCCGAGCGCAACTTCGAGCGCGAGGGGAATGAGATGCGTCTCAGGTCGATGATCTTCGCCGATGCGTTGCGCTCCATCCGCACCTGCGACGTTGAAGTAACGAAGCGCCGCAACGGCGAACGGCGTCTCGCCTCCGCAGGCGGTTCGCAGCAACTGTTCCATCACAAGTTTGGACTGCCCATACGGATTGACGGGAAGTTGTGGAGTGTCTTCGCGCAGTGGAATCAACTGCGCAGCAGGCTCGCCGTATGTCGCACACGTTGAACTGAAGAGCAGTCGCGAAACGCGCGCGTCGTGCATCGCGCGAAGAAGCGAGATGCCGCCGACGACGTTGTTCTCGTAGTAGCGAAGCGGTTCGAGCACACTCTCGCCGACATACGCGAGCGCAGCGAAGTGCAGCACTGCATCAATCTCGTGCGCGAGAAGGAGCGCCGTGAGCGGTCGCGTTGCGCGGATATCAAGATGCGCGAACCGCAGCCGATTCCCGCCGATAGAGGCAAGTGTTTCGATCGTGCCCGCATGCCCGCGATCGAGCGAGTCGACGACAGTGACCGTGTGACCAGCCTCAAGCAGCGCAAGCGCGGCGTGGGAACCGATGTATCCAGCACCACCAGTGACGAGAAGACGCATGGGGTGGATTCTCCCCAAGTCTGCTGCGGAATGTGGGCAGTTTCGAGCGCGCGTTGAGCAGTTCTTCTGAAGGAATGCACGCTTTCGCGGGTTCTCCCTCTTTGCGCGGGGCGCCTCGTGGCGCGCACCGCAAATTGCAAGCGCGAATCGGTTGATGGAAGCCCGCTCACAAGCCGATACCGCATAGAGAAACCTGCAGCCTTTCCCTCTGTTTTAGGCGTTGCCCATGAAGACCGCGATCCTTGTCGGAACCCCCGCAGCCTGCGATCAACTTGAGCGTCAGCTCGGCCTCCTTGCCGATGCGCCCATCATCCTCGGTCGCGTGCATTGCGGACCAGATGCCGCAGGGAGTGGCTCGCCCGTGCTTGGCACGCTGACTGATTTGGAATTGGTCTGCGCGCGTCGCCGCCCACAAGGTGTTCTCGTGACGCTTCCTTCGGCGATGAAAGATCTGCTCACGAGCATCCGTACGCGCGTGCGCCGACTTGGTATTCCTGATCGATTCCTTCCGACGCTCGACGATCAACTCGCAGGCGTTGGTCCGCGCACGGAGTTTGAAGTCGATCTCACCGAACTTGTTGGTCGCCCGCAGCGTCATCTCGATGAGGCGCTCGTATGCAGTGCAGTCGAAGGTCGGCGCGTGCTCGTCACCGGCGCGGGCGGTTCCATCGGTGGCGAACTCTGTCGGATCCTCGCGAACTTTGCGCCGGCGAAACTGATTCTTGTTGAGCGTAGTGAAAACGCGCTCTTTGAAATCGATCGACAAATCGCGCGACGATTTCCACCGCTCGCGCGTCGCGCGTGTTTGCACGACGTCGTCGATGCAGGCGCGACGCACGCACTTTGGCAAGAAGAGCAGCCGGATCTCGTGATTCACGCCGCTGCGCACAAGCATGTCCCGATGATGGAAGATCATCCTGGCCTCGCCGTCGACAACAATCTCTTTGGCACGAAGTCTGCGCTCGATGCGAGTCTCGCGTGCAACGCAGAACGGTTCGTCATGGTGTCGACGGACAAAGCCGTGAACCCCACTTCGATCATGGGCATGACAAAGCGGCTCGCTGAACTCTATGTGCAGCATTGCAATCGCTCGTCGTCGACGGCGTGCTCGGTGGTGCGCTTTGGCAATGTGCTTGGAAGTTCCGGATCTGTGCTTGAAACATGGAAGAAACAGATTGCCGACGGCGGACCACTCACGGTCACCGATCCTCGCATGACGCGCTACTTCATGTCGATTCCTGAAGCAGCGTCACTTGTGATTCAAGCGGCAGCGCTCACCGAACGAGACGCGAAGGCGGGCGAAGTTTTTGTGCTCGATATGGGTTCGCCATTTCGAATTGTGGACCTCGCGGAACGATTCGTGCGCATGCACGGACTCGATCCCATTCTTGAAAATACGCCCAACAGTGCAGGCGCGCGAGCAGGCGAGATGTCGATCATCTGCACGGGCGCGCGTCCTGGCGAAAAACTCTTCGAAGAGCTCGCGCTCGACGCGGAGACGATTCACGAAACGCGACATCCCGACATTCGCATCTGGGGACTTCCTACTCCGGAGCGTTCGTACATCGACCGCATGCTGGCGACGCTCGCACCGCAACGTCGATCGCGCGACGGCGCGCAGGTCGCACGCGTGGTGCGAGAACTGGTCCCTGAAGCGCCCGTAGGCGCGGCGAATCTGCCCGCAGTGGCGTGAGACCGCATATTTTTGGACACGCCGCCGCAGCGCGAGTGCTCGCTTGCTGCATCCGTCCCAAAGTGCGATCATCTCCCTCCATGTCGAGGTTTGACCGAACGACACATCGCAGCGGATTAGCGGCAACCGAGCCGAAGTCCATGCTCCGTCAAGATCCTCAAGAGGCATCTGCTATCGACCCAGTGAAGGCGCAATTGATGTTGGCGGAAGCCAAAGCCGTGCTCGCGGAACTGCAAGCAGGGCGACAGATTGTCGAAACCAAGCTCGAAGAGGAGCGCCGCATCGATGCGATGAAGGGCATCCGCGGAGTTTCGAGCATGGACGAAGCAATTCAAGCGACGCAAGCACTGATCGCGTTACTTGAGCGGGGCGTGTCCGACGCCGAGCGCTCCACGCGCGCGTGATCTCAATCGAGTTCTTCAGCGGGAATGGAGGCTGCTTCGCCAGCGAGTTTTTTCGCGGCGTATCGCGCCATCCAACTGGACCAACTCTTTCCCGCGGCCGTGTCTTTCCCCGTGAAGGCGAGCGTTGCGATGTCCTTCAATGAGACGCGCGTGGGTACATCACTGCCATCGACGAGCAGTTGCAATCGCGATTGCTCGATCGCCGGCGACCGTTCAAGATCGAACGCGTAGCCAACAACAGTTTCACCGCTGCGCAACGCGACGGTGATATCGCCGCGAAAATCAACTGCTTTGCGCGCCCCTTCGACGAGCAAGTGCATGTCCGTGCCAGTGATGATTTCGATCACGCTCGGCTCGCCTTCGAATTTTTGCTTGATGTCTTGCGGCATGAAGCAGTACCACTACCCAAGGGGCATATCGCGACCGCTCATGGGATCTTGCAATCGCCAGCCTGTGCGTCGCGCGAGTCGATTGAGCACGCCCTCGCGTCCCCACGAAAGTTCGTCATCCGTGATCGACAACAACATCTGCGTCACAGGCTCGTCACCTTCGGGCATTTCAATCGTGATGCCTGGTCCGTAGAGGATGAATCCACCGACGGACTCTGGCCCTGTGTTGAGTGTAGCGAGTGCATGCAAGATCTCGGCGCGCGTTGCGATGACCGCAAGCTTGCCTGGATCAGTTTGTTCAGCGGAGAGGATGACGAGCGAGCGCATCAGCAGAATCTCGAAACACGAATCTCAAAGTGAGGGCGAGAGCATACCTGCGGCAAGATCAAGCAGTCTTGGCAGCGAAACAGGCTTGAAAAGATACGCGCGTGCGCCAAGCCCGAGCGCGAAATCGCGATGACGTTTTCCCTGATTCGCCGTCACCATGATGATGTGAAACGCCGCGCCATCCTGATGCAGTTTCTCGAGAACGAACAATCCAGAACTGCGTGGCAGCATCATGTCGAGCACTAGAAGGTCCGGTTTCTTCTCGCGAACGGCGCCGAGCGCACTGACACCATCCGCAGCAATCCGCACTGAGGCGCCTTCATGACGAAACGCAAGTTCGAACGCCGCGAGGATGTCGGGGTCGTCATCGACGATCAGAATATCTTTCGAAGCGAATCGCGACATGGCGTTGCAAACTCCGCGTGGCACTCTACATCGCAGAGGGCGATGACGCTGTCCGCACATGCAACGGCTTCGCGAGTTCTGCAAGAAGCGCGTCGGTCATCCACGGCAGCGCTGCGATTTTCGCACGCAGACGAATGGGCAACGGCTTGCCTTCGCGTTCAAACTTTGGTCGACTCTTCCATCGTCGATGCACCCAGAGATTTTGTTCGGGCGATTCGCGCACCATTGTTTCAATCGCACGATTGAGACGCGCGCCAACGTAAAACACAGGGTCTTCCTGCGATTCCCACTCCGATGGAAGAATGACGTCTGTCATGCGCAGTTCATATCTGAACGCGCCGTCGACGCGATGCGCGTAGCCACAGATCATCGGCAAGGATTGATGCACAGCGAGCAGTGGAATGGATTTGTACGTCGACGCAAGCCGTCCAAACGAAGGCACGAACAGTCCATCATCGCCCGCGTTCTGATCTGCGATGAATCCAACCTTGCCGCCTTCGGCAAGCACGCGTTGCAATTCATCGGTCGCGCCCCATTTGGTCAGCACCTTGAGACCGCTTCGTTCGCGAATTCCGAAGAGCCAATCAGAGATGTAGGGATTGTCGAGCGGGCGCGCAACTGCGGTCATTTGCACGCCGATCAGCGCGAGGACGTAGCCGAGGATCTCCCAGTTTCCGACATGACCCGTGACGAAGAGGCACGGCTTCTCACTCGTGAGATAGGGAAGCGCGCGTTCGAATCCTGGCGCGAGCTTCACTCGGTCCGTCCAGGTGTTTCGTGTGATGAGGCGCGGCATCACGAGCGCATCCACCATGAAGATTCCGAGCATGTGCTCGATCGATCGCATTGCAGTCGTGGCATGCCACGCGGCATCGCGTTCGGGATACGCGAGCGCGACGTGGTCGATCGCGCGCGCGAGTCGCTTCGGCGAAAGAATCGTCGACAAGCGCGCGACGAGTTTCGCTGTTTGCAGATTCTGCTCAGGAGGAAATGCGGAAAGCAGAGCGGCGGCCGTTCGGGCCGCCGCGTACTGCGCATACATCTTGAGGTTGGTCTTGAAGCTCGGCTCCATCGTGGCTTAGCTGATGCCGCCGCCGGTCAACGTCGAGAAGCGATTCCAGTTCAGCACAGGAATCTGAGCGTCGAGCGCGTCCTTGAAGAGCGTCTCATACTTCTCACGCGCTTCGCGAGCGGCGACATACGAAGTCGTCTGCGACTCGGTCGCGTCCGCTGGAAGCGGCGCTGGCAATGCGGGCTCGCTGCCGAGCACGATGAAGTCGAGGTCGCCTGTGATGTCGCTGCCATCGACAACTTCGCCACCCCATGAACGAATGCGTTCACGGAGGAAGTCCGACTCTGCTGGTGTCGCGCGTCCATCCTTATTCACGTCAAACGCGCCGTGCACGAGGAACTTGAATCGGTAGTTCGGATCAAACACAGCGTTGGCAACGACGTCGCCCTTGATAACAGGATGACCCTTCGTCGAACGAAGCAGCCGGCAGGTGGAAGTCTTGTCGCCGACCTTGAGAATCTGCAGGCTCGCCTTCCCACGGCTTCCATTCTCAGCGCTCGCAACGATGGTCGAGGCATCATCGAACACTTCGAAGGTCATGCCTGGGGTCACGCGATTCTGGCTCCCGATGCTGATGAAAACGTGGCCGCTGGTTGGATCGATGCCCGCGACCGATGCGTCGACGAGATCCGCTGGATTCGTTGAACGACCTGAAACAAGTTCAACCTTGCTCTGGAGCGCGCTGACCTTTTCGCTGAGCACCGCGACTTCTTCGCGTGAAGCGTCGAGTTCGCGATCCTTCTCGGCCATCGTGTTGCGCTGCGTCTCTTCGAGTTCAGCGCGGAATGTTTCGAAGCTTGTGATCGCTGCGTTCATGCGATTTTGCGCATCTTCCACCGCCGCGCGGAAATCACCGATCGTGCCTTCGACCTTTGCGAGCGCTGCTTGGTGCTGCTTGTCCGATGTAGCGCCTTGAGCCTTGAGCGCGTCCGCTTGCTTGGTCGCATCGGCGAGGCGAGTGCGCAGTGAAGAGGCTTCATCGGTGCGAGCACGAACCTGTTGACGAAGATCGCGCAGTGCGCCGCGCACAGTGTCTGTCGCATTGAGTTCGAGTGCGGTGCGCGTTGCCGCGAGATCAACATCATCCGAACCGAGGAATTTTTGCGTCGCGTCGGCACGCTCTGCCATCTCGCCGAAGACGCTGCGTTGGTTTCCAGCGGCTGCAACTTGCAACGCTTTCGCCTGATCGCGACCGCGTTCTTCACTACGGATGAACTCCGCAAGATTCTGATCCGCCTTCACCGCAATCTCATGCTCCGCGGTCTTACCCACGAAGAAGATGATGCTGAGCGCGAGGAAGACAACGCTCATAAGAACAAAGACGACGAGACCGACGAGCATGCCAGTAGATGCGGAGCGGGAAGCCATTGCAGAGAAACTCCTGTGCGGCATTGGACGAGGTCCAAGCCAGTGGGCGCAGACGGGAACATCAAGGCCAAGAACTGAGCGGGGAGTATCGCGCAAGTCGCAATATTGGTCAACAGGGCGTGTTTGAGCGCGAGCGCGGAATTTGCCGCGAAGCGCGGACAAATTCCGTCGCTCGCTTTCGACTCAGGCGCTGCGAGTGAATCGCAGACGCCTGAAATCGGGCGTAGTTGAGCGCTCGCGCGAAATTTGCCGCGAAGCGCGGACAAATTCCGTCGCTCGCTTTCGACTCAGGCGCTGCGAGTGAATCGCAGACGCCTGAAATCGGGCGTGCACTTCAGTCTTCTATCCCCTCACCGACTCCGTCGGTAGTTGAGCGCGAGCGCGGAATTTGCCGCGAAGCGCGGACAAATTCCGTCGATTGCTTTCGACTTTGACGCTTGAAATCTTGTGGGTTTGCTGAGGTGGCTTTAGGCTCGGACGGAGGCGAGTGCTTCGGCGGGAGTTGTGATTTGCGCTTGCACGAGGGTGCGTGCGGCGTTGCGGAGGCTCAAGAGTGCGCCTTCGGCACGGGCGACGCGTGCGAGAGTGGTGGAACTTGCGCGGCGCATGATTTCCTCGCGCATTGCGTCGGTCATCATCAGGAGTTCATACGCGCCGATGCGTCCGGCGTAACCCGTGCCGCGGCACTCGCGGCAGCCAACTGCTTCGGCGACAAGTCCAAGTGCGGAAGGACCGTCCATCCAATCGGGCGGACATTCACCTGCGAGAGGCTCGCGCAGCGTCATGCACGCGCGGCAGGTTCGTCGGAGCAATCGTTGCGCGATCACGCCTTCGAGTGTGCTCGTGATGAGAAACGGTTCGATGCCCATGTCGAGCAATCGCGTCGCCGCGCCCGCTGCATCATTCGTGTGCAGCGTCGAGAAGACGAGGTGACCCGTGAGCGATGCTTGCACCGCAGCGTCCGCGGTCTCGCGATCGCGAATCTCGCCGATCATGATGATGTCAGGATCGTGGCGAAGAATCGCGCGAAGACCCGCTGCAAAATCTAAACCAACGCCGTGATTCACTTGAATCTGATTCACGCCTGGCACGTTGTATTCCACGGGATCTTCAACCGTGATCGCTTTCGTATCACCCTTCACGATGCGTCGCAGCGATGCGTAGAGCGTCGTTGATTTACCGCTTCCTGTTGGTCCTGTGACGAGCAGAATGCCGTGCGGTCGTTGCACAAGATTGTCCCAGCGCCCAAGGAGTTCGGGCGGCATGCCGAGTTCATCGAGTCCGACGAGCACCGCCTTCTTCGAGAGCACGCGCAACACGACGCCTTCGCCGTGCAGCATCGGAATGACGCTCATCCGAAGGTCGTACTCTTGACCTTTGATCCTCAGCGAAATGCGGCCGTCTTGCGACCGACGTCGTTCGGCGATGTTCAAATTCGCCATGATTTTCAGGCGGCTGGTGATCGCGTTGCGGAACTGATGAATCGTGGCGGGCACACCGGCGTCGACGAGTCTTCCGTCGATGCGATAGCGCACGTGCAATTCTTTTTCGTACGGCTCGATGTGAATATCTGTCGCGCGCTCGCGCACGGCTTCGGCGAGAAGATCGTTGACGAGTCGAACAACACTCGCTTCACTCGCGTCACCCGACGCACGATCGGAATCCGTGTCGTTGACGGACCCAGCATGCGTGCTCGAGGTCGCCGCGCTCGCGCCGAGCGCTTCGAGCACATCGCCCGCAACGCCGTAATGCGTGCGAATGAAATCGGCGATGTCGCGATCGTCGGCAAGGACGAGATCGATGTGCAATCCCGTGGCGGTGCGCACTTCATCGAAACTATCGAGGCGCAGCGGATCACTCGTCGCAAGCGAGAGTCGACCGTTGCCGACGGAGTAGGGAACGGCGCGAAGTTTGAACACCAATCGCGAGGGAATCGATTGCAGCGTCTCGATGTCGGGCGCCCATTCGTTGAGTCGAACGAACGGCAGCGCGAGTTCGTCAGCGAGTGTTTCGAGCACGCGTTGCGAAGGCGCGAATCCGAGTCGCGCAATCGCGTGTTCGATCCGTTCGCCTGTCGTGCGTCGCTCCGCCTCAGCGAGCGCGAGTTGCTCGGAGGTCAAGATGCCGCGTGCGACGAGGATGCTCCCGAGTGCCATGCTTGGATGAGAGTAGTAGAAGGGTGTCGTGCAAACGAGCACTCCGCTGGGAGAACTCGAAAAATGATCACGCATGCGCAGCACGCCGAAACAGCGCGAGCGCGGCAGTTTGCCCGTGTTGAAAGGAACGAGTGCCGATCCTCCCAAACTCTCCTGCCGCGCGAAAACCGCAGAGAGGTAGGCGTTTTTGTTCGGTGGAGCCTTCCGTCGGCGCGGTCAATCGCCGCATGATCGTCGCTGAATCGCTTCCTCCAACCATCCATGCATCCGATGGCGGGGCGCGTTCTCGACCGATGCAAGTGAAGAGCAGCGCTGCATCGGCGCTTTCGCGAAAGAGCTCTCGGTCGAGTTGCATCGCAAGATCATCGCGCACGGTTTTCGCATCGCGCAGAAGAAATTGCACGGTGCGTCCAACACCGAGATCCTCGTTGATCGTGATCGATGATTGCGCTGCGTCAACTGCGAGCACTTCACGCGCGAGAAACTGATCGCGTCCGAATCTTCCGTTCGCACTCGGAGCGTGTTCATCCGAGAGCACGCCCACGAGCAGCCCTTGCGAGAGTAACGCCGCAGCATCCGAACCGAGGGAAGACGCTGCTTCTTGCGCCGCGGCGATTGCACTTAAACCGCCGAGTGCATAGAGAATGTTGCGCTTTGCTTTCGTGACAACGTACGATTTTCCAATCGCTCGGCAGCCTTGGCTGAGCATGGAATCCAGCGTGAGAGCGCCGCCGAAACTGAGGCCAACTATGCCGGAACTTGTGATGTGATGATCGACGAACATCACGTTGAGCCCTGGAAAACTCGCGCCACTCGCAACACCGCCGATGATGTTTGCGCCCCCTGGAGGAGCGCATCGATCGAGCGCTTGCAACGCGGCATTGCTATTCATCGAGTAGGGATCCGAGAGCGCAATCGCGCCACGATGCAGTGCATCGAGTCCAACTCGTGTTCGAACTGCTTGCTCATCCCAGAGTGAAGGCGGTCCATCTTCAACATCGAACCACCAAGGGGTGATGCGAACATTGGGAGCGTGGATCGCAAGCGCCGAGAGCCCGGCGATGCGTTCGTGTGTCGCCGCGCCTTCGACAACGCTTTCAACAACACAAGCGAGCAGATGCTCAGGGTGAAGCACACCGCGCACGATTTCGACTGAGGACGCAAATGCCGCTCGATGGTGGAAGCTGGCGAACAGAAAAAGCGCATCAGGTCGCAAAGGGCACTGGGCTCGGAGCGCGGCGGCGACTTCCCGCGCGGCATTTCGCGAAGAAACCGAGCCACTGAACGCACTCGCGGTAATCCAAGGCGGAGAATTGGAGAGAGGAGACGGCATGGAAGGGGGCGTCGCGACGGGGAGGTTATAGGGTCGGCGGAAGCTTTGAGAAAATCACCGCTTGCAACAAGGACGGGAAAGAGGCATACTCCCCGATCCCCCCGAGTTAGGTTCTAAGGACAAGCACAGTGCCCAATACCGAATCAGCAAAGAAGCGTGTACGTCAAGGTGAAGAGCGCAACGCCCGAAACCGTTGGCGTAAGTCCCGAGTGAAGGATGCCGTTGGCACCTTTCTGAAGGCGATTCATGATCATGATGTCGCTGCCGCGGAAGTTGCCCTCAAGGCAGCCGTGCGCACACTCGACAAGGTCGCGGACACTGGCACGGTGCACAAGAACCAAGCCGCGCGCCGCAAGAGCCGCCTCAACGCGAAGCTCAAGACGCTGAAGACCGCTCCGAAGGCGTAACGCCTCGCCGAGCGATTGCGCATTCGAATCCTTGTCGACGCACACTCGTGCGCGCTTGCTCACGAAGTTGAAGCGATCGCGACGATCATCGCAGCGTCGTGAAGTCGCGTCCTGAAATCTCTTCTCCTGCGACAACGCAAGATGGATACCTCGAACGATCGAAGCGTCCTCTCGAGATTCTGCTCTTTCTGCTTCCGTTCATCGTGTTCTATGAATACGAACTCACGCGCGTCCTTCGCGTGGATGGCGGTGTCATCACCAACGCGGCGCACTTGGGACTGCTGAAATTTTTGTCGACGTTTGGATGGGGCGAGATGGCGCTCTCGCTGCCCGCGCTGCTGCTCGTGCTTTGCCTTCTTGTGTGGCACACGCTGTTGTGGTCGGATTGGAAAGTTGATCTCTCGATCGTCGCGCGCATGTGGGCGGAATCTGCCGCGCTCGCAGTGCCTGTGCTGCTGCTTGCAACGGGGATCAGCGCATGTTTCACCCCTGCAGCGAGTAGTCCCGCCATCGCAGCAGCGAGCGTGGAAGGTTGGGATGCGCTTTCGTTGCCCGCTCGCATCGCAGTTTCTATCGGCGCTGGTCTCTACGAAGAATTGCTCTTTCGCATGATGCTCATTCTTGCGGTGCACGCGCTGTTGAAAGATGCGCTCGCAGTTTCGCAACGATGGGCGACGATCGTTGCGGTGACGGCGAGTGCGTGCATGTTCGCGATCTATCACCCGATGGACGGCGCAAGCAGCGGCATGCCGATCGAAAGCGCTCGCACTGCACGATTCGTGTTTTTGTTGTGTGCAGGATTCTTCTGGGCGATACTTTTTCTGTGGCGTGGATTCGGCATCGCCGCGGGTTCGCACATGCTCTACGACGTGGCTGTATCCGTGCTGGCCAATGACGATTGAGCGTCCGTTTCTGTGCATCCGATCGGCATAACCCGCACAGACAGAACGCGTAACTCGTCAGATCCGATCAATGCTGCAAGACTCTGCTCCGCTTTGCGTAAGTTATATCGAAGGTTGTCTTGTTGGCGCTTCACGTCCGGAGCGCCACATGAGGCTGACTGAACTCGCAAAGCGATTTCAGTCACTTGGGCCGCTGTATGGAGTCCTTGGTGATGTCGGAACTGGATCGCGAATCAATTCTCAAGCGTGGCACGATGCTCGCAGGCTGTCGACTTATGACCCGCCTCGGCACTGGTGCGACGAGCGAAGTTTGGCTTGGGCAACTGCTCAAGTCGGGCGAGCTGTTCGCACTCAAGCATGTGCGCCGTCCTTCCAATCAAGACGCGCGCATGATTACGCAGGTCGAAAACGAACACGAGGTTGCGGCGAAGTTTTCGCATCCCGCGTTTCGAAAGAGTCTGCGGCTCGAACGCGAACGCGAATACTTCCGCACGATCGCGATCACGGAAGTGTTGGAGTTCGTGGACGGCGTGCCGCTCGATCAAGCGAAACTTTCGCGACGCGATTGTTTACTTGCGATGGCAACTGCCGCGCGCGCACTCGACGCGATGCACGAGGCGGGCTACGCGCACGCCGATATCAAGCCAGGCAATCTGCTCGTGGAAGATCGTCCCGATGGTCGTCGGCTTCGCATCATTGATCTTGGACAAGCGTGTCCGCTTGGTACACAGAAGCAGCGCATTCAGGGCACGCCTGCATTCATGGCGCCTGAGCAAGTGCAGCGCGGTTCGATTCAGCGTCAGACAGATATATACAATCTGGCAGCGACCACGAAGGCGCTCTTACTTGGTTCACTCGAACGCGCCGCCAGCGTGCGCGATGACGTGAGTTCACTTGCCTGTTCGGGGCTTCCGATGAGCGTGGTCGCGATCCTCGCGCGATGCTTGCAGTCAGCGCCTGAGGCGCGTCCCGCACATATGCGTATCGTCGCGCAGGACTTTGAGTACGCAGCGCGCGGACTGATCTCCGTGCAAGGCGAGGGTCATGTCAACGCCGCGTGAATGACGCACTGGGGCGCGATTCTCTACACTCTCGCCTGTGCCCAATCACGCGCCCGCGCAACCGATTCGTCTGCTTGTCCTTGATGTCGATGGCGTCCTCACGGATGGTGGAATTTCACTCGATGACCTTGGTCGCGAGACGAAGCGATTTCACGTGCGTGATGGTGCTGGCATCCGCATGTGGCTGACACTCGGACTTGAAATTGCGATCATCACAGGCCGCAGTGGCATGGTCGTCCATCATCGCGCGCGCGAACTTGGCATTCGCCATGTCGTGACAGGATCGAAGGCGAAAGCAGAGGCATTTGCAGCCCTCTGTGCGCAACTGGAAATCGCGCCATCGGAGGCGGCAATGCTCGGTGATGATATTCCTGATCTTTCCGTGCTCCGCGCCTGTGGCTTTCCGATGGCGGTGCAAGACGCGAGTGCGGAAGTGCTCGCGTTCGCGCAGCTTGTCACGCAGGCGAAGGGTGGTCACGGTGCAGTGCGTGAAGCGATCGAGTATCTGCTTCGCGCGCAAGGTCGTTGGCAAGAAGCGGTGCGCGTCTTCGATCCGAGGTTCGGTGGATCAGACAAGCGCGAGGGCGCGCGCTCGTGAATTCGCGCCGCGCACAAACCGAATTGCAAGAGCAACGTAACTCGCTGCAGAGTCGATGGCGTGAGTTCGCGCGGCGATTTCCCGCGGTTGCGTTCGGCGCGCCTGCGGGTGTTGTCGCGATCGTCGTCATTCTCATCGCCTTGAACGCGAGTGAATTTGATCCTGTGCGAGCGCAAGGAAATCGGCTTGACGGCGCGACGGAGATTCTTCGACCAGACGCTCCAACGGACGCGGAACTCAAGCGTTCGAGCAGCAATATTGGCGAACAGGCGTCGGTGCAACTTTCCGACGGCGCGTGGATTCAAGTTGCGGATGACGATGGCCGGCTTGCGCAGCAGTACAGCGCGCAACGACTCGAGCCACTGCCGGCTTCGCAGATTGCGCTGACCGAACCACGCGTGATGATGTTCTTGCGAGATGGTCGCGTGATTATGTTGGAGTCGCGCACTGGTGTTGCTGCGGTGCCGCAGCGTGCGCTGAATAGCGGCACGTTTCAAGGGGATGTGGTTGTGCATCTCTTTCGCCCGCAAGCAGGCATGAGTGTGGATCCTGGTCGCGATGCGCCTGCAATCACGATAGAAGCCGATGAAGCACACTTTGACAACGTGCTCGGTGAAGTGCGCTGCGATCGCGCCGTGCGCGTGACCACGGAGATGGGAACATTCGCGGGAGAAGGTCTCTCGCTTGTGATGGATGGCGAGGGTGATGGCGGCGGTCTTGAGCGACTCGTTGTTGAACGCGCGACGGAGCCGATTCGCATCGATCGAGCAGCGCGCATGCTTACATCGCGACGGGATGCCGCGCCCACTGCTGCGGTTCCCACGACGACACCGTCGAACGCAGTTGTCATCGCGCCGACACAAACACCAGCAGTCGCGCCAGCTCCGCTTCCGCCAGCAATCCTCGCGCCTGCGGCGGTTCAACCACCCGCCCCGCCGACCGAAGTTGGGCGCGTGTATCAACTCGTCCTCGAAAGCGGAGTTGAGATTGTGCGCACGAAAGCGGGCACGCGGAGCACGATTAAGGGTGACGAACTCCTCGCGTTTTTCACGCTCGACTCCAATGCGATGGATTCGAGCAGTACGAGCGCGCGAAGCGCAGAGCAGACGCCCAGTACTCCTGCGTTCTTGCATCCATCGACCGCCATCAGTGCGATGACTTTGGCGCAAGTAACTGCGTCCTCGGATGACACCGTGACGGTGATGTTTGGCGGTCGACTCGTGATGACACCTGCGAAGGGAGTCACGCTTGAAAGTAATGACGACATTCAGTTTGAAGTTGTCGGCCGACGCGTGGAGTGCTACGACGCAGGGACGCAAACAGAGCTCGTGTGCAAGAGTCTTCGCTATGCGCTTGTTTCCGAGCGCATCGAAGCGATCGGCGATGCCACGCAGCCGCTGCGAGTGCGAAGCCCGCGCATGTCGCTCGATGGCGAACGATTCTGGATGAGTCAGAAATCCAAAGCGGGACGACTCGAAGGACCTGGTCGCTTGCGATTTGCGCGTCCTGCAAGTTCCTCCGCACATGCCGCGCCTCTCTCGAACGACGCATCCATGCACACCGCATTTCTCTGGCTTGGTCAGGTTCCCAATCTTCTGTGCATGATCGCTTCGACGGATCCAAGCGCGGTCGCACTCGTCCAGACCGCGATCGTCGCGCCGCCCACGCCTACGTTTGATCATGCTGCGCAACAGCTCGAGATTCAGTGGAATGGCGGAGTGGATCTTTCGTTCGCAGGTTCCGCGGATGAACCGCGATTGTCTGGCGCGAAGTTTGTCGGTGGAGTCGCGGTGAAGGGTCGCGAGTTCACGCTCGACTCTGGCATTCTCGATGTGCGCTTCGATGCCAATCGCGAGGAGCAGATCGAATTGATCATTGCGGACGAAGGCGCCGTCGTGAAGCGCCACACCGGTGGAGGATTGACGAGCCGTCGCGTCGAATTGTTTCTTGCGCAAGCGAAGAATGGAAATGCGATTCCGTTGCGACTCGTCGCGCTCGGCGCGATTGAAGCAACCGACGCTCGCCAGACGATTTGGGCTGAATCTCTCGATGTTTCCTTCGCGGAGAAACTTATCGCCGTCGCATCTTCGCCCAACGCGGCGCAAAGTGTCGACGGGCTCGGCGCGGACATGGGCGATGTTGAAGTGACCGCATTCGCCGCGAATCAGGGCGTCGAAGTGCTCTTGAAGGAAGGCGCGCGCGTCTATGCTGACGTGCTCGAAGGCAACGCTGCGCAGCGCACACTACGGCTCGCAGGATCCGATGTCGCATTCGTGCGCGGCACGGTCATCGCCGATGGATTGAAGGAAGTGCGCTTTGATGACGCGACGCGCACCGCGCACAGTGATGGTCCTGGTCGCTTCCGCGCGTTCAAAGAACCGATCGTGACGAACACGGGACGCGCGCCACGACCGGCCGCAGACGGAAAGTCTGCAATGGAAGCGCGTTGGTCGGAGTCCTTGCAATACACCGAGGATGATCCTTCGAAGGCAACGCTTGAATTGCGTGGCGGTGTGAACGTGCGATCGAAGCCGAGCGGCGAGCGGTCGGATGCGATTGATGCAGACGCGCTGCTTCTCGAACTTCGTTCAAAGGAAGAGACGCGCCCGGATGCGAAGGGTCGCGCACTGCCGTCGGGCGATCGCGCCGTGGAGCACGTGGTCGCGAAGGGAACAGCGCGCTTGGAGAGTCGCACATGGCTCGACGCGGCGCACTCCGGCGATCCGCGTGTCTTCCGCGTGACGGGCCAACACATTGAGTACGACCTCCGAACGCGCGAAGGGCTTGTCGTTGGCGATGGCACGTTGCTTGTGAACATTCCAACACGCGCAGCGAGCGAACCTGTCGTCCATTCGCCGAACGCCGCAGCCTCCGGTATCGCGCTTGGTGCGGATGGAACAACGCGATTTCGCTGGGCAAAGCGCATGGAATTGCGCCATCAGTTTGATGACCGATTCATCGTGACGATGGATGACGGAGTGGAAGTCTTGCATGCAGGAATACGCGCGGAGGACACATTGTCGTTGCGCTCGACCGTGCTTGAAGCAGTGATGCATCGCCCACAAGCAACTGCGGATGCTGCTGCGAGTGATGCAACGAAAGAAGACGGCGTAGATCTCGGAGGTCCCGCGCAATTGCTGTCGATCAAAGCGACAGGGCAGGTCTTCGTGCGCACACCTCAGTACGACATCGAATGCGAAGAGTTTGATTACTCCGTCGAAACAGGCGTCGCCCGACTGCGCGCGCGTGAAGGTCGTATGGTCACGATTCTCACATCGGAATCTCCCACTCCCATTCGCGCAGAAAGTGTCGTGTGGGATTTGCGCAACGGACGATTGACTGTGCAACGCGCCTCTGGCGGCGCTGCTCGCTGAAGCAAAAAGCAAAACCTCATGCAAGTGACTTACGGCTCCTATCTCAAAGTTCCTGAACTGCTCGCACTGCAAGTCCCCGTGTCGAAAGACTCCGCGGGGATTCCCGAGCACGACGAGACGCTCTTCATCATCATCCATCAGGTGTATGAACTCTGGTTCAAGCAGCAGTTGCATGAAGGTCGGTTTGTCGCGCGTTCGCTGCTCGCGGGCGACGCGGTGCAGGCGAGTTCGACGCTCAAGCGCATGCTGACGATTCTCAAGACGATGGTGCAGCAGATTGATGTGCTCGAAACGATGACGCCCGTCTCGTTCTTGAGTTTCCGTAGTTTTCTCGCGAATTCAAGCGGTTTTCAGAGCGCGCAGTTTCGCGAGTTTGAGTTTCTGCTCGGCAACAAGAACCCGCGCGTGCTCGCACACAACGTCGAAGGTACGCCTGAGCATCGCATCATTCTTGAGCAGTTTGCAGTGCCGACGCTGTACGACGCGTTCGCGAAGTTTCTCGCGAAGCTTGGTCACGCGGTGCCGCGCGAGTTACTCGAGCGGGATGTCACGCAATTGCCGCAAGAGTGGCCTGCGATGCAGGATCTGCTCCTGACTCTGTATCACCATCATCCCGCGGAACGACAAGTGTGCGAATTGCTTGTCGATCTCGATGAAGGCATCCAAGAGTGGCGCTACCGACATGTGAAGATGGTCGAGCGCACGATTGGATTCAAGCAAGGCACGGGAGGAAGTCCGGGCGCGGCGTATCTGCGCTCGACGCTTTTTAATCCGCTCTTTCCTGATCTTTGGGCGATTCGAACGAGGCTGTAGACAGCGCGATCCGTACTCTCGGTGGAACTCCTATACTCATTTCTTCAATCATTCTTGTTCTCCTCGCATGCCTCTCGCAAGCAATTCCTCCTGAACACCCAGGTGATGATGGCGCGGACGTTGGACGCGACGCGCATCGCGGGGTCTCCTGAAGGGGTGGACGCACTCAGCATTCCGCGCCCCGAAGGCGAGGCGGCCGATTGGTACGAGAAGCTGTGTAGTGAACTTCAAGCAGGCGATCTGCTTTTCATCAAGGGCAGTAACAAGCCAGAGTCAAAGGTCGTGCACGTGATCATTTGGCTCGGGAAGATTGGCGTCGGTCCAGATGCGACGCCGCTGGTCCTCGATTCGACTGGCGGAGGGGTGAAGGATTCCAACGGTGTCGCCATTCCTTGTGGGATTCACATGCGACCGTTCAGAAAAGGATCTTGGTATCACAGCGCGTTCAGTCACGCGCATCGCATCGTGCGCTTATAGTTCACGAGTGCATCTCAGGAAGACTCAATGAGTGACGACATTCCGCCAACGTCCTCGTCCGCACTGAAGGTTGATGTTGTTTTCTCGTTGCGTCAACGCGTCGACAAACTGGAAGCGCTCTTGCATGCGCATGGCATTGCGATTCCGTCCGATGCGCCTCCCGCGTTCATCGCGCCACCACCGCCAATCCCTGTTTCTCCCGAGGAAATCGCGGTCCTGCGGGGTA
This sequence comes from Phycisphaerales bacterium, assembly GCA_009691805.1. Taxonomy (GTDB): domain Bacteria; phylum Planctomycetota; class Phycisphaerae; order Phycisphaerales; family SM1A02; genus F1-140-MAGs142. Next base: position 44,239 of record SIAK01000012.1, read on the forward strand.
CGCCTCCGCAGTTGCCACCGAGTAGTGTCGAACGATTCGTCGGTGTGAAACTCGCGGCAATCGCGGGCGCACTCGCTGTGCTTGGCGCGATTGCGTATTTCATCAAATACGCCATCGATGCGGGACTCTTCGGAAGGCTCGGACCGGAATCGAAGTTTGGCGCGAGCCTCGCCGTCGCTGCGATTTTTCTTGTTGCTGCGGAGACAGTCCGCGCGCGCTACAGCCTCGAAGCGTCACGCGCCTTGTTCTGCGCGGGCGTCGTTTCACTCTTTGCCGCGGTGTTTGGCGGCGCATTCATGTTGCAGTTGTTCGGTCCTGGATATGCCGCACTGCTCGTGAGCGGTGCGGGACTTGTTGGTGCAGCGGCTGCTGTGCGAAGCAATTCTCCGATGGTCGGCGTGCTCTCGCTGCTTGGTGGCATTGCATTGCCGATCGTGAACGGATTCTCCGAAGGTGCGCTGCTCGTTGGCATTGAACTCACCGTGGTGCTGGTGATTGCAGTCGTCGTCACATCACTTGGCACGATGAGTTTCGCGCGCGTGCGCGATGTTGCATTGGTTGGCGGAGTTCCGCTTTCGATTGCGTGGGCAGCGGAAGCGAATCCTTCGTCCACCGAGAGCGCGCTCTTCATCGTGTTGTGGTGGGGGATCCTCGCGGGTAGTTGCGTGTTTGAGGCGATGCGCGGACGAAGCGCGATCGACAACTCGGTCACGCTTGCGGCAGCGAGTGCGGCGGCGCTGCTTGGATTGATCGTGTCGGCGCTGCTTGGATCGATCGGCGCAGCAGGCGGCGGTTCGAGTTTCTCGGATCCACTTGCGTACTTGCCGCTGCTCATCGGCGGAGGGCTTGCAATCGCGGCGTTTCAATTGCGCGCGATTGGACAACCGATGGACGATGACGAACGCGCGGCAGATCCGTCGGAAATCGACGCAGGCGCGGTGGCTTGTCAAATGCTCAGCAGCGTTGCGATGGGATGCGCGCCACTCGCTGTACTCACCGCTCTCGGCGTGTTTCTCGATGGAACAGGGATGGCGATCGGCGCGGCAGGAGTGGCGACGTTGCTCGCGTTCGGGATGCATCGCACGCGCAGTTTCGCGCTGCTCCCCGCATGCATTCTCGCGTCGTTCTTCGCGCTCTTCGCGAGCTTGTATGAACTGCTGTCCGGTCCAAGTGTGATCTGGTCCACACCATCGTGGACGTTCGCGAATGCATCGAAGTCTGACTTGATGGCGTACTTGTTTGCCGTTCACATTACAGTTGGACAGATCGGAGGAGCGGTGGCAATTGTGCTGCTCTTCCTCCCGCTCGTTTTAGGCGCTTGGCCGCGCGCGCTCGCAGCGTCGATGGCAGGGCTCGCGAGTCTGTTGTTCCTTGTGCTCACGGCGGACATGTTCGGTCCGTTTCTTCTGTGCGCCGCGCACAGCGCGATCGTCTTCGCGTTGGTGTTCACGTGGCGTGATGGAAGTCGATTGACGAAGACAGCGCGACTCTCGCTCGGCATTTGGCACGCGCTCATCGCGCTCATCGCGATGTGGACTGGAGAGATTTGGTGCGCGCAGTTTGAGCAAGATTCTTGGAGTGACGTCGCGCTGCTGTCTGCGATGATCGCGATTCCGCACGCGGCGACGATGAGCCTGCGCGTATTCCTTACGAGTAGGGCGATCGGTTGGCTGGACGCGATCGTTGCACTCTTGATGACCGCTGCGACGGCGTACCTTGTGCTTGCCCATGCGTATGGTCGGCACTCTTCCGCAGACAGCATCATTGTGGGTTTGATCTTGACCCTCGCAGCGTGCAGTGGCGTGATTGCGTTGCTCGCGTACTGGCGTCGATCACTCGCACTCGGACGGGCGGCAGCAATCGCCGCGCTGCCAGGGCTCTTCGTCGTCTCGCAGATCGCGCTTCTCATCGTCTTTACAGATCGTCAGAGTGCGCTCCAAGGATCGACCGCATGGGAGTTTGCTGCGTTCGCGCCGCTCGTGACATTGCTCTTCAGTCGCAAAGTCTTGCGTGCACTCGGCGCGACGGCAATCACATCCCAAAGCACGAAGAGTACGCTGCAAGGTGTCGCGCTGGCGTCCTTTGTTGCGGCGTGCGTCGTTGTGATCAGCGCGCTCTTCGATGGTCAGCCAGGGGCGGCGATGCTTGTGAGTTTGCTCGGCGTGAGCGCGATCGGTTGTTTGCTGTGGGGGTTCAAATGTGCAGTCGCGGGCGCGCGATGGGTTGGGCTCGGATTACTTGCGCTCCTTGCGCTCCGACTCATCTTCATCGACCTCGCGCAGACGTCCGCCCTTGTTCGCGTGCTGTTGCTCTTCGTCGCTGGAGTGGTGCTCGTTGGAACAAGCATCGCCTATGCAGTGCTTCGCCCCAAGCCGAACGTGCCGAGTTGATCGCTCAAGCTTTCTCGTCGATCCAATGTTGTTGGATCGCCTCGAGAATGCGCTCGTTGCATGGATGACCAGTTTGTTCGGCGAAATCAGGTAGCGCGGTCACGAGGGCACGCAGCGCAGGAAAACTGATCGTTGTTGGGTCGATGTGCGCGTGAGAGTCCGCGAGCGCTTCCGCAATGTCTTGTACATCGAGCCAGTGCATGAAGGTGGCGGCTCCTGACTCTAGTGCGGGACTTCTTTGACGGCGTTGCGATTCCAGGAGGGAACGCGCACGATGATCGGTTGGGTTCCCTTGATCTCGCATTGGCAAGCGAGTCGTGAATTGCGCTGAATTGCTGGTGCTTCTTCGACGCGATCTTCTTCGTCTTCCGTTGCGTCCTTGATCTGATCCATGCCGCGCTCGACATAGATGTGACACGTCGAACAGGCGCAAACACCACCGCACGCGTGCTCAATATTGATCCCGTGCTCAAGCGCGAGTTCAAGCAGCGACTCGCCCTCGCCGCCCATGCAGGTCCATTGTTTCTGCGGAGTTCCAGTCAACGCTTCCGCGTCTTCAAGTTCAAAGGTCACGCTCACAATGGGCGGGCCGTGGGGATGATCGGATTGTTTCATATGCATAAGTGGAATCTCGGCGGAAAGTGTAGGGGTACACTCGTAGGGTGGAGCCCACGCCTGACTGCGAATCTTTTGTTTTTCCGCATCCGCTCGGTTGTACGCGCGAGCAGTTTGTCGCGGCTGCGGCGAAGTTGCCGCGTGCGATTCGTCCCACGCCGCACAACGCATTGCTTGCGTATCGCGCGCTGTTTCGCGAAGGCGTGATCCCTTCGTTCGCTCCGTTTGAAGTGCATCCTGTTGTACGAGAGTCGCGCGAAACCCTCGAAGATCGCGAAGGTCACGGTCCGATTGAAACGGTGAAGTTTGTGTTACGGCATGACGATGGACTCGAAACCGAATCGGTGATCATCCCCATGATTCGCGGCGATCGCGTGACGACCACGCTCTGCGTGTCGAGCCAGATTGGCTGCGCGATGGGTTGCACATTCTGTGAGACTGCGCAGATGGGGCTCATGAAAAGTCTCACCGCAGAGCAGATCGTGATGCAGTGGTGGGTCTCGACGTACCGCGTCGGCGTGCGACCGAAGAACATCGTTTTCATGGGCATGGGCGAGCCGACGGACAATCTCGACGCAGTCCTTGCTGCGGTGGAGATATTCGCGAGCCATGATGGCGGGCATGTTCCTGCGACGAACATCACGATTTCGACAGTCGGGAATCCGCTTGGGATCGCGCGCATTGGTGAACTTGTCGATCGACACGGATTTCACAAGTTGAATCTTGCGGTCAGTCTCAACGCGCCCAATGACAGCGTCCGCAATCAGATCATGCCTGTGAATCGCGCTTGGAACATGGCAATACTGCGCGACGCGATTGTCGCGTTTCCCAAGTACGGCAGAGGCGCGATGTGCATCGAATACGTATTGATTCCTGGCGTGAATGATGCGCCTGAACATTGCGATGAGGTGTGCGCGTATCTGAAGGGCATTCGCTGTTCGCTCAACGTGATTCCATACAACCCGCGTCGCAACTCTCCATGGCCAGCACCGACGGAAGAGTCCGTCCTCGCGTTTATGGCGCGCGCGATTGAGCAGGGACAGTTCACGAAACGACGCGGCACGAAGGGTCGTTCGCAAATGGCTGCGTGCGGTCAACTTGGCAATGAAGAGATTCGCAAGCGCAAGTTCGTTGGTCTTGCGATTGAAGGCACTGCTGCTCGGAGCGCGGAAGCATGAGTGATTCCACCCGAACGAGTCGGCAACGCTTCAGTAGTTATCGCGAGGAACTTGCGAGCCGTCCAATCGGTGCGCGAGCGAAGGACACCGTTGGCGTGAAGTCGAAGTCCGCGCGCGCGCGAACATTCGGCGCGCTCTTGCGTGCGTATTTTCTCTTACTCCGCATCGAGCGCCGCACGCTTGTGCTTTCGTTTGCGACACTCGGTTGTGCAACGTTGCTTGGCCTCGCGCCACCCGCGTCGATCAAGATTGCAGTTGACTGCGTGTTTGGAAGTGAGCCCGCGCCCGCGTGGTTGCAGAGCGCGGGCGCATGGTTTGTCGAAGGAGCGCTTTCGCCTTCCGCGCTCTTGGCGGTGCTTGCGGGCATCACGCTCAGCGTTGTCATGCTGAAGGTTGGTGTGGGACTTGTGGGACGGCATCGTGCGACCCAATTGGCCAAGCGGCTGCAAACGCGCGTGCGCAAAGCGGCGTTTCAGAAGGCGATTCGGCTTCCCTTGCCGCGCGTGCAGCAGTTGCGCGCGGGCGGTGTTGCGAGCCTCTTGCGTGAAGATGCAGGGGCTGCGGGCGAGTTGGTTTTCGGGCTGCTCTACAACCCATTTCGCGCCGGCATTCAATTGCTCGGCTGCATCACCATTCTCGCCTACACAGATTGGCGATTGCTCGTCGGCGCGCTGCTGCTCTTGCCGATGGTGTGGTACAGCCATCGCACCTGGATCGGTCGCATTCGCCCGATTTATCGTGATCTCAAGAAGGTGCGTGACGAAACAGATGGTCACGCAGCGGAAAGTTTCAGCGGCATTCGCATCGTGCGCGGCTTTGCGCGTGAAGGTGCGGAGGGCAATCGATTCGTCCGCAACATCGGCGTGCAGGCGCGAACAGAAATGTTCGTCTGGTGGTGGTCACGCGGCGTCGAGATTTCCTGGGAGCTCTTCGTGCCTATCGCGACTGTCGCGCTGCTCTGGTACGGAGGCACGCAGGTTGTCGCGGGAGTTCTCACCGCGGGCGATCTCGTGATGTTCCTGACGTACGTGACGATTCTGCTAGGTCCGCTCGAAGTACTCGCGAACACGGCGACAAACTTGCAGACGCAATTGGCGAGCCTTGATCGCACGCTCGATCTTCTCGAGGAACCAGATGAGTTTGACGGCGCGCGCGGTTCGTTGCCGCTGCGTAAGGAACTCGTGCGTGGCGAAATCCGCTTTGATCATGTGAGTTTCTCGTATCCCAACAGTGATCGCCGCGTGCTTGACGATGTTTCGTTCAGTGTGCAGAAGGGCGCGGTGATTGCACTCGTCGGCCACTCCGGCGCAGGAAAGACAACGCTCACGAATCTTGTCGCGCGTTTCTATGACCCGCTTGAAGGCAGCATCTCACTCGATGGAGTGTGCATCCGCGATCTCTGTCTTGAGGAGTATCGAAGTCTGCTCGGCATTGTCGAACAAGATGTGTTTCTCTTTGACGGAACGCTTGGCGAGAACATCGCCTACGCAAGACCAAGCGCGAGTGCAGAAGAGATTCGTGAAGCGGCGCGAGTTGCGCGCGCGGACATTTTCATCGAGCGATGCGAACTCGGATACGACACGCGCATTGGCGAGCGTGGCGTTCGACTGAGCGGAGGCGAGCGGCAGCGACTTGCACTTGCGCGCGCGGTGCTCGCGAATCCCCGCATTCTCATTCTTGATGAAGCGACGAGCAGCCTTGACACAGAGAGTGAGCGATTCATCCAAGCCGCGCTGCGAGAGATTTTCCCAGGTCGCACGAGCTTCGTCATCGCGCATCGGCTCTCGACGATTCAAGAGGCGGATCTCATTCTCGTGCTCGAAGACGGTCGCATTGTCGAGCGCGGAACACACGCGGAATTGATGGAGACGAGCGGGCACTATGCGAAGATGGTCACGCTGCAAACCGAGCCAATCCGCGTGAAAACGACGGTTTAGCAGGGCTTCGAATACTCGTGGCCGCATTCACTGCAACAATTATTTTGCGTGCGGCGTGGGTATCCACATTCGCGGCACGCACCGCGTGTCCAATTGCGTCGTGCATCTTTGGTGAGAAGCAAGACGCACGCGGGACCGCAGAGCCAGAAGAGACCCATGAGGCCGACGATGATTGCCCAAAATGCGCCGAGTGAGCACACGCAATCTGTCTTGCGTCGCGCGAGTAGAAAGAGCGGAATGCCGAGCGCGAGTTCGATCGCACTGCCTGCGAAAATGCGGCGAGTCAGGAGCGCGATCGCATTGGGGTCGCGCGTGTTGCCTGTCTTCCACAACACAAGAGTCCAGACAACGCCAAGTGCAGCCCACGCGCTGATCATAATCATCCCCAACCCAACAGAGGAGATGATGGCATCGGAACCTTCGGCGGATATCCGCGCGTCTGGCAGGTAGATCATCGCGGTATGCACGATCGCCAAAGCGAGCGCGAACGAGAGCAATGATGCGATGCACGCTGCCGCGATCACACTCGTGCGCAAACTTCGCCCCGTCGCTTGCAACCGCAGTGGACCCACGAGTGGCGCGAGGAAGAACACTTGAAGCAGCGCGAAGCAAGCCGACACCACGAGGAGGATCGCCGAATTCATTGGATCGAGGATCATCCCGACCGTGACCGTCACATACTCAGTGAATGCATAATACGTTCCGCCGCCGCAGAATTCGAGGACGTTGTACGTGCTCCATATTCCAATCCAATAGCTGAACAGCGCGAAGCAGAAAACACACAGCAGCATCAAGGATCGCTTGGCGGTTGCGTTCATGTCAGTACGATCACTTTCCCGTTCGAGGCAGCGAACAATCGGAGCCCTTCACCGCGCTCGATGCGAACACCACGGCAGCTGCGGCTCGCGGCGGGAAGTGTGATGCGTTGGAGCGCCTCATCCACGACGAAGACGGGCAGTGTCATCCGTTTACCTGCCGTTGTCACGGCGAATACTGGATGGACATCGGTCGCGATCGTCCAATGCGATGCAGTTGATGGATCCTCTTGCGTGGCGGTTGCTGTCGATTCAAACTGGAATCGACTCCCACCTGTGCTTGCGCCGTCAAGTGTGCAGGGCATGCGGGCAGTTTGCACGAACCACGCGTGCGGAAGTGTTCGCGCACGTCGTCTATCGTTGCCTTCAATATGCAGTAGCGGAAGTGGCAGTCGCTTGCGGAACTCTTCGAACGGATCCGCCGCGTTCTCCTCGTGAGTGCTGCTCCATTGCGGAAGCGATCCAGCGATGACGAGTCGACGTGCAGAGGCTCGAAATGCCGCGCGTTCGATGCGATGGAGCGCCTCCTCATCAAGCGCGTGATCGGCATCTTGGTCGCTCGGATGAAGCCCCGCGATGACGAGCGTCTGTGCATGCGGAAAGCACATCGCGCGCTCGGGCATCAAGATGACCTCGGTGCCGCCGAGCATGAGTTTCACATCCGCGTCATCCGTGCGCATGCATTCAATGATACACGTCGCGCGCGAGGGGGTTCCTCCGTTACCTTTCCCAGTATGCCCATCGAGCGTTATGCCGCTGCTGCCATTCAAACTGCCTTTGCGAACCCGAAGACGCGCGACGAAATCGCGCAGCGGACGGAACGCATGATTGCGATGGCGGATCAGACGGTCAGTGGATACGCACCGTTCTTTGATGTGCGACTCATTGCATTTCCAGAATTCGCGCACGCGGCGCCGTGCTACTTCACCGTGGAAGAGTTGATTGATCATCTCGCGGTGGAGATTCCTAATGAGCACACCGACGCATACGCGCGATTTTCCAAGCGCACGGGTTGCTACGTGCAAACGGGCACGTTCCTCGAAGTCGACAAGAAGTATCCAGGCGTTGTCTTCAACACGACCTGCTTGATCGGACCGGACGGCATCTTGTTGAAGTATCGCAAGGTGAATCCGTGGATTCCGTGGGAAGTGCATGCGAGCCCGCACGATATTCCTGGTTACTCGGAGGAATTGTTCCCTGTCGCGGACACGGAGATTGGCAAGATCGGCTGCGCGATTTGTTACGACTGGCTCTTTCCTGAAGCGATTCGTCAGCTCGCATTCAATGGCGCAGAGATTCTCATTCGCGTGAGTGCGTACATGGATCCGTGGGGCGCGACTGCGCCGATGGACTGGTGGACGACGATCAATCGCGCGCGTGCTATTGAGAACACCGCGTTCGTGCTCGCGTGCAATCAGGGGGCGAGTTTCGAGGGATATCCGCCGTTTTCGTGGCCTGGTGGTTCGATGGCGATTGACTTTGATGGTCGCATCCTCGCGCAAGCGGACGCAGGTGCAGGTGAAAAAGTTGTCGTCGCGCCTATTGATCTTGCGGCATTACGCGACGCTCGCGCGCGTCGGCGTGGTCATGACATGCGAGCTCACTATCGAGCAGAGGCGTATCCCTACGCCGCGCAGCCGATGTTTACGCGAGCAGGCGCAGAGCGCATCGCGATTGAAATGAACGATGCGCGCATCGCGCGAGCGAAGAAACGCGCTGAGGAATCGCGCTGATGCATGGTGGACGCGCGTGGTGGATTGCAGCGAGCGCAACAACACTCGTGACCGTGATGCTTGGTTGTCCCGGCAAGTCGACGCCGCTGACACCACCAGCAGTCACGCGCATGAATGATGCGGCAGCACGCGTGGGTCAGTTTGATTTCAAGACCGCGGAGGCGGAGTTTGCCGCGCTTTCGCTGGCGTTTCCCGACAACGAAGATCTGCTGTTCAACATTGCAGTCGCGCGGATGAATCAATCGGAAGAGGGTTCGCAAGCAGACGCGCTTGAGCAGTTGCGAGGGTTGATGGTGCGAAGTCCTGCGAACTTGCGCGCGCAATACGCGGCAGCCCTTTGCTTGCTCTATCTCGGAAAGCCTGAAGAAAGCGCGCCGCTCTTCGAAGGCATCGCGAAACAACGACCATCCGACGCGTACGCGGCGTACTTCGCCGGCGCTTCACTCGACGCGATGGACAAGCACGCCGAGGCGCTCGTCTATTTTCAACAGGCGGCAACGCTTGAGCCGCATCTCAAGAGTGCGTGGCTTGGTGTGCAGCGTTGCGCGCGAAGACTTGGAGATGAAGCGCTCGCGGATTCCGCACTCGCAACGTTTGAAACCTTGCTCGAACATCCGCGCGCGTTGACGGCGGAGTTCAAGTACACGCGCATGGGAGAACTCGCGCTCGTCGCGCTCCCGAGCGAACCTGAATCCGTCGCGAGGAAAACAGCGAACTGGGATGGCTGCTTCGCCGCAGTAGAACCACTCGTCATCGAGAGTGAATCAGCGAGCGTCTTGCATTGGGGTGCAGATCTTCGCGCGAGTGCAGTGACTGTCGATCTGAACGACGATGGATTGCAAGACCTTGTCTTGCTTCGCGCATTTGCCACGGCGGGAACAGATCTTCCTCCGAATGCCGTGTTGCTTGCGAGCCCGCGCGGGAGTTACACGCTTGATCGCACGCATGCTGCGGCCATGATCACTGAAGTCAATGCGCTCTTGGTCGGCGACATTGACAATGACACCGAGGATGATTTGTACTTCTGTCGCGAGGGAAGCAATGTGCTCTTGATGCGCGATGCCGAAGGAAAGTATCGCGACAGGACTGCGGCGTTCGGCGTCGCAGGAAGTGGCAGCCCGACAGTGGATGGCTCACTTGCAGATCTTGATCAAGATGGCGACCTCGATCTCTTTCTTGTGCACAGCAGCGGAAAGAACGAACTGCTCGCGAACAACCTCGATGGAACATTTCGCGCGCTCGGTGTCGACCAAGGACTTGCGTTCGATGATCGTCCATCCCGTCAAGTACTCGTCACGGATATCGATCAAGATCGCGATGTTGACATCGTCGTGCTCAAAGCAAGCGCGCCGCATGAAGTTTGGATGTCCGACCGCGTGTGGAAGTGGAGCCGCTCGAATGCGTATGACGCGTTTGAGGCGCGCCCCGCGCTCGGTGTGGTTGCGGTGGATGCATTCTCGAGTGCGACCCGCTCGCTGTTGACCCTCAATGCCAGCACGATCGCGAAGTTTGATCCTCAGGCGCGTGCGTGGAGCCGCACGCTTGAGACAGCGCGCGGAGGCGAGCCGGAAGCGCTCTCGATCAGTGATGTGAATGGTGATGGACTGAGCGACCTTATCGAGCAACACTCGGGTTGCACGGTGATTCGCGATGCGAATCTCGAAGCATTGCACACCATCACCGCTCCTCTAGGCACGACCACGAGTTATCTCTTCGCGCTTGATCCAGTCAAGGGAGACGCGTTGCTCTATCTACGCAAGGGCGCCGGCCCAATGATTGCGCGCGCAGGCAAGTCGCGGATGCAGTTTGCCGCTGTGCAGTTGCGTGGACGCGATGACGTGAGCCAGTCGATGCGTTCGAACGCGAGCGGACTCGGCGCGTCGTTTGTCGCGCGCGTCGGCAATCAATGGACGGGTGGAACGATGGCGCGTACATCGAGTCGCGCAGGGCAGTCGCTCGCGCCGATCCCGTTTGGGCTCGGCAACGCGATGCGTGCGGACTTCATCGAGATTGATTGGTCGGACGGCGTGATGCAAACCGAACGCGCGATTCGCGCCGGCGAGATTGCGCGCATCACGGAGACGCAACGGCAACTTTCGAGTTGCCCTGTGCTCTTCGCTTGCAACGGCGAGCGCATGGAGTTTGTGACGGATCTTCTCGGTGTTGGCGGACTCGGTTACCTCTTGGAACCAGGCGTTTATAGCGAGCCGCGTCCCAACGAAGTGCTTGTGTTGCCCGAAGGTTCGCTCGCTGCAACGGACGATGGAATGTTGCGCATCGCACTTGCGGAGCCGATGGAAGAATCATGCATGCTCGACGCACTGACGCTCGAAGCGATTGATCTTCCCAACGGTTGGGAGATCGCGCCTGATGAACGGCTGGGCATCTTTGGTGCACCGCCGACGGGTGAAATTGTTGCGTGGAAAACAGAGTGGCTGCCAACGAGCGAGCCTGCTCTGCGGCTACGCGATGGAGTTGCGAAGGAATTGCCCGCGCATGATCGACGATTCATTGGTCGGCTCGCGTCGGAGTACACCGTGGATCTCGCGTTCGAAGCAGACATCACGCAATTGCAGGATCCGTGGCTCATCATCGATGGATGGGTCGAGTATCCGTATTGCCAGACGATGTTCGCTGCATGGCAAGCGGGCGCGAAGTTCCGCGCACCAAGCCTTGAAGCGCGCGCGGCCGATGGAACTTGGAAGGAGCTCGTCTCCGAGTGGGGGTATCCCGCGGGAATGCCGCGAAGGATGGCATTGCCGATCGCGCGACTCGAATTGCCTGAAGGATGCAGGCAGCTTCGCATGCGTACCAACATGGAAATCTATTTCGATGCGATCCGACTGATTGAACGCGAGGCGCTGCCAAACGCGCGAGTTTCGCTTCCGCTCGCGTCCGCGTCACTCACAAGCGTTGGCTTCGCGAAGCGCACGACCTCTGCGCAAGCGCGTCCGTTCTATGATCACGCGCAGCCATTGCCACTGTGGGATTGTCGATTTCAGCGCGGGCTCTATTCGGAATTTGGTGATGTACAAACGCTCCTCGACAAGGATGACAACGCGCTCGTCGTCTTCGGCCCTGGCGAAGAAGTCGCCTGCGCGTTTGTTGCGCCTGCATTGCCTGCAGCCGTTGGAACAACCCGACGATTCGTGCTCACCACGCGCGGATGGTGCAAGGACATGGACCTGTTCACGCGTGACGGTGAGACGATCGAGCCGTTGCCGTCGAAGGGTTCTCGAAGCGACGAATCAGCGCAACTGATGCAGCGAACTCGGACGCGTTGGATGGGCGGTCGATAGGATTTTCGTTGACGCACGATTCGCGTCGTACCAACTATGTCTAGCGCCTATCCACAGCCTGTTGGACCTCGACTCAAACCGCTGCTCGCGAGCGTGTTCTTGCTCTTCGCGCTGCTGTGCGTGAACAGCGCGTATCTGTCGACGGTGACTTTTCTGGAGTGGTTGAGCGGCGCGACGTATCAAGATCAGTTCTATCTCTGGAATTTTCTCGCGCACCTTGTGCTCGGTCTGCTCCTCGTTGTGCCAACGATTCTCTTTGGAATCTTCCATTGGCGAAACGTCTTGGATCGACCAAATCCGCGCGCGAAAACTGCGGGCATCGCGACGCTCGTGCTCGCCATCGCGTTGCTCGCGACAGGCGTCGCGCTGACTCGTGTCGAACTCTTCGGTCGGATCGTTGGCATGCAAGACCCAGACGCGCGCACAGGCGTGTATTGGGCGCACGTTGCGCTGCCCTTCTTGGCCGCATGGGTCTTTGTGATCCATCGACTCTCAGGTCGACGCATCAAGTGGAAGATCGGCGCGCGTTGGAGCATCGCAGCAGTGGGCGCGGCGGCGCTCGCGTGGAGCGTGCATGTGTTCATGCCAACACCAGGCGCGATGCAACCGCAGGCGGGGGACAAGTATTTCGAACCATCCCTCGCGCGCACTGCGGACGGCGGATTCATCGATCCGAAGCATCTTTTGATGAACGACTATTGCATCGAGTGCCACGCGGATGTGCACGCTTCGTGGCTCGCGTCCGCACACGCGGCGAGTTCGTTCAACAATCCGTTTTACACGGCAAGTGTGCGGGAGACTCGTCGTGAAGCATTCGCGCGTGAGGGCAGCGTGCAGGACGCTCGCTTCTGCGCGGGTTGTCATGACCCAGTGCCGTTCTTCTCAGGAAGTTTCGAAGCGGCAAAGTGGGATGATCCAAACTACGACCTCAGCGCGGATCCGCTCGGCACCGCGAGCCTTACGTGCACAAGTTGCCACAGCATCGTGAGCATCAATTCCAATCGAGGGAATGCGGATTACACCATCGAAGCGAGTCCGCAGTATCCGTTCGCATTCTCGCAGTCACCACTCTTGCAGTGGGTCAATCGGCAACTCGTGAAGTCGAAGCCGTCCTTTCACAAGCACACCTATCTCAAGCCTGAAGTGCATCGCCAGAGCGAATTCTGTGGCGCCTGTCACAAAGTGTTTCTACCCGAAGCGCTCAACGATTATCGATTCATTCGAGGACAAGATCATCTCGACTCGTTCTTGCTCTCGGGTGCTTCGGGCTTTGGCGCGCAGAGTTGGCATGCGCCGCAGAAGGCATTCAATCAGTGCAACGACTGCCACATGACCGCGGAGCCTTCGAACGATTTCGCGGCGCGCGATCGCGACGGTTCTGGCACGCGCACGATCTTGTCGCATCTCTTTCCGAGTGCAAACACCGCGCTTGCGATGGTGCGTGTCGATGATGGTGCGGCCTTTGATCTCGACAGTGTGCTGCATGCGCACGCGAAGTTCAACGACAAGACAATCAGGCTTGATCTCTTTGGAATTCGCGAAGGCACTGCACCCGATGCGACGCAGCACGCACCGCTGGCGGAAACTGCAACGCTGCCGATTCTTGATGCGGGCAAGACGTATGTGCTGGAAGTCATCGTGCGTACAAATCGCATCGCGCATGAATTCACGCAAGGAACAGCGGATTCCAACGAGGTGTGGCTTGACGCGGTTGCGACGGCGCCGCTGCGCGAGATCGGACGCATCGGCGGCATGACGAAAGAAGGGGCGGTCGATCCGTGGAGCCGTTTCTACAACGCGTTCGTGATTGATCGCGAAGGTCATCGCATTGATCGACGCAATCCGCAGGATATTTTCACCGCGGTGTACAACAATCAGATTCCACCGGGGGCTGGCGATCTCACAAGAGTTCAGTTCACAGTGCCTGACGATGTGACGGAGCCGATCACGCTGTCGGTGCGCGTGCTCTATCGCAAGTTTGACGCGACGTATCTAGCATTTGTGTTTGAAGGGAAGGCAATTCCAGAGTTGCCAATACTCGTGCTCGCGGAATCTGCGATCACCTTTGGTATTCGCACGAGTGCTGGTGATATCGTCGATGCCGTCGAGCGCGTCTTCGATGCGACGAAAGCGCCGAGCGCTGCAGACCGTTGGTATGACTACGGCATCGCTCTCGCGCGCGAGGGCGATCGTGGCGCGGGCCGCGGGAACATGCGCGAAGCAGAGCGCGCGTTTGATCGCGTTGCGAAACTTGGCGATGCGCGCGGCATCCTTGGTGCCGCGCGTGTGCAGTTCAAAGAAGGTCGGCTCGCGGAAACCGCTGCATCGCTCGCACTTGCTTCGACTGCGGCAGAAGAACTCGACAGTGGAGTTTCTGCGTGGACCATCGCGTGGTTCAGTGCGCTCGCGGAGAAGCAACAGGGAAATCTCGCCGAGGCGATCGCGTTGTTCGACCGCGTTCGGCGCACAGATTTCGCGGGAGCGCGAGAACGCGGGTTTGATTTTTCGAAGGATGTGCGTGTCCTCAACGAACTCGCGCAATCGCTGCTCGATCTCGCGAGCCTGACGCAAGATAAGACGCATGCACACGAGCATCGTGCGGTGGAATTGCTCGAACAATCCTGCGCGATCGATCCTGATCAACCGATTGCGCATTGGTTGCTTGCGCGCGCCCATGAAGCACTTGGTGCTGTGGACGAGGCAGCGCGCGAGCGCCAATTGCATGAACGGTGCAAGGTCGATGACAACGCGAAGGATGAAGCAGTGCGATTGGCGCGCGAGCGATATCCCTGGGCGAATCACGCAGCGGAGGCGAGCGTGCTCTATCCATTACGAAGTGACGCGCGGTACATCGCGCCGCATGCTCCTCGCGTGCTCCTGTGTCAGCCCATCCCCATTGCGCAAGGAGTTTCGAAGTGAGCGCGCCACACACAGAAGAAGATGAAGCGGTCGGCGTCGATAGCGACATCGGTATTGGATTTCGCAAGTCGCTGGGCGCGATCGTCATCATCGTGCTGATGGCCGGTGGCATTTGGTTCGCGCTCACAACCCCTGATCGATTGTTGAGCGGGTCCGACGAAGCGGTCGCGCCACCGAGTCCGCCGCCGACTGCACCCACTCGGGCGCCTGTGCTTGAGTTTGTCGATCGCGCGGTTGAGGCTGGCGTCGACTTCGTGCACGAGAGCGGAGCGCGTGGTGAAAAGTTGCTCCCCGAATGTTTGAGCGGCGGAGTCACGGTGGCGGATCTCAACGGTGACAGCAAGCCTGATTTGGTTTTCGCGCAAGGACAGCCGTTGCGCAACGATGCGAGCGATGCAGCGAACGGCAAGGGAGGCATCGTGATCTATCGCAATGTTTCGACGGCGGAGAAACTTGCATTCGTGCGTGAAGTCGCGCCGTCGTTTGGTGATGCGGGGCTCTACGCAAATGGATTCGCACTTGGCGATGTGAATGGTGATTCGAAACCTGATCTGTATGTGACTGCCGTCGGTCAAGCGCAGCTGCTTCTCAACGCGAGCGACGATGGCGGCGCGATTCGGTGGACGAATCAGACGAAAAGCGCTGGAATTACAGGCATTTCCGCTTGGAGTACTGCGGCGGGTTTTTTCGACCCTGATGTCGATGGTGACCTCGACATGCTTGAGTTGCATTATGTCGATTGGAGTCCCGTCATGGACGAAGCGGTCGCGTTCACACTCGACGGCACGCATCGCGCGTACGGGCCTCCGACAGGATTTCGCGGAACGCACGCTCGACTGCTGGTGAACATGGGAGTCAATGCTCAGGGGGTGCCGCAGTTTGAGGACCAGAGCGACGCGAGTGGGGTGCAGATCGCGAATCCATCCACAGGAGTCCCCGTCGCGAAATCACTTGGCCTCGCCTTTGCAGATGTGAATCACGACTTCAAGGTTGATGCGCTCGTGGCGAATGATCGCGTTCGAAAATTCGCGCTGCTCAATCGCTCGACGCCCGCCACAGGGGTGCGCTTTGAAGACGGCGCTGGCGCGAGCGGATTTGCGTTCGATCGAGATGGCAATGCGACGGGCGCGATGGGGATTGATGTTGGATTTCCGATGGATGCCGACGCGAAGAATCTCGCGGTTGCGATTGGTAATTTTGCACAAGAACCGAGCGCGCTCTATCTGCTCGCGACTTCATCTCCGAGCATGACCGATGCTTCCCTGACGGAAGGGATCGGCGCTGCGTCGCGTCCCTTTCTGACATTCGGCACAGTGTTTGCGGATCTTGATCTTGATGGACACGAAGAAATCGTGCAAGCAAACGGACATCTTGAACCGGACATTGCGCAACTTCAAGCAGGGCAGACGTACGCACAGCGCGCGCAAGTCTTTTGGAACGTTGGCGAAGGTACGGAGGGTCCGCAGTTTGTCGAACTCGCTGCAGCCAACACCGGAGCGCTCGCGACGCCGGCGGTTGGTCGCGCGCTCGCGGCGGTCGATCTCGACGGCGACTTGGATCTTGATCTCGTCCTCACCTCGCTCGGCGGTGCGCCGCGCATTCTTGAGCAGGTCGGATCTCCCGCATCACGCGGGCAATCGGCGCTCGTCGTGGAACTTGATGTCGGTGCGAATCCAGGACTCGCGGCGGGCGCAGTAGTTGAGATTGATGTCGCGGGCAAGACGCAACGGCGCATTGTCAGCGCGACGCGAAGTTACCTCACCGCGCAAGAACCAGTGGCAACGTTTGGATTGGGGGGCGCGAAGTCGGTCGACGCAATTCGCGTGCGATGGAGCAACGGAACTTCTACGCAACTCGGTGCAACAGCAGCGGGGCGTGTGATCATCCAGCCCTGAGCAGTCGCTCGAAACAGCGGTGATTACTTCTTCGCTGGAGCGGGCACGATCGTGTCGCGAAGAGCGTCTTCGAGATACAGAATGCGTCCACAGGCGCGGCACTGGAAGATCGTGTTCTGATCGGAAGTGAGTCGGAGCACCGCTTCGAACGGCATTTCGATATTGCACGCGCTGCACGCGTACTCACGTTGCCGTCGATTGACCTCGCTCACGGCTGCCATCGCTTCGCCGTCCGTTGAATCCGCTGTGGCATTGAAGATCTTGCGCGCAGCGTCTGGGATGGTGGATGCGGCGCGGTCGCGCTCGCTGCGCAATTCTTCAAGTCGTGCGCCGACTTCAGAGCGGCGTTCTTTGAGCTCAGACTTTGCGATGTCGCAGAATCGTTGTCGTTCCGCACCCTTCGCAAGCTGCTCGACGATGCGCTTCTGCAACTCTTCAAGTCGCTGCATCTCGCCGATCGTTTGATCGTCGATCTTCTTCTTGTTCTCTTCAAGATGCTTGAGTTCAAGGAGGATCGACTTGTACGCCTTCTCATTGGCGGAGGTGTTCAGTTCGTTGCGCAACTTCTCAACGCGCACCAACGATGCACTGACTTCCACTTCGAGCGCATGAATTGTCGTCTTCAATTGTCGTTCTTGTAAACGCATACCCTCGGTCTGCTTCGTGAGCACATCCAGCTGTCGTTCTTGCGACGCGAGGGTTGCGCGCGCAGTCTCCAATCGTCCTTCGAGTGCGCGGAATTGATTGTCGACTCGGTGAAGCGTTACAAGTTGCTGAATCAGGGACATGGATCGACGATGGTAGCGCAAACCGACGCGCCGTTGCGCCCCTGCGGTGGCGAGATTCCTGCGGATTCACGACCAATAGGGCGCAAACATCAGGATCCACCAAAGGGCAGGACCCGCGAGGAGCAGACTGTCAAGCACATCGAGTACACCGCCCATGCCAGGGAGGAGGTTGCCCGAGTCTTTCGCGCCTGCATCGCGCTTCAGCGCGCTTTCGCAAAGATCACCGCACTGACCTGTGCATCCCAAAAACGCTCCGACGATTGCGGCGAAGGTGACGGGCAGTTGATCATTGGGAGCGAGTGAAGCATTTCCGAAATGCGCAAAGAGGGCAGCGACGAGCGCGCTCGTTGCAATGCCGCCGATGAATCCTTCCCAACTTTTTCCAGGCGAGAGCCACGGGATAAGTTTGTGTCGACCGATCGTGCAACCGACGGCATACGCGCCAATGTCGGAGGACTTCGTCGTCAACAATGCAGCGACAAGAAACCACGCGCTGTGTTGCGAGCGGAGGAGGAGCCAGAATCCAAGCAGCACGCCGCCGTA
>SIAK01000049.1 GCA_009691805.1 Phycisphaerales bacterium
CGACTCAGGCGCTGCGAGTGAATCGCAGACGCCTGAATTCGTGCGTCCACTTCAGTCTTTCATCCCCTCACCGACTCCGTCGGTAGTTGAGTGTGCGTGTTTGAGCGCAAGCGCGAAATTTGCCGCGAAGCGCGGACAAATTCCGTCGCTTGCTTTCGACTCAGGCGCTGCGAGTGAATCGCAGACGCCTGAATTCGTGCGTCCACTTCAGTCTTTCATCCCCTCACCGACTCCGTCGGTAGTTGAGTGTGCGTGTTTGAGCGCTCGCGCGAAATTTGCTGCGCAGCGCGGACAAATTCCGTCGCGCGCTCTCAGGCGTTGGATGTCATTTTTTGGAGGGCGCGCTCGGCGAACTTTCCGATGCCGACGAAGATGATCACTCCTGCGACGATGCCACCGATGAACACCGCGCGCGGCATGGATTCGTAGGCGCTCTTGATGTCGGTTGCGCCTGATGCGGCTGCTGATGCTGCGAGAAAGCAGACGACCGCTGTTCGCGGAAGCATTCCAACAGGTGTCGCGATCATCGCGAGCCAGAAGGGAACTCTCGTTGCACCGAGCGCATAGTTTGTCAGCGCAAACGGCGAACTGGGCGGCAGCCGCAGCAGCGTGACGATGATGAAGGTGCGCACAGTCGAACCGCGGACGAGCGCATCGCGAATGATTCGGCCCTTCGGATGCCGATCGATCCAATGGTCGACGCTACCGCCTGTGACCATCCGCGCGAAGAGGTAGCCGATCGCGGCGCCTCCTGAGAATCCGAGGATCGAGCCAAAGAGCCCCCACTTCAATCCGAAGACCCATCCACCGAGAAACGCCTGCGCGTAGGTTGGGAGGAGTCCGAGACCTGCAGACACTGCGAAGACCGCAACGAACGTCCAGAATCCGTACTCGATGTCCATTTGTAAAAATTTCGCAATCGCCGCTAGGTCGTAGATGATGTAAACCCCTGCGAGAGGCGGAAACGTCACCCACGCGATGCCGAGAATTGTCGAGGCGAGCAAGCGAGGATCGCGATGTTTCGCTTTCGCCGCGCTGACCTCGGTTGGCGTCTGAGAAGAAGCATCCGTGGCAGGCTGTGACGGCTCGTTGGAAGACATGCTTGTAGCGTATCGGGATTCTCGGCTCGACTACCGTTCCGCAGTTGAGCAGGCTCGTTGGAACCGCCGATAGATGGATGCCATGCAGCCGAACTTTCGAACAACTCCACTGCTCGCATCCCGCATCGCCATCGCCGCCACGACGAGCATCCTCGCGCTCGGCGGCTGCGTCACGCGTTCCCAACCTCTCTCGGGATACTCGAGCGATGATGTGTGGATCGCGATGCAAGCGGTTGCGGATTCCCCCAGCTACAACGATTGGCACATCGTGCAGAACGATGTCTACGCGAATGATGACACGCGCTGCATTGAGGTCTATCGCGAACTCAAACGCCTCTACGTGAGTCCGTACTCTGATCCTCGCAAGGAAGAAGAAGAGTGGCGATTCCAAATCGCGCTGCTGCAAGAAGCAGAAACGGGCACCCCCACGATTAATTTCACCGCGCGGCAGTTCGCCCTGCCTGCACATGTGTGGGATGAAGCGGACCGTTACTTCGCGCAGGTCACAGCATTGCTTGGTCCGCCGAAGATCTTGATCGAAGTTGTGGAAGAAATTCCAGTTGCCGCGCCTGTTGAAGTCGCGCCAGTTGTCGAAACTGTTCCGATGGTTGAACTGGTGCCTGCAGAAGCGACGCTTCCCGTCGACATCGATGCTGTCGCGCCAGATGCTGTCACGCCCAGTCCGACAGCGCCAGCGCCAGCGGCAGAGCCTGCGGTTGATCCTAAGCCTGCGCGCGATTGAGTGAGCGCGCTACTACCGCATCCCTACCCCATCATCACCACTGCGCGTTGTGATGCACCTTCTGCACATCATCGTGATCTTCAAGTGCATCGATGAGCTTCTCCACGCGCCGCGCGGTCTCTGCATCAATCGTGATCGGATTCTGTGACCGCCACACGATTCCACTCTCTTCAATCGCGAAACCCTTTGCAGCAAGTGATTCGCGCACCGCGAGAAGTTCACTTGGCTTTGTCACAACGCAGAAGATTTCTTCCTCGCTTGAAACATCAAGCGCGCCCGATTCGAGCGCTGCTTCCATCACGGCATCCTCCGTGCGACCACCGCTGTCGAGCACGATCTGCCCAATCTGCGTGAATCCGAACGAGACGGAACCTGTCACACCAAGCTTGCCGTCGTTCTTGTCGAAGAGCACGCGAATGTCGGCGGCAAACTTGTTCGCGTTCGTGATCAGTGCTTCCACAATCAACGCGACGCCGTGCGGACCGTAGCCTTCGTAACGCGCTTCTTCAAAGCGCTCCTGCACACCTTCGCCCGTCCCCTTCTTGATCGCCTTCTCAATCGTGTCGCGCGGCATGTTCGCAGCGCGCGCGTCATCGACAGCAAGTCGCAACCCAGGATTGAAGTGCGCATCACCTCCGCCATTCTGTGCAGCGACGATGATCGCGCGCGAGCACTTACTCCAGACTTTGCCGCGCTTGGCATCGACTGCAGCCTTTCGGTGCTTGATGTTCTTCCATTGACTATGACCTGCCATGCGAATGCAACCCTCAGTGTGTGTCGTCGACTTGAACCTTCTGTGCAGCCATCGCCTTCGAACTGCCTACCGCAGGCGACTCGCCGCGCGCAACGGCTTGCAATCGATGCTCTGCATCCGTGACCGTCTTGCCATACTCGCGCTGGAGAAACTCACTCGGATCGACCAGCTGCATGCCAAACTGCGCTCGTTGCAAGAGTGCGAGGCTCTGCGCAATCTCGCGTGGCGGATAGCGCAATGTTGCGATCTGTCCAATCTGCTGCCAGCACTTCACGGCGCCTTCTTGATCTCCCGTTAACCACAACGCATCACCGAGGTGGAGCATCGTGATCATGGATGGATCGCGCGGTGAGAGTCGAAGCGCGGAACGGAAAAGTGTCAGCGCGCCCGGACCATTTGAACCATCTTGCAACTCGCCCTTGCGATAGCGGAGCAATCCAAGAGTGTCGAGAAACGACGCGTTGTCGGGCGCGAGTTCCGCAGCATGGATCGCAGCGCGTTCACACGTTTCATCCCACACACCACGCTCAAGCGCGGCGTAGGCAAGATTGTTCAAACTCTCCGCATGTTCAGGATCAATGCGTAATGCTTCAGCGTTCAACATGGAAGCTCCCGCATCGTTGCCGAGCAGTGCATACGTTCCACTCGCGCGAGCAATCGACTCCGCAAGCGAGATCGTTGCGTTGTTCGCGAGTTCCGGCTCGCGAAGATAAGGATCAGCACCGAGCGCGCGCAGCGCGTGAATCGTTGCGAGTGATTCCGATTCACGACCACCAGAGAGCGCATCGAGCGCAATCGCGTGGCGCGCCAACTGCGCGCGAATGGATGGATCTGCGATCGAGCCCGCGGCCAGAGCGTTCGCGAAATGCGCCGCGTACTCGGGCTCCTCGCGCGCGAGCAATCGACCAGAGAGCAAGAAACATTGCGAGGCACCTTGCGCGCCGAGTGCGATGCGTGGCGCGAGATTTCGCGCGACAGCGAGAAGCGCATCGGGATCGGATGACGTGCTGCTCGATGTGTCATAGAGCGCGATCGCCCAGAGTGGAGCAATGGGTTGCGTCGACGCAAGCAACCGCTGCACAACCTCATCAAATGACGGTTGCGATGCGCCATTGTTGTCTGGATCCGCTGCTCGAAGTTCAACGAGCAGTGCGAATGCGCGCACTAACACAGAGTCTGACACGTTCGGTTGCGCGAGCGCGGATGCAAGCATCGCCAACGCGCCTTCATCATTCGATCCGCGATGCGCGCGTTCAGCTTCGGTCACCGAAAACGCTGCGGTTGACGGGCGTGAGAAGTCCTTCGCGTACGCGCTAGGATCGAAGCGATCGACGCGTCGCGCTTCAAGCACACCCAAACTCGACTTGTCGTTGGCGAGTAATCCGCGACCGACGACCGAGTCCGCGGGATGCAGCGCACCAAGATTCGCGAGCGCTTGGGTAGCGAAAACATCACCGCGCGCCGCGAGAAATCGAAGTTGTGCCACCGCAGTGACGTCGGGCGAACACTCGGTCGCGAGCGCGAGCACTTCTGCGGCAAGAGGCGAGCCAATCGAAGCAAGCGCGTCACCTGCGACAAGCGCGCGCAACGCAATCGTCGGTGGTGGCGGGCAATCATCGCCGCGCGTTCCCGCAAGTGTGAGCCAGGCGGCTTGCGCGTCTGCGGCGCCATTCAACACTTGTGCGCGCAAGAATTCACGCGCGGCCTTAGTAGCGCTGCCTGTCTCGACGCGACCGCGCGCCGCTTCAAACAGAAAATGCGCCCGTCGCGCGACAAGCGCCGCGTTGTCCTCTTGTGCAAGTTCTTCCGCCGCGCGATCTGCTTCTTGCACCGCGCGTAAGGGATCGAGTGCCATGCGCCAAGCATGCACACGAAGCGACGCGAGCGCGATCGCCCGCGCATCACTGATGTTGCGGTGCGCATCTTCCGTCAATGTTGCATCATGAAGCGCGCCTGCTGCGACAATCATCGCTGCGTTGCGCCAATCGCTGAACTGCGATTCTGGCATCGCTTGCGCGACGGCATATCCATCCTCCGGAAGTCCTGCCGAACAGAGCACCACACTCCAGAGCGCGCGCGACACATCGTCATTTGCAGGCTCGAGAGCAGACTGCAGCGTTGTCAATCGAAGTCCACTCCAGACGAGTGCTGACGCAGCGACCTCTAGTGATGCAACGTCCAACGCAAGGCTCGCGCGCGCCAGATCAATCGCATCTGCCGCACTTTCGAGTGCAGCGCCCGCAACGGCAAGTCGATACGCAAACGGATCCGTACTCCATACGCGCGGCGCTTGTCCCCGAACGCGCGCGCGCGCACTCGCATCGCCCAAGCGAGCAGCGATGCACTGCATGCGAAAATCTTCGGGAAGCAAGACTGCAAGTTCCGCAGCGCGCACGGACGCGTCGCTCAACTCCATTTCTGGCTTCGCGTGCGTGACGATCCATGCAAGGCGGAGGAGCGCAGGTTCGTCGCGCAGGAGTGAGGACGGATCTTCCAGAATGCGAAGGCACTCGTGATCCGCACTGCGATCCCCTTCGCGCACGGCATCCGCTGCGAGCCGCCATCGCGCGAGTTCTGCTTCGAATCCATCGGCAGAGGCAACCTCGTGCCAATACTCGACGGCTTCGCTCCGATCGCCTTGGGATTGTGCAAGATCACCAGCCAGCAACCGCGCTCGCAGCGAACATCGCATGAGCGACTGCTCAGCTGCGCTTGACGCCGCGCGCGCGATGAGTGCGCGCGCGGTTTCGATGGCTGCGTCTCGCGCACCAAGTGCGAGGCATCCGTTCAGCAACGCTTCTTCAACACTTCCCGCATCAAGCGGAAGTGCACCAAAGCTCGTCGCTTGCGTGAGTGCATCGTCACCGACGAACCACGCGAGCGCACCGACTGCCTCTGCGTGTTGGCCGTTGTGCTCCGCTTCAAGTCCATAGATCGCGAGCAGAAGCGGCGAATCCGGCGCGACCGTGCGCAACTCTTCGAGCGCCTCGCGAGCGCCTTCCGCATTGCGTTGAAGCAGTTGCACCGCGACGAGTGCCTCGCGCGCTGCTCTCGATTTCGGCGCTACACGCAACAACGCGACGACCGCGTCGGCTGCGCGCGGAAGATCCTTCGCCGACAACGCACTTCGCACCGCGTCAACAAGTTCGCTCGGCACGACCGCCGCATCCTCGGTCGCGGAAAGGACGGTGATCGGCGCGCGAAAACTTTCGAGACTTCGCGGCGCATTCGATCGCGATGGGGAAGCGATGGACGGAGTGGACGTCATCGCGGGGACGACGGTCGCGTTGGGCGCGTCCGAAGGCGCGTCTCTTCTTTCGGTCGAACGACACGCGCCCATGAAGACGAGTGCACTCAATGCAAGAGTGAGAGACCAGCCGCGCGCGCGATGCGAAATCTGCATCAGGTCATAGCCTCAGCTGGCATCCGTTATCGCTTCTTGGTGGACTTCTTAGTGGACTTCTTAGAAGACTTCTTAGTGGACTTCTTAGAAGACTTCTTAGTGGACTTCTTAGAAGACTTCTTAGAAGACTTCTTAGTGGACTTCTTAGAAGACTTCTTAGTGGACTTCTTAGTGGACTTCTTAGTGGACTTCTTAGTGGACTTCTTAGAAGACTTCTTAGAAGACTTCGCGGCCTTTTTGACCGGCTTTTTCGCGACCTTCTTCGTGCTCTTCTTCGATGCGGCAAGCAGTTTCGCACGCGATGCCTTCTGAGGCTTTGCCTTGGGTGCGGGCTTCTGCGCAGTCTTCACTTTGGGTGCAGGCTTTGCCTTCGCCACAGGCTTCACGACTGGCTTCACGACAGGCTTCACAGCAACCTTGACAGCCGCCTTCACTTCAACTTTTGCAACCGGCTGCACAACAGGCGCGGGCAGAGGCGCAATCACAAGTGGCCGCACGAGTGGTCGCGCGACAATTTGCAAAGGCACACGCGTTGGATGCGCGGACGGGCGGTTCGGCATGCCTGCAGAATTCAACGGTTGCGTGCCTGCAGGGACGCCATCGCCAACAGGTGCAACCACTTCAGGCGGCAACTTGGGACGAGCAACGATGCCTGACTTTTCATGTCGGTCGCGAAGATTCTCACGCAGCTTGCTGCCTGAACGACCCGCAGCCTTCCATGCTTCTTCGCTGAAGGCGAGGAGCGCACGATGCACGCGCGGCGCTTCATCAGCCTTCACATGCTTGTGCATCCACGCGGTCACGAGATCCGTCGTTGCCAGTGGATCTGCAATGCCTGCGAGATGCATCGCTTCAACAGTCGTGTCATCGATGGGGACAAGCGGATGTTGGAACGCAGCGACAAGTGTGCGGTGCGCGACGAACGGCACCATGCACGAAATGCCTTCAACATACGCACGCTGCTCGCGCCGACCTTGATTGCGCAAGTGATCGAGGCTCGTGCGATGCTGACGCTTGTAGACATCATTGAGCGCGCGGCGCAATCGCTCCGCTCGCTCAAACGCGTGCGGATACTTCGCACCGATGATCGACACAACTTCGCCTTCGAGCAACACGCGCAACTCATTGAAGTCGACGGTTTCACGCCGAATAGCCGCGATAGCCGCGGTCGCGAGCGCAGGCGTCGCGTCCCACATCATGTAGCCAGTGATCAGTGCACCAATGCCGTCGGGCGCTTCCGCGTCAGGCGCATCGATGCTCGGAATCACAGGCTGCGCCGATCCAAATTTCTTCAGCAGTGCGGCGAACTTCGTTTGGCGAATGGGATCAATCTTCATGCAGCGTTCCTCTATCGGGAAGCGTGCGGCGCACATGCGGCGCGTCCGCTCCCTCATCCTCGAGAGACTCTGGCGAGTCCTCTGCAGTTTGATTTTCAACGTGTGCTGACGAGACACCCGTTCCTCGAATCAACTCCTCCAATGCAGCGCCCTTCTTAAGTCGCTCGTCGATCTCAAAGCAGAGCTGCGGAATACGACCGAGCCGACCTTCATGCAGAATTCGAAGTCGAAGGTGACCCGCCGCGCTCCGCAGTCCTGAAAGCGTGAGCCGTTCGCGATCGGCAGGCATCACCGAAACTTTGATACGCGCTTCAAGCAGATCGGGCGTGAGAAGTACTTCCGTCACGGAGATCATGCCCTGCACTCGCGGATCATTGAGCCCCGCGCTCAAGAGCAGCTGCACTTCGCGGCGAATATACGACGCGAACTGCAACGGTCGATTGGACGCGCGCTCCTCAAATCCAGGTCCCAAGTCGATACCCATCGCATTGCCGACAAGCCGTGGAGGACCCTTCACGCGAGGAGCGCGTGGCTTGCGGTCACGTTCGCGAGCGGGCTTCTGAGGCTCACCACTCTCGGTTTCATCAAACTCAATTTCATCCAGCGCCATGGGAACAGCCTCTCTGCATCAAGTGCGCGCGACGGAGATAGTTTTGTAACACTCGAGCACGTCGCCGACCATGATGTTGTCGTAACCAGCGATCTTCATGCCGCACTCTTGACCCATACGCACGTCCTTCGCATCGTCCTTGAAGCGCTTGAGCTGTTCGAGTCGGCGATCCTTCTCGATGACGATGCCGTTGCGCGTGACACGAATCTGTGCGTTGCGTTCGACCACGCCGTCGGTGATGTAGCAACCTGCCACCGCACCAACCTTCGAGACCGTGAACACTTGACGCACTTCCGCGTGACCAAGGACTTCGAGTCGAAGTTCTGGCGCAAGCATGCCGCGCGCAGCCTTCGTGACGTCGTCGATGAGATCGTAAATGACTTCGTACAGTCGAATCTCGACGTTCTTTTGGTCGGCGATTTGACGCGCCTTGCCGGAGGACGTGACGTTGAAACCGAGCACGATCGCCTTCGTCGCTTCCGCAAGCGTGATGTCGCCTTCGGTGATTCCGCCGACTGCTGCGTGCTTGACAGAGATCGTGACTTCTTCCATCGGCAGCCGCGAAAGCATGCCCTTGAGCGCTTCGACCGATCCTTGCACATCGCCCTTGATGACGATCGCAAGTTCCTTGCGACCCTGCTTCTCCAAGTGGGAGAAGATGTTGTCGAGGGTGATCTTCGGCACTGCAAGTTCGCGTTCGCGATCCATGCGACGGCGCTCTTCCGCAGCATCTTCCGCTGCGCGAATCGTCTCGACGACGTACGCCATGTCGCCCGCATCAGGCAATTGATCGAGTCCAGAGATTGCGACTGGCGTGGATGGAAACGCTTCCTTCAAACGCTCGCCGCGATCATTGAGAATGTCACGCACGCGACCGAAGCCACGACCAACAACGATGAAGTCGCCCTTCTTCAAACGACCTTCTTGGATCATGACTTGCGCCACAGGCCCACGACCTTCTTCGATGCTCGCTTCGAGCACGGTGCCGCGCGCGGAGCCTTCGAAGTCTGCCTTGAGGTCGAGCAATTCCGCTTGATAATCGAGCATTTCAAGCAGTTCTTGAATGCCGTCACCACGCGTCGCGCTGGTCCTCACCATGTCGACGGTGCCGCCCCACTCATGAACGTTCACACCCGCAGTCGCGAGTTGACCGAGTGTCTTCTGAATGTTGGCTTCCGTCGCACCTGCGTGATCAATCTTATTCAGCGCAACAACAATCGGAACGCCTGCAGCCTTCGCGTGATTGATGGATTCCACCGTCTGCGGCATGACGCCATCAATGGCAGACACCACGAGCACAACAATGTCCGTCACCTTCGCGCCGCGAGCACGCATGTTGGTAAACGCTTCGTGACCTGGCGTATCGATGAACGAAACAACGCGTTCCACTTCGCCCGCCTTCACAGGCACCGCGAACGCGCGCGTGGACTGCGTGATGCCGCCCGCTTCGCCCGCAGCGATGTTGGTCGAACGAATACGGTCGAGCAAACTCGTCTTGCCGTGATCGACGTGGCCAAGAATCGTGATGATCGGCGCGCGTCGGCGTTCGCTCGTGCGGACGCGGTCCTTGAAGCGCTCCTCGATAATCTCCGCGACAGACTTCGCTTCGTCGACGATGAGTTCGATTTCGAAGTCCATCATGACTTCGATCGCCTTCTCGCGATCGAGCGAACTGTTGATGTTCGCCATCATGCCTGCGAGGAAGAGCTTCTTGATGATGTCGACACTCTTCACGCCTGTGGCAGCGGAGAGTTCCTTGATCGTTACAGGCTCGGAAACGTGAATCGCTTCTGGGGGCTTGTTGTTGACGACACGAGGGCCGCCACCACCGCCGCCACCAGTTCCAGGTCGATACTGATGCCCGCGCATGAACCCGCCGCTGGATGCCATGCGCTTATTACGATCCGCCTGATCCTGCGTGCTAATCGTTTGCGGTCCATTGCCTGATCGCGCCATGCGACCCGCGCCACCTTCGCGAACGCGAGGTCCACCGCGACCGGTGCTGGCGCCAGCAGTGGTACCTGAACGGGTGCCGGCAGTTCCTGTTGTTGCGCGGCGAGGCGCAGGAAGGTTCTCCGGCGCTTCCATGCGAATCATCTTCGGACCAGTGAGCGAGATCTTCGACAGCGTTTCCAACTTCGTTCCGCCAGGCGAAACGGAAGTCGGTCGCGTCGGCACATTCATCACTGGCGAAGCGCCATCCATGCGACCAAGGCTCGCGGGCGGTGGAGGAGGCGCGGTGATGAAACGACGCGCGGGTGCGGCGGGCGCGACGGGCGGTGTCGGCGCGGCACCTAGTGCTCTCGTTCCGTCGGGGCGACCACTCCGAGGTGAGTTCACTTCGCGCGGGGGCAACTTCGCAGAAAGCCCTGCAACTGGAATGAATCTCGAACTCAAGCCAGCGATCATGCGGGGCGCGGCAGGCTTCGCAACAACTGGAGTTGTTGGTGCAGCAGACGCAGCGACAACAACCGGAGCGGACGTTGTCGAACGCAGTGGCGCGCCGCCTGGCGTCGCAGGTTTTGGCGCGTGGGATGGAGCATGCGTGGCAGCATGCTTTGGTGCATGCACCGGAGCATGCGGCGCAGCATGCGCGGGAGCAGAAACTTCAACCGACGGAACCACATCGGCATCAGCAACAGGCGCGGCAACCTCTGTCGCGGCGGCAATTGTTGGAACTTCATGCGCATGCTCCGTCGCGGGAGCGGATGGAACGGCGGCGGGCGTCGATGGTTGTTCAGCAACAACCGGCGCGTCGACCGCAGACTTCTTCGGAGCCTTTCGCACTGCCTTCTTCGGAGCATCGGTCAGAGCTTCAGGAGCCGCTTCCTCACCGGACGCGCCAACCGTCGTCACCGAGCCTGCACCTTTGGATCCGCGCGATCGAATCAGCGTCGCAGGCGCGTCCGCGGATCTCGTTGAAGTTGCAACCGCTGTCGCCACACCCCCAGCATCCTCAGCGCCATCGATGGTCGCGTGCGCCTTCGCGCCTGCGGCCACCGTACCTGCCGAAGTCTTGAACCAGTCACGAATAGTTTCAGCAAGTCCCAATGACACAGCGGAGAGGTGATCTTCGATGTTCGGAACATCTTCGGAGATGCATCGTGCAACGATGTCCTTCGAGTTGAGACCCAACTCCTTCGCAAGCTGATGAACTCTGAGTGTGACCTTCTTCGACAAGCAATGCTCCGTTAGAGAAACTGAAACTTCATCACGCGCAGCGAAGCGCACATGCGCGCCGCTTCAACTTCTGCACAGACATCAACCACCGCCAAGAATCGAACTCGCGCGTCCTTCAGCATCTGCATCCGGCGCTGCTGCAGTCACGCTTGCGGATGCGAAACTTCCCGCTGAACCACCGAGAAGGTGATCCGTCGCGGACGCGTCTTCTGCTGCACGCGCTGCAGCTGCTGCTGCATCAATCTCGCGTTGAATAGCAACTTCTTTCGCACGTTCGCTCGCAACTTCGCAAACGTTCAACGCCAAATCCTTGCTCATGCCAATGTCGTCGATGAGCACTTGTGGCCCAATCTCTTCGACATCGAACACGCTGATCATGCCCATCGCGCCCATCTTGTCGAGCATGTCATCGGTGACACCTTCGATCGGACGCAACGTGCTCTGCAATGTTTCAAGACCCTTCGCAAACTCAACTGGAGTGAGGATGTCAACATCCCAACCTGTCAATCGCGCCGCGAGTCGTACGTTCTGACCGCGCTTGCCAATCGCGAGCGAAAGTTGATCTTCGCGCACGATGATGGTGGAGCGACCGAGTTCGAAGCAGAGGCTGACTTCTTCCACTGCCGCAGGGCGCAGCGCGTTGGCGATGAGCACTTGGCTCGACTCGTTCCAACGCACAACATCGATCTTCTCGCCGTTGACTTCGTCGACGATATTGCGAATACGACTTCCGCGCACACCGATGCAAGCACCTTGCGCGTCGACTTTCGAATCCACGCTGGTGACCGCAACCTTGCAACGCTGTCCTGGCTCGCGTGCGAGTGCCTTGATTTCAATGACGCGCTCTGCGACTTCAGGAACTTCCGCTTCAAAGAGACGGCGGATGAAATCAGGATGCGAACGCGAGAGAATGATCTTCACTTGGCTGCCAGCATCGCGCACATCAAGCAAGAGACAACGGATGCGATCTCCGGCCTTGAAGGACTCGCCAGGAATCTGCTCCGACTTCGGCATGAATCCTTCGGCGCGATCGATCTGCACTAGGTACGCCATGCCTTCTTGTCGTGTTACCACGCCCGTCGCAAGCTCGCCGACGCGCTTCGTGAATTCCTCGAGGAGCGAATTGCGCTCATCTTCTCGGAACTTTTGAATCATCACTTGCTTGACAGTCTGCGCAGGAATGCGACCGAGTTGCTCGATCGCGATGTCTTCCGTGCCGCCCTCTTCAAGATTGCGCCAAATGCTGATCTTGCCAGTGATGCGATCCATCTCGCATCCGAACTCTTCGGTTTCAAGCGAATTGAAATGCTTCCTCGCGCCGCTGATCATCGCCAATTCGAGATCACGGATAAGTTGCTCCCGCTCGATGTTTCGGTCGCGGGCGATGCTTTCAAGGATTCGGAGAGTTTCTGGATTCATGACGCTGTTCCTAAATGTGCTTCCAAGATGTGCGGACGAAAATGTGATGCGATACGGCGAACACAAAACTGATGCGGACCACGCGTGTGCAGTCTTGACTGCGGCGTGGTCCGTCCGTTTGCGAGTGCGCTCCTGACAAACTCAGGAAGGGCAACTTGCGTGCAAGTTGACGAGATCAGAGATCACGTCATCTTGGACTCCTGATCGGTACAACGCCACGCCGAGAATTTCGGCGAGTGCTTCCCACAGCAACCCTCAACAGAGAAGGGCTTTCCAAACATGGAGGCTGAGTGCCTCATGAGTGGAAGTGAGAGGGAGCAGAAGGAAGTGCGTACTTGGACATCAGCTTCATGGGAGCCACTGCAAAAAAATGAAGTTGGGGACCGAGAGAGCGACTACATCGCGTTCGAACAGGAAACGGACAGAGACAACAATCATGCAAACGACAATCGAGACGATGACCAAGCGCATGATCAAGAAGATGATCAAGAACATGATCAAGAAAACCGGCTACCCCAGCCAAAAAATCACGACTGGGATCCCAACATCGGACGTGGTGCTTCCGCCGCGCCTTCTGTCGAGTCCGAAAAGATAGGCGCAACACCCCCCAAAGGTCAAACTGAGCGAACTGTCAACGCACTTATAGGGCGCGAGTTGCTCGCGCAAACCTGATGTTCTCGCGCACTATCTCGCTCCGAGTCGTTCGCCAGGGGAGGTCGGACGGGTGATCCGTAACGCGCGTGATCCTCGATGCTGACCAAGTTCGACCAGGAATTTCGGTCTGCCCTCGACCTCAAGCACGCACGGCTCACTCGCAGCATGTGAAGTCGCGATGATGTCGCCAACCTCGAGTTGTCGCAGGTCGGAGAGTGAAATCGTCGTCGTTGCGAGCGTCGCGCTCAGCTCTACGCGGGCAGACCCAAGTCCTTGTGTGATCCTCGCTTGCGCATCGGACGCGCCGCGTCGACCGGTCACAAACCAACTCTGTGCGGAAAGCCCTTCCATGAGCGGCTCAATCGCGGCGTATGGGATGCAGAGGTGCATCGGGCCGGCGCGGTTCGACATGCGAACATCAAACGCAATGATGACGACCGTCTCGTTCGGCGGCACGATCTGCACAAGCTGCGGGTTCGATTCAATCTCTCCTAGCGAGAACTGAATCGGGCGAATCCCCTGCCACGCTTCCGTCAACGCTGCCATGCCGCGGCTGATGATTTTCTGAATGATGCGCGTCTCGATGAGCGTCATCGGTCGCTGCGGAATGAAGAGGTCTTTCGTGTTTCCACCGAGCAATCGATCAATGATCGGATAGATCACGAGCGGGCTCATTTCGAGGCACATCGTGCCTTCGAGCGGAGGACAACGCACGAGCGCGTAGCCCGTTGGATTCGCGAGTGTCTGCGTGAATTCCGCGTACGTCATCTGCGATGCATTCGCGACGCGGACTTCGACAATCGTGCGCAAATAGCCTGAAAGCGAGGCACCAAAGGAACGAGCGAATGTTTCGTGCAGCATCTCGAGCGCACGCATCTGGTCTTTCGAAATGCGCTCAGGTCGCTTGAAGTCGTAAGGACGGATCTCAATCTTTTCACGATCGCGCCGCATGCGACTGAAGATTTGCGCGGGAGCTGCGACTTCTTCCACGACCGGCTGTTGGGCGGCGTTGAGAAGGGCGTCGATATCGTCTTGACCGAGGATGTCCGGCATAGTGACCCGTCCGTGGGAACCGAAACTTGTACTCGGACTCCGCCGAGTGCTGCAGAGAAGCAATTCTAGAAGTCGTAAATCGTCTGAATCGTTCGCTGTCCTTGAGGATGTCGACGAGGATGTCGAGAAGGATGTCGAGAAGGATGTCGCGCGGAGTTCGAACGGCAACCGTACTGCTGCCACGCCGTAGGATGCACCATCCACGAGACTGGAACCTGACACACGATGCAACACGCGCGCTTGCCCAATCCGTCCAACTGCACATGGAGAAGCCCTCGGGTGTGCAAACTCTTTCCGCGCACCCGTGCCTACGCAGCGAGATTTCGAATGCACTGGCTCGTCCTCGCCGCCATCGCATCAGTTACAGCCCCCGCACTCGCGCAATTCAACTTTAGCGATGGGCAAGACGAGTCGTTCAACGACTCCCGCGACAAGGTGAAGGTCACCGCGGTTGCGGCGTCCACAGAGGTTGCGCCTGGTGGCGACCTTCCCATCGCGATCACCTTCCGAATCGCACCTGGCTGGCATATCTGGCCAACGGAAACGAGCGCCTTTCCGCCCAATGTGCTCCCGTTTGATGGCGCAATCTTCACCACGCTCGCGTTGCCCCTTGTCGATGGGGAGACCCTCAACGCGCCGGGCACGGAGCTCCATCTCAGATTCGTGCAGTGGCCAGAAGTGCATGGCGCGAAAGTGGATCTCGGCGAAGGCGAACAAACCTACGGTGTCTTCGAAGGAAGTTTCACGATCTATGTGCCCGCGACGATTTCGCCAGAGTGCGTCGAAGGCGCGCGCACACTCAAACTCTCCGCAAGTTTTCAAACATGCGATGACCGCAGCTGCCTCGCACCTGCGGACGTTGAACTCGAGATTCCAATCACGATCAAACGTGGTGCAGTCAGCAGCGCACTCACAAGTGAGTTCGCAGGATTCGATCCAAGTACCTTCGCAAAGATTCACGGCGGAGTGGCTGCGAGTGAAGTGATCAAGTTTGATGTCTTCGGATTTGAGTTCACCATCGATCCCAACGGCAGCGGATTCTTCCTCCTGCTTTTCGTTGCCGCGCTCGGCGGCGCGCTCTTGAATCTCACGCCGTGCGTACTCCCCGTGATTCCGTTGAAGATCATGGGGCTCGCGAAAAGCGCGGGCAACAATCGCGGACGCATGATCTTTCTCAGCGGCGTGATGAGTGCGGGTGTGATCGTGTTTTGGATGGCGCTCGGATTGATGGTCGCATCGATCTCAGGCTTTAGCAGCACGAATCAGCTCTTTCAGTATCCGCTCTTTACCATCGGCGTTGGCAGCATCATCGCCGTCATGGCGATCGGCATGACTGGATTTTTCTCCGTGCCATTGCCGCAGTTTCTGCACTCCGTCGAGAGCAAGCAGGAGAGCGTGCTCGGCTCTTTTCTGTTCGGCATCATGACAGCGATTCTCTCGACACCCTGCACCGCGCCACTCATGGGCGCAGCCGCAGCCTGGGCGGTGTTACAACCGACGAACACCGTACTCATCGTGTTCGCTGCCATCGGTATCGGCATGTCCTTCCCATACCTCGTGCTGAGTGCATTTCCAAAGCTTGTCTCGCGCATGCCGCGAGCCGGTGAAGCGAGCGAAGTCATCAAGCAATCGATGGGTTTGCTTTTACTTGCTGCGGCGGTGTTCTTCATCGGGAGTGGCGTATCGAGTTGGCTCGTCGAACCGCCCGATCCACCAGCGAAGTGGTACTGGTGGTGCGTTGCTGCGCCTGCCGCTGCAGCGGGTGTGTGGATTGTGATGCGCACATTTCAAATCACACGCGCGCCAATGCGACGCTTGGGATTCGGCGGGCTCGGTGTACTCATCGCGAGCGTCTCGCTTCTCATCGGTGCATCGCAAACAGCGAAAGGCCCTGTGGATTGGATCCCGTATACACCAACTCGCTTCGAGGATGCGCTCAAGGCGGGCGACGTTGTGGTGATGGATTTCACCGCAGAATGGTGCTTGAATTGCAAAGCGCTGGAGAGCACTGTGCTGCACAGCAAGGCAGTGGCGGAACTTCTCAACAGCGACGGCGTGACGCCGATCAAGGTCGACATCACAGGCAACAATGAGCAAGGCAATGCCGCGCTCAAACG
>SIAK01000050.1 GCA_009691805.1 Phycisphaerales bacterium
CCGTTTCGAAAACGAAGATGCCGCCAACCAACAAGAGCAGGACCTCTTGCCGAATCGCAACCGCGATGAATCCGAGCAACGCGCCGAGTGGCAGTGAACCTGTATCACCCATGAACACACTCGCGGGGCTGCAATTGAACCAGAGAAATCCGAGGCACGCCCCTGCCATCGCGCCCACGACGATCATGAGCTCCGAGGCGCCAACCACGTGCGGCACCATCAGGAACGACGCAGCTTCGCGAGACGAGGACATGAAGCAAAGCAACATCATCACAAAGCACGCGATCGTCATCGTGCCTGCTGCAAGACCATCAAGCCCATCTGTGAGATTGACGGCGTTTGAAAACCCCGTGATGAAGAACGTTCCGATGATCGTGAACCCAACGATCCCAAGCACAATGACCGAAGGATTCAGCATCGCTCCTTCAAACGCGCTGCGGGTCGCGAGTTCGTACGTCCGTTGAAACGGAAGGTTGAGCGAAACTGCGGCGGGGTTGGTTTCGCTCTGTGCGGCGAGGAAGAGCCCGATGGAAATGACAACAGCGCCTGCGAACTGGCAGGCGAGTTTTTCCTTGGTCGTGAGACCGTGGCGAGACTTCGTCGCGCGCCGACTCGCTTCGAGTTTCAGCCAATCGTCAAAGATCCCGATGCCGCCAAACCAGACGAGGGTGACGATGGTCATCCAGATGTAGGGACTGTGGACGATATCTCCGAGCAGCAATGCGGAAAGAAGGATCGCTCCGCAGATCACGATGCCGCCCATCGTCGGCGTGTTGCGCTTCCCGACCGACAGCGCATTCACCGTGTCGTCAAAGAACTCTGGGTTGTCGCCAACATTGCAACGCTTCAGCCAAGCAATCGTGCGTGGGGCAACCACCAGAACATAGGTGAACGCGAAGAGGACGGACGCAAACGCACGGAACTCCAACTGCGTGAACACCTGAATCACGCGGTAGAGCCCAACCGAGTCAAGCCAATTTTGATACTCCTGCGTCAGGAAATAAAGCACAGAGAAAGCGTCCTTTGCGGCAGTGGGTCCAGCGGGGTCAGTGGACCAGTTGGACAGTGGTTACTAGATGTGTGCCTTCATCGGAATTCCGCGAGGAATCGCTCCATTCTCGCGCCCCGCGAACCTTTCACCAGGACGTGCGTTCCCGGAGTCGTGTGCGCGCGCGCGGCATCCATCGCTTCGCTGCCGAACTCTGTGAATGCGAAAGCGATTCCGCGTCCACCTCCGAGTTCGTACGCATCCTTCACTTCGCTCGCGTAAGGCCCGACTGCGATGAGCGCGTCCAGTGAAGCTGCCGCCGCAGCGTGTCCGATTTCACGATGCAGAGTCGCGGCACTCGGACCAAGTTCCAACATCTCTCCGAGAAACGCAACACGCCGATCTGCGCCTGCGGCCAACTCCGCGAACGTGCGCAGCGCCGCAAGCATTGCGTCCGGATTGGCGTTGTAGGTGTCATTGAAAAAGGTCACCCCTTGACGATCCTCGCGCACGAAACGCATGTCTGTGGGCACGACTGTACCGATGCCGCGAACCGCTGCATCGAGATCGATGCCGAGCGCAAGCGCCGCAGCGAGTGCAGCGGTCGCATTGCGCGCGTTGTGTTCACCTGGCAAGGCGCATTCGAACTGCACCGTGCGCGCTGCGGGAATCGTGGCAAAGACGCCGGCGCGAGCGAAGATCTCGATGTGCTGCGAGCCCGTGGTCGATGCTGTGCGGCGCACGAGTCGAACATCCGCGTCGGCTGATGTCCCAAAGCGAACACATTGGATACCGCGCTCTGGGAGTTTGAGTCGCGCAATCGCGTCGGCAAGTGGCCCCGCCTCTGCTGGCATGACCGCGCGCGCCCCACTTGCGAGCGCTTCAAAGATCGATGCTTTCTCTTGCGCGACCGCTTCGATCGAACCCATGCCTTCGAGATGCGCGCGACCTGCGAATGTCACGACGGCGACCTCGGGCGCGACGATGCGAGTGAGCGGCAAGATCTCGCCTGGGTGGCTCATCCCAATCTCCGCGACGAGAAAGCGATGCTGCCGACGGACCGACAGCATCGTCAGTGGCACGCCGATCTCGTTGTTGAAACTCTTCACGCTCGCACTCGTTGCAGCGGTGGACGCGCACGCTGCTTCGATCAATCGTCGCGTCGTCGTCTTGCCTGCGCTCCCTGTGATGGCAGCAACAGTGAGTGCAGAAAGTTCATGCCGCCAGGCCGTCGCAAGCACGGCGAGTGCTGCGCGTGTGTTGTCGACCACGAGCAGCGAGCAAGGCACATCACAACTGCACGCAGTTCCTCGTTCCACGATCGCACCAACGGCGCCCTGCGCAAATGCCTGCGGAAGAAACTCATGCGCGTCGAATCGATCGCCTTTGAGTGCGACAAACAATCTGCCTTCCATCGACTCGCGGGTATCTGTTGCGACGCCCACCGGATTGCTCCGAGGCGCGCAATTCCAAGTTCCTTGCAGCACGCGTGAAATGCTCGATGCGGAAAGGAAATCCAACGCGGCTTCAGCCATTAACGCGTTGCCTGACTGCGCTCACGAAGCGCCTCTTCTGCCTTCTTGCGATCGTCGAAGGAAAACTTTTGCGTACCGATGATCTGGTAGTCCTCGTGTCCCTTGCCTGCGATCAACACCACATCACCCTCGCGCGCAGTCGACACGGCATACGCGATTGCTTTCGAACGATCCACTTCCACGACAACGTTCGCGCGCGAATCTGCGGGCACGCCCGTTTTCACCTCCGCGATGATCGCCTGCGGATCTTCGGTGCGCGGGTTGTCACTCGTGATCACGACATCGTCGGCGCCTTCACAGGCAACCTTCGCCATGCGCGGTCGCTTCGTGCGATCACGATCTCCACCACAACCAAACACGACGCGAAGCCGACCACCCGGCGCGAGCGTTTCTCGCAGCGTGCGTAACACATTCGCCAGCGCATCGTCGGAGTGCGCGTAATCCACAAGCACGCTAAATCCAGCGGACCCGGTGAGCACTGGCTGCAATCGCCCAGGAGGTGCTTCACAACGGGTGAGTGCAAGAAGCACCTCGGCAAGCGGAACACCGACGCTTATCGCCGCGGCAAGTGCTTGCAGCGCGTTCATCGCATTATGTCGACCCACGAGCGGAAGTCGAAGCGATTCCTCGCGCGGCATCCCGTCGCCCCTACTCAATCCCCTACTCAATCCCCAACTCAATCCACTGCCGCGCAACGTCACGTCCATCCCTGTCGCGCTCATGCTACGAATCTCTGCAGAAAACTCGGCATTGCGGTCCATCAAGCTCGTGCGCCAGATACGAGCGCCTCGCGCACGCGCGGCGTCAATCATCACGCCAGACCAAGCGTCATCCATGTTGACGATCGCCGTGCCTTCTGCGGTGAGCATCGAGAAAAGCATCGCCTTCGCCGCTGCGTACTTCTCCATCGAACCGTGATAATCAAGATGATCGCCCGTGAGGTTCGTGAAGAGCGCGGTCTTGAATGCAACCGCTCCGACGCGATGCTGATCAAGCGAATGACTCGACACTTCCATCGCGACGGCCGCGCAACCATTGTCGAGCATGCGCGCGAAAAGATTCGAAAGTTCAAACGCAGGTGGTGTAGTCAAACTCGACGGCGTGCGCGTGATGCCGTCATGTGTTTCGACAGTGCCAATCAATCCGCAGCGACGCGAACCTTTCGTGAGCAACTGTTGCAAGAGGTAACTGGTCGTCGTTTTCCCGTTGGTCCCTGTCACGCCCACGACATGCAGCGCGCGCGCAGGGTTTCCATGAAATCGTTCCGCGATGATGCCGGCGGCAATCGCAGGGTCGTCGACGAACGCAATCGCGACCGAGGGAGGAATGCCTTCGGGTAAGACTGTGCCTCGCGCGGCAACGATCGCGCATGCGCCCGCTGCGATTGCCTCGGTGATGTAGACGCGGCCGTCGGACTTCGTTCCTACCCGCGCAAGAAACAAGCACTTCTGCTTCGCGAGCCGTGAGTCTTCACAAAGGCTCCAAATCTCAGGGTCATTGCAAAGCGGCGCATCCGCATGCGAGAGACCAGCGATCAGTTTCGAGAAATGCATCGAATGGGTACTCAATCATTCTTAATAGGAAGCGGATCCGCGACGCGCCCACGCGCCCAATCTTTCAATCGCGGCAAGACCTGTCGTTGAATCGCAATTTTTCCGCACGCCGCAGCCGGAATCGCAAGCAGCATGCCGTAGATGCCTGCGATGGAACCGCCCGCGAGAATCGCAACAACGATCGTGACTGGATCGAGATTCGTCGCTTTGCCCGCGATAATCGGAGTGAGAATGTATCCCTCGATCGATTGCACAATCGTGAAGACCACCGTTGGCCAGATGACAATCGCGATGAGTCCCATCCGTTGTTCGACGGGCATTTCGAATTGCGCGATGAACAACATGCCGATCGCAGCAGGGACTCCAATGCCGCCGAGATACGGCACGATCGAGAGCGCGCCCGTGAGTGCGCCAAGCGCGATCGCGTAAGGCACGCCGCAGAGATGCCAACCAATCGCGAAGCCAACGCCCATGCAGAAACAGATCACGATGCGACCGCGCACAAATCCAGCGACTGCACGATCCATGTCGCGCACCGCACTGAAGACAAGATCCTTCTTCTCATCAGGCACAAGTTCCTTGAAGAACTCAACGACGGTTGGAAAAGAAACGCTGAAGAACCAGAAGTAGAACGGAATCAAAAACGTCACGAGGCTGATGCGCAAGACGGCGAGAGCGAATGCAAGCAACTGGCTAGCACTACTTCCAAGGAGCGAAACCCACGGGAGCTCTAGGGTTGAAAAGCCGGCAGCAACTTCGCCGACGAAGGTAGAAGTTGTGCTGGGCGGCTTCACGTCCGTCGCTGTTGTGGACGCCACCGGATCGAGTCCAAGCGGATGTCCGAATCGTTCGAGTAAGTCCGTCACGGTTTGTCGATACTGCTTTGGAAGCGATTCGACTGCACTCGAAAGTGCGTTGTCGTAGCGACCGCTGCGCGCACCTTCAAGAAGTTCAACGCCCTGGCCAATGACGAGTGGAAGCCCGATCGCGAGCGTGATGGAGAGCGCGAGTGCGCTGACAAACACGATGAGGCTCACCGCAACCGGACGCGAGACGAATCGAAACGTGCAGAGGTAACCCACGACTGGCTCGACGAGATACGCGAGCGTCAGCGCAACGAGCAACGGCACCGTGACCGTGCGCATCTGATAGCCCAAGTACAAAATCGCAACGACAAGCCCAACAACAAGGATGTCGCGAATGCCTTGAATCTGCCAAAGATGAAGTTTGTGCAGATTCGGTGCTGCGGGTGCTGCCTTCGGCGTCGATGCGCAATCGCATTTCGATGCGGAGCAGCCAGAAGAATCGCCATGTTCGGGAGTCGCCATCCGTGGAGCTCCAATCAGATTGTCACAGTGGTTGCCAGAATCGGCGACTTCAGCGACCGCCGCATCCTACTCAATAGAGATTGCGTTGCAGGAGGGCGCAAATGCGTTTCGCCTGAATGCAGGCGCCCGTGAAAAAGGAGGAAACCTCAACCTCGCCCAATGGAACTCGCAAGTTCGCGCTGGGAGAAGGCCTCGTCGAACTCGAAGACACCGCCGAAATCTTCGAGGCGATCCTGCTCGTTTCGGCTCATCAGACCAGCTTCGATGAGCGTGTAGACCATCGTTCCAAAGTCTTTCGTGCGCTCGACTTTCCAGTGCGCAAGGACGATTGGAGCGAGGAATCCGTACTGGCTGATCGCGAGGTCTCGGAGTCCAAAGCACAGCTGCTGCCCTGAGATGTGTCCGCCTCGAAATGGCACTCCCGATTGACTCGACGGCGCGGCGTTCACCTGCTGCGACGTGTGCGCCAATCCTCGCTGCAGAAAATCATATGCCTCAAGCGGATAGGGTCCGCGCGAGAGGAGAAAGGCGTGAAGTTCGTCGCGTTCGAGGCTCATGGATGATCGATGATCCTATCGGCGTCTCACGCCGATTTCCCGCAGCGGAGCAAGTTCTCAAATCAAGACGCGCAATTCTTGCGTAAATTTCACCGCAACAGAATTGCGGACGCTACACTCGCGCCGTTCAAGGAGTTGCAGTCGTTTCACCTTTGAACAGCGCATCTGAGGAGGTTTTCGTAAACCTCGAAGAGTTTCGATCACGGAGCGATCGAAGCACGCGCTTCACTACTTTTAACGACTGCACAAGGCATTCGCATGCGCGCCAACACCATCCTGCTCACCACCGCAACTCTCGCATTCGCGACACTCTCGGGCTGCATTCCACAGACGCAGTACGACGATCTCATGACAAACAATCGCAGCTTGAAGCAACAAGTCGCGCAATTGCAAGGCGAACTTGATACTTCGTCCGCGAACGAGGAAATGCTGCGAAAACAACTTGCAGAAGCCGCAGCAGATCTCTTGAAGGCGAAGACTCTCGCAGGCGCGAGCGATAGTGATATTCAAGCACTCACCGATCGTTACAACATGTTGCTCAGCCAAGTGAATGCACTTGATGTCCTTCCGACGGATGTCTCGGCAGCACTCGAAGATATCGCAGCAGCGAGCGGCGGGTTGCTCACCTTCGATAAGGCGAAGGGCATGTTGCGCTTCTCAAGCGATGTCACTTTCGATTCAGGTTCTTCGCAACTCACGGATAAGGCCAAAGCGGTGCTCGCACAAGTTGCGGCAGTGCTGAACAGCGCATCGGCGGGCAATCTCGAAGTGCAAGTGGTTGGTCACACCGACACCGTTGCCATTCGTCGTGCCGCCACGGTTGCGCAGCACCCAACCAACATGCACCTCTCCGCTCACCGCGCGATCTCCGTCCGCGAGACGCTCGTCTCCGACGGTGTTGGTGCTAGTCGATTCATGGTTGCTGGCTACGGCGAGTTCCGTCCTGCTGTCGACAACGGGCCGAAGGGCGCACAAGAAAATCGCCGCGTCGAGCTCTACCTGAAGCCAAGCACGGAGTCGTCCACGACCTTCGCCGCGAAGTCGACCGACACCGCCGCGTCAACGCCGACACCTGTCGCGTCGACGACCGATGACGACAACGTCAAGTGATCGCTCGAGTGATCGCCTTTGGACTGCAAAACATTCGATACCGACCCACAACGCCGCGCTCGCGCGGCGTTGTGCTTTGCTATAGATCGCTGCTCCGTCTGAAGTTGAGCGCATTTCCGCGTTCTTTGGGTGTGATCCACGAACTTTCAGGACGTTGCGACTGTAGGGATTCACCAAAGTCTCGCACGAACTCCATGCGAACTCATTTGGAATTCCCCCGTCTTGATCTAGACTCAGACTAGACCTGATCGCCTTCGCACTCCTCAGGGTGCGCGGGCGGCTTTCTCGCTTTGTTGACTGCACACCCTTTTGGAGATTGATCAAAGATGCGACACGCATTGCACGCCTGTCTTTGTTTGGCGACGACGTTTGTATTCGCCAACACCACGTTCGCCCAAGCCACGCTGCACGAAGTTCGTGCGGATCAACCGGGTGCCGATAGCGAGGAGTACGTGGAGATCAAGGGCGCACCTGGATCTTCGCTGAAGGGTTACAGCCTCGTCATCATTGGTGATGATGATCTGCAACTTCCTCCTGCGCAAAAT
This sequence comes from Phycisphaerales bacterium, assembly GCA_009691805.1. Classification (GTDB taxonomy): domain Bacteria; phylum Planctomycetota; class Phycisphaerae; order Phycisphaerales; family SM1A02; genus F1-140-MAGs142. The sequence goes on from SIAK01000050.1 coordinate 7,617, forward strand.
GGATACATCGAACAGGTCATCACGCTGAGCGGCACTGTGCCTGCGAGCGGATACTTCGTTGTTGGAAAGTCGACGCTCTCGCTCGCGATTCCAAATTTGATTGCGCCACTCGCAATCGAGAACGCAGACAACGTGACGATTCTCCTCGTGCAAGGATTCGTCGGCGCGGTCGGTGATGATCTTGATACCAACGACGACGGAACGCGCGATTTTTCCCCGTGGACCACACTTGCCGATGGCGTTGCATTGTGGAACGGGCTTGCAGACGGCATCGTTGATGACTATGTGTATGCAAGCAATCGCGCGGGACCTGATGCGGGCTTCGTGCCCTACGGCGCATGGAAGTGCGAGACCACAACGCAATGGAATGTTGGATCGCAAGATGCGTACAGCGGCATCGATTCACCGGGCGCAGCCAACGGCGCGTGCGCGCCTGAGCCGGTGGTGATCAACGAGATTCGAATCGATCATCCTGGTACTGACACCGATGAATACTTCGAGTTGAGGGGAGCACCCGGCGCATCGCTCGTTGGTCTCACATATATCGTGATCGGCGATGGCACTGGAGGCTCAGGCGTCATCGAGTGCGTCGTTCCGCTTGGCGCATACAGCCTCAGCGGTGACGGACTGCTCTCCGTTTCGAAAACTCCCACGCTCGTCTTCGCGGGCAGCGTCGATGTTGGTCCGGTTGCGGGGATCAACTTCGAGAACACTGACAACGTCACCCACATGCTCGTCTTAGGATTCACCGGCGCACTCGCCGCGGATCTCGACACCAACAACGACGGCGTACTCGACTTCAACCCTTGGACTCAGATTGTGGACTCGGTCTCACTCATTCTGTCAGACACAATTCCTCCAGTAGGTACCGAGTACGCATACAGCCCCAATCGCGTCGGACCTGATACGAGTTTCGTTCCAGGTCATGTGTACCGCTGCATCCCAACGGGTGGATGGAAGATCGGACCATTCGATGGTGCGGCAGCCGGACGCGACTCCGCTGGCGATGTCAACGACATCTGCTCGAACTGTGGCCCAGGAACGGGCAGCTGCTTCGTCGCCGTCGTCACACCCGGTTGCTTCGATAGTGATTGCTGCAATCTCGTGTGTCTAGTCGATCCGACTTGCTGCGATACCTCGTGGGATGCCGGCTGTGTCACGATTGCGCAAAGTGCGTGCATCAATGGCAACGCCGCTCCAATCCTGCAGATTTCCGAGTTGCGCGTTTCCGATCCAAGCGCAACCGACATCAATGAGTACTTCGAGTTGAGCGGCGCGCCTGGCGTTTCGCTCAACGGTGTCACACTCGTGGTCATCTCCTCGCAAAGCGCGGGCGTGAATCAGGGCAAAATCGAAGCGACCGTGAGCTGCAACGGCCTCTCGATTGCGAAGGATGGTCGCATGCTTGCGACCGAAGCGTCCTTCACGATGAATGCGTTCCCTGATGCGCTGCGATTCCTTTCCTTCAATGATTCAGGGACGAAGAATTACTACCTCGTCTACAACTTCACCGGCATCGTTGGAAATGACCTTGATACGAATGACGATTGCGTCTTCGATGTAACACCATGGCAGAGCGTGATCGATTCGGTTGCGCTGCTCGACAATGAAGTGAACTGCGCCTACGCATCAGTGAGCGTCGGACCAAACGGCACGAATCTCGCGCCGCACTTCTTCCGCTGCGCAGACGGTTCGCCACGCATGGGTCACTACGATCCATTTGATCTCACCGGTTACGACACCCCAGGACTCGCTCCTGGCGCGATCTGCCCCGCGATCAATTCTTGTGGTCTTCCAAAGGGCACGGACTGCCGCGTCGCAGTTGCAACTCCTGGTTGCTCTGACGCTGTCTGCTGCGACAGCATCTGCTCGGGCGATCCAACGTGCTGCGAAGTTGCGTGGGATCAGGCTTGCGCTGATCGCGCGAATTGCGCTTGCTACGCGGACGCGCTTCCTGCGGAGGTGCGCATCAACGAGATTCGCACTGACGATCTCGCGCTCGTCTCCGATCAGCAGGAGTACTTCGAGTTGCGTGGTGCACCAGGCACGAGCCTCTCGGGCTTCACCTATGTGGTCATCGGCGACGGCGTGACTGTGCAAGGCTCGGGCGTGATCGAGTGCTATGTTGATCTTGATTGCACGGAGATTCCCGCAAGCGGTTACTTCGTCGCAGGCACGTCGACCTTTAGCCTCGTTACGGCGAACCTCGTGAGTCCCTACATCGTCTTTGAGAACAGTGACAACGTCACCCATATGTTGGTCTACAACTTCACGGGCACGGTTGGCATGGATCTCGATGTTGATGACGATGGTGGCCTTGACTTCACCCCTTGGAGTCAGATTGTGGACTCCGTGTCGTTGATCGAATCTGCCACTCTTCCACCAGTCGGAACTGAGTACGCATACAGCGCCAATCGCGTCGGACCAGATACTTCTGGCACGACTCCCTCGGTGCCGTTCCAAGTGAGTTACTGCACGGCCACGACAGCGTGGGCGATCGGATCACAAGATCCTGCAGCAGTCGGAACACTCGACACGCCTGGCCTCGCGAGTGTTGGCTGCGACAAGACCACCAATCCATGCATCACCGATCTCAATGCCGACGGCGTCACCGATGCCGCCGACCTTGCTTCGTTGCTCAACGGTTGGGGTGCTGCGGGTGCGACCGATCTCGACGGCAACGGTGTGACCGATGCGGCTGATCTCGCAGCCATGCTCAACGGTTGGGGCGCTTGCCCATAAGTCTCCGTTGCATGGATGCATCACGTTTGAAATTCGCAACACCCTCGGACTTGTCCGAGGGTGTTGTGCTTATTGGTACGCTTCCACGCGATTCATGATTCTCGCTCTTACTCAGATCACTTCCCTCGGCATCAGCGTTCGACTTGCGCTCGATCGCATTGGTCGGTTCGCGCGCTTCGCGGGACGCACGCTCTATCTCATCGCGACAGAACCTTCCGCATGGATGCGTTGGCGACAGATCGGTCCGCTGCTGTACTCCGTTGGTGCTTCCAGCGTCATCGTCGTGAGCATCACGGGTGCGTTCATCGGCATGATTCTCGCGCTTGAAGGCTACGATCAATTCGCAGCACTTGGTCAAGAAGCGCAAATGGGCGGCGTGATTGCTGCTGCGGTCGTGAAACAGATTGGTCCCGTGCTCGCGGCGGTCATGCTTGCAGGACGCGTGGGTGGCGCGTTGGCGGCTGAACTCGGCACGATGAATGTGACGGAGCAACTCGACGCGATGCGCGCGATGAGCGCGGATCCCATCAAGACGCTGGTCGTACCGCGGGTTGTGGCGTGCGTCGTGATGACGCCGATTCTCACGATCTACTCGGATCTTCTCGGCATTCTCGGAAGTTTCGGCATCATCTGCGGCATGTACGGCGTGACCCGCGCGGACTACTGGTACTCCATCACGCAGCTTCTCAGCGGCTGGGATCCGGTCAACGGCGTGGTCAAGAGTGTTGCATTCGGACTCGCGATCGGTCTGATTAGTTGCTACCGAGGCTTCCGTTGCGAAGGCGGCGCGGCGGGTGTAGGGCGCGCTGCCACGCAGAGTTTCGTCGCAAGTTTTCTCACGATCATCGTGGTGAATCTGGTGCTCGCGCAATTCTTGCAAACACTGCAACGTTGGATGGATCCTGACACGATGCGCACGCTCGCGAGTTAGTGAACGGTGGATTCTATTTGTTCGAGGACTACGCATGCACACGCAACCACTCCTCTCTCGACAACGACTTCTCGCCTCGCTGCTCTTTGCACTCTTTCTCGGCGCGCCCGTTGCACTCGCGCAGTCGAAGGATCCTCTGCAGACGAGTCCGTCCGCTGCTCCGATAGTGAGCGATGACGAGAATGCGCCTGTCGTTCTGTTGCGCCGCGCGCCAAAGATCTCGGAGATCGAGTTCGAAGTGATGGTGGGTTCGCAAGGCAGCGTGAATCAGAACGGTCCCGTGCTCTGGCAACTTGGACCGACGACGTTCACGCTGCCGCTCTTGCAGAAGGGCACGAGTGTCGATCTTGATCCGAGCTTTGGCGGCGCGCGTGTGTGGATCGAAGGCAAGGAAGTGCCGTCCTCGCAACTCAAGATCGTGATGCAACCCGCGGTCGCGGGCGCGACGAAAGTCGATGTGACCATTCCTAGTGCAAACTGCGCGAGCATTCGCGTCAACATTCGCGCGCTGCTGCAACTCTGGAAGATTGAGATTGATGAAGTTGCCGCGCGCAAGATTGCGTGGCCGCGCGAGTGGCCAGAGTCTGTGCGGCCATTTCTCGCCGAAGATGACTTCATTCGTCCCAGTGATCCACTGATCGCGTCGTTCGTGCAACAGACTGCGAAGGGCAATCTTCGCGGCGTGCCTCCGTATGACGCAGCAAAAGAACTCGTGCTCGGAACGTTGAAATGTCTCAAGCAGTACTCCGCGCAGTACACGGTGCGTGGTTGGAATGGTTCGATTCGCGGGCTTAACTTCGGCGGAAACTTTTCCAACGCTGCGATGCTCGGCAATGGAACCTCAGTCGATGCGGCGCTGTCCTGCGTTGCGGTGCTCCGCAATGCTGGCATTCCGTCGCGCGTGGTCTACGGCGGAACGCGAGAAAATAGCGCAGTGCGTGGAGGAGAGCGATCGAGTTCCACAACGTACATCACCTGGTGCGAGTTCTATCTGCCGACTGCGGGATGGATTCCGTTTGATCCTGCGTTTCTCAAGAGCCGCGTGAACGGCACGATGGATTTGACGAAACCGTGGAAGGGATTTGGCAACATGGACTGGCTCGATGAGTGGATCCCCTACTCGTACACGCCGATCCCACGCGGAACCAATTGCGCAGACTGGCCGGCTCTCTGGGGTTGGACAGGACCTTCGGTCGGTTGGACACCGCAGAATCTTCTCAACAACAATCCGCAAAGTGCGATCACGGCTGTGACGCTGCGATTTACGAGTCGCAGTCGTGGCAAGGTGGATTCAGAACCTGCGCCGCGACTTCCCTGATTCGCAGTTCGATTCGCAATGCAAGTTGCAATTCAACGACGCACAAGGGCGCGCGACGGCGCCCTCTTCGCGCGGTGCTGCAATCATGATGCGTTGACCATCGCGTGCTCCGATCGTCGTTTGCGAACTCGTTGCATGTTCACCCACACTTGTGCCTGCAACAGTGCCTTCCGCAAGAATGCCGGAGAGCATCATCGCCGCACTCAGCGTCGCAGCAATCGGCGCGATTTGCGCGTTACAGCCGTGCAATCAACGCGTCCGCGAAGCCCATCGTGCTGAGTGATCCGCCAAGGTCACCTGTCCTTTCACCCGCATCGAGAGCGCTGTCGTAGGCGCGTTTGATGCGCGTCGCAGCGGCAGCGAACTTCGCGTCGCCACGCGTTTGCGTCATCCAATTCAACATCATCACGCCTGACATGATCAGCGCGAGTGGATTCGCAATCCCCTTGCCCGCAATGTCAGGCGCAGAACCGTGCACCGCTTCAAACACCGCGCCCTTTTCGCCGATGTTGGAACCTGGCGTCACGCCTAGTCCACCCACAAGTCCTGCGCAAAGATCGCTCATGATGTCGCCGTAGAGATTCTCCGCGAGAATCACGTCAAAGCGCGATGGATCTTGCACCATGCGCATGCATGCGGCGTCGATGATCATTTCTTCGTAGACAACATCGGCGAACTCCGCGTCATGCACTTCGCGCGCGCAACGGATGAACATGCCATCCGTGAGTTTCATGATGTTCGCCTTATGAAAAACACTCACCTTCTTGCGTCCACGCTCGCGCGCGTAACGGAATGCAAACGCGGCGATGCGACGCGACGCTGCTTCGGTCGTGAGTTTGATACTCGTCGCGACTTGCGGCGTGAGTTGGTTTTCAATGCCAACGTACAAACCTTCGGTGTTCTCGCGCACGATGACGATGTCGACATTGTCGTAGCGCGTCTTTACGCCGTGCATGTTGCGCACCGGGCGCACTGCTGCGTAGAGATCGAGCGTCTTGCGCAGCAACACATTCACGGAACGAAATCCGCTGCCGATCGGCGTCGTGCAGGGACCCTTCAACGCAACACCGCACTCGGCGATCATGTCGAGTGTGGAGGCAGGAAGGAGTTCCTTCTCACCTGCGCGCAGTGCCGCTTCGCCTGCATGGCGCTCGATCCATTCGATGTCAACGCCGGTTGCATCCAAGACTTTGCGAGTAGCGACTGCGACTTCGGGACCGATCCCGTCACCGGAAATGAGAACGACTTTCGTGGACATAGGAAGAACTCAGTTGAAGAGACGAATTGCGGAAAGTCCCGCACAATAGCGCGTGCCCGCATCGATCGGCGGAGGCGTATGATCGACTTCTCGTGCAAGGCGACTTCCAAGATTCTTCCCCGTTGGACACGGACGCATCGTCAGGAGCGCAAGACGGGCGATTTTGTTTCGCGGACGCTGAAGTCGTGCTGATTGGTGGAGGAATCGCGGCGCTGTGGACGCTCGCGCGACTTCGCGCCAAAGGCTTCCGTGCTGCGCTCGTGGAACCCGCGCGACTTGGGCAGGGTCAGACGCTCGCATCACAAGGGATCATCCACGGTGGATTGAAGTACACGCTCAGTGGGCTCTTTAATGCGCGCGCGGAAGCGATCGCACAGATGCCCTCGCGTTGGCGGCAGTCGCTCGAAGGCAATCCGATTGCAGGCGATCCGGATTTGTCCAAATCAACAACGCTCTCGCCCTGCTGCTTCCTCTGGAGGTCAAGCGGAATCGCCGCCGCCTTGGGCATGATCGGCGCGCGCGCGGGCTTACAGACGACGCCAGTGCTGTTGAACGAGGCGGAAACTCCGCTGCTGTTGCAGTCAGCCATCGGTGGCGTGTATCGCGTCGATGAACCTGTCATCGATACAAGCAGTGTGCTGCGAACGCTTCGCGATTCGTGCGCTGATTCGATGATTGCTGCGGACGGCGTTGACGCGATCGCATGGAGTGACGGGCGAATGCGCGTGCGAACGATGGGCGGCAGCAGAATTGAGTTTTCCCACGTGAAGCAGATCATCGTCGCCGCTGGAACTGCGAGCAACGCCGTCCTCACGCAGCTCGGCTGCGATGGAAGCGAAGCACTCTTCGTGCGCCGACCGCTTCACATGAGTGTCGTGCGATCGCATGGATCGAGCGCGCCACTCTTGCCCTTCTTTGGACATTGCGTCGACGGCAAAGAAACGCGCGTGACGATCACGAGCGCAATCGAAAATAATGCTCGCGTTGTCTGGCAGGTCGGAGGCCGCCTCGCCGAAGCAGGCGTCGCGATGCAAGAGATGGAGTTGCGAACGCGATTGAAGAACGAGTTGCGCGAGGTGCTTCCACTCCTTGATCAAGACGCGCTGGAGTTCTCGAGTTACCGCGTCGATCGCATGGAATTCGCACAGCGCGCGCGGCAAGAAGATGCTGCAGTCCTGCGCATCAATCCCGCCATAAGCGTTGCACTTCCACTCAAGCTCGCGCTCGCACCGCTGCTCGCGGAACGCGTTGAAGCGGAACTTCGCGCGGTGGGCATTGTTCCGAGCGCGACATCCGCGCAGGCAGCGATGCACACCGGTACACCACAACTTGGCGCATACCCATGGGAGCATCTCGCATGGACGCGTTGAATCTTCCCCGTCGAACGCTCGGTCGCACAGGGATTGAACTCGGTGTCATTGGATTTGGTGCGTTCAAAATCGGACGCAACACACAGACGAAGTACGCACAGCCGTATCCGCTCCCTGCACTTGATGCGGTGCGCGCGTTGCTTGACGAGGTGCATGCATGCGGCGCGAATCTCATCGACACAGCGCCCGCGTATGGATGCAGCGAATCGCGACTCGGCGCACTGCTCATGCCGCAAGACGCGATGTTCGTCTCGACCAAAGTCGGTGAACGATTTGAAGATGGCGCCTCGACGTATGACTTCTCGCCGCGTGCGGTGGAAGCAAGCGTGCGTGAGAGTCTCGCGCGACTCCAGCGAACGCGACTCGATCTGGTTTCCGTTCACTCGGATGGTGCCGACGCGCGCATCCTCAAACGCGATGGAACGCTCGATGCGCTCCTCGCGTTGAAGGCGCAAGGGCTTCTCACGCACATCGGATTCAGCGGAAAAACCGTCGAAGGCAATCAACTCGCCCTCCGAACCGGCTCCGTCGATGTCCTCATGGTGGAGTTTCATCCACTCGATGATTCGCAGCGTGCGGTCATCGAGGAAGCGCACGCATGCGGCGTTGGGGTGCTCGTGAAGAAACCACTTGCCTCTGGCAGAATTCCGCCCGAGCAAGCGATCCCCTTCTGCCTCGCGCAAGCGGGCGTGACGAGCATCGTCATCGGCACGCTCTCACGCGAGAACTTCGCGAACAACTGCCGCATCGCCGCGTCTTGCGTGCGCTGACTCGCGCGGCTATGTAAAGGGCTAGTTCGGTTTATTTTTTGAGCGTGAGTCGAGGAAATGGCGGTTGATCATCACGGGTTGACCAGTACAAGTTGCAGTCTCTAAAAAATGGATTTGCGCGTGGGGCGCGTGAGTTTGCGGCAACGCCTCGGTCAACATGAGCCATCATCTCTCC
>SIAK01000051.1 GCA_009691805.1 Phycisphaerales bacterium
TGACGACCGCGCTTCCAGCGGGCACACCGATTCCACTCATCATCGGCCTGCACTCGCTCACCTTTCACCCATGCTGCTTCCTTGAATTGCCGATCGTCCTGCCAGCTGGTCAAGGTGTGAGTCTGCCTGGCGATCTCAATGATGACGGCATTATTGATGCAGCGGATCTCTCGATCCTGCTCTCTGGCTGGGGCAATCCGAAGTCCGGTGCAGACATCAACGGTGATGGCGTCGTCGACGCGGAGGATCTTACGATCTTGCTTTCAAACTGGACTTGAGTCGTTCGAAAGCGAATAACTAGCATCTAAAGTTTTCACGCGGGCGCGCTCTTCGGAGCGCGCCCGCTTTCTTTGTGTTGTGAGGGGGCAAGCGGCTTCTCTATGACAGCGTTGGATCACAGTCACACCAGTGCATCGCCATCGCCGTCGGCATAGCCACAGAGGAATGCGCCAGTCGAGACCCGCACATTCATCGATCGCGGCGCGAAACTTCGAAAGCTGCATTCGATGCAGGAGCTGTCGATGCATGAAAAAGTTGCGGGCTGTCTCACTTCGCCTTCGGTGTCGCGGGAGCTTTGGTTGGCGGAGTTGCAGAGGGCGGTGTTGTCGAAGGCGATGACGCGGAATTCGTAGTCGCTGCGGGTTTCGTCGATGCAGGAGTTGTCGATGCAGGAGCAGCACCCTTTGGCTTCGGCGGGTAGTCACTGAAGAGTGGCGGTTCGACGGGCTTGGATGGAACGACAGCTGGCGTGGGCACTGCTTTGGTCGGTTTCGGTGCCGTGACGGTAGGAACCGTTGCGACGACTGGTTTTGACGGCGCGGTTGGCGTTGTTGTTGGTGTCGTTGTCGCCGTCGTCGTTGTTGCCTTCGCGGCATTCGTCGCTGGAACGCTTGTCTTCGGTGCGCTCGCGTTTGTCGCCGACTTCGCATTCGCGGTTGGCGCGGATGCTGTCGCGGTTGCCGGCTTCGATATCGATGTCGAAGCAGATGTTGCCGTCTTTGTCGCTACAGCTGGCTTTGCGGTTGGCGCGGATGCTGTCGCCGTGGTCGGATTCGATATCGATGTCGAAGCGGATGTTGCCGCCGTTGTTGCTGCGGATGGCTTCGCGGTTGTCGCGCCTGCGGTCGATGTCGTGACTGTTGGTGAGACCGTTGTCGCCGCCGTTGGCGCTGAGATTGCCGTCGTTGTTGGCGTTGGTGCCGACGCTGCCGTCGTTGCCGTGGTTGGCGCTGTCGCTGTCGCGGCTGCTGTCGTTGTTGTCGGCGTTGCCGCTGCCGTTGCCGCTGCTGTCGCTGTCGCGGCTGCTGTTGTCGTTGTCATTGTCGCTGCGCTTGATGCGCCTGTACCGAGTGAACGATTTGAGCGTGGCATGGGTGCCGCTGCGTACATCGGGTCATTCGCTCTTTGTTTCACATCTCGGGGCGCCATCAAAGGTGCGTTCGTCCCAACGACTGAGGAGCATCCGAAAAATCCCATGCATGTCCATGCGAGCGCGCCGATACGGAGCGATGCCACACACGCCGCGGCGACAGTGCATCGCGCATTTTCTCGCGTGTTGCTTCGCGTGTTGCTTCGCATTTCTGTGCTCGAAAGGATCATGCGCGCAGCATACGCCACTCTCGCAGTCGCATCGCATCGCGTCGCATCGCATGCACCACCACAACCACAACCACAACCACAACCCTACTGACCTTCGGTGCCGAGTCCTCGATGCGGCTCGGCTGCTTCCTCCGCGGCCACGACATCTTGTGCGGTGTCTGTGAGTCTTCCGAGTCGTCGAAGGTCGGGGAACATCCACGCGACAAGCCCCGCAATCATGAGCGTGCCAACGCCGCCGCTCGTCGCTGAAACCACAGGTCCGAGCCATTGCGCGACGAGCCCGCTCTCGAAACTTCCGACCTCGTTTGAGCATTCGATGAAGACAGAGTTCACTGCAGTCGTGCGACCTCGAAGTCCATCGGGTGTTCGCATTTGAATCAACACATGCCGCACGACGACGCTGATGTTGTCGAGTGCTCCCGAAATCGCGAGCACCACCATCGAGAGCCAGAACGATGTGCTCAGACCGAACACAATCATGCAAATTCCAAATCCCACCACCGACCACAACAACGCGCGTCCTGCGTTGTTGAATCCCTTGCGCATCGTGAGCCATCCCGCCATCGCGAGCGCGCCGATGTAGGGCGCCGCGCGAAGCGCCCCTAATCCAACAGCATCGACATGCAGAATCTCGTCTGCGTAAATCGGTAGTAACGCCGTCGCTCCTCCGAAGAGCACGGCGAGTAAATCAAGCACGAGCGCTCCGAGAATCGTCTTCTCTTTCCAGATGAACTCCGCGCCTTCCACCATGCCACGAAGTCCAGGCGCGTTCTTGCGCGGCGCTACTGGTCTTGGCTTGAGGAACAGCGCAGTCGTTCCGAAGACGACGCATGCAACGCTTGTCACGAGATAGCAAATCGCCGTCGAATCCGTCCACCAGATAATGCCACCCGCGAGTAACGGTCCACTGATTGCCGCGAATTGAAAGAACCCTGATTGCCACGCGATCGCGTTCTCGAATCCGCCTTCGGGCAGAAGACTCGGCAACAACGCACCTCTTGATGGCGCGTTGAAACTCCGTACGCAACCGCTCAACAGCAGCAGCATGTAGGTCATCGCCAGTGGTGCTTCTTGAAAACTCGTGAACGCCAGCAGCAGCGCGACCAACGCAAATCCAAACTGCGTAATCGCGAGCACGCGCTTGCGATCCGTTCGATCGACAATCGATCCCGCAGGAAGCGTGAGCAAGATCACTGGCAACGCGCGCGCGAGGCCAGCAAGTCCGAGGAGGAACGCGTCATGCGTGCGATCCCAAATCTCCCACGCGAGCGCGGTCGACATGATCTGCAAGCCCGTGCTCGAGCAGACGAATCCTGCGGCGTAGAGCCGATAGTTCGCAACACGAAGCGATGCGAACGGATCATGCTTTGCGGATGGATCGTCCTTCGCAGGCTGCCCCGAAGGGTTGGTCGGGATCAGGTTTGAATTCGCCATGCGTGTGCGGACGCAGTCTAGGGATTGTTCGAAACGGCGTGGTCGCAAAAGTGTCACGCAGAGCAACAACAGAGGCAGCGACTGTTACGCTTTCGGCATGACATCGACGACACGATTTTTCGTTGCAATCGCGTTTGGTGCGGCGCTGCCACTTTGCGGTGCTTGCCAGAACCGCAAGGTCGTCGTGGAGATCACTGCGACGGACGGATGTGCCACTCGAACATTTGCGACGAACGAAAAAGATGCGGATGCATTGGCAAAAGTTTCGGAGGTGTACGGCAACACTGGCGAAGCAGACGCTGCACTCGGGCGGCGTTTCACGGGGACATTCGCTGAGGATGCGATGCCGAGCGAGATTGGCAATCGCGGCGCGATTGGAGTCGCGAAGAGTTCTTTCGGCACGACCAGTATGTACTTCGAGCAGTTCGCGGATCGACGCAACGAGTGGGAAGCGTTCAAGCACCGCGTGGAGTCGGGCCTCTTGTGGGCGCGGATCCTCGGTCGCTTCATCGAGACGCGGCAGATCAAGGATGAAGTCACGCGCGCGAGCTTTCATGCGTGGTGGAACGATGAAGTTGTTCCGCTGACTTCCGATCTCTATCTCATGTACTCAGGCATGCAAGCGGTGATTCAATCGCAGCGCATTGGTGCGAAGCCGCGGAAGGCTCCCGACTATTCACCGCGCACCGACGATGAGTTTTTTCGCATGGAGGTCTTGGAGCCGCTTGCGATTCTTCTCGCTGAGCGCGGCTGGGTCAGCGCGGATGAACTCATCTTGTTGCAAGCGTCAAGTATCGACGGCTTCGTAAGCCCCGCGGAGCTCACCTGGATTTCCGAGCACGTCCTCCTTCCGGCCGCGGCTCGACTCGCGCGGAAGTTCGATCCCAAGATCGACGCGAAGACGCTCAAGACCATGGCACCCATGGCGATTGATTTTTTGTTGTGGTTGAAATTCTCGCGCGAGTACAAGGACCTGGTGCTTGCGTCAGAGGCAGTCTCTGTCTCGACGAAAGACGCGATCCGCGCGGGGGTGTGGGACTTTGTGTTGCCGGCGCCGTTTGGTTTCCGCATCGGCGAACGTCCCGCAATCACCGAGGCACTTGTCAAACTCAACACGGGTGCGCTTCCGTATCAGACGAATGGTCAGTACGACGCCGCGACCACGCAGGTCATCTTTGATGGTGATTTCTACGAAGCCGACGCGCGCTATGCGCCTTACAACGCACCGTACTACGCGATGTGGTCACTGCCCGCGCAGCGTCAAGAGACAGTCTTTGGTTCGGTGATTCTCGAGGGTGAGGCACTTGCTGCGTACTGCATGTGGGAACTCTCGCTCGACGCGTCGACGCGCATTTCGTGGGACAGCGCGCTCGAGCAACTCGCGCTCCACGGCGATGCGAAGCCAGCGCGTGAGTTGCTTCTGTCAACCCTGCAGTTGCACCCGATGCCGCGCGCGCTTGCGGTGTGGATTACTTCGAAGGCGAAGCAGCCACTCCCAACGGAGTACGACGGGCGCACGAAGCAGCCAGTTCAATCGGCGCCGCTCGGAACGCCCGTCGCAACGGGTGCATGAATGATCTGCGGGAATGATGTGCGTGAATCTTCGGGCGTGCGTGATCAGAATCCGATGGTTGCCTTGCCGCCGCGCTTCATGACATTCGCTTCGCCTTCCCAGATGCCACGACCCGTTGTCGTATCGGTGAGTGTCATTTGGAGGATGTACGTTGACTGCGTGTCGCCGCTCGCTTTGATTTGGTTCTGCAGTAGTTTCGCGGTGAGCGTGAGATCAGGCGTGTTCTGCGCCATCATCTGATTATCCGCGGCGGCCATGAATGCCTTCGATTGCTGCGCGCTCTGCGCAATCGGATCTTCCGCGCGGCCGCCAGGTCCTGCAGTCATGATGACTTCGACCCGCCCGGTATTCAGTAACGCAATGCGAATCTTCTTGAGGATCGCATCACCGTCGAACTGTTCCGTCGTTTCATTCACCAGCGCGTTGAGCAGTAGTCCCGCTGGCTTCGATTGATCGCCGTAGCGTTGCAACACACCCGCGCTGATCATGCTCTGTGTGCATTGATCCGCAAGCAAGGACCAATCTTGCACATTCATCTGCCCAGCAGAGACGATGACATCATTGCTGCCCGCGTCGACATAGCGAGTATTGCTCTTGCAGCCCGTCGAAAGCGTAAGCGCGGTGAAGAGTGCGAGAACTGCGCCGCAGCGGAGCGGTGATGCGAGGAAGGAAGAAAATGGATGGAGTTGCATGTGTGGTTTCCAATCAGAGTGGATGTTTCGTGTCGTAGAGTTTGAGTGTCCAGCGAGCCGCGGCTGCACTCGGGGCGACGGAAGTCACCGTCATCGTGTCCTTGGGTCGAATCGCGACGCCCGTCGTGACTTGCGTTGCGGAGGGGATCGGCATGCCGTTGGCATCGAACCACTCGAAGCGATAGGAGAAGTTCTGCTGCGTCGATTGATCGCTGTAGATGTCGACGGCAACCTTCTTCATGTCGCCGTTGACTGTGCCTTCATGCACCCCAACGACATTCGCCTTGTACTGCAACCAACCGTTCGTGACTATCTGCTGAAATCCGCCTTGGTCGGTGGACTTGATCGTGTTGGTGTTCTGGCAGCCGCTGAGTGCACACGCGCTGCAGATCGCGATGGTAGAGAGAATCGCGCGACCGCTGCAGTGAAAATTGAATGGGTGTTGGCTCATGAGCTTCTTACCTCGGTGCGTCGGAGCAATGTATAGGTGATAGGTGTTAGTGAACTGGTGCATTGACGCGCAGGCGCGCGACCGTATTCCAACGCGAAGTTTACTGCTGTTCTTTCTCGCGCGCGATCGAATCCACTTTCTCGACCCTCGCAACGGTCGCGGGCGCAACATAATTGGGGTAGACGATGTGCATCGTTTGGGATGCGACTGGCACGCCTGCAGCGGGCGTTCGAACATGAATGAGCGTGATGCCGTTTGGAATGCATGTCACCGGTCCGATGCGCTGGCCATCGCTTCCCACGATGTTCACGACTCCCGATTGCGGACGCTCCATGCGCGCGTAGAGCACCTGCTTCGGCAGCGTGTTCCAGATGCGAAGATCGGCGCTGTTGGTTGCGACTTGGTAGATCCCGCCGGTAAGAGCAACAAACACCGCGAACTTCGAGCCGTTCTGATTCGCCGCATTCTGCGCCGCGTACGTCGCGACCGCCTTGATGGCGCTCGAGACGATCGTCTTCGTGATGATCGATGGAAGTTTGAGATTGAAATCCGTCGCCACCACCGCATCCATGTCCGTCAAGAGCGTGGCAGGAACGCTCGTGCCGCCTTCCGCTTCAAGCACGCATCCCGCGGAGTAGTCCGGATGCAACACGAGCACAGGGAACGCCGCGCCGAAATAGGGAACTTGGCGGATGAACAACGGAATCTCAATCTTGAATTCCTTCAAGCTTGGGCCCATGCCCGTTTCGTAGATCACCATCACGAGGGGCGGAAGCACGCGACCACGCACCGCATCGTCGGTGAGCATCGCATCTTGGGCGACCATGGCGCGATCTGATTCTGGCAGCATGCCAACAACTTTGTCGAACGCGACTTTGGCCTGCGCGATGGAAGAGTTTTGGTTGGCCGCAAGTCCCGCGACGCCTTCGAGCCAACTCGCATAGGGAACTGCGAAATCTGAGTAGCCGCGCAACTCGTTGGTGGGGGCGTACGCTTTTTTGATCGATCCTTTAAAGCTCGTATCGTTGAGCGTGCTGGAAGGATCGAACGAGTTTTCCTGCGCTGCTTCGGCGGTCTTCTTCTCGAGCGCGGCAATCTCTTCGGCCCGCTTCTCGACCGCGTCCTTCTGCCATGCATACGCGCGACGCAACTCGACAGCTGCCTTGTCTTGTTCGCCGCTCGCATAGTAATTGAGCGATTGATAGACGCTCTCCATGATGCGGTCGTAGGTCGTGCCGATGTAAGGAATGACGGTTTGGTTCGAGAGAATCGCTGCAGCTTCCGCACTGATGCGGACATCAGGCGCTTCATCGAGGTACGGACGCATGCGTGCGTACGCGTCGTCGAAAAGTTTCATGCTCTCTGCGCGATTGCCCGCGCACATCGCGAGCACGCCGCCCTCAAGGTCGTACAGCGTGAGATCCTTTTCGCTGTCAGAGCGATCCGCAAGCAGCGGTTGGTAGACCTCGAGTGCCATTTGGTATGCGCCCTTGGTGTACGCGTTGAGCGTGGGCTTCATCCGATCGGTGTGCGAGCACGCGCCCAGAAGTGCGAGCAGAAGAATCGAGAGAGGTCTGATTTTTCGCATGACGCTTTCCTAGTGAGTTTTCATCACCGTCGTTCGGCTGTAGAGTTTCTCAAATGCGACGCTTCCCTATTTTCAGTTTGGCATCCACGGCGCCCAGAAACTGTTCTCGTAGAGCGGCGCTTGCAAGGGTTGATCCGTATCCACTTTGATGTCGGATTTCTGGCTCGACTCAATCGAGATACGCGAGTTCCTCAGCATCGTCGCGAACCCCTCCATCAGATCCACTTGTGCTTCGGTGAGTGCGGCGGTGGTCTTCAGTTCTTGGAAAAATGCCGCCATTTCTTTGTAACGCGCAAGTCCCTCGGCGGTCAAGCGCATCGGAATCGTCAACGTGCACATGCCATCGGGATTGCGGCTGAAGTTCACAGTGCCCTCGTAGGTCTCGAAGTTCGGGCGCGTGACGCGCATCTTGTGCAGTCCGGTGCCGGATTGGAACGGCGCTTCACTCGAACCAACGACGACGCCGTCCACTTCGATCGCGAACGCGGTTGGTTCGAGGCGATAGCTTCCACTCGAGACGATCCAGTTTCCAGATTTTTCGTCTTTCACGATTTCAGGAACCGTCAGATCCGCAAGCGCGCCTTTGATGTACACCGCAACCATGGGAAGTTCGTCGGGGTTCGGCATCGGGCGCGACGCACATTTCTTGAGCATCTCTGCGGCCATCTGTCGCGCGCAATCTTTCAGCAATTGGTCGACGATGGCAGGGGACCCGAGCACAGGATTCGCGCGCACGACTTGCGCGGACGCGGTGCCTGCAAAGATCACCTTGCCTTCATTCCGCCCGAGGATGCGATAGGTCGTATCGAGTGAGAAAAAAGTGAGATCGCTGCTGATGCCTCGCGTGGGATCGTTCCACACGCGCACATCTTCAGACAACGAATCAATCGCCGCGACGAGGACATAATCCGCGCCCATGTTCTGAGCTAATCGCGTCGCGGAAGTGCGATCGGAAAGTTCGCGATCAAGAACATCCGCGTCGTTGCCTGCGCTGCCTGCGTTGGCGCCCGAGCGGCTGAATCGCGCGACCGCGTTGACCGCGTCTTCACGGCTCATCGTGGTGAAGCACGCGTCATCAAGCCGGCTCACGAGATAGTCCTCGAGGATCATCACCTTCTCAGGGTCAAGTTTCGATCCGCGCATTTTCACGAAGATCGCAGCGGAATACGGATGCTTCACCTCTGACGCGCCTCCCGCAGGCTGCACACGTCCGCGAGAATCTGTTGGCAGACCAGGTGCTGAAGAGCCGTCGCCTGTTTGCGTTGGTGGAGTCGTCGTGATTGGCGAGTCGGTGGGTCGTGTGCTTTGCGGCGCACTTTCTCGGGGAGCGCCGCGTGCAGGAAGTGCAGGCGCTTGATCTTGCACATCGATCGTCTCTGCGCGTGTCCTATACATCTGTGCGCTTCCGCTTTTGAGTTCCGCCGCACCTGCGCTGTCTTTGCGATCAGTCAAACGCAAGAGGCACAATGGTGCGATGCCTCGGTCATCGCCGGAGATTTCAGCGATCGACTTCGTGGGTTGCACATCCGTGATTTGCACAAACCCAACCGACACCTCTTCTTTGCCGAGCGATTCACCAGTATCAGGATCGAACAACTCCGCGCCGGTTGCGAATGCCTGCCAGATCTGCCCTTTCTTGATGTTCGTGGTGTCGCCGCGATTGATCGTGATGACTCCGTCGCGCACTGCCAACACCTTCGCGGGAAACATGATGTCGAGGAAGCGCGCAGCGGTTTTGTCGGCGAGTTGATCCGCGATGCTGTTGACGACGGACTCCGTGAGACTTCCGCCCTTGCCGTTGATGACATAGGTGGGATTCGCTTGCGCGTTGAGATCCGAGAGTGTGGTGCGGAAACTTTCCAAGACCTTGCCAGTCGAAGTATCGAGAATGTCCGTGATCGCCGCGAGGCGGATTTGTCGACGGGTCGCCGTTTGCCCCGTGCCTTCAAAGTTCGCCGTTTGCACTTGATCTTGGAAGTCATCAATTGTGATGGCGGCGATGTACTTCACACCTGCGAGCTTTGCGGCCCTCGCGGCGTTCGGGTCATTGGGGTCGTAGCGACCGCCCTTCAACACATCGTCTTGCTGCTGCAAGACGCGACCAAGGTCCGCTTGCGCGACGACATCAAACTTGCGTGAACTCTGCAGCGCGTTCCCGATCTTGCGATCGAGCGCTTGCTGGATCTTGGCAAGTTCACCGGCAGTGCCGTGCTCTTGCGCACTCGCGAGGACCGCTGGTAGCACGACCACAGGGGGCACGCCGACAACGATTCGTCCTACCGCGGTTGGTTGTGGAGCGGCAGGAGTTGGCGTGTTTGCCTGCGGTGACGCGAGCGCGAAGGACGCGCCGTATCCGAGAGTGCACAAGGCGAGCGTCGTGCGAGTCCAAACAGCCAGTTTGATGCAGAGTCGATGCAATTTCATAGTGAATGCTCCTGAGTTTCATGCGCGCGATGTGCCGAGGCGCGTGGAGCAAATGATAGACCCCATCTCTGCGAGGTGCAAGCGTGAAGGATTGCAATCTGTTGCAGCGACTGCGTCGTGAAGATTCGGGCATAATCTTGAGAACTATGCATGCCATCCGAGTTCTTCTCGATTCCACGCTCGACTATGCGGGGCTTTTTCCTCCCGCGAGCCTCGATATGCGTTCGACCATTCGAAGTTACAGCGCTGCGTTGTCGAGCAAAGATCGTTGGATGCTCGCGCGACTCATCATTCCGGTGACGCTCTTCCCGGAGTTCGTTGAGCACGGCGATGCGTACCTGCCGCGGGTTGGTGAGCCTGGTGGTGTGGAACCATGGGTGCTTTCGGTGTTAGTCGCGCCTGCCGCGGATCGGCAGATTGTCACGGATCTTGAGCGCATCGAGAATTTCAATCTGCGCATGGAAGACCGCGAGTTCTCGCAGGTCTACGGTCGCGCGGTCATCGATACGATTGAAACGAAAGCCACGACGCCTTCGGAGATTGATCGCGCGCTTGAGTATGTGCCTGATGAAATCTTTGCGTACTTTGAATTGCCCGTCGACAGTGATCCGCGCGGCATGATCGCGACGATGGCGTCGCTCGATGCAGGCGCGAAGATTCGCACGGGCGGCGTGACTGCCGCAGCGCATCCGGAGCCTGCGCAAGTGGCGCGCTTCTTGAAGGCGTGTCGCATGGCGGAAGTTCCATTCAAGGCGACGGCAGGATTGCATCATCCGATGCGCCACTTGGCGAAGGATGTTGGATGCAAGCAGTTTGGGTTCCTCAATGTATTCATCGCGGGTGTCTTGCTCTGGGAGCATGAGGACATGTCGGAGCAAGAGATCGAATCGCTGCTTGTCGAAGAGCGCGCGGATGTCTTTGATGTCTCGCCCACGGGCATCGCGTGGAAGGAGCGCAGCATTCGACATGATCGCATCGCTGTCGCTCGTGAACGATTTGCGCATTCCTTTGGATCGTGCTCGTTTGATGAACCAATCGCGGAATTGCGCACGCTTGGCTTGTTGACGACTCCGACGGAGATCGCGTCGTGAGTGACGCCAATTTGTTTCGCGATGCGAGTGATCCACTCTTACGTTCGTGGGTCGCGAGTGCGGTTGATCCGCAGAATGATTTTCCGATTCAGAATCTTGCGTACGGCATTCGCAATGGCGGTGTCGCGGTGCGCATCGGCGACAAGTATCTGCTGCTCAAAGATGCGCTTGATGCAGGCGTGTTGTGTGCAGAATTTGAGGGCGTTTGTTGGGGCGCGAGCACGTTGCAGACTGGTTCGCTGAACGCCTTCGCGAAACTTTCCGCAGCAGTGCGCGCGAAACTTCGCGCGCATCTCGCGTGGGTCTTTGCAGAAGGATCGCCCGCGCGCGCAAAAACGGAGCCGCTGTTGATCAGCGTTGACGCGCCGACGTCGAACGATGCGATTCCGTTTGTCGTTGGTGACTACACAGACTTCTACGCGTCGCTTCATCATGCGACGAATGTCGGTTCGATGTTTCGACCGACAAATCCGCTGCTTCCCAATTGGAAGCACGTGCCGATTGGCTATCACGGCCGCGCGAGTTCGATCGTCGCCTCGGGCAGCACCGTCGTGCGTCCCAAGGGACAAACGGTTGCCAACGATGATGGCCCACCAACTTTCGGTCCTTCGAAGTTGATGGACTACGAACTTGAAGTTGGATTTTTCGTCGGCGAAGGCAATGAACTCGGCACGACGATTCCCGTCGCGCAAGCGTGGAAGCACATCTTCGGATTCGTGCTCGTGAACGATTGGTCGGCGCGCGATATGCAGAAGTGGGAGTACCAACCACTTGGTCCCTTCCTCGCGAAAAATTTCGCGACGACGATTTCACCTTGGGTGGTGACGCGTGAGGCGCTGGAGCCTTTCTGCGTTGCGGGTCCTCCACGGAGTGCAGAAGATCCGACGCCGCTGCCGTATCTTCAGGATCCGCACGGATGCAATGTGGACATCACACTTGAAGTGACAATCTCAAGCGCGAAGATGCGCGCCGACGGAATTGCACCGACGTTGATTTCGCGTGCATCGTTTCGCGACATGTTCTGGACACCTGCGCAGATGCTCGCGCATCACGCATCGAATGGCTGCAATATGCAAGTCGGCGACCTCCTTGCTTCGGGCACTGTTTCGGGAACAACGAAGGACTCGCGCGGATGTTTGCTCGAACGTACTTGGCGCGGCACTGAGCCGATCACGCTTGGCGATGGAACGGAGCGACGCTTCTTGCAAGACGGTGATGAAGTGATCATGCGCGGATACTGCGAGAAAGCAGGCTTTCCGCGTATCGGGTTTGGTGAGTGCAAGGGACAAGTGCTTCCATCAAAGGAGTAACGCGCAGATGATCGTCACAACAACATTCGATGTCCCTGGTTACAAAGTCACGCAACATCTCGGCATTGTGCGCGGCATCATCGTGCGCGCACCGACGATTGGACAGGGAATTCTCGGCAGATTGAAGAGTATGGTCGGTGGACGCATCGGTGCGTACACGGAGATGTGCGAACAAGCGCGCTCGGAGGCGTACACGCAGTTGGTCATGCACGCGCAAGCAATCGGCGCGGATGCGATTGTCGGAGTGCGCTACGACGCATCCGATGTCGGTGGTCAAATACACGCGACGGAAGTGCTCTGCTACGGCACGGCAGTAAAAACCGAACGGATCATGTCCGCGTGAATTCCTTCGGCATGCCGATGTATTCGGCAAGTCGGAGTTGAACGCGAGCGAACTGTCGTCACTGCCTAGAGGCAGAAACCTGCGCGAGCGCTCAACGCCGCGTGGATCTATTGCTGTCGTGGATTTACTGCTGCCGCTTGCCTTCGCAGAGTTTGAGGAACCCCTTGGGATCGGCGATCACTCGATCGCCGAGTCGCAGGCCGAGTGCGTCGATGGAGCCTTCGGGAAGCTCGAGTGCGAAGTTCACGGGATGATTCGAGGAGTACTGCTTGAGTCGCAACTCGTACTTCAACGGATCTTCGCCTGCGACTCGCGGCTGCGGCTTCATGCGCTGGAGCGCTGCGATCTTTCCGTCGAACGTGATGTAGATCATGTCGATCCCAAACGGTACGTCCTTCATCCAGTAGCTATAGACGGCAGTCGTAGGATGCACGAACAGCATTGCCGTGCCTGCTTTGAATTCGGTGCGTCCACCGAGCCCAGTGCGGCGCGCATCGAAGTCACTCGCGATTTCGACGTCAAACTTCAGTTCGCTCTTGCTGCCTTTGAGCGTGATTGCAGTCACGGGAAGATTGGATTGCACCGTCAACGGCGCGCTGTAATCACGCGGCACTTCAAGCAATGCGGGAGGTTGCAGTGGATCGCGCTTGATCTTCTCAAGCTTCACGCCGGGAGGTAGATTCAACTGTGAGGGATCCGTGGGCGCCATGGGAACGGTGCGTGGATCAATCGTGGCTGGATTGCCGCGCGCGGGCGCTGTTGTCGGTGGAGACACGGGAGGAGTTGCAGCCGGAGTTGACGCGGGAGGTGTTGGAGGTTGCGCAAAAAACGTGGCAAGTGCGACAACTGAAAGAAGAAAGTGCAAAGGCATGTGAATCACCAAGTGTTTGCAGATGTGGATCGTGTGCTCGCGCCAGTCTTCTTCGAAGATTTAGCCTTCGAGACTTTCGCTTTCGAGGCTGCTTTCTTCTTCGTTGCCTTCTTCTTGGTTGCAGTGTTCGAGGACACTTCGCCGGTCGCCGCTGCACGCAATCGCTCGGCAGCAGCTTCGGGTTCTTCTTCCCAACTCTTTGGATACGCAAGGTCATCAAGGTCGAGCGCGGCTTGCGTGGGAAAGAGCGGGGCAAACGTGTCGCACATCACGGCGAGTTCATTCGTGTGCGTCGCACCGATCGTCGCTTCGACAGTGCCCGGATGCGGACCGTGCGCGATGCCCTGCGGATGCAGTGAGAGCGAACCCACCTCAATACCGCGACGCGCCTTGTAGTTTCCTTCGACGTAGTAGAGCACTTCGTCGGAGTCGAGATTCGAATGGTTGTACGGCACGACAATCGCTTGCGGATGGAAGTCGAGCGGTCGGGGGCAGAAGGAGCAGATGACGAAATTGTGCGCTTCAAATGTCTGGTGCGTCGGCGGCGGCATGTGATGCTTACCCACGATTGGACTGAAGTCATCAATGTTGAAGCAGTAGGGGTAGTAGCAACCATCCCATCCAACGCAATCGAGTGGGTGGTGGCGATAGGTGTACGCATGCACAAAGCCGCGGCTCTTGATGCGCACTTCATACGAGCCCTTCTTGTCAAACGTCATCGGCAGTTGCGGCGTCCGCAAATCTCGCTCGCAGTAGGGCGCGTGTTCAAGAAACTGCGCGGTCTTCTTCGACATGTAGCGCGGTGGCGGAAGAATGTGCGAGCCGTTCACGCTCTCGATCACGAGGAAGCGCGGCTCCGCTTCGCCATCAGCAACTTCATTGAATTGCATCCGATAGATCGTGCCCTTCGGGATCACGATGTAATCCTTCGGTCCAAACTTCAACGCACCAAACTGCGTGAAGACTGTGCCGCTTCCGAAGTGGATGAAGAGGCACTCATCACTCGAAGCATTCTTGAAGTGGTAGGTCATCGTCTCCGCAGGAACGCAGACGCTCATCTCCACATCGTTGTTCCCGAAGAGCACGACGCGACCAGTGATCGGATCACCTTTCGGTGGAAGTGGCGCGCTCTTCACATGACGCATGCGCATCGTCTCGCGCTCGACATACTCAACCTTCGTGGAGTAGAGAGGCTTCCATCCAATGACTTGCGTCGGTGGATGAATGTGATACAGCGTGGACGTTGGGCCGGAGAATCCCTCGGTCCCAAACACTTCTTCGGAGTACAGACCACCGTCAGGTCGACGGAACTGAATATGGCGTTTCGAAGGGATCTTGCCGAGTTTGGAGTAGTAGGGCATGAGAGGAAGACTCGCGTGGATCAGCTGATGGAGAGGTAGTGTAGAGTCTGATTCCTCGTGACGAATGACGCCGCCCGCACGCCTTCGGTTGACCTTCAGGTGCTCCATGAGAACGAGCATTGGTTCGTGCTTGAGAAACCAGCGCGTATCCACACGGTGTCGCAAGCGCGAGGGAGCGACGACAGCGTTGAAGCGTGGTTACGCGTGCATCGCGCGGAACTCGGAGCGCTCGAAGAATGCGGATTGGTGCATCGGCTCGATTTCGAAACGAGCGGGTGTTTGCTTGTTGCCAAGGATGCAGCGACGCGCACACGATTGCGCGACGCGTTGAGCGGACGCGGGGGCGATGTGCGAAAGATATATCTCGCGCTCGCTGAGGGTTCGTGCAACGCGGGATCGTTCGAGCTCGCGTTTTCAAGAAGGCATAAGGGAAGCGCGAAGGTCACCGTCACGGAGCCGCTCGATGCGGATGGGAAGGAGCAACTCGGACGCTGCCGATGGTCTGTTGAAAACCGCGCCGAGGGATCGAGCGTCGACACCACCTTGTTGCGCGTCGAACTCCTCGGCGCAGGTCGCCGTCATCAGATTCGCGCGGGACTCGCGCATCGAGGAATGCCGCTCGTGGGCGACACGCTCTATGGCGCAGCAGCGCATGCGGCGGGCGTGCATTTACACGCGGCGTCTATAGAGATCGATCGCATTTGTATCGATGCTCCGTTACCCCGCTGGTTCGGCTGAGAAGATTGAGCAGCTGCGAAAGATTCAATTCTTCCGTCTTTTTTGAAGCCGATGCGTTGCGCTCGTCGACGACTCGAGAAGACCTTGGGAAGCCGCGATCGGAAGCGAAGCATGCGAATGCCACGAGACATGATTTTACGATTGGTGATTCCAGCGATATTCACGCTCGTATGCGCAGTGTTCACGATATGCGCGCTGGGTCAGCTGCCTTCCGATGATGCGGGGTTGCCGAAAGAGGAAGGCCCGTGGGCATTGCCAGCGATCGCCGCATCGTTTGGTTGCGGATGCATCGGTCCGGTGTGGCTCGCCTTCGGAAGTTACTACTGGTTGATCGTGCGACCTACCCGCGTCGGGCCTCCGACGAGC
>SIAK01000013.1 GCA_009691805.1 Phycisphaerales bacterium
TTCCACCACTCGACTTGTGGGAGGGTCCAGTCGACGGAGTACTGTGCTGTGAGGTGTGCGAGTGCGCGGTTGAGCACAATGGCAGCATCTTCATCGGGTGAGAGTGGCGCCTCTCCGAGTCCATCGCGCAAAAGTGCAGCCAGCGCTGCGGTGGCGGTGAGCTGAACGTTCTTCGCTTTGTTCGCTTGCCAATGCAGGAATACTTCGTGCGTGCCCGCGGCTGCAATGATGATCGCAAGCAGCGCGAGCGCGATTCTCCGCAGCATTCGCTTGCGCTTCATCCAGCGATTGCGGCGTGCCTGTTCGTGGACGAGAGAAGGGAAGTATCTCGCAACTCCATCTGTGCCAATCGCGGTGGTTGTGTTCGCGGGTCCCAACTCTTTCGGAATCCCGCACTCGGGGCAGAGAACAGCGCAATCGATGACGCGCAGCCCGATCAAGTTGTAGCGACAGGCGATGCAGAAACCAACTCGCTGCAAGAGCAGGTACACCTTGAAGCGCAACAGCCAATCTCGAACAAACAGAAAGGTGACACCGAAGGTTCCAATAGTCGATGCGATGAAGAGCGCAAGGAGCAGATAGGTTCGCCAGGCTACGTCGAACATATTGACTGGGGGCCCAGTCATGCGTATGAGCAACCCGCCAGCGAGGAACGCCAGACCTGCGGCGAGAATCAGCTGAATTCCAACCATGCAGAGTCGTGCGAAGATTCCGCCTCGCGCTGCAGCGACAAGGTGAGCGCACTGCGCATCCGAAAAATGATCAAGCGCCGGGAAGGCTCGGTGAATCTTGTGGGTGATCAATCTCATCTAAGGTGTGGGATTCGGGTTCCTTAAATCTGTACGGTGCGCATGTACAGGAGTTCCAACCTTCCATCGCAAAGCTCAATCCTGATACTTCGCGTGGCACTGCGTGCAGCCACTCTTGAGTTCGGTCATGATCGTCGCAGCGCGTACAGTGTCGCTCGCGACGAGCGATGGTGCGTGGATCGAAACTCCGCAAATCACCACCAACAAAGCCTCGAAAAAGAGTGGTGCAAAAAGCGGAGCGCCGGTGGTGCAAAATGCGGTGCAGCACCAAGCCGCACTGACTTGCACATTCTCGCAATTTGGAACTCAACCACTTGTGCGCTGCGGGGTTGTGCGAGGTCTTGCGACTGCGTGCACAACCCTGCGAAGTGGATGAATGGGCGATATAGGATTCGAACCTACGACCCCACGCGTGTGATGCGTGTGCTCTAACCAGCTGAGCTAATCGCCCGACGGGTTGTGAGTGTAGCAGGCATTCTTCGGGGTGTCGGTGGCTGTCTGTGTGCTGTCTTGATCGCTACGATGCGAGGCATGGATGGAATCTCAATGTTGTTGGGAATGGCGCTGGGAGGCGTTGTTTTTGCGGCTGTCGGGTACTGGTTCGCGAATGCGAAGGCGCAGTCGCGGAGTGCGGTCGATGACGCGACGGGTGCTGCGCTGACTTCTGAAGTCGCGTCCCTTCGCGTTGAGCGTGACGCGCTGCGTGTTGACACCGCTGCTGCCATGCGTGCGGAGTCTGCGGCGCAGGCGTTGCTTGCTGCTTCACAACAATCCATCCGCGAGTTGCGTGCGCAAGGGGATGTGGAGCGCGCGAGAGCGGAGCAACTTTCGTCGCTGCATGCGGAGGCGCTTGCGGAATTGCGCGCGACACAAACGCGCGTTGCGGAACGCGAGAGTGCGATGCAGAAGCAACTCGAAGAGCGCGAACGTTCACTCACGGAACTTCGTCGCACGGTCGAGCAATCTCGCGATGCGATGCGCGATGCGTTTAAGGCGACCGGCGCGGAACTGCTGCAGGTCGCGGGCGATTCGCTGCTCAAACAAGCGAAGGAGCAATTCGAAGGTCAGAGCAAACTCTCCGCGCAAGAACTCGACTCGCGTCACAAGGCGATGGATGCGGCAATCGCGCCGCTGCGCGAGCAGATCGTGAAGCAGGAAGAACTCGTGCGTTCGCTTGGTGAAAAACGCGAAGGCGATGCGAAGTCGCTCGGCGAACAACTCAAGCAGATCGGAGAACTCCAGCAGAAGGCACTCACCGCAGCGCAACGACTTGATGGCGCACTGCGTGACAATCGCCAGCGCGGCGAGTGGGGCGAACTGGCGCTCAAGATCGTCGTGGAAATGGCGGGACTCGCAGCGGGCGTGCACTTTGAGGAGCAGGCGACGATCGACGGTGAAGAAGGGAAGCTTCGACCCGACATGATTGTTCGCCTTCCGAAAGAGGGGCCATTCGAGCGACTCATCGCGATCGATTCGAAGGTTCCGCTCACGGCGTATCGAAAGACGCTCGAAGAGTCGATCAGCGACGCCGATCGCAAGGCATTCCGAGCGGAACACGCTGAGGCGGTGCGAGGGCATGTGCGAACATTGGCGTCTCGCGGTTACGCGGCAGCGATCAAGGGGAACATTGAGTTCACCGTCCTCTTCATTCCCATCGAGAGTGCTTTCACCGCCGCGTTTGAAACCGATGCGTCTCTGCACGAGGAGGCGCTGAGGCGGAAGGTGATCGTGGTGACACCGAGCACATTGTTGGCGCTCTTGCGCACCGTTGCGCTCCATTGGAGCAACGCATCACTCGCGGAAAATGCCGAGAAAATTGGCGAGGAAGCGAAGGAACTCGTGAAGCGCATCGGCACCTTCATCAAGCACCTCAATTTGGTCGGTGACAAACTCGGCGCGGCGACGACTTCGTACAACGACGCACTGAGTTCGTTCGAGCGAAGGCTCATCCCTTCGGTCAATCGAGTTGCAAATCTCGCGGCTTCAGAAGAGATAGAACTGCGAGAAGCGTTGGATGAGAACCCGAAGCGGCTCGCGCTGCCGACAGGTTCAACCGAATCTGAAGAGCAAATTTAGTGCGTCGAAGTTTCCGAACGCTGCGAAGTCGAGGAAGACTGCGCGCTGCTTGAAGGAAGTTCGTTCGGCCGAGCGGTTGGTGTCGTCGATGCGCCATCTTTCGCGCTGCCTTCGACATCCTTCAAGCCCTTCTTGAACTCGTTGATTCCTTGTCCGAGCGAGCGTCCGACTTCCGGCAAGCGCTTGCCGAACAACAACAAACCGATCGCGAGCACCACGAGCCACTCCATGCCGCTTGGCATCGAGAATGCGAGCATCGAGGAGGGGAGATCGGTGGCAATTTGGGTGAGTGAGTTGAGGTTCATGGTGTCCAAAATCCTGTGCGGGGGAGCGACGAGTATAGCCCTCAGAGTCGTTGGCGAAAATGATGCTTCGACCAAACAAGCTTCACGACGGGAAATTGTGGTGAAAGCAGCGATTTTGCCGATCAGCGGAGGGTTCTCAATCCTGACGATACCTCCTCTATTTGCCATCTCCGCCATGCAATCCAAAGTCGCTTCCACGCTTCTCTTTCTCGCCCTCTCGCCAGCGTTGATTTCAGGACTGACGGGTTGTCAGAACGGGAAGGCGACCGCGGGTCGCACCGCCGACATGGAGACCTCAGGTCCCGCGCTCATCAAACTTGGACCTGACGATGCGCAGCCTGAAGTTGCGAAGGCGTACGCGCGCAAGAGTTTCTATCTCAATCGTTCGCTAGATCAGAGCATCGGTTGGTTTCAGAAGCCTTCGAGCAAGCAGTGGTATCCATTCAAGAACCAAGGCAGTGGCGAAGAGGTCTGCACGCACGAACAAGCAGCCGCGAGTTTGATCGCGTTCAAAGATTTGTTGACGACAAGCGAGGATGCGGATGCATTCAAATCGCGCTTGCTCACGATGTTTGATGTGTGGCAGAGCGTTGGTTGGAATGAAGAACGCGAAGTGCTGTTTACAGGCTACTTCTCACCAATCTTCCATGCGAGCGCGACACCGACCGACGCGTTTCAGTTTCCGCTCTATCGACGACCTGCAGATTTGGTGACGGATCCGATGACGGGTCAACCGAAGGGTCGTCGCGCCGCGGATGGCAGCGTGCAACCGTATCCAACGCGTTCGGAAATCGAAGCGAGTGGCATGCTGAAGGGCAGTGAACTTGTGTATCTCGAAAGTCCGCTCGATGTCTACATCGTGCAGGTGAACGGCAGCGCGAAGTTGCTCATGCCGGATGGTTCTGTGATGTACGTGGGTTACGCGGGAAAAACCGATCGACCGTACTTCGGACTCGGTCGCGCGATGGTCGACGCTGGTCTCTTGCGCAAGTCGCAGCTCTCGCTCTCGGCGATTCGTCGGTCGTGGCAGGCGGATCCTGCGACCGTCGACCAACTCATTGCGAAGAACGAGTCGTATGTGTTTTTCACCGAGTATCCAGAAGGACAGTGGCCAAAGGGTTCGCTCGGCGTGCGCGTGAGCGAAGACGCTTCGATCGCGACCGACAAGACGATCTTCCCGCGCGGTGGCATCACGATGGTGGACACGCTCGCGCAGACTTTCGCGCGTGAGAACATCGAGTTTGTGAACTTCATGCTCGATCAAGACACAGGCGGAGCGATTCGCGCGGCAGGTCGTGCGGACTTGTACATGGGGGCGGGCCCTGCAGCAGAATTGCTCGCGGGCGGTCAGTATGCGAACGGAAAACTCTTCTACTTTTTCTTGAAGCCGGAGTATGTCTCGCAGTTTCCGCTCCCTGAAGCCGCGAAGATTGCGCCGCCGATCGCGCCAACGCCAACGAAGGGTTGACTTCGCGTGCGCAACGCTGAGTGACTCCACAGGTAACCTCTCGCCGCATGGCTGTATCTCTCGCTGAATCCCACACTGAATCTCACGCTGTCTCCGCGCTCGACCTCACGCTCGTCGACAAGATTTACGCGGGCGGTGTGCATGCTCTGCGCGGCATCGCGATGCGCGTGGCACGCGGCGAGATCTTCGGTTTACTCGGGCCTAATGGCGCGGGGAAGTCGACGCTGGTGAAAGTTGTGACGACTATCGTGCGACCCACGCGTGTGGAAGGCACGGTGCTTGGCAATCCCATTGGGCACATGCCAACACTTGCTCGCATCGGCTACCTGCCTGAGCATCACCGCTTTCCTGCGTATCTCACCGGTCGACAATGCGTGGAATTTTTCGGCGCGATGACTGGTGTTGAATCCTCGCGACGCAAGCGGCGCGCGAGTGAATTGCTCGACACGGTTGGCATGCTCGCGTGGGCGGACAAGCGCCTTGGCACGTATTCGAAAGGCATGCAGCAGCGCATCGGCATTGCGTCGGCGATGGTGAATGATCCAGACCTTGTGATTCTTGATGAGCCCACGGACGGTGTGGATCCAGTCGGTCGTCGTGAGATTCGCGATGTGCTGCTCAACATCCGCGAGCGCGGCACGACGGTGTTCTTGAACAGTCATCTCTTGAGTGAAATCGAACTCGTGTGTGATCGCGTTGCGATCATGGTGCAAGGGCGCGTTGCTCGGCAAGGCAAGATTGAAGAACTCACGCGCGAGAGCCATTGCGTGCGCATCGTGTTCTCCGGAGATTCGCCCGCATGGGCTGCGGAAGTGGGCGGCGTGCGTGCAATGGACCGGGGCAGACATGCGCTCGAGTTCCCGAAAGCAACGATTGAAAGTGTGCAGCCGACGCTCGATCGATTGCGCAGTGAAGGTCGCGTCGTGCATGGACTCGCCGAAGCGCGTGAATCACTTGAAGCGCTTTTCATGCGTGAAGTGACAGATCCAACCAGTGGTCGAGCGCGTCCGATTGGCGCGGAGGCATCCCGATGAATCTCCAATGGATGCAGACTTCGGCGCTCTTTGTCGACGCGTATCGCGAACTGAACGCACGCAAATTGTTCTGGATCGCGCTCGTGCTCAACGCGCTCGTCGTCGCCGTCATCGGCGCGCTTGGCATCGATGAGAAGGGCGTTACGGTTCTCGTCTGGCATCTGGAAATGACGGGCGTGAACTCGGCGATTTTTCCACCTGACCAGTTCTATCACACGCTGTTCGCGTCCTTTGGTGTTGGATTCTGGCTCGCGTGGATTTCCACGATTCTCGCGCTGCTCTCGACAGCGACAATTTTTCCTGAGCTCGTCACAGGTGGCGTAGACACGCTCGTGTCGAAACCGATTTCGCGACACCGACTGTACTTCACCAAGTTCGCAACAGGTCTCCTGTTCACACTCGCGCAGGTGCTGGTCTTCACCACGCTTTCGTTTCTCGTGCTCGGCATTCGCGGAGGCGTGTGGAGTTTCGGACTCTTCATCGCAGTGCCGATCATGCTCGTGTTTTACAGCTACCTCTACAGCGTGATGGCCGTGATGGGAAGTCTCACGCGATCGGTCATTGCATCGGTCATCGTCACGCTGCTTTTCTGGGTGGGCATTTGGGCGGTGCATGCGGGCGAGCAGTTCACACTGCTCGGTGAGACGGTGCAGAACGTTGAAATCACCGCGATTGAAAGGCGTTTGGAGAATGCGCAGACGGTCGTTGGCCGCGCGCCACTGGAAGCGGATCTTGCGAATGCGCAGGTCGCACTTGGTGTGTGGAGGCCGATTCATCTCTCGCTGTACGCGTTGAAGACTGCGCTCCCCAAGGCGAGTGAGACGATTCAATTGCTCAATCGGTCGCTCAAGCAGATTGCCGATGTTCCGACACCTGATGATGACGAGATGAACGACAGCGCGGTCGCGGGCCGAGGTTTTCTTGGCTCGAAGTACGCGCGTCGTCGCGATGTGCAAGCCGCTATCGAGCGCGACATGAAAACGCGCCCACTCTGGTGGGTGCTCGGCACAAGCCTTGCGTTTGAAGCGGCACTACTTGGATTCGGCGCGTGGCGATTCTCGCGTCGCGATTTCTAACGCGTCGCGATTTCTAGTGCGTCGCGATTTCTAGTGCGTTACGCGGAGTTCGCGAGTTCAGCGCCACGATCCCGCGCCGAACGCAGCGTTTGTTCCACCATCGCATCAAGCCCTGCATCAAGATGCGTCATGCCCGCAGCGGTGGTGCCACCTTTACTGGTGACCTTCGCGCGCAGTGTGCGAGGCGATGCGCCACTGACGCGCAGCAACTCGGCTGCACCAAAGAGTGTTTCGCGTGCGAGTGTTTGTGCGATGTCCTTTGGAAGACCGAGGTTCTCCGCGGCTTGTTCCCAACTCTCGAGAAATCGATAGAGAAACGCGGGGCCGGATCCACTCGTCGCGGTGACTGCATCAAAGAGCGATTCAGGCACGCGCACGCTGCGACCAATACTCGTGCAGAGTTTTTCAACGCGCGCAAAATCTTCTGCCGTGATTTGCGCGTCGGACGCAATCGCCGTGATCGCGTGACCTACGGATGCTGCCATGTTGGGCATCAATCGACAGACGCGTGCAGAGCCGCCGAGCGCATCGCGAATTTGCGCGCTGTTGATACCAGCCATGATGCTGATGACCAACGCGCCATCCTGTTCCACCCGTCCAATCGCGGCTGCGACCTCGCGAAACGATTGCGGTTTCACGGAGAGCAAGATCACTTTCGTGTCACGCAATGCATCGTGGTTTGCGAGTTGCATGCCATGCTCGCGCGCGTGTGCGCGGCTCTCTTCACCCGCGGGTCCGGGCTCGGCGATCACCGTGATTTCTGCGGGGAGCAGGAGTTTTGCGGAGAGCGCGCCGTGCGCGATGGCTCGTCCGAGTGAACCGAATCCAACAATCGCGAGTGCAGTCGTCATAGAGCGCACTGTATCGAATGCAACTTTGTGCGGCTACACTCTCGATATGGCGCGCGCTGGCTTTAGTCCCTTGTACCAACTTGATTTCGAGACTCCGATCAATGAGATCGAAGAGCAGATCGAAGCACTCGAAGCGAATCCGAACGTCGCGAACTTTGCAGAAGAGCTCGCGAAACTTCGCGAAACGCGCGATTCGTTTCTGCGCAAGATCTATGGCGGTCTCACTCCGTGGCAGACGGTGCGGATCGCGCGACATCCCTTGCGGCCACACACTGCGGACTACATCTCACTCATCTGCCGCGACTTCTGCGAACTGCACGGCGATCGTGCATTTGGTGACGACGCTGCGATCAAGGTCGGCTTCGCGCGCATCGGTCCAATGAAGGTTCTGCTCGTTGGTCATCACAAGGGCAAGACCGTGCAAGAGAAGATCGCGGCGAACTTCGGTTGCGCGCAACCTGAGGGTTATCGCAAAGCGCTCTTGAAGATGCGGCTCGCGGAGAAATTGAAATTGCCCATCGTCACGCTGGTGGATACGCCGGGCGCGTATCCCGGCATCGGCAGCGAGCAGCGCGGTCAAGCGCAGGCGATCGCGGTGAATCTGATGGAGATGAGCCGGCTGCGTACGCCGATTGTGACCGTGGTCATCGGGGAAGGCGGTTCGGGTGGCGCGCTGGGCATTGCGGTTTCCGATCGTGTCGCGATGCTTGAACACGCGTGGTACTCCGTCATTAGTCCTGAAGGTTGCGCTGCGATTCTCTTCAAGGAAGCGAACGAAAAGACCAATACGGTCGCCGCGGAAAGCCTCGCGCTGACGGCAAAGCGCAACCTCGCCAACGGTCTCGTGGACGATGTCATCCCTGAACCACTCGGCGGTGCGCATCGCGATCATCGAAAAACTGCAGAAAATGTGCAGAATTGGATCGTTGATCGATTGCAGGAGCTTGTGCGCGTCAACTCCGAGGTGCTCATCGCGCAGCGCTTCGAGAAGTTCCGACGAATGGGCGCATTTGAAGAAGACAACGTTGCCGTAAGCGCGTGACGTGCCTACCCTTGCACCGCGTAGTTTTCAACGCATTTCTTCGAATTCGATAGACTGCGCCCCCGCGATAAACCTGATCACGTTTGTGCAGTCAGGTTCTCGCACTCGATTCGTTTCACGCGCGCCTCCCGGTGGGCTTCATTTGAAGTCCCCATGAGAGGCATCATTAGAGAAGGACCGATCATTGGCTGCAAAAAAATCATCGAAGCCCGCTCCTGCGAAGTCCGCTCCTGCGAAGTCCGCGCCTAAGAAGCTCGGTGCGAAGCCTGTCGTGAAGAGTGCCGCCAAAGCTGTCGCCAAAGCTGTCGCCAAAGCTGTTGTGAAACCTGTCGCCAAACCTGTTGTGAAAGCTGCCGCTAAACCTAGAGCGAAGCCTGCCGCGAAAATCGCCAAGAAGGCGGCGACTGCAAAGCCTGTGACCAAAGCGGCAGCAAAGCCGTCCGCAAAGTTGATTGGGAAAGTGACGACGAAGCCGACGATGATGAAGAAGACTCCTGTTGCGAAAGCTCCTGCACCTAAAGTTGTTTCCAAGGTTGCTGCGAAGCTCGCGGCGAAGCCTGTCGCAAAGTCTGCGGTGGTCGTTGCGAAGAAGGGCGCGCCTTCTGCTGCGGTCAAGCCGACTGCGAAGGGGGCCGCGGTCAGTGCAAAGTTACCTGCTGGAAAAACTCCGATCGCTGGAAAGGGCGCGGCTGCGAAAGCGGTTGTCCTTGTGCCTGTCGGAAAGAACGGCAAGCCGATTGTGGTTCCCGTGCCGTACAAGCCCACTGGAAAAATGCCCACCGAGCCAGAGGTCATCGACCTCAAGGTGTCGCGTAAAGGCCCACTCGAATTGGGTTCGCACAAGTCGGTGACTGCGATGGCGGTGGCGGTCTTGCAGGGTCGCGGCGAGTCGAGCGGTTACCTCATCATCAACGGTCGTCGCGTGCGCGCGATTTCGACGAAGAACATAGTGCTTCCGAAGAAGCCACGCGGTTCAAGTGCCGCTGCTGTTGTTCCTCCCACGCAGTCGCAGATCGCAGAGATTCGCACGAAGATGCTCACCGGAGAACTCTCGGAGTATCGCGAACGCCTCTTGGTCAAGCGGAAGAGTCTCATCTCGACGCTCACAGGTCTTGAGAACGAGGCGCTGCGCCATCCTGGTGGCAATCTCGCGAACACGCCTATCAACACCGCAGACGGTGGCAGCGATGTGTACGAGCAAGAGTTCAACCTCGGCATGGCGGAGAGCGAACGCGAACTGGTAGGGGAGATTGATGCTGCACTCCTGCGCATCAGTTCGAAGACGTTCGGCGTCTGCCAGATGACGGGCAAGCCGATCACGAAGGCTCGACTCGATGCAAAGCCATGGGCGAAGTATTCCATTGAAGCCGAACGCATTTCGGAAGCGAACACGCAGCGCTGACGCGGACACTAAACTTGGCACTTGACGCGTGTTGTGACGAGTCATTCATGATTGAACCAACGACGACAGTCGAACCCAGCGTCTCTGCGCAGGCGGATCTTCCTGCGTGGAAATCCGCCGCGGCGTGGTATCGACTCCTGGTGATCTTGGTTGCTGTGGTGCTTCTCGACCTTGCGACGAAAGCATGGGCATTTCATGCTGTTGCGATGGCGCCGATCGAACTTGATCGCGAGACCGTGCTGCATGATCCGCACTATCAACTTCCTTATCACCCCGGTGTCGATGCATTGCCATGGGGATTGCTCGACTTCCGACTCGTCTTGAATCACGGTGCTGTCTTCGGCATCGGACAAGGTAGTCGACTGACCTTCATTTGCTTCACGATTGCCGCGACCTCTGCGGCGTTGCTCTTGTTTGCACGGGGCACGCGCGCATCGATGCGGCTTGCGCATTGCGCGGTTGCGCTCATCCTCGCAGGCGGACTTGGCAATCTCTTTGATCGCATGCAGTACGGCGCGGTGCGAGATTTCTTGCACCTGTTGCCAGGCTGGAATCTTCCATTCGGTTGGCAATGGCCAGGTTGCGCTACGAGCGAAGTGTTCCCGTGGATCTTCAACGTCGCTGATATGTCGCTGCTCGCCGGCATGGCGCTCTTCATCTGGGGATCTTGGAAAGCAGAGAAGAAGTCGGACTCCTAAAGAAGCTTGCCGCAGAGTTGAAGCGCGCTCTCGAGAGGAATCAAGTTCGATGCATCCAGTGGATTCGGCAGCTGATCGAGCGTGTGTGCGTGTTCAAGTGTGAACGGTCCAACTGCAGTGCGGCGCAGTGTCGCGCAATGCCCGCCCGTACCGAGCGCCTTGCCGAAATCGCGCGCGAGACTTCGCACATAGAACCCCTTGCCTGTGCGCAGCGCGACACGCGCGATGGGAAACTCGTACGCAAGAAGTGACGCACTCAGCAACGACACCTCGCGTGGCGGTGGCGTGACTGCTTGTCCGCTTCGTGCAAGTGCGTACGCGCGACGACCGTTGATATGGACCGCCGAGTACGCGGGCGGCGTTTGCAATTGCGTGCCGACAAAGCGTTCGAGTGTTTCGATCAGTTGCGCGTTTGTAGGCGGAGTCGCAATCACCACTTCCTCGCGCTCGCCTTCGCGATCATCCGTTGTCGTAAACGCGGAGAGATCGATGTCTGTCTCGTATCGTTTCTCTGTTGCCATGAGAAGGTCGATCGCTTTCGTCGCGCGACCAAGGGCAAGTACAAGCACTCCACTTGCGAGTGGATCGAGTGTGCCGGCGTGTCCTGTGCGTGCGTGCTGCGCGTGTCGCCGCACAATTTCAACGACGCGCGAACTCGACATCGAGAGCGGCTTGTCAATGATGAGCACGCCGTCGAGTGGCGCAAGATTGGGATCGCGTTTTCGCATTAGGAAAGTGTTTGGCGCAGTTGCGCACGATTCCAGCGCACGATGAGAACGCCAACGATGAGCGTGAGCAGTCCAACGACGAGGAAGACTCGATTCGATGGCATACCAAGCGTGCGAAGTCCATAGAACATCGCGCCACCGACCGCGCCCATCGCGAACGACATGCCGTTCGCAGTGCCAAGCACGCGACCGCGCGACTTGTCGGGCGAATGAATCTGCAGCATCGATTGCAACGGGATGATGTAGAAGCCCGCGACGAGTCCCATCGCGATGAGCAAACACATCGTGATCGGGTAACTCGGTGGCGCGAGACCGAGTGCGAGAAAGACAGCGCCGAGTCCGAACGCGCCGACTACAACGAAAGTGCTTCGACGCGCTTCGTGATCTGCGTACGCCGCGGTGATGCAGCCGATGCCGATGGCCGCACCCATCGCCGCCATGAGATAGGAGTTCCAATCGTCATTGATGGAAAGAAACGTCGAGTAATCAGGCAAAACCACGAGCACGACGGCTGCCGCGAAGTAGAAGTACGTCCATGCAACGCAGATTGCGAGCAACGGAGTTTGCTTCATCTCGCGAATTGTCGTGATGTAGGTGGAGAATGGATTGAGGTTGATCGGAAGCGTTGGATTTTGCGGTTGGAGTTTGGGCAGCGTGAGGCAGGTGATGAATCCACCGATCACGAGCGCGAGAATTGCGAACCCGGGGACATACGCTTGGATGCCAACAGGCGCGCCGTCCACAAACGAACCCTTCCAATGCACCGAGACAATGCCGGCGAGTAATCCGCCGCAGATCACTGCGACATTCGTCGCCATGTTGATGACGCCGTTTGCGCGCACGAGTTTTTCAGGAGCGACAAGTTCCGCAATCATGCCGTACTTCACGGGACCAAAGAACGCGCTCACGATGGCGAAGAAGATGAGCGAAGTCAGCGCGAGCATCGGCAGCCCGTGCGAAAATCCAATCAAGGCAACTCCCGCGACGATGAAGGAGAGCGACTTCAAATAGATCGTGAGTCGAGATTTGGAGCAGCGGTCTGCGACGCGCCCGCCGAACGCACTCAGCAGGATGAAGGGAAGCGCGAACAAGAGCGCGACGAGTCCATTTCCACCCGCGCCGAAGTACTCATTCCACGGACCGCCGGTGGCAATCGCGAATGCGAGCGCGCCTTTGACGAGGTTGTCGCAAGCGGCTTCGAAGAACTGCGTCGTTAAGAGCGATGCGAATCCGTGATTCCAAAGTGCGGCGCGTGGTTTCATCGGTCACCCGTGAGGGCAGCGTCTTCGGCGGGCGCTGCGCGTGGAGGAATCGTCACGCGTGCGTCCGCGCGACCGACGCCAGGCGTCCATGCTGGAGCGGGCACGACTTTCGCGGTTGTGACGAACTCGATTCTCTTCGGACGACCTGTCGCGATGTCTTCGATCTCAACATCAGCAATCTTCAAGATCGCTTCAGCGCCTGTCGTTGATTCACCAAACGCGCAGTACTGTCCATCAAGCCGCGCCGTGCCTTCACGCGAGAGGCAGAAGAAGAACTGACTGCCGCCCGAATCGGGCCAATCATTGCGCGCGATTGAGAGCACACCAAAGTCGTGCGCGAGTGTCGATGGCTCAAGCATGATGTCATAGCCAGGACCACCATCGCCCGTTCCAATCGGATCGCCACCTTGAATGACGAAGGGTCGACCCTCGCGATCAAGCGGAACGACACGATGAAACGGCGTGCCATCGTAGAAACCACTGCGCGCGAGCTCGATGAAATTGCGCGCGGTGCTTGGCGCTTCGTCCATGCGGAGTCGGACGTTGATATTGCCCGCGGTTGTGTTGAGCACAACATCTTCATCGAGCGCCAGACGCAATCCGGAGAACGGCATCGGATCTGCGGGCGTCCACGCGAGTTTGAGTTTCTGATGTTCGACGTTGGACTCATCGAGCAATCGATCGCCCCAACCGATCACCTTCGTGTAAGGAGTCTTGCCATCCGCGCGCATCGTGGTGGTCCATCGAATTGTCGGTCGACCTCGCAATGGAACAACGACGAGTGGCGCAGCGAGCGCAGTGCCATCGACGATGAGTTGCACGCGCAGCGCTTGCGCGGGACCGGAGATTTCCGGCAAGAGCGCGACGAGATCGATTTCGCCCGCTTGCACGGACGCGCGCGCGATCTCTTTTGCATCCTTGTCAAGCGCGACGATCTCGACTGTGTGACCAGCCTCACATTCGACGCGCGCGCGAAGTGGCGCGTTCGGCTTTGCGAAGGTGGTGAGGGGAGTGAGCCCAGTACTGCCGAGTGCTGCGTGTGTCGCGAGCGCTGCAGCGCAGAGTGGGAGCGTGGAGTTGCTGAGGGTGCGCATAGGGTCGTGGCATTGTCGCACATGGCGCGAAGTGTGGAGGCGCGTTCGCGTTACGATTCGGCGCATGTCTGCGACGCACTCGACCGCCAAGATTGTTCATACCCAACTCATGGTGGGGCTTGAAATCCACATTGAACTTGCGACTCGCTCGAAGATGTTCACGCGGGCGCCGAATCCCGCGCATCCTGACTTCTACGATTGCCTGCCCAACGCACTCGTGGACCCTGTGATTCTCGCGCTTCCTGGAAGTCTGCCCGTGATGAATCTCGCAGCAGTGGAGATGTCGATGCAGGTTGGGCTTGCGCTCGGCTGCGAGATCGCGTCCTTCTCGAAGTGGGATCGCAAGAATTATTTTTACCCCGATCTGCCGAAGGCGTATCAGATTTCACAGTACGACCTTCCGCTCTGCATCAACGGCGCGGTCGAGATTCCCGCAGCAGCGGGTGGCATGCGGACGATTGGCATCATTCGCGCGCATCTCGAAGAAGACACCGGAAAACTGAGCCACGAACTGCCAGGCGGCGGCGCGTATGCGGGATCGCTGGTCGATCTCAATCGCGCGGGCACTCCGCTGCTTGAAGTTGTGACGGCGCCCGATTTTGATTGTGCGGAAGACGTTGTGACCTTCGGACAAGAGTTGCGCAACATCTGTCGATTCCTCGGCGTGACTGGCGGCATCATGCAGCGCGGTCATATGCGCTTTGAGCCGAATGTGAATCTCACGCTGACGCTTGAAGATGGCAGCATTGTGAAGACGCCGATTGTGGAGATCAAAAATCTCAACAGCTTCAAAGCAGTGAAGGGCGCGATTGAGTACGAGACGAAGCGTCAGGTCGACGCGTGGCGCGCGGATGGTCGCGTGATGGGGAAGGGGATGAAAATCACGCGCGGATGGGATGACCTCAAGGGCTCGACATTCATGCAGCGCGAGAAGGAAGACGCGCATGACTATCGTTACTTTCCAGATCCCGATTTGGTTCCCGTCGTCGTGAGTGAAGAGTGGCGCGCGCGCATTCGCGCAACGTTGCCGGAGTTGCCGATGGCGCGACGAGCGCGGTACCGAGACCAATTCCGCTTGAGCGAAGTCGACGCGCGTGTGCTCACCGATGACGCGGATTTCTGCGCGTTTTACGAGGCATGCGTGGTCGCGACAACTGCGAAGGGTTGCTTCGGACAGCTCACGGACGCGGGCTACGCGACGGGCAAGATGCTGTTGAATGCTGGATCAAAGCGAGCGAACGAACGAAGTTGCATGGTGCAAGAACTCGGCATCGATGCGTCGCAAGTCGCAGAAGTGCTTGCGTTGCGTGAAGCGGGGACTGTTGGTCCGCAGGCGGCGGACTTGCTCTTCGGATTCCTCTGCGACACGAAGGAAGACGCTGCGCAGGTTGCCGAGAAAAACGGTCTCGTCCAGGTTCGCGACACGGGCGCACTCGAAGCGTGGTGCGATGCGGCGATCGCTGCAAACCCGCAACCCGCTGCGGATGTTCGCGCAGGAAAAATGGCGGCGATTGGACGGCTTGTCGGCGCTGTCATGAAATTGTCGGGCGGCAAAGCGGAAGCCCAGAGCGTGAACGACATGTTGCGCAAGCGATTGAGTTAGGATCATTGCAGCATGTCCTCACCGCACCCCGACATCGACCGTGTTCTTCTGACTGCTGAAGCGATCGCCGTGCGCGTTGCTGAACTTGGTGCGGAGGTTGGTCGCGACCTCGCAGGCGCCGATGGTCAACTCGTCATCGTGCCCGTGATGACGGGCGGATTCATCATCGTCGCGGATCTCGTGCGTCATCTTCCGCAGCGTCGCGTGCGGATTGAAGTCGTCACCGTGTCGAGTTACGGCGGCACCAACATGACGAGCCGCGGCTCGCAGTTACTGGGCGCACTCCCTGAGACGCTCGTCGGAAAGCATGTGCTTGTCGTCGATGATATTCTCGACACGGGCGGCACATTGCGTTTGTTGCAAGAAGAAATCTTGCGTCGCGGCGCGGCGAGCTCGCGATCTTGTGTACTTCTCCGCAAGCCAACCGCAGGCGCGGCGCGCACGAAATGCGATTACGTCGGCTTTGATATTCCGGATGAATTCGTCGTTGGCTACGGACTTGATTACGACGGTCTCTATCGCAATCTTCCCTACGTCGGAACGCTGGCGCTGCATGCGCGCTCGGCTTCTCACGAGTGCACGGATGGAGCGCACCTCGAATGACGAGCAGCGTGCCGCACAGTGCAGCCGATGGGAAAGCGCGACCGATCGCGCAAGCCGTGTTGCCACTGACGGCGCAACCGATCGCGCCGATCGCGATCC
Source organism: Phycisphaerales bacterium (assembly GCA_009691805.1). Taxonomy (GTDB): domain Bacteria; phylum Planctomycetota; class Phycisphaerae; order Phycisphaerales; family SM1A02; genus F1-140-MAGs142. Next base: position 16,151 of record SIAK01000013.1, read on the forward strand.
TTGAAACGCTGCACGGCGATGAAGTCATCCTCTTGCTGCTGCGTCCGAGCGCGTGGCTCATCGTGCTCAATGTGCTTGGTTCGCTCGGCTGGATCCTCGCGTTCACGATCTTGTTCATGTGGATCCCACGACTTCCATTGCCGCAGGGATGGATTGGTTGGAACGACACGCAGGCAGCACTCTCAGGTGCTGGTCTGTGCGCGGTGCGACTCGCGTGGTCGAGTTTGGATTGGTCGATGTGCTGGTTCGTGCTCACGGATCGACGGATCATTACCCGCCGAGGCATCGTGAGCGTGCGCTTGTTCGAAGCGCCCTTGGCGAAGTTGCAGCACTCGATCGTCGTGCAGTCGGTTTCGGAACGCGTGCTTGGACTTGGCACGATCGGCTTCGCCACCGCGGGCAGCGACACGTTTGTTGCGATGTGGGAAACAGTGCGACGACCATTCGAAGTGCATCGCACGGTGCTCGAAGCAATCGAGCGATACGGAAATCGCCGCGATGGTGTTTGAGTCCAGCAGCAGAGCGTGCGTTTAGCGATCCGACTTCGCCCACGCCGCACGCGCGCGAGGATTCGGCAATCGCTTGCCAAGTTCACCGAGCAATTGTCGATCAAGTTCCGTGAGCGTCTCGGGCGGAACGATGTCAATCGTCGCGTAGAGATCGCCTCTCGCTGCACCTTCACGTTCGATGCCTTGTCCCTTCAATCGAATGCGTTTGCCACTCGCAGTGCTCGCGGGAATCGACACCGTCGCGAGCCCGCCAAGTGTGGGCACATCAATCTTCGCGCCAAGTGTTGCTTCGGTGATGGAAACAGGAACATGCACTTGAAGATCGAGTCCGTCGCGGGTGAACCACGCATGCGTGCCGATTGCCAACTTGATGATGAAGTCGATACGTTCGATGGGATTGACAAGGTCGCCTTCACTTGCGCCCTTCGCGACAACAAACTCCGCGCGTGCGCCATCATCAAGCAGCACGCTCCATGTTCCGCCCTTCACCGCGAGATCAAAGGGAACGGTCACTTCAAGTTCGTACGCGCTCTGCCGTCGCTGCGCCTGCGGACCGCCGCGCGCTGCGCGCCCAGTACCTCCGCCGCCAAAGCCGCCTCGCTGACCGAACGCCTCCGAGAAAATGTCTTCATAGTTGGTCGGATCCGCGCCGCCCCATTGCGCGCGCGCACCACTTCGTTGCGAGCTTGATCCACCAAACGGCGTGTTGCCGCCGAGTCGTTGAAACTCGTCGTATTTTCGGCGCTTCTCCGCATCCGAAAGTGTGTCGTACGCCTCTTGGATTTCTGCGAATCGCTTCCCAGCATCCGGCGCCTTGTTGAGGTCGGGATGGTGCTGCCGCGCAAGTTTGCGATGCGCCGTGCGGATCTCACTCGCGGTTGCGGTCGTCGCGACCCCGAGCACTTCGTAATGACTGCGTGACGCCATAGGTGAAGCGACAGTATAGGAGGTGTTCGCGCGCGAGCGCCGCCCTTAGACTGCGCACATGAGTTGCCCGTCGAAGCGTGAAGGTCGCAGCCCCATTCCTGATGTCTCGCTCACCGTGCTCCGCACGACGGGTGCGGGCGCAACGGACAAGTCGCCGCATTCCCACATGGGATGGAAACGCGCGGTCATCCTCGGCATCGTGCAATTGTTGATCATCGTGCACATCGTGCAATACGCGATGAGTGGTGAAACGATTGCGCCACTCGAGCCGAGCGAGGGGATGAAGACGATGAAGGACGGCATCGTCACAGCGGGGTTCTTGCTCTTCGCCGTCGCGCTGATTTCAACCGCGATTCTCGGTCGATGGTTCTGCGGTTGGGGCTGCCACGTCGTGATGCTGCAAGATCTTTGCGGTTGGATCATGAAGAAATTTGGCGTTCGCCCGCACGCATTTCGATCGCGTTTGCTGCTCTATTTGCCGCTCGGACTTGCGATCTACATGTTCCTCTGGCCGCTCTTCTATCGACTCGCGATTGCGCCGTGGACGATGCCGGAGTTGGCGACTCCCGCGCTGTCCTTTGAGTTGACCGTCACAAATTTCTGGGCGACATTTCCTGGCGTGATCATGGCGGTGCCGTTTCTCTTGGTCTGCGGATTCTTGACGGTCTACATGCTTGGTTCGAAGGGGTACTGCACATACGCGTGTCCATACGGTGGATTTTTCGCGCCGCTCGACGAGATCGCGCCGATGCGCATTCGCGTGACGGATGCGTGTGATCAGTGCGGTCACTGCACGGCAGTGTGCACTTCGAATGTGGAAGTGCATCGCGAGGTGCATGACTTCGGGATGGTCGTGAATCAAGGCTGCATGAAATGCATGGACTGCGTGAGCGCATGTCCGAAAGACGCGCTGTATTTCGGACTCGGCATGCCCGCGTTTTTGGCGAAGCCGCGCGTGGAACCGAAGCCGAGCGCGCGCTGGGATCTTTCGATGCGCGAAGAGGTCGCGCTCTCTCTCGTCGCGCTCATCGCATTCTTCAGTGTGCGCGGCACGATTTCATTGCCGCTGCTCTTCGCGGCGGGAGTTGCTGCGATCGCTGCGTTTATCGCGTGGAAATCTTGGGAGATGCTGAAGACTCCCGCGGTGCGCTTCCATCGATTCCAATTGAAACTCGCAGGCAGATTGCGTTCGAGCGGATGGGTGTTTGCGGGCATCACTGCATTTGTGTTTGCGGGCTTCCTCTACGTGGGCGCGATCAACGCGGCAGTGTTGCTCGCGAATCGCGCGAGCGAAGGCGTGGTGACACCCGCCGAAGTCGTGTTCTCGGGTTCACCCGTCACACCCAATACGCAAGAGCGCGCGGCTGCGGAACGCGCGATTGCGCTGTATTCCTACGCACTTCCAGCTCCCGTTGGAATTGGATTCAACGGCCCGTGGATCCTCAGCGTCGAAAGTCGCATCGCGTATTTGCGCTGCGTGTTGGGAGATTACGAAGGCGCCGAAGCAATGTTGCGCGCAGCCGGCGAACGCGATGGTTGGAGCGAAGCGATTGCCACCGGAGTTGGACAAACGTTGAAGGGTCGCGGAAGGCTTGATCTTGCGAGCGCGTGGGGTGCCGAACAATGTGCGGTGCATCCCGAGTGGGATGGATTCGCAGATTCCGCGAGTGTGTGGTTGCGTGATGAAGGCAGGACGGCCGAAGCGATTCTGTTGATCCGCAAGGCGGTCACGCAACATCCAGATTCACTCGCGCTGCTGCGACGATTGTCGCTCTTGCTTTGCGAGAGTGGTGATGCGGCGTTGCGAAACGAAGGCATCGCGGTGATTGATTTCACGCTTGAAATCGCGCCCGACAATGCGTTCGCGTATGTCGCGCGCGGTCGTGCATTCCGCGACGCGCAAGACTTCACACGCGCTGAAGCGGACTTGCGAAAGGCCGCCGAACTCGCGCCACAGAGTTCCATGGTGCTCGACACACTTGGTCAGTTCCTCATGAGCATCGACAAGGTGCGCGAAGCCGCGGGCATCCTCAAGCAAGCGGGCGAGCTTCGACTGAAGGGCGCGTGATCAACTATCGGCGCGCATGAAGAGGTCGTAGAGTTCGGCGGGCGTCGTCGCGGCGTACGCGAGATGGCGGAACTGCGGACTCGACATGATCTTGGAGATCTTTCCGAGCGCTTGAATGTGCTCGTCCTTCTTCTCTGGCTTCGAGATCAAAAGCACGATCAACTGCACGGGCTTCTTGTCGATCGAACCAAACTCCATCGGCATCGCAGGCTTTCCAATGCCGAGCGCGAGGTCATTGACAGCGGCGCATTTGCCGTGCGGAATCGCAAGCCCTTCACCGATGCCCGTGGATCGCTGCGACTCACGCTCCCACACTGCACGTTTCACCGCTTCGCTGTCACTACAGCCGCCGCACGATGCAATCGCGTCGACGAGTTCGTTGATCGCAGTCTGCTTGTCCGTCGACACGAGTGGCGTGCGAACGGCATTCGGGTTGAGAAGATCAGCAAGGCGCATGAGCGAGAGACGAGCGTTGAGGGGGAATCAAAGTTGGAAGCGGAGATGTTAGCGCGACTCTTCATTGTCAACAGGAGCCGCGCGCAACGCGCCTCCCGACTGCTTCACCAAGAGCGCGTGGAAGCCGCCGTCGGCATACGTTTCCAGTGGCGCGCCAGGGATTCCGGTCGGAAGAATCAGGCGATCGAGAATGAGTGAGAGTTCGTGCACCTTCGCGAGGCGCTTCGCTTGACGAATGTTTTCCGCCGCCTCAATCGAGCACGTTGTGTAGACGAGCAAGCCGCCAGTCTTGAGAAGACCGACTGCGGGATCAGAAATGTCGCGTTGCTTCGCGATGACGCTGTCGAGCCGCTTTTTCGCGAAACGAAAACGCGCTTCCGCACGACGCGCGAGCACGCCGGTGTTCGAGCAGGGGACATCGAGAATGAGAAGATCAGTGCGACCCGCGGCTTCGCGCAGCAGCGACTCAGGATCGAGTGCGCGAATGTTCGGGTGACCTTCCGCAAGTTGCGCGAGCGAAGCGAAACGCACAGGATCAGGATCCGTCGCAAGCACTGTCGCGTTGGGATAGAGCGCGGCGAGTTGTCGCGTCTTCGTACCGCGACCAGCGCAGAGATCGACGATCAGACTTGGCGCGTGGAACAGATGTCGCGCCGCCGACGCAACACACTCCGCGCTTGTGGAATCTTGCACGCGTCGTGTGCGTGTCGTGTCTTCTGCAAGCCACGCGAGCATCGCGTCATGCGGTCCCGTCCACACCGCGAATCCCTCTTGCGAGTGCGGTTGCATGTGCGGATGGTTCGCTGCGTCGCCGCATGGCGTCACGACGATCGGTGACTCCACAAGCGTGTGCAGTGCGCAGTTGACCGCCTCATCCCAGCCAAACTGCGCGATCCATTGCAGCAGCAGTTCGCGGCCAACCGCAGTTTGCTCTGCGAGTCGCGTGGCGTGCTCTTCACTGAAAACGTCTTTGTGCAAACGAATCGCGCTGCCGTCCGCGAGTGGAATGAGATCGCGTCGCTTGCGATCGAGAATCTCAGGCGCGCCAAACGGCAGCGTTTCCGCGATGTTGTCAGCGACTTTGCGCAGCACAGCATTGACGAATGCGGCGGCGCCCGGTCGCAGCGCGCGCTTCACCCATTCAACACTGCCATCGACCGCAGCGTGCGGCGGAACAGACATGAAAAGTAACTGCGCCGTGCCACCAACAAGCGCGGCTTGAATAGGCTTCTCAAGCAGATGCCAGGCTTTGGACAGATGCGGACGAATGCACGCAGTGATCGTCGTCCATCGACGAATCGCCGCAAGTTCAATCGCACGTGCGAAGGCTGCATCGCGCGGATCAAGATGCGCAACATCGGGACCACCGAGCGCGAGATCGGGAAATCGTCGCGTCTGCACGAGGAGTCGATCGAGCGCAACACCGCGCGCGTCCTTCGGGATGAAGTCCGCGCGCGGTGTGCGTTCGCGCGTGCCGTCGTTGTGGCGTGTGCCCGAGTGTCGAATGTTCTTTTCTCGAGCGCGATTTGAATCTGGATGTTTCACGAGATGGAGTCAGACGGCTGTGAGCGCGCGTTTCTTCGACTTAGATCCCGTGCTGCCCGCGCCCTTGCTTGAGCCGACGGACTTCGCCGCCGACTTGCGCAGCGCGGCCGCGAGATCAGTTTTCTCCCATGTGAAGGTGCCCTTGCCCTCTTCACCTGGTTCGCGACCGAAGTGACCATGACGCGCGGTTGGCGAATAGATCGGCGCGCGCAACTTGAGTTGCTCGATCAAACCGAATGGCGTGAGATCGAAATGCTCGCGAACAATCTTGCTGAGAATCACGTCATCTACCGTGCCCGTGCCTTGCGTATCGACGAACACAGAGACAGGCTCCGCTACACCGATCGCGTACGCGAGTTGCACTTCGCACACGGTCGCGAGTTTGGATGCGACGATGTTCTTCGCGATGTAACGCGCCATGTACGCAGCGCTGCGATCGACCTTCGATGGATCCTTGCCGCTGAACGCGCCGCCGCCGTGACGACCGCGACCACCATAGGTATCGACGATGATCTTGCGACCAGTGAGACCGCAATCGCCGTGAGGACCGCCGATTTCGAACTGACCAGTTGGGTTCACGAAGACCTTCACGTCCGAGTGCCACCACGAACCGAGCACAGGCTTGATGATCTGTTCCGTGATCGCAGCCTTCAGTTCCGCTTGGCGCTTCTCGCCATTCCACATCGGCGCGTGCTGCGTGGAGAGCACGACAGTCTCGACGCGCTTGGGTTCGATGCCTTCGTATTCGAAAGTCACTTGGCTCTTTGCATCAGGACGAAGTCCCTCGATCGTGCCGTTCTCGCGCGCAGTTGCTTGTCGTTCGACAAGACGATGCGCGAAGTCAATCGGCAGCGGCATGAATCGTTCGCTCTCGCGGCATGCGAATCCGAACATCATGCCTTGATCGCCGGCACCTTGCGCGCGCTTGGACTTGCGCACGACGCCGCGCGCGATGTCTGCAGATTGTTCATGGAGCAAGTTGATGACACCGCAACCGCGCGCGTCGAATCCCATCGCTGCATCGTTGTAGCCAATGCGTGCGATTGCGTCGCGCACAGTCTGCTGCACGTCGAATGGCTTCTTGTGGTTGTGGACGAATTTGATTTCGCCCGCGACGACAACTTGCGCAGTCGTGACCAACGTCTCGCAGGCGCAACGGCCTTCAGGGTCGTGCGTGAGAATGAGATCGAGGATCGCATCGGAAATCTGGTCAGCCACCTTATCTGGGTGACCCATGGAGACGCTTTCGGAAGTGAAGAGGTAGCGGTTCGACACGAGTGGTGATTCCTAGAGAGGCAGAGGAGGACGAAGAACCCGCTCGAGATGCGCGGGCGGCATAGGGCAGGAGGGGGCGTTGATGATAGCGAGGAAGCCTGTTTCACCGACCTAGAGCGCACAGTCGGTAGAGAATTGTTCGTGAGAACTGCATTTTCCTTTCCTTGGGAACCTTCGGGTGATTCGCGGAGTAGATTGAGAGCGAACTCGCTCGCAAAAAAACCATTAGATTCGAACCCATCGTGCCACTTCTCGCGCCCATTCTCTGCTCGCTGCTCCTCGCAGCACCACCAGTGCTTGAGGGGCCAATGCTTGTCACCGAAGCATTGGGCGGGAACGCGACTGGGCATGTGCTTGTGAAACTCGCGCAGGGTGTGCGAGCAGAACGAGATCTCGCGGGCAATTGGAAACTTCGATCGTCAAAGCCGACACTGCGATTGACCGAAACCGCGAGCGCGCGCGTGCTGCGAAGCATCGGCGCGTCGCGTGTTTCCGCCGTGTTTGAGCAGGCACCCAAGCATGCGGCGCTCGCGACTTCACTTGGACTCACGCGTTGGTCGCGCATCACGATTCCTGAAGGAAGTAACGCGCAACAGTGTGTGCGATCCTTGCTCTCGTTGCGCGGGCTCATTGAATGCGCCGAAGTCGATGGCATCGGATCAAGTGCAACGACACCGAACGATTCTGATTTCTGGTTTCAGTACGCGCTGCAGAACACCGGTCAAACGATTACGGGCGTCGTCGGCATTGTGAACGCAGACATCGGAGCGACCGAAGCATGGGATCTCACGACGGGCAACGATGTCATCATCGCGGTACTTGACTCAGGAGTCGATGCGCATCCAGAGCTCGCGGGTCGATTGCTGCCTGGTTACAACTTTCCTGACAACACAACCACGACGACGGATGAATGTTCGCACGGCACGCATATCGCGGGAATCCTCGCAGCCAAAGGCAACAACGGCGTTGGGGTCGCGGGACTCTCATGGAACGCGCGCATTCTTCCTGGCGTTGTCGTGAACGGATGTACGGGATTTGAGAGTGACGCGGGCGAAGGCGTCGTGTGGGCGATCGATCAAGGATCACGTCTGATCAACATGAGCTTGCAGTACTACACCGGCACGACCGTCTTGCATGACGCGGTGATTTACGCGGTGAATCGAGGCGGCATCGTCGTTGCAGCCACGGGCAACAATGGAAACGGAACCGTCGCGTTCCCCGCGCGCTGGGATGAAACGATCGCGGTTGCGGCCACGGATAATCGTGATCTACGCGCGAGTTTTTCCAACTACGGAGCAACCGTGGATATCGCCGCGCCTGGCGTTGGAATCTGGTCGACGATTTCCTCCAGTGGTTACACGCAGAAAAATGGAACGAGTCAAGCGGTGCCGCACGTGACAGGCACGATCGCGTTGATGCGCGCAGTCAATCCAACGATCACGCTTGCGGAGGTTCGCGCGATTCTTTCCGCAACAGCGAAGGACATCGCGCCCGCTGGGTTTGATCAGTGGACCGGTGCAGGCCGCATTGATGCGGGCGCCGCGGTCGCTGCAGCAATGCCCGTGTACGACATCGCGGATTTCAATCACGACTTGCTGGTCAACGCGCAAGACCTCGCGATCTTCCTCCAGAGTTGGGGCGCATGTGCGGATTGCGATGGATGCCCCACGGACTTGGATGGAAATTGCATCGTGGATTCGCCCGACCTCACGGTGCTGCTCTCCCATTGGAACGGTTGAGCCTCGCCTACACTGACAGAATGTCCATCGCTATCGAACTTGAACGCGTGTTGATTCTCGACGCGTCCGACGAACAGTTCATTCAACTGCGCGAATGCGTCGATGCGTCCACTTCGGTCGCGAGTGCGATCGGCCGCGTCTTTTCAATCAAGATCGGCACGCCTGAAGCGATCGCGATTGAACGACGGTTGCGCGGCTATCCAGCGCCTCGACCACAGACGCATGACCTCCTTGCAGCGGCGATTCAAACGCTCGGCGCGAAAGTGTTGCGCGTCGAAATCCACGCGCTTGAAGAAGGCACATTCTTCGCGAACATCGTGATGCAACGGTTTGGTGAGAGTGACGAGATTGCACTCGATGCGCGACCTAGCGATGCCATCGCGCTTGCGGTCGGACTTCATGTTCCACTGTTTGCCACAGAATCAGTGCTCGAAATTGCGAGCGAATCGCCGATCGTTGTAGAACCGCCTGTCTTTGATACTGAGGATGGCGAAGATGACTGATCTGTCACTTGACAACTTTGGCGCCACGAGTGCCGAACAGCCCAACAATGAGCCGCCCGCAGCGTGGGTCAGTGATGGTGATGTGCTCACTCGACGCGAGCCTAGCCAGGGTCGGCGCGTCTCCACGGATGCCGCACTCGGCGGCGTGCTGAAAGTTCGGCCGGAAGATTTTTTGGTCGACGAGATTCCTTCCTACGACCCCGTCGGCGATGGCGAACATCTGTATCTGGGCGTGCAGAAGAGTGACATGCCGCACGGCGAAATGATGGCAGTCCTCGCGCGACATTTCAAAGTGGATGAAAGCGTGATTGGCTTTGCGGGCATGAAGGATCGCGTCGCGATCACGCGGCAGTCGGTGTCGATTCATATGCCGGGCCGCACGGCGGAACTCAATGGAGTGTTTCCACCGCTTGAGCATGGACGCATGCAATTCCTGTGGTCGAAGCGGCATCTGAACAAGTTGCGCCGCGGACATTTGAAGGGCAATCGGTTCTCGATTCGCGTGCGCGATGTGGATCCGCTCGGTGTGCGGCAGGTCTACCGCTCGATGCAAACGCTCGAGAAAACAGGCGTTCCCGCGTATTTCGGCGAACAACGCTTTGGCTATCGACGGAACAATCATCTCTGCGGTCTTGCGCTCTTACAGTCTCAGCCGCAAGTGCTGCTCGATGAGATGCTCGGCGCGCGCGGCGCGTTGTTTCCGCCGCGACAGTTGTCGTTCCGTCGACTCTATGACGAAGGCAAGTTTGCCGAAGCGCTGCCTGGATGGGGACGCAATGACCGCGCTGAACGCATTGCGATGCAGGCACTCGTACGAGGTCGCGACGCAGCGGGTGCGGTGCGCGCGTTGCCGGAGTACATCAAATCATTTTGGATCAGCGCGCTGCAGAGTGCGATCTTCAACGCGAATCTTGATGCGCGCGTGACCGAAGGTTCGTATGCGAGCCTGGTCGAAGGCGACATCATGTTCAAGCACGATTCGGGAGCGTGTTTCCAAGCGAGTGACGCCACGGCGGATGAGATTGCATCGCGACTCGCGAGCGCAGAGATATCGCCCACCGGACCACTCCACGGCGCAGGCATGTTGCAACCAACCGCGCGCGTGGCGCAGCTTGAAGAAGCAGCCGTGCGCGCGTTCGATGCAACGCTCGAATCCGTGACCGCGCCGAATCCGATCGCGTACGCGGGCGCGCGCCGACCATTGCGCGTGTTCTTTTCGAACTGGGAAATCGAAGGCGGCGTCGACGAACACGGCGCGTTCATTCGCTGCGCGTTCGATTTACCGAAGGGCGCGTTCGCCACCGTGATGATGCGCGAACTTTTGGGCGCAGTCGTTCCTTCTATCGACGGCCGCCATATCGATACCGAACAATCGTGAACCCATCCTCTCTGCGCATCGCGCCGCGTCGAGAGTGCATGGATTGACTATTTGATCAGATCGATCATGGTTGCAGCGCATGGATGCTCCACACCAAGGACTTCGTCCGATGTGGGCTCGCGTCAGTGCCCGTTGGAGCACGCGAGCCGGACTTGCGCGGCGGTGTCGCCTTCGTGATCGATGCGTACGGCGTTCCAACCGCATTCGAGTGCGGCGGCGCAGTTTTCTGCGAGATCATCGAAGAGCAGAATGTCTTCTGGCTTCGCGTTGAGCGCGCGTTCAAAGGCGCGGAAGATTTCTTTGTTCGGCTTCTCGATGCCAAAGAGATGCGACGCGTGACGCGCGTCCATCGCTTGTAACGCGGGGAGCGCGAGCAGATCTTTCCAATGCAGATCGTTTGTGTTTGAGAGGCACGCAGTGATCCAACCAGCGCTGCGCAGCCGCACGATTTCTTCGGCAATGCCTGGATACTCCGCGACGATCACCGACTGATGCGCGCGCGCGAGTTCATCCGTGCTTGCGATGCCTTCGCAGAGGCTAGCGAGTCGTTCAAGATACTCTTCGCCCGCAATTTCGCCGCGCTGATGTTGACGACCGAGCGCAGTTGCCGCAGGCGCGAGTGCGTCAAAGTCCGTTGCCGCGAGTCGATCTTCATCAATGCCCGCTGCGGCGAAAAGTTCGGGGTAAGTGCGACGAATCCGCACGACAACACCGCCGAGGTCAAAGCAGACGATCTTCTTTTTGGTTGCTTGCATGGGTGGAAGGGATCAGTCGTTACGCAGCCGCGGGTGGCACGCGCGTCACAAGTTTCTCAAGACGCTTTGCTTCGCGACGCTCGCGAAAGAATACGCGCAAGAGTTCCGCGCAGTGCGTGGACAGTACGCCCGCGTGCAGTTCGACTCGATGATTGAGTCGTGAATCCGTGCAGATTCCGTAGAGCGTTGTGCATGCGCCTGCCTTCGGATCTGTCGCACCGAAGATCACGCGACCGACGCGTGCGTTCACAATTGCGCCGGCGCACATCGGACATGGTTCAAGTGTGACGGCGAGTGAGCAATCGGAAAGTCGCCATTCTCCCAGCACCCTGCCTGCGTCGCGGATGGCGACGAGTTCAGCGTGACCTGTGGGATCCGAGCGGAACTCGCGATTGTTCGCAGCCTCCGCAATGATTTGTTCGCCGCGATAAATCACTGCACCCACGGGGATCTCGCCTTCAGCGGCGGCCCGTCGTGCGAGCGTGATTGCTCGCTCCATCATTGCGACATCGATGGATGTCACCCCGTTGTCCGCGCGTTGCGCGATACCTACCTGATTCATCGCTCTCCTCCTTCTCCTTCGAACTCTGCAGATCCAAGGGGATCTGCAGCCTAGTCCGTAAGAAAGGGCGCTGCGGTCATGCCGAGGACTCACCGTTTGATACCTCGGTCACCATCCTCATCGGTCGAACCTGCATCAGGATCACTCGCTTCGCTCTGTCCGCTTGACACGGAGCGCGACGACTGATCCTGTTGCGACGACCGTTCCGTTTGTGCGGGCTGACGAGTGGCGTTATCGGTGCTCGACGTGCGTTTCTTGCTGAAACTGAAGCGGAACAGCGAGCCTTCGCGGATGCGCGATGCAGGGAGATAGACGAGCAAGATGATGCCGAGCTCATACAGCGAATAGAGCGGCACCAACATGATGAACATGCTCGTTGCATCTGGTGGTGTGACGACTGCGGCGATGATCGCCATCACGAAGAGTGCGATCTTGCGCTTCTTGCGAAGCATCGCAACATCGACGAGTCCGATCCATCCCAAGAGCAGGATGGCGAGCGGCATTTGAAACGCAACGACGACGCCCGCGAGTAAAAGCAGCGCGAAGTCTGTGTAGTCTTCGAGTCGAAAGTTCGGCTGCACGCCGCCCGCTTGACCGAGTGCGATTTCAAGGATGCGCATCGGCGCGCGCGTTGGTGTGATGGGCGCAGTTGGATCCACCGCAGGCGCGGGCGCATCCGCCGAGTGGAGCACCGCATCCAACGCGCCTTGCACGGCGGATTCGGTTCCCTTCACGATCTTGCTTGTGAGTGGTTGCGCGACAAGATCGTTGGAGACGGCGATGCAGAGCACTTGATCAGGCATCCGAACCCACATCTGTCCTGGCTGTGGAAACTGTGGGTTTTCCGCGAGAACAGGCATCGATGGCCCCGCGGCAATTTCACCCGCGATCGAGCCGTCCACAATCTTTGGAACAGGCGCTCCCCATCCCACGAGAAAAATCAGCGTGAACGGGAGCATGATGAAGTAGAACAAACTCACGCCAACGGCGGTGAGTAAAAAACTCGCAGGAACGAGGAAGTGCACGAATCGCTTTTCGTGCGAGTAGAGGCCGGGCCCGATGAACTTCCAAATCTGAAAGAGGATCCAGGGCGCGCCGACGATGATCGCACCGATGATCGAGAGTTTGAACTCGACCATCAACGTTTCTGCAGGTGCGATCGATTGCACCTGCGCGGGCTGACCGTTCGCACGCAGCGCATCAAAGAGCGGCTGGCAGAGTGCTTCGCGCAAGTAGGGCGCGAGGAAGAACAGCGCGATCGCGAGCGGAAAAAGCACCGCGACTGATTTGAACACGCGCGAGCGAAGCTCTTCGAGGTGATCGCCGAAGCTCATGCTGCGAGATTCGGATTGCATCTGGTCGAGCGGCATGGGGTGTGAGAGGGTACGAGGATCGGTCGGCGACTGTGACGGCTAGATTCCGAAGAAGCGCTTGCAGTTGGCCGCAAGCTGCGCGCGCATCGCGAGCGGTTCGATGCCGCGAAGCCTCGCGAGTTGATCCGCGACATGCACTACAAGCCGCGGCGCGTTGGGTCGCTCGAGTCGATGCGGTTCAGGCGAAAGAAACGGCGCATCGGTTTCCACCATCATGCGATCAAGTGGCGGAAGGAGCGCGGCTTCCTGCGTGGCCTTCGCATTCTTATAGGTGAGGACGCCCGTGAAGCTCGCCATCGCGCCGAAGTCGAGCAGCGCGCGCATGGCGGTCGAATCCGCGGTGAAGCAATGGAAGACGAAGCGATCGCGCGGAAGTGAGGTCGCGCGCAGGATCGGAATCAACTGGTCGAATGCGTCGCGGCAGTGGAGGATGATCGGTTTCGAAAGCCCCTTTGCCTGCAGTCTCTCGAGTTCTTCTAACTGGGCATGCAGTACCGTAAGTTGTTGTTCAAACGTAGGTTGTGCGTGAAAACGGTCGAGCCCAAGTTCGCCCCACGCGACGCACTTGGGGTCGGATCCGACCTCTTCGAGCGCCGACCAATCGCATGGTTCATCGCTGTAGAGGGGGTGGACGCCAGCGGAGCACCATAATGACGCGTGCTGTTTCGCGAGCGCGAGGCATTCGCGAGCGTTGGAAGTCGAGGTGGAGATCGTGATCGCGCCTCGAACGCCTGCTACCTGCGCGGCAACGAGCGTCGCCGAAACCTTGCCCGCGAACTCGGGGAAAGTGAGGTGGCAGTGGGTGTCAATGAGGTCGGTCGAGTCGGTCACAGTTGCGTGAGGTTAGCCGATGGGGGAAGCACCTAGGTTCGCCCACAACTCCGCTCTATTGTCAGGATTGTTTTCCCCGTTGACCGATCGCGATTCAGCATTTAGACTGTGCAACTCGAATTCGTGAAATATTTCACGAATTCGATTTGTTGATTGCGTCTCGACGGTCCTTCTCGAGCGCGACTTGGTGCCTCTTCTCGTGTGCGTTTCGCACGCGTGGAGTGGCGGAATTCCGCTCGCTTCCCTTCGAGTCGATCTCGCATGAGTAGGTTCTCATTCCCTCGCTGGTCCAATCTTCTTCTGCCTGTTGTCATCCTCGTCGGTGCAACGATGCCGCTCTATGCGGCGTGGTTTGTGGCGTACGGATTTAGTCCGAAGACGCTCGACGCAGGCTATCAACCGAGACAACCAATTCCGTATAGCCACGCGCTGCATGCAGGTCAGCTCGGACTGGATTGTCGCTACTGCCACATCGGCGTGGATCGCGCGGCGAGTGCTTCGATTCCTGCGACACAGACTTGCATGAATTGCCACACGACGATTCGTCCTGAGTCACCCAAACTTGCGAAGTTGATTGACAGCAATCTCACAGGCATGCCTGTCGAGTGGACGCGCATTCACAAACTGCCTGATTTTGCCTTCTTTAATCACGCTGCCCACGTGACGCGCGGTGTTGGTTGCGCGACATGCCACGGTCGCATCGACAAGATGGAAGTTGTCTATCAACACGCGCCACTCTCGATGGGTTGGTGCTTGGAATGCCACCGCGATCCGATCACCAATCTACGTTCGCCGGCAGACGTGACCAACATGCGCCTTGATCCTTCGATGGATCTCGGCATTGAAGAACAAACTCGACTCGAAGCGAAATTCCAAATCGCGCCGAGTGAAAACTGCACTACTTGCCATCGCTGAGCGCTCTGCGCCGCGCCACTGAACACGAACCGATCAGACGAAACGGAATGCCGATGCAGAAGAACGAAACAGGATGCGCTCCTCAAGACCCGACACTCGATGTGCACGCGCGCACCGCAGCTCCAGAGTTTTGGCGAAGCCTCGAAGACTTCTCCGACGCACCTGAGTTCAAGGAACTCATGGCGCGTGAGTTTTCACCAGGCGCAGCGGAACTCGCTGCAGGCGATGATCGCCGCGCGTTTATCAAAGTGATGGGTGCGAGTTTCGCGCTCGCTGGTCTTGCGGCGTGCCGTCGTTGGCCTGAAGCGAAGATTGTTCCGTTCGCTGCAGCGCAGAAGAATCGCACCCCGGGGGTTCCTGTTCCGTACGCGACGATGGTTGAGACATGGGGCGTTGCGCAGCCTGCGGTCGCGAAGACCTTTGATGGTCGCCCCGTGAAGCTTGACGGCAATCGTCTCTTCGCGGGAGCTGGCGCGTCGATGCCTTCGACGCAAGCGCGCATCTTGGAGCTCTACGACACGGATCGCAGCCGCGCCGCAAGTCGTCAGCAAGCACCAACAAACTACGCGGCGTTCGCGGATTGGTGCGCAACGAGTCGCACCGCGTGGCAGAGCAACGGCGGCGAAGGTCTCGCGATTCTCTGCGATCTTTCCGGTTCACCCACGCTCGCGGACATGCAGTCGCGCGTTGCGAAGGCGTATCCGAAGGCGACGTGGACTTGGTGGGGCGCAGCGAATGATGACGCGTCGATCGCGGGCACAGGCGCTGTTGCGACGCCAGATTTTTCGAAGGCCTCCGTCATTCTCGTGCTCGACGGCGATCCGCTCAACGATGCTGCGATGGGCGTGAAGTTTGCGCGCGACTGGGCGCAAGGACGCAAGATTCAGAACGCGGATGCTTCCAAGCAAGAGATGAGTCGTCTCTATGTTGCGGAGAGCACGCTGAGCGTGACTGGTCTCAGTGCAGACGAGCGATTCACGATGCGTCCGAGCGAAGTCGCTGTGTTTGCAGCGATGGTTGCGAAGGAACTCGGCGTCGCGGGCGCGGATGCGTTGCTCGCCAACGCAGCATCGAGCAGCATCTTGGATGCGCACGCGAAGGAAGTCTTCGCAGTGTTGGCGAAGGATCTCGCAAGCGCTGGTGCTGGTGCGCTCGTGTTTGCAGGTCGCACCGCTGATCCTGCGTGCCATGCGATTGCTGCGTCGATCAACGCGAAACTCGGCAGCGCGGGCGCGGCGTATCGAGCGAGCACTTCGGGAACTGCGGTCACCGCACAACTCGGCGCACTCGCGAGCGCGCTTGACGCAGGCAAGGTCTCAACGCTCGTCATCCTCGGCAGCAATCCTGTGTATGACGCGCCTTCCGATCTCGCGTTCGCTGCGAAGATGAAGAAGTCCGCGGAAATCGTGCATCTTTCGTTCTACGCGAACGAGACGACCGCACTCAGCACCTGGCACATTCCTGCTTGCCATGCACTCGAGAATTGGTTTGATGGTCGCGCGTGGGATGGCACGATCGTGCTCGGTCAGCCGACGATTCTTCCACTCATGGATGAAGCGCAAGGCGGCAAGAACGCCGTCGAGTTGCTCGCTGAACTCACAGGCGATGCACTCAAGGACGCGTATTCGATCGTGCGTCGCACGCACACCGCGCTGTGCGGACTTTCGGGCGCAGAGTTTGAGAAGTACTGGCGCACGAACCTCGATGCGGGCTTCGTTCCATCGACGGCAACGGCAACGATCGCTGCTGTACCCGTTGCGGCAACGATCGCGCAAGCAGCGTCGCATGTTGCAAGCGGCGACAACTTTGAAGTCTCCTTCTTCTTCGACAACAAGGTCGTCGATGGTCGCCTCGCCAACATGGCGTGGATGCAAGAGCTGCCTGATCCGATCACGAAGATCACCTGGGACAACGCGCTGCTCATTTCTCCGAAGCAAGCGACGACGATGGGTCACAAGAATGGCGATGTTGTCGAACTGAAAACAGCGAGCGGTTCGACGAAGGTCGCCGTGTGGGTTGTGCCCGGACACGCGGAGCTGTGCGGATCGATCGCGCTTGGATACGGTCGCGGTGCAGTCGCGGGAGCGATCGCTGCAGACGCAGGTTTCAATGCGTATGCAATGCAGACCTCGAGTGCACTCGGATCTGTTGCAGTAAGCGCAGTCACGCGAACTTCTGAGATCTACGCCTTCGCACACACGCAAGATCACGGCGCGGTCGACGCGCTCGATCCAAAGGTTCCTGAGTCAGGTATTCAAGAGCGATTGCCAGCACTCGTGCGCAGTGCTTCGCTCGCGACGTACAAGCAACAGCCGAAATTCGCAGCACACGCGAACCACGTTCCACACACACTCTCGTTGTGGGAAGAATCGAATCTCGCGGGCGCGAAGTTCCGCTGGGCAATGTCAATTGATCTCGCGTCTTGCACGGGTTGCAGCGCGTGCGTGACTGCATGCCAAGCAGAGAACAATGTGCCTGTCGTTGGCAAAGATCAAGTTGCGCGCGGTCGCGAGATGCACTGGATTCGCGTCGATCGATATTTCCGCGGCACGGATCCAACGAAGCCGAGTGGATTCGCTGTGCAACCGATCGCGTGCATGCATTGCGAGAATGCGCCATGCGAACAGGTTTGCCCTGTTGCTGCGACCCTCCATGATGAGCAAGGGCTCAACGCGATGGTCTACAACCGTTGCATCGGGACGCGCTACTGCAGCAACAACTGTCCGTACAAGGTTCGTCGGTTCAACTTCTTTGATTGGCATCGACGCGAACCTGTGCGCGAAGGCGGCGTCTTCATGACGAAGCCCGAGTACTACACCTCCGAAGGTCCCAACGAGTGGCCTCGCATGCAGTTCAATCCTGAAGTCACGGTGCGCATGCGCGGCGTGATGGAGAAGTGCACGTTCTGTGTGCAACGCATTCAAGATGCGCGCATCACAACGAAGAACGCGTGGGCGAAGCAGGGCGGCGTCGAAGGTGCACCGGAGTGGGCGATTGCAGATGGCACGGTGCAGACCGCTTGCCAAGAAGCATGTCCGACAGGTGCGATCGTCTTCGGCGATCTCAATGTGAAGACGAGCGAAGTCGCGAACGCACAGAAGGGCGTTCGCAGCTACGGACTTCTGGATGAACTGAACACCAAGCCGCGCTTGAAGTATCTCGCGCGCGTGTGGAATCCAGCGGTCGAGCATGGCTCCGACGCGCATGATCATGATCATGGTCATGGCCACGCTGCAGGTCCTGGCACGACAGATTCGCATGGGGCGCATTCATGAGCACGCTTCCCGTTTCAAACACGCACGCCGTAGACATCGTCGACAACACCGTCGAGATGCCAGGCACTCGCGCGCCTCTCGTGTTGAACCTCGAGACGTTTGCTGAAGTCACGACGACCGTGTGTCGCGTGGCGGAATCGCGTCGCGCACCAATGGCGTGGTACGTGGCATTCGGTTTGTCGCTGAGCTTGCTCGGCTTCCTCGGCTTCTGCGTTTCGTATCTCATCTTCACAGGCGTTGGCGTGTGGGGTCTCAACAACCCGGTCATGTGGGCGTTCGACATCACGAACTTCGTGTTCTGGGTCGGTATCGGTCACGCAGGCACGCTCATCAGCGCGATCCTCTTCTTGTTCCGACAGAAGTGGCGCACGGGCATCAACCGATTCGC
Organism: Phycisphaerales bacterium; assembly: GCA_009691805.1. Lineage (GTDB taxonomy): Bacteria > Planctomycetota > Phycisphaerae > Phycisphaerales > SM1A02 > F1-140-MAGs142. Next base: position 34,650 of record SIAK01000013.1, read on the forward strand.
CGAAGCGATGACGATTTTCGCAGTCATCTGCGCGGGTCTCTTCCCTGGCATTCACGTTGGTCGCGTGTGGTTCGCGTACTGGCTCTTCCCGATTCCGAATCAGATGGACATGTGGCCGCAGTTCCGTTCACCACTCTTGTGGGACGTGTTCGCGGTCAGCACGTATTTCACTGTTTCGCTCGTGTTCTGGTACACGGGCATGGTTCCCGATCTTGCCACGCTGCGCGATCGCGCGAAGGGCAAGTTGCAGCAGTTCGCGTACGGTCTCTTCGCGATCGGTTGGCGCGGATCGAACCGACACTGGCATCGCTATGAGCGCGCGTATCTGATTCTTGCTGCGCTCTCGACGCCACTCGTGCTCTCGGTGCACTCCGTCGTTTCGTTCGACTTCGCGACCTCACAACTTCCAGGTTGGCACACGACGATCTTCCCACCGTACTTCGTTGCGGGCGCAATCTTCAGCGGATTCGCGATGGTGCTCACACTCGCCGTGCCTGCGCGTGAGCTCTTCGGTCTCAAAGATCTCATCACGCTCCGCCACCTTGACAACATGAACAAGGTCATCTTGGCAACAGGATGCATGGTTGGATACGCGTACGCGATGGAGTTCTTCGTCGCGTGGTACTCCGGCGCAGCGTTTGAGAAGTTCGCCTTCGTCAATCGCGCGTTTGGTCAGTACTGGTGGGCGTACTGGATCATGGTGAGCTGCAACGTCATCACGCCGCAACTCTTCTGGTTCAAGAAGATGCGCACGAGCATCCCGATGATGTTCATCCTCTCGATCGTCGTGAACGTCGGCATGTGGTTCGAGCGATTTGTCATCATCGTGACGAGTCTCGCGAATGACTTCTTGCCAAGTTCGTGGGATCAATTCACGCCAACATGGGTCGACATCGGCACGATGCTCGGCGCGTTTGGGCTGTTCTTCACCCTCTTCCTTCTCTTCTGCCGTTTCCTTCCGATGATCGCGATGGCAGAAGTGAAAGCCATCATGCCTGCAGCGGATCCGCATCAGAAGAAGGATCATGCTCATGCTCATGCTCATGCTCATGATCATGGTCATGGTCATGGAGGGGCGCACTAATGTCGAGCGTTACGCAAGAAACTTCAACCGCGCGTCGTCCTGTCTATGGGCTCATCGCGGAGTTTGACAACACAGGCGATCTCATGCGCGCAGCCGAAAAGGTGCGCGATGCGGGATATATCTGGTGGGACTGCTGCACACCATTTCCAGTGCACGGTCTCGACAAGGCGATGGGCGTGAAGCGCACGATCCTTCCCGTGTTGGTCTTCGGTGCAGGTGCGACGGGCACTGCTGCCGCGTTCGCGTTGCAAACGTTTACGAACTCGTTCAGTTTCAGTACCTGGGCGCTTGTGAAGGTGACGGGCTATCCGTATCTCATCTCGGGCAAACCGATGATGAGCTTGCCCGCATTCATCCCTGTCATCTTCGAAGTGACGGTGCTCTTCTCCGCACTCTCGTGCGTGGGACTGATGTTCCTTTTCAATGGACTTCCGCGGCTCTATCACCCGCTTTTACAGAACAACCGCTTCCGTCGAGCAACGAACGATCGATTCTTCGTTGTGATCGAGGCACGTGACCCGAAATTCTTGCGCGGCACAACGGAGGCTTTCCTCCGTACTCTCGGCGCAAGTGCGGTCGAAGCGGTGGAGGACTGACATGCCCCCACGATGGCTCATCTTCGTAGCACTCCTCGCCACTGTTGCGGCGGTTGTGCCATTCACCATCATTGCGCGTGTGCGTGCAACCCCCGATGCAAATCGCGGCGTGCACATCTTCCAAGACATGGACTTCCAACCGAAGTTCAAGACGCAAACGAAGAACCCACTCTTTGCAGATCATCGATCAATGCGTCCGGCTGTTGAAGGCAGCGTGGCGCGTGGCGAAACCTACGACGACACGCATTACTGGGAAGGCGCAGTACACGGCGACTGGGCGGAATCGTTGCCATCGCGATTGCAACTCACGGAAGCGTTCATCAAGCGTGGTCAACAGCGATTCAATATTTATTGCTCCGCTTGCCACGGTTACTCGGGGTACGGCAATGGCATGGTGAATCAACGCGCGATGGCACTGATGTCGAGCACCGAAGGACCCGTGATGGGAACGCGTTGGGTCGCTGCGAAGAGTCTGCATGATCCACTCGTGCGCGAGCATCGCTTGGGCATGATCTTCAACATCGCCACCAAGGGCATCCGCAATATGGCGGGCTATCAAGGACAGATCACGACCGACGATCGTTGGGCAATCGCCTGCTATGTGCAAGCGCTGCAGCGATCACAGAACGCCACGACGCAAGATGTGCCACCGGAACTCCGCAAGGATCTTCCACTTCTGAAGTAAGTCCTCGATTGATCACGGACCCTCGCGACGCTTCGCACGAAAGACCGACTTCATGAGTCACGCACCGCAAGTAGATTTCTCTTCCAAGAACACCCAACTGGGTCCTGCCAGCCTCGTGCTGCGCAATGCGGCTGTCGGCATCGGCGTCGTGTGCCTCGGCGCTGGTGTGTATCTCGGAAAGTCGGGCGCATTCAACACCGACGCGCGCAGCTTCTGGAAGATGTATCTCGTCGCCTTCCTTTTCGGATTGACGATTTGCCTCGGTGGTTTGTTCTTCCTCATCATTCAATTCCTCACGCGCGCTGGTTGGAGTGTTGCTGTGCGACGCCCTGCGGAAGCGCTCGCGTCGAACCTCAAGTGGATTTGGCTGCTCTTCATCCCCGTGCTGTGGATGTTCTTCAACGGCACTGCAGCCACGCTCTTCCCATGGGCTGATCTCGCGACGCTTGAAGCGAATGACCCTGGCATCGCGCATGTTGTCGGGAAGAAGGTCGCGTTCTTGAACGCGAATTTCTTCCTTGTGCGCGCTGTGGTTTACTTTGCAGCGTGGGCGATGCTTGCGTGGTTCTTTACGAACAACAGCAGCCGTCAAGATCAAGATGGCGCGATGCACCGCACGCTCTCGATGCAGAAATGGTCGGGTCCTGCGGCGATCATCTTCGCACTCACGACGACATTCGCGGCGGTGGATTGGATCATGTCACTGTCGCCAGCGTGGTTCTCCACGATGTTCGGCGTGTACTTCTTCACTGGATGCGTGACGGGCGGATACGCATCGCTCGCACTCATCACCGTGCGACTCACGCGCCTTGGTTTGCTGAAAGGCATCGTCAGTGGCGAGCACTTGCAAGATCTCGGCAAGTTGCTCTTCGCCTTCGGCATGGTCTTCTGGGCGTACATCGGATTCAGTCAGTACATGCTCATCTGGTACGCGAATCTTCCGGAAGAAACAGGTTGGTTCCTCACGCGCCAAGTTGGTGGTTGGCTGCCTGTCACGCTGATGCTGCTCTTCGGTCACTTCATCATTCCGTTCGTCGGCATGATCAGTCGTTGGCCAAAGCGCTACGGCATTTCGCTTGCTGCTGCCTCGGTGTGGATGCTCTGCTTCCACTGGATCGATCTCTATTGGCTCGTGATGCCTGAGATTCCGAATGACATTGGAACGTTCGCAACCTACGGTGATCTCGTCGCGAAGTACGGCACGCAGCCGAATGGACTTGAGAATCCGCTGAATTACATCCTCACCGCAGGCGTTGCGTGCCTCGTCACGGCAGGTTCGATTGCGTATCTCCAAGGTCGTTCGCTCGTGCCCACGCGCGATCCGCGTTTGCATGAGTCGCTCTCGTTTGAAAACGTCTGATTCCGTTGCATTGAAGACTTTCGCTATGAGCCACGAACTTCCTCCACACGTCACACTCACGGATGATCCTGAGCCAGGCATGACTTGGTTCTTATCGCTTGCAGGCACGATTGGTTTTGCTGCGACCGTCATCGCAACCTGCGTGATGTTCTTCGCGATGCAAAACTCGTTCACGCAGACGCGCGTCATTGAAGAGTTGCCGGTTGAATCGTTCGAACTCGCGAATGCGCAGAAGGAGCAGATCGCGCAGTACGGTCGCTTCATGGAACTCGGCAGCGACGACAAGACAACCGAGCGCATTCACATTCCGATTGATCAAGCGATGGACATTCTCGTCGCGGATGCTGCAGCGAAGAAGACCGTCAAGTAACCCGACCAGCCATGATTTCCACGCGTTCCATCTTCAACTCCGCAGCACTCGCGCTCTCTTGCGCGCTGTTGTGGTGTGGCAACGTGCACGCGCAGTTGAACAACGGTGTGCCTGAAGAGTTGAAGGGCGTCGACATCATCGAGCATCTCGATGCAACGCTTCCGCTTGACACCATTTTGACGAATGAAGCCGGACAGCCTGTGCGATTGGGCGAGTACTTCAAGCGCGATCGACCCGTGGTCTTGCAGATTGGGTACATGAAGTGCCCGATGCTCTGCGGACTCGTGCTCAATGGCGCAGTCGATGCGTTCACCGAACTCGACTGGAGTATCGGCAACGAATACGAAGTCATCTGCCTCTCCATTGATCCGAGCGAAACTGCGGATCTCGCGCGTGCCAAGAAGGAAGGCTACGTCGCCGAGTACGGTCGGCCTGGCGCTTCGCAAGGATTCCATTTCCTCACGGGCAACGCCGGCGCTTCGAAGTCTGTCGCGGATGCAGTTGGATTTGAATTCCGCCGTCAAGCCAACGGCGACTATGCGCACGCGGCGGCGATCTTCGTGATCACGCCCGATGGTCGCATCGGTCGCTACATCTACGGCACAAAGTTTGATCCACCCCAGTTGCGCATGGCGTTGCTCGAAGCCTCACAAGGCAAGATTGGTAGCACGCTTGATCGCTTCATTCTGTGGTGCCACATCTATGACCCCAATGCAGGCAGTTATGTCGTGGCAGCGATGCGCGTGATGCAAATCGCGGGCACGATCACGGTTGCCGTGGTGGGTGGCGGTCTCTTGTATTTCTGGCGTCGCGAACGACAACAAAGCCATGCGCGTGCTTTGGTGTCTCCGTCTGGCGCTCACGCGTCCGTTTGAGTGTCCCTTCCGTTTGAACCGAGTCGATCCATGATTCACCTTCTGCTCCAGGCTACTTCCGAATCTCAAGGTCAGGCAGCGCTCAGCACGAGCGTGCCTGTGAGTCCAGCAGATTTTTGGCTGCCGGAAGGCGCGTCGACGGTCTCACCTCAGGTGGACTTCGCGTTCCAGTTCGTCATGTGGATCAGCTACTTCTTCTTTGTCCTCGTGATCGGACTGATGGTGTATTTCGCCATCAAGTATCGACAGCGGGGACGCGAGGTGTACGCGCGCGGCCCTTCGCATCACACGATGCTTGAGCTTGGTTGGACGATCCTCCCGACGATTCTTTGCGTGTTCATGTTCTGGTTTGGATTCCGCGGTTTCATCGATCTCGTGACGCCACCACAGAACGCGTATCAGATTGATGTCACGGCGCAGAAGTGGTTCTGGAACTTCCGCTATCCAACAGGCGCGACGAGCGCGGACTCCCATCTCTATGTTCCCGCCGGTCGTCCGGTGAAACTCGTCATGCGTTCGGAGGACGTGCTCCATGCGGTGTTCATCCCCGCGTTCCGCGTGAAGAAGGACATCGTGCCTGGTCGCTATGGAACATTGTGGTTCCAAACGGATCACGTCACGGAAGGTTGGAACGAGAGCGATCCAGAAAAGCAGAAGTTCCATCATCTCTTCTGCGCTGAGTATTGCGGCAAAGATCACTCGAAGATGTACGCGAAGGTGTTCGTGCTTCCGCAGGCGGACTTCGATCTTTGGCTCGAGAAGCAAGGTCGTTGGATGGACGAACTGAAGGGCGATGAGCTCTGGCAGGTCGCTGGTCCGAAGCTCTACGGTCGTTGCGCGTCGTGCCACACACTGAACGGCGGCGCGAGCACTGGCCCAACCTGGCAGGGGCTGTGGACGCGCGTTTCTGGTGGCGCGGGCAGTGATGGCAAACTCGACAACGGCAAAGAAACGTACGCCTCGCTCATCGGTGCAGGCAAGGCATTCGAGAATCCCGAAACGTATGTTCGCAATTCAATCTTGAATCCAGGGCAACACATCGTCGTGCCATTCGGCAACGTGATGCCGACGTTCAAGGGACAGCTCAACGACAAAGCGATCGACGCGATCATCGGCATGATGAAGAACCTCGATCAGTTCGACGCGAAGGGCAAGTTCATCGGCAGCGGCGTTACCGCTGCTGCGAAGTGATGAAGTAATTAATCAAGTTGGGCGCGCTTGCGGCGCAGGTACAGAGCAATTGACAGACGGACGCGAAGCCATGACCACGCTGACTCCTTCAGGCCACGCAGCATCGACCGACAACTACCTCACGTTTACGCGTGGGATCAAGTCGTGGATGTTCACGCTCGATCACAAACGTATCGGCGTGATGTATCTCATCTCGGTGCTCGCTTCATTCTTCGTGGGTGGACTCTTCGCGCTCATCGTTCGCACGAAGTTGCTCACGCCAGGTGAAGTGACGTGGATTGACGCGGATCAGTACAACCAAGCCTTCACGCTGCACGGCGCGATCATGGTCTTCCTCGTCATCATCCCGAGCATTCCGGGTGCGCTCGGAAACTTTGTGCTTCCGATCATGCTCGGCGCGAAGGACGTCGCGTTCCCGAGGTTGAATCTCTTTAGTTACTACCTCTGGATTACGGGCGCGCTCCTTTCTGTGTACGCGCTCCTCGCCGGTGGTTTCGATACGGGTTGGACTTTCTACACGCCCTACAGCACAAGCACCGAAACCGCGGGCGTCATTCCCGTTGTCATGGGTGTGTTCGTTCTTGGCTTCAGTTCGATCTTCACCGGTTTGAACTTCGTCGTCACGATTCACAAACTGCGCCCACCGGGCATGACTTGGTTCCGCATGCCGCTCTTGCTGTGGGCGCTCTACGCGACGGCACTCATTCAAGTGCTCGCGACACCAGTGCTCGGCATCACGCTGCTCTTGCTCATCATCGAGCGCGCGTTCGGCATCGGCATCTTTGATCCGGGAATGGGCGGCGATCCCGTGCTCTTCCAACACTTCTTCTGGTTCTACTCGCACCCTGCGGTGTACATCATGATCCTGCCAGGCATGGGCATCATCAGCGAGATCATCGCGGTGCACAGCCATCGCCAGATCTTCGGCTACCGCTTCATTGCGTTCAGTTCGATTGCGATCGCGGTCTTCAGTTTCTTGGTGTGGGGGCACCACATGTTCACGAGTGGTCAATCGCCGCTCATGAATGTCGTCTTCTCTTTCATCACGTTCTCGGTGGCGATTCCATCAGCGATCAAGGTTTTCAATTGGCTCGCGACGTTGTACAAGGGCGCGATCGCGTTGAACACCGCGATGCTCTACGGGCTTGCGTTCATGTTCCTCTTCACGATCGGTGGACTCACAGGTCTTCCGCTCGGCACGCTGAACACGGATATCCATCTGCACGACACGTACTTCGTTGTCGCGCACTTTCACTACGTCATGATGGGCTCCGCGCTCATCGCGATGATCGGTGGCATTCACCATTGGTGGCCGAAGATGTTCGGCGTGATGTTCAGCGAGTTCTGGGGACGCATTGGATGCACGCTGGTGTTCGTTGGATTCAACGTCGCCTTCTTCACACAGTTCATGCTTGGTTCGCAGGGCATGCCGCGCCGCTACTACCAGTATCAGCCTGAATTCCAGACCTACCACATCGTCTCGACGATGGGCGCGTACTGCATGGCGCTCGGCTTCTTCCTCACGGGCGCGTATCTCTTGCATTCACTTTTCTTCGGGAAGAAGGCACCCGCGAATCCGTGGGGCGGCCGAAGTCTTGAGTGGCAATGCACGTCACCGCCTCCGCACGACAACTTTTCGACAACGCCCTCGGTGGGCAATCCGTACGACTTCTCTGATCTCCGCTGGAATGAAGCGGAGCAAGGTTACGAAGTCGATCCCAACGCGGCTCCCGCCAAAGACACGCACTGACTGCACACGAAGGACGAGCCTTGAGTACCGCTTCTACAAGTACAACTTCGACAACTGCGCACGCAGATCATGCTCATGATCATGCTCATGATCATGCTCATGATCATGATCATGGCGAGCACGCGAAGTATCCATTCCTCGCGCACCACTTTGACTCGCCGAAGCAGCAGTTTGACTCTGCCAAGTTTGGCATGTGGCTCTTCCTCGCCACCGAAGTTTTATTCTTCGGTGGCTTGTTTGTCGCGTACGCAGTGTTGCGCATGCTGCATCCTGAAGTGTTCGCGTACGCGAGCCACTACCTCGACACGATCCTCGGCGGCATCAACACGCTCGTGCTCATCGCGTCGAGCTTTACGATGGCAATGGCGGTGCGATTCGCGCAAACCAATAAGCGCATTCCGCTGATCATCTGCCTGCTCCTCACGCTCGCGGGCGCCATCGGCTTCATGGTCATCAAGTACTTCGAGTACACGCACAAGATCCATGAGAATCTCATCATGGGTCCGGGCTTCTATCGCCCTGTCGATGAACAGGAAGCAAAGATTGCGATGACGGATCCAGGCACGCCTGCGCCGGTGTTGCAACTCGAAGCTCCTGCGGTCACACCTGCGACGGGCGCGATGTCTGCGGTGCTCACGCCACTGCCTCCCGTGGATAAGACTTCCGTCATTGCACCACTCGCGGGTCCGAGCGGTGTAGTCGATCTCGCAGGCACCACGCCCGCACAACGAAGTCAGTACGCGGAGTCCGCGATTCATGAGAAGCCGACCGAAGGCACGCCGCATCTTCTTGATCCGAAACTGCCCCCGAGCACCCACCAGTTTTTCGCGATCTATTACTGCATGACAGGATTGCACGGCATTCACGTCATCGTCGGCATTGGTGTTATCAGTTGGCTCGTGTGGGGATCCTTCAAGGGTCGCTACAACAGCGACCACTACACGCCCATCGATCTTGTCGGTCTTTACTGGCACGTCGTCGACTTGGTGTGGATCTTCCTCTTCCCGCTTTTCTACCTCATTCACTGATCCTGCATCGACGGAACGAATCGCCATGCACTCTGACGCAACTCCATCTTCTCACGATAGCCACGCCGAGGGTCATCCTCTCGTCGGCCACCTCGTGCCTGTTTCCACGCTGCTCCTCACGGGCGGCGCGCTCGTCGCGCTGACGGTGATGACCATCGCGGTGCACTATGTGGATCTCGGCGAGGCGAACATCTACATCGCGCTTGTGATCGCAGGCATCAAGGCAACGCTCGTGTGCCTCTTCTTCATGCACTTGCGTTGGGATCGTCCCTTCAATCTCTTGGTGCTTGTGGCGGCGATGCTGTTCGTCGTCTTGATGATGTCCTTCTCGATGATGGATGTCGACGCGAACTCGTACGCGTTTGACAAGGGCAATCCGAAAACCGTGCAGACGTATCTTGATCAGAATGCGAAGTTTGCGCCTATCACTTCGAAGTGACGCGCAGGACATGTTTCGCTGGTGGAAGTACGCATGAAGCTCTTCCCGACTCTCTTCTCAGCGAACGCACGGGTCACGCCGTTTGGTGATGCAAGCGCTCGCCTCGACGCGGGTCGTATGGGAATGTGGATCTTCCTCGCTGTCCTTGCGCTGCTTTTTCTTTCGGCGATCTTCGGCTATCTCTTCGTGCGCATCGAGAATGCCGCAACGTGGATGCAAGGAAGTCCGCCACCGCCGCCCGCGATTCTCTTGTCAAGCACGGCGGCGCTCCTGTTGAGTAGTTGGACGATGCACTGCGCGTTGCGCGCGGCGCAGAGGGGCGACAAGACGCAAGGCAAGTGGATGCTCGCAACGCTTGCGCTCGCGTTGCTCTTCCTCGTTTTACAGGCATTCGCATGGGTGCAACTGATTCAATTGCATCTCACGAACCCGTTCACGACAGGTCTGTATGCGTGGATGTTCTATGTGTTGACGGGTCTGCATGCGCTCCATGTCTTTGGCGGGCTCGTGCCGCTGTGCGCCACGACCGCGCGCGCGCGGCGCTGCGAATATGGACCGAATGATTTCGGAGGCGCGCTGTACACCGCGATGTACTGGCACTTCCTTGACGGTGCGTGGATCGTTCTCTACATCACGCTGCTGCTCGGATCGTCCTCATAGCGGCAGAATTGTGCTCGCTGCAGTTGGATCGAAGAACGCGCGGTATGCAAAGAGCAAGCAGGGGATCGACAGCAACGGTTGACCATCGCGGCGATGGACTCGCGCGACACCAGGTCCTTCAGGCAAGACGACATCGAGCAACACGCCATCGACATCCACGCTCGCGGTGCGCAGAACACCCGAAGTCGAAACGGGCAGCAAGCGCTCAATCGAGAGCGCGTGCCACTTTGCGTTCACGAACACGGCGATGCAGGGCGACTTCAGTGAGAGCTTGAGTTGTGCGAGTTCTTCGCGAGTTGGAATCGGATCGACAGGAAAATCCAAGCGCGGCGAAAGATAGTTACGCGCGTAGGAGATGGTCTTGTAGCGACGGATCGCGCCAAGGTCCCGCTCAGGCATCGTCGTCATGGGATACGCGCGCAGCCAGTCCGACCATGTCGTCGTGCATCCACCCGTCAACGGCGAGAGCTTCGTGCCCTTCGCTGCGTACGGACCGCTGATCGCTTCCATCAAGAGTGGACTCCACAAACTGGGCGCGTGCGTGTTTGGATCTGTTCCGACTGGCGCGCGGTCGTAGCAGAGCAAACTAGATTCGCAGAGCAATCCACTCACGTTGAACTGCAGAACTGTTCCATCGACGGTGCGAAGAAACGCGACGGGCGCATCGCAGAATGGGGAGTACGCGACGACGATTGGATCGCCGCCAAGCACATCGTTGATGACTTCATGGCCGTTGAGCAACGCGATCGGATACGCGCGCGCTTCGCCGTTGTGCACGAGTCCAAAGACGCGATCTTTGCTGACGACGTAGCGACTGCGATGTGATTCGTTGTAGATCGCCTGCTCGCTGCCGCGAATGATTTTCGAAACATCAAGGGCAGGTAAGAAGTCGCGCGCGTTGCCCGAAGGCTGCAGCGCGCTGCGTTCGACGAGCAACGGTTCAAGCCCGAATCCGTAACTATCGATGGTGTGTCCATCACCGAGATGGCGTTTGCCTAAGAGTGGCGCGAGCGTTGCCCACACAATCACACCGAGTACGAGCGCGATCGCGAGCACAATCACCCATCCACCACCGCGCATGGTCAGCGTGGGCGAAGGCGCGGAAGTGCTGCTTTTCTCGGTGGTTTCGCTCACGGCGTCGTTTCCGTGGGTGGTGGAGAGTTTGGTTCAAAGATGCGATCGTTCGGTCGCCCTGAGAGGAACGCAGTCACATTCACAGGTCCACGATCAAGCACCATTGCAAGCAAGATGAGTGGGAGCCACGCGATACTTCCGAGAAACAAAGCGCGCGCTGTGCGGTCATCTTTGTAGCGCGCGAACTGCACCGCGAGCGCAGCGAAGAGCAGTGTTGCGAAGAACCCAAACGCCGCGCTCCACCATCCGGTCAATCCACTCACGGTCGCGCTCAACACGAGTGGCACGAGCAGCAATGTGGTCATCAGGGAAACTTGCGAGGTGATGCGTCCATCGGGGTCATACACAGGCAGCATCGCGTGGCCACCGCGCGCGTAGTCCTCGCGGTACTTCCATGCGAGTGCGAGAAAGTGCGGGATCTGCCAGACAAACAAGATGCCTGCGAGCACCCATGCAGCAGGATCAATCCGACCTGTCACTGCGGTCCAACCTATGAGTGGCGGAATCGCGCCGCAGACTGCGCCGACAATCGTGTTCATCGTCGTGCGCGGCTTCAGCGGCGTGTAGAGCAGCACGTAGATCAAGATGTTCGCGCCTGCAAGCACGCCGGTCAGCATGTTGATTTGCAGGACGAGCAATGCGAATCCAGCGAATCCGATCAAACAGCCCGCGGCAAAGACGAATCCTGGTTGGACTTCTCCCGCAGGAATGGGACGGCGACGAGTCCGCAACATCAACGCGTCGCGACGGCGTTCGATCACTTGATTGAGCATCGACGCGCTGACGGCAGCGAGTGCAGTGCCGAGCATTGCGATCGTGAGACGCCACCAGTCAATCGTCGAAACTGACGCGAGTAAAAACCCAACAACCGTCGTCGCCACGACGAGCGCATTCAGTCGAGCCTTCGTGAGTTCCGTCGTGATGCGCATCCAAGAAAGTTTTCGCGGCTCGGTTGTCGCTGCGCTGGGCGGATGGTTCGCTTCAGACGTGGGGGTTGGTGCTTCAATGTGCTGCATACAGGAGGGACTAGTATAGAAGGCGTCTCGCCACCTGAAGGAACTCATGCACTACCTCTTCGAGCAAACTGTCGCGCCTCTCCGAATGTCTTTGCTCACGCTCCAAGGTGAGACGAACGCAGAGCCCACAGGCCTCGCCGTGGTGGCTGCATTGGCGGTCGCGGGTTGCCTGTTGATTGTGTGGTGGGCGAAATACTCGCGACCGATGCATCTCGCGCTCGGGTTTGCGACGACCGCGGTCTTGTGGTTCCTCGGCTACGTCGCGATGTTGTCGCCTGGTCTAGCGGCGGGCGAAGTGCTCTTCGCACTCATGCTGGTCGTGGTGTTTCTCGGCGGCTTCGTTGCCGCGCGCATCGGCGTCGATGCAACAGGTAAACCTGTCGTTCCCTTCCGCGTGGGGTTCGCATCGGCAACCGTGAACGTGCTTGTGCTCGGCGCGTTCTTGCGCGATGAGCAGGGCGGCGGTCGCTTCACGCCGATGTTCTATGTGCTCGGACTCTTCGCGAGTTCCATGCTGCTCGCATGGCTTGGTGGGAAGGTCGGCGCACGCGGCGCAAATCCAGCGCGTCGCGCTCCAAATCCCGTGGGCCTGTTCGCGATGGTCGCTGCAGGCACGGTGTTTCTGATGCTCATCACCGGCGGACTCGTGACGAGTTACGAGAGCGGACTCGCAGTGCCTGATTGGCCGAACTCGTTCGGTCACAACATGCTGCTCTATCCGATCAGCGAAATGACGGGCGGTATTTTCTGGGAACACGCGCACCGACTCTACGGCATGCTTGTCGGCACGACGGTGTTGGTGTTCTTCGTCGTGCTCTTGCGAGGCGAACAACGCACATGGATTCGCGTGCTTGGACTGATCGCGCTCTTGTGTGTGATTGTGCAAGGCGTGCTTGGCGGATTGCGCGTGACGGGCAATTTCACAAGCGCAGTGGAAGGCGCAACACTCGCGCCAAGTTTGGGACTCGCGATTGTGCACGGCACGTTCGGACAGATCGTGTTCGCGTTGCTGGCGGTGATTGCAGTGGCGACGAGCCAACGATTCCGCGACATGACTGCACGCGTGCGCGCAGGCGCGTCGCTCGATCGCACATTCACGACAGCGCTTTGCGTCCTGACCATCGTGCAAATTTCACTCGGCGCCTGCTACCGACATCTCACGATTCCACCTGTGGACGGCGTGAAGGGATCGACACCCGCGTGGGCAATGCATTCGCACTTGACGTTGGGCGTGTTGCTCGCGTTCTTCGGCATTCTCGTGTGCATGCGCGCGATCGGACTTTCCGACGGCGTGAAACCTGTGCGCGCGATGGGCAAGGCGCTCATGATGCTTTTCATCCTGCAAGTCTGCCTTGGTCTCGGCGCGCTCGTGTCCGTGATGATGCGCAAGGGCGCCCACATCCCCGCACTCGAAGTGACCCTGACCACCGCGCATCAAGTCACCGGCGCACTCATTCTGGCCCACGCCGCAATGCTCGCAACCTGGACTCGCCGAGCATTCCTGTCGGACGCAACTCCATAAGCGAGTTTGCGCTTCGAGCGATCAACGATCAACGCGCAACTCTCAACTCACCGCTCGATCGAGCGGGATGGTTTTAGTGCTTCTTCGAGGGCGAGGAGTGCGTAGATTGTTGTGAGGTCGGCTTTGCCTTCTTCCCAACGCGGCTCGTCGTTTATCCAGGAGCCGTCGGCGCGTTGTCGGGTGATGAGCGCGTCGATCAATTCTCTGCGCCATTCGTGCGGCACTTTCGCTGCATCCGTGATGTTTGCTTCACCACATGCAGCGAGCGCTCTTGCCATCGCGTGCAGGTAGTAGAAGTAGCCTTGTTGTCCAAGGCCTGGATTTTCCGCGAAGCTCCAGTGCGCGCGGATCCATCCGAGTGCTGCTTGCACGCGCGGGTCTTCCGTCGAGAGTCCTGCGTAAAGCAAACTCTTGAACCCTGCGTAGGTCATCGAGCCGTAACTTCGCAGGCTTCGCGAGTTTGCTGGCATGAGTTCGCCAAAGCGTCCTTCGCCCGCCGCCTCGCTCGCGAAACTTTCACCTCCATTGGCGGGCGAGTAGACGAACCCACCATCACCTGCCCCTTGCTGCACCCACGCGGAATTGAAAGCTGCTGATGGCGCCTTGAAGTTCTGCGCGCGCGCGACGAACGCGAGTGCTTTCTGAATCGTCGGATCATCACTCGACACCTGCGCATCGTGCAATGCATCGAGCATCATCTGCGTATTGGAAAGATCCGGTCGCTTGCGATTGCCATAGCCAGCGCCGCCGTACCAATCCGTATCGCTCGCGAGACCTTCGCCTTCATCCCATTGCGCTGCTTTGAGCCACGCGATTGTTTCGAGTAACTCCACTTGCATCTCAGGCGTCTCGCTCATCGCAAGCGCGCTCGCGACGCTGCTCATGACATACGTTCCAAGTCCGCCTTCTTCGATTGCCTTGCGCTGCTCAACTGTCGACATGTTCGCCTGCAGATACGCATACGCATTCGTGCGTGCAACATCCGTTCGACTCGCCTGCGCGAACGCTTTCGCGCCGAGTGCAGTCACCGCGATCGCGCTTGCGCGAGCTCTCGGCTCCATGTCTGTGGCGGTGACTTCCGATCCTTCAAACCACGCACCGCGACGCGATTGCGTGCTCGCGAGAAATGCGAGACCACGGTCAAGCGCCGCTCGCGCGCGGTCGAATGTTGCAGCGTCAAGTGGAACGAGCGCTGCATCCGAGGCGATGCGAAGTTCAGCTTTCGCGCATGGTCGAATGCCACGCTCAGGAAGCGCAGGTTCGATGATGGTGATCTTGGATCGATCGATGCGAGTGTCGAGAGTCGGTTCAACCGCCGGCGTGCTCGGAGGCACACACAACGCAAGCAGCGAACTCACAAAGAGAACTTCAGCGCAGGGCATCAATGCATTCTAGAGAAGGATGCATTCTAGAGAAGAGTGACCTGCGCGAATGCGCGGACCAAGAAGGGCGCGCTCTCGCAACTTGTAGCATCAACCTTCAGACGCGCAGCAGCCAGCGACGGGAGTCGAGGCGCATTTTCCTGCAGCCTTCGTTGGCAGTGAGCACGCAGGGGTTGCTTCTGCGCGGCACAGCGCGAACACCATGTCGGAAGGAATTCCTGCGATGGCATTAGGGTCGCGCGCGACGAGAATCTGCAAGAGCACGGAATTGGTGATATCCGCGTCGGTGCTGCTGTTCGAGATTGACACTCGGTGACCGCTTCGCACGAGGCGAAGCACATCATCGTGCGTCAGATGCGTCGACCGAGTGGTGTCGTAGAGACGACGGTTCGGGTATTTGCGGATTCGGATGGTCTGTTCAGAGTGAGCAAGCGTTCCCATGGTGCATCTAGTTCGTGCATGCCGGCTGCAGGTTTCGCGTTTGCGACTACTTCGTGGAAAAAACACCACTTCTTTGGCAGTGATTCCTCGAAGAACTCCCGCGCTCTCGACGCACTACCGAACCAATCCATAGACAAACAGATCCGCTTGAACCGGCTGCGAGGTCGCGCCCGTCCCAGAATCGACGGCTTGCACCGTGAAGTGCACCGGAAACAGGTAAGTGCCCCGCACGCTCGGATTGATGCCGAGTTCGACGTGGATCAGGATCCCGCTCTCGTCGGAAGTCTGGCGTGTAGAAGTCACCTTGAAGCGCGGGTCTCCGCTCTTTACAGCGAGGATGCGACCGACGAACTTCTTGAGCAGGATCGAAAACTCCGCAGGCTGATTCGGTGCGGTCGCGCCAGCCGATGCGCGGAACTGTTCGAACGGAATCGTGGGGACATAACGCGTCGCAGGATGACGAACCCGAAGATCCACAAGCGGGCAATCCTCGCGATCCGTTTCGACAATGATCCATCGCGGAATGGAGGTTTCGGGAATCGATGCGAAGTTGTACGACAGCGTGTACTCAAAGCGAGGCGCGTCGGTCTTAGGATCAAATCCGACGAAGGACGGCGCTGCGTTGTCGACACTTAACACACGAAACGTCTTCCGATCGTCCGCTTGCAGTTTGAACTCGCCGCGAAGCTTGCTTGCATCGAGTTCGATCTTCCCACTCAGATCCGCAGTCGTCGTATCTATATAAGGAGGCGATGCGCGCACGATAAACGCTGTCTCTGCGTTGTAGGTCACAATCAGTGGCTGCGGAACCCCGCGAAACACCATGGTGACTTTCGCAACTTTCGCGCCAATCGCATCGTTGGTTTTCATCGACATCGGCATGTCGAGCGAACCGTTCGCGGGAATCGACTTGCCCTCCATATCCACCGTCGTACAAGTGCAGCTTGGCGTTGCCTTTTCGAGGATGATCGGTTGCGACGAGGTGTTGGTGAGTCGGATGGTGCCTTCGACAACGGAATGAGGACGCACGACGCCGAAGTCCACGCTCGCGGGGCTTGCGGTGATTGGTCCCGCGCTCGCGCTCGCACCTCGCATCACGCGCGTGGCATTCGCGGCGTCGTCAAAGGAGATCCGTTCTGCCCCTTGCGGTAGCGCTTTCGCTCCAAGAGGAGTTTCGGTCGCAACGGATTTCGTCACCGGAGGCGCAACGGAAGGCTCGGCGGCATCACCTCCACAACTGAAGAGCAATGCGCTGACGCACACCAGCAAGGTCGAAGAAGTAGCACGTTTGAGAACATCGCGGCGCATGAGGTGAGTGTACGAGTACGCGCACGCTCGGATTCACGCCGCCTCTACACTTGCGACCATGACTTCGATGCGCGCGATCACAATTGCCTCGCAAGGCTCACCCGTCACACCAAATGTGCGAGTGCGCGAAGATTTCGCAACGCCGATCGCGAGCGCGAACGAAGTGATCGTTCGAACGGAAGCGAGTGCATTCAATCACCTTGATCTCTGGGTTGGACGCGGATTGCCCGGCATTGATATTCAGTATCCGGCGATCGGTGGCTCTGACGGTTGCGGCATCGTGGAGAGCGTGGGCGAAGGCGTCGATGTCGCGTGGATCGGTACGCGTGTGCTGTTAAACGCGGCAGTTCCGAAGATTCCTGCGTTGCAGCCGTCGTCGATTCCCGCGCCCTACGACATCACGATGATCGGCGAGCATGTTTATGGATGTCATGCGGCGCGCTTCAAAGCACCGATCGAAAATTTGCTTCCCGTCGGTGACACAGATCCGGTGCAGGCGGCTGCGTTCGGTCTCACCTTTCTCACGGCATGGAGAATGATGGTGACACAAGCGGGATTGCGCGAAGGTCAACTCGTGTTGATCACGGGCATCGGTGGCGGGGTTGCGCTTGCGGCGCTTTCGATCGCGCGTCACTTCGGTTGCATGACGATCGTGACGAGTCGGCATGCGTCGAAACTTGAGCGCGCCGCGCAACTCGGAGCGCATCACGGCGTGCTCGACACGGGCGCGGATTTTTCGAAAGTAGTGCGCGCGTTGACCAATCGACGCGGCGTGGATCTTGCAGTCGATAGCGTCGGAAAGGCCGCGCATCTTTCGTGCATAAAGTCGCTCGCGCGAGGCGGAACCTACGCGACTTGCGGCGCGACGAGCGGGGGAGACGCGGTGACCGACCTCACGCGAATCTTCTGGAATCAGTTGCGGATCGTCGGCTCCACGATGGGCGACATGCGCGAGTTCCGTGAGGTTTTTTCACTGTTTTCAGCGGGAAAACTCGCGCCCGTCATCGACGAGGTTTTCTCACCGCTGCAGGCAGTAGAGGCATATCGCAAGCTCGAAGCGGGCGAGCAATTCGGCAAGATTGTCATGGACTGGAGGTGAATGCCGCAATCTGCGCGATTCGAGGATCACGCGCTGACTTTGCGACTTGGGACTGATACGCTTCTCCTCGCAGTTGAACGTTTTCGGGTTTCTCGCGATCTTGGTTGACCACTCTAATTTTATGTTCAAGAACAGCACGCAATCGGATTCCACAACCACGGTGTTGGACGCTCCCGCTGCGACCATCACAGTCGCGCCAGCCCAACCAGCGCGTAAAGTTGCGCAGTTGCCTCCGTGGAAGGTCCTTCTTCATAACGACGAAGTGAACGACATGGATTACGTGGTCGACTCGATTGTGCGGCTCGCGCGCGCGACGGTTCCGACTGCGACTCGTTGCATGGTGGAAGCGCACCGCAAGGGTGTCTCGCTCATCACCGTGACGCACCGCGAGCATGCCGAGTTGCTCTGTGAGCAGTTCCATTCCGCGCGCATGGTCGTGACGATCGAACCCGACTCGCGCTGAGAATCTGAAGAACATTTTTTGCGTGATCTGACGGAGCTTCGATGCCTCTGTGATTCAGTTGAATCCGGAAGAGAATTCGCGGTGCGGATCAAAACCGTTCCTGGGAAGGTGTCTTTAAACCGTTGAAAAATGGACTGTTAGGGATCAAGTTGCCGTGCTCGATTGCGGCGCTGTTTCGAATCCGACTCGCACGGTGGCGAGCGCTGCGCTCGAGATGTTTCAAAGTCTTATAACGGCAGGAACAACTAGTCCTAGTCCTCACAGATCATCAAACTCGTGGTTACGGGACGAGAATCGAGCACCGATTTCAGAATCAAGTGAAAAACTTTGCAACCGCTGCATCAGAATCAGGATCTTTGCCAATTCCGTTTGTTTGCCTGCTTTACAGAAGTATGTTTGTCGATGCCGTAGCGCGGTTGCTGCGCAGCGGCCGTTGAGGTTCGACTCGGATGCGTGTCCGAGTGCAACGAATGGTTTTGAGTTCCGATCCAATGACCTATGCGGTCAAAGTCCTTAGGAGGACACTGGTATGAAGAGCAGTTTCGCACTCGGTAGCGTTTCCCTCAGCACAGTCGTGCTCGGATCGCTTCTCACGACAACGATGAGCCTCTCGGCTCAGTGCGTTGTTAATCCAAGTACTACGTACTTCCAAAACGATGGCGGTTGCCCCGTCGCTGGCGTGGCGGACACGAACGGCGGTTGCAATGTGGTTCCGAACGCCTTCCAGGCGACGGGCACGATCAACTCAACGCCTCCATCTTCCTTCAGCATTGGTGGGTCGGTGGGCTACGACTCCGTCGGAGCAAGCCGCGACCTCGATTGGTACACCTTTACCGTCGATTCGCCATGCTTCATCAATATCTCCGTGAACGCACTTCGCCCCGATGGCACGCCATCCGCAGCCTTCTTGGTGTTCTTCGGGAACCCCACACTCTGCGATAGCTTCTTTGGCTATCAGTACGCGGCCTGCCCAATGGTCTTCCCAGAGCAAGGCGTTGCCGCAGGAACCTACGCGGTCATCGTGACCACGGCTTTCGTTGCGACCGAACCATGCGAGACGGCCTACTCGATTGATGTCTCTGGTCGCTTCTCGCAGTTCATCGCTTGCGGCGATCCAGCTGCTGGCGATTGCGGTCTTGCGCACCCAGCCACGGTTGGTTGCTCTGATCTGATCTGCTGCGACATCGTCTGCACAGTGAATCCACTCTGCTGCGATATCGGATGGGATCAGGCTTGCTCTTCCGCTGCACAGGTTCCACCAGCTTCGGGTGGTTGCGGCGTGTTCGTGTACAACTGCACGATTGGCGTTCCAGCCAATGCTCCTTCGAACAACTGCGCGACCAATGCCACTATCGTGGCGATGGAAGCAACCTCAACGTTCGACAATTCCAACGCCACCACCGATGGTCCAAACAACGGTCAGTGCGGCGCTGAAACCTACTTGGACGTCTGGGTCATGGGTCAAGCTCCAGATGCAGGCAATATGTTCTGCTACGTGAACTCGGGCTCGCAGGACGTGGTGCTCTCGGTTTACAACAACGGCACCTCGACGACCGTCGTTGGTACTGAACTTAGCAACAACTACCTCGGTTGCGTCGATGTTTACGGCATCGGTGGCGAAGCTGCCGTCCTCCCCAACACCATCGGTGGCAATTGGTATGTCTGGCGCGTCGGTATCTGGGGCAACCCAGGCACCCCAGGTGGCGCAGGCGTCCCAGGCGCGGGTGACATCACCCTCGGCTTCGAGCGCGTCGTGTATGACACAGGCACGCACGGAACTGTCTGCACCCCAGCAGGTGTTGCAACGAACCTCGGTCTCTCGAGCGGTGCGATTGCAGTGACTGCACCACAACGATGGATCGCTTCGCCATTCACTGTCACTGATCCTGATGGCACTGGTCCATCCAACAGTTGGGAACTCACCCTCATGCAACCAGAAGGCTTCGCGCCAGCTGGTGTCATCAATGAGAAGTTGAACTGGATCATCTGGAACCGCGTCAACTCTGACAAGCCGCTCTACGCGACGAATCAACTTGCAAGCGGTCAGGTCACCTACCCTGTCTTGGGTGCTGCAGGCCAGGCTGACGTCCCAACGACGCTCACCCTCACTGCGGGTTCCTACTACGCAACCTTCTTCGCGTCCGCAGTGGGCAACCCTTGCCGCGCGTCAGATGGTCAAGCGATCCTCTCGAACTTTGCTTGGTTCACCGGCGCTCCAGCTGGTGACATCTCCACCGATGCAACTGGCCAGTTCCTCTGGCGTTCCGCTACTCAGGCAGGTTCAGGTCCAGCGATCCAAACAGTTGTCGCTGGTACCGCCACTCCATGCACGAACCCAACCGGTGTTGGCTTCGCGCGATACACCCTCGGCACCGCATATGTTGCGTGCGCAGGCGGCGACCCAGCAAGCGTTCTCCGCGTTGCTCTGCACATCATGGGTAACCCTGTGATGGCAGTCAACCCATGCCCAACCGATCTCGATGCCAACGGCGTGACTGACGCTGCTGATCTCGCGATGCTCCTCAACGCGTGGGGTACGGGCGGCGTTGATCTCAACGGCGACGGTTTGACCGATGCCGCAGATCTCGCAGCTCTGCTCAACGGCTGGGGCGCCTGCCCATAATTCTGAACTTGCTCCCGTGAGGAAGCAAGAAGCAGAAGTCTGAGACCAAATCTAGGTCAATCGACTCCCCCGGCTGCAAAGCTGGGGGAGTCTCTTTTTGGGGTAGGTGTTAGTGGCTTGCAACCTAGACGCACGAGAGGGGAATAGGCTGCCCCAATCTTCTTGCGCGTCGCGGCGAACCACTGAGGCTTTGCAGGACGCGCTCGTCATTCTGGAGCCTGAAGCGTGCGGACTTTCTTTGTTGTGATGGCAGTCCTCCTCGGCATCGCCTTGGCTGGCTTTGTGGTGGTTGGTCCTGCTGCTTTGGAGTACATCCCAAGCTTCTCAGGAACCGCGCACGAGGCAGCGGTGCGCACGGCGAAGGTCGAAGAGCGTTCGGTCGTGGAGACGGTGTCTGCGCCTGGCGAACTTGAGCCGCTGATCAAGGTGGAGGTCTCTGCGGAAGTCAGCGCGCGTGTCCTTGAACTTCCCAAGCGAGAGGGCGATCTCGTGCAAGCGGGAGATGTGCTGTTGAAGCTTGATGATCGAGATCTGCAAGCAGCGTTGAACGCACAGATTGCTCGGCGCGAAGCAGAGAAGTTCCGACTGCGGAGTGAAGAGAAACGGCTCGCTGGTCCGCAGAGCACGCTTGCGAATGCGAGCGCGACGTTGGAGCGTCAGCAGTCCTTGTTCGAAACTGGCGACATCAGTCGACAGCAACTCGACGATGCGATTGCCCGCGTGCGTGAGTTGCAATCGACAGTCGCTGCCTCGAGCGAAAACATTTCCGTCATCGAGCAATCGCTCGCCGCAGCCGACGCGGACATTCAGCGGCAGCGCGAGATGTTGCGCCGCACGACGATCATCGCGCCGATCGCTGGTCAAGTGACGCTGTTGAACGCTGAGGTTGGGGAGCTCGTGGTTGTCGGCACGATGAACAATCCAGGGACGAAGATCATGACCGTTGCGGATCTCACGACCGTGCGATTGAAGGCGAAGGTCAGTGAATCCGACATCGCGCGCATTGCCATCGGTCAAAGCGCGATCATTCGCGTGAATGCGTATCGCGGTCGCGAGTTTCGTGGCACGGTCGACAAGGTTGCACTTTCACGTTCGTCGGAATCTGGTCTCGCGTCGAGTGGTTCGAGTGGAACGGGCTTCTTCAAAGCGGAAGTTGCGATTGATCTCGAGCCAGGAGAAACGTTGCTGTCGGGTCTTGCGGCAAATGTCGACATCAAAGTTGCGGAACATCACGGCCTTGTCGTGCCGAGCCAAGCGATCATCGAGAAGAGTGTGGACGATCTTCCTCCGTCATTGCGGGAATCGCCTTTCGTCGATGCAGTGCGTCGCACCTGCGCGATCGTCTACCTCGTCGTCGACGGCGTCGTGCACGTCACGCCCGTGAAGTCGGGTCCATCAAGTTTGGTCGACACGATCGTGCTCGAAGGAGTCAGCGCGGGCGCGGTCGTCATCATCGGTCCATTCAAGGTGCTTGAGAAATTGAAGGATGGCGAGGTCGTCATTGACGAGCGCGATGTCGAGAAGGCAAAGAGCGCTGTCGAGGGAACATCCAAGAAGAGCGGCGTGCAGGTCAAGATGAGTCGTGCGGGCGCGCTTGAGAAAGTCTGCGCATGCGCCTGATTGAAGTGCGTGATCTGCAAAAGGTGTATCGCGTTGGCGTCGAGACAATTCGCGCGCTCAACGGCGTCGACTTACGCATCGAGCGCAATGACTTCATCGCGATCATGGGCTCGAGCGGTTCAGGCAAGTCGACGTTGATGAACATGCTCGGCTGTTTAGATCGCCCCACCAGCGGCACGTATCTGCTCAACGGCAAAGATGTCAGCCACATGGGGGCTGCTGAACTCGCGCGCGTGCGCAATGAAGAAATCGGATTCGTCTTCCAATCATTTGAATTGCTGCCGCGCCAAACCGCGCTTGAAAACGTGGAACTTCCGCTCGTGTATGCGAAGGGCGGTTGGCGCGATCGTCGGCCGCGCGCACTCGCGGCACTTGCGCTTGTGGGACTTTCCGATCGCGTGCATCATCGACCGAATCAACTCTCGGGCGGTCAGCGTCAACGCGTTGCGATTGCGCGCGCGATTTTAAACCGCCCCTCGATTTTGCTCGCGGACGAACCGACGGGAAATCTTGATAGTGCCACAACGGTGGAGATTCTCGCGATCTTCCGAAAACTGCACGACGATGGTCAGACGATCATCATCGTCACGCACGAAGATGAAGTCGCCGCGCATTGTGATCGGGTCGTGCGACTTCGCGATGGCAAGGTGATCAGCGACCTGCCGATCCTCGAAGACAGCGCGGGTCGGCATCGCGGAGGCTCGGGCGCGAAGGGCAGCCTCGAGCATGGAGCGCTGGGCGCATGCTAAACCCACTCTTCTGGTACCAAGCGATCGCGCTCGCGTTCTCGCAGATTTGGGCGAACAAGTCGCGTGCGTTTCTCACCGCGCTCGGCATCATCGTCGGTGTGGCGAGCACGACGTCGGTCATCGCGGCTCTCACAGGCTTGAAGTCGAAGGTGCTCACGCAGTTTGAAAGTGTGGGCGCAAGCAAGGTCTTCATTTTTCCCAATCGTCCCGACGACAAGCCGCGCAATCTTTATCCTTGGGAAAAGGTACGCCTGAAAATCGAAGAAGCGCGTGCGCTCCGAGACGAGTGCGAATCGATTCGCGCGATCACGCCGATCACAGAAGTGGGACTCGAAGTGGAAGCGGGGGATCGCAAGATCGAAGGACTCAGCGTCACAGGCATCTGGCCGGATTGGCATGAGATCCAGAATCGATCGGTCACAAGTGGTCGCCCCTTCACGAACATCGACGAGAGCAATGAGCGGCAGGTTTGCCTCGTCAACGATGATGCGATCAAGGAGTTGCATCTTCCAACGGACGCCGTCGGTCAGTTCATCAATCTCGGCGGCCGAAGGTTTCTCATCGTCGGAGTCATCGAGACGGTGCAGTCGCGTTTCTTCGGACTCAACACGAGTTCCGCAGAAATTTTCATTCCCTTCAGCGTCGCGGAGAAGTTTCAACCGCGCGACTACTTCTTGCGCATTGAAGCGCTCTTGAAGAGTCCGGAACTCGCAGACGAAGGCACTGCGGAGATGCGTTGGATCTTGCGCAAGGCACGCGGGATTCCTGCGGGCGACACAGAGTCTTTTCAAGTTGAAGCGATCGATCGATTCATTCAACAGTTCAAGACGCTCGCGGCTGGCATCACTGCGATTGCAGGCGGCATCGTGGGCATTTCGCTCCTTGTCGGCGGTATCGGCATCATGAACATCATGCTGGTGAGCGTCAGTGAGCGCACGCGCGAGATCGGTTTGCGCAAAGCAGTGGGCGCGACTCCCAACGCGATCCTGCTGCAATTCTTGCTCGAAGCAATCACGCTCTGTTTGGTGGGCGGATTCGTAGGACTCGCATGCGGTCGACTGATCGCGTACGGGCTCACAAAAATTCCTGACGCGCAATTGGATGAAGCGAACATTCCCCTCTGGGCGGTGGTGCTCGCCTTTGCGTTTAGCGCGGGCACGGGTTTGATATTCGGTATGTTCCCCGCGATCAAAGCCGCGCGACTCGATCCGATTGAGGCATTGCGCCATGAATAAGTACCTGAGCAAACATGCATCCATGCGCGTCGCGGCACTCTGCACTTCTGCGCTGCTCGTGTCGAGTGGTTGTCAACAAGGACTCTTCGACAACGACGATTCGCAATGGCGCGTTCCTGACGAGAAGTTGCAGGAGATCGAGCGACTCGATGTCGACGCTGCATTGCGCGCTCCACGCGAATCACTCGACGATGCAACAAAACGAGCAGTGGACGAAGTGATCCCGAAGGTTGAGCGCACCGATGAAGTGCTCTTGTCACTCAGCGATGTGCGCTCTGCAGTGCTCGCGAACAATCTCGATTTGCGCACGCAATTGATCTCGCCCGCGATCGCGTCAGCGGCACTTGCGCAAGAAGAAGCGAAGTTCCAGAGCGTGTTCTTCGCCAACTGGGATCGCAACGACGGCAATCTGCTCAGCGATCTCAGCGGCGGCGACAACATCGATCAAGATGCGTTCAATGCGGGCGTGAACATTCCGCTCGCGACAGGCGGCACGGTTTCGTTCTCCGCGCCTTTCGCGCAAGCGGCATCTGGGTTTGGCGCGCCCGACGAAGATTGGCAAGGCGGGCTGAGTGCATCGATGAGCCAACCACTCTTGCGAAATGCAGGCGTGGATGTGAACACCGCGTCGATTCGCGTCGCGCGCTGGCAAGGACAGATCGCCGACGCGCGCACCAAACTCGAAGCCGTGCGCATTCTTGCTGCGAGCGATCGCGCGTACTGGAACTTCTACTCTGCGTATCGCGAGCTCGATGTGCGTCGCAAGCAGTATGAAGTCGCGCTCGAGCAACTCGAACGCGCGAAGCGGCGTGTGCGCGGCGGTGATGCGGCGGAGATTGAAGTCATCCGCGCCGAAAGTGGCGTGGGTGGGACGCTTCAGAGCATCATCGTTGCGGATGCCACGCTGCGTATTCGTCAACGCGAACTCAAGCGATTGATGGCGCGTGACGATTTACCTGTTGCTGGTTCAACACCGATGAAGCCCGCGAGCGAACCCAATCCTGTTGGGCTCAAACTTGACGCGGCGGTACTTGCGAAGAAGGCAATCGCCGGTCGCATGGAAATGCTCGAACTCGAATTGCAACTCGCGGTGGATCTCACGAACATCGATCTCGCGCGCAATCAAGAGTTGCCGCTGTTCATGCTCGATTACGGATACACGCTGCAAGGGCAGGGCAGTTCTTTTGACGACGCGTACGCGCAGATCGGCAACGCAGATCAATTCAATGTCGGACTCTCCGCAGAAATTTCGCTCGGCAATGATGCCGCGAAGGCTGCGGTGAGTCAGGCGATCTTGACGCGCGTACAACGACTCGCAACAAAGGACGCGCGTCG
>SIAK01000052.1 GCA_009691805.1 Phycisphaerales bacterium
AAGGACTGCCGGACATAACTCAAGCGGCAGCACTGGCCTGGTGGGTTGAATTCGCCGCCTGCACCAGCGGCGCCGACGATGATCGCGCCCGTATCAAACGGAGCATTCGCAATTGCGATTCCATCATTGCCCGCGGAGCAGCATTGGGTAACACCGAGATCAGAACCAACGCGAACGAGTGTCGCGAGTGGTTCGATTCGGTCCATCGGACCAATACCCGGGTAGCCCCAAGAGTTGTTCACCACGTCGCCAGCACCGAGGGTTTCCCAGCAGCTCGTGAGCGCGTTTTGAGCGCGGCCGCCTTCTTCCGCGCTGACAATCGGGAAGAAGTATCCCTGTGCGTTCTTTGCAATGCCTGTTACACCGAACTGATTGTCGCCGGCGACGATTTCGCCGAGCGTGGCAGTGCCGTGCTGTGGCTCATTTTGCGGCATGAGCACGATGGTCTGACCGGCTTCTGGAATCACGCGAGGGGTCACGTAGAGCGGGCCTGATCGGACATTCGCCCAAGCAGCAGGATCGGCGGGGTCGGCTGGCGGAGCGCTGCGCACAAACTCTTCATGCTGCGTGAAAGCAGCGAACTCAATCACGGCAACCTTGATGCTTTCACCGTAGAGAATTGCGGGGGCGCCACCTTGGTAGTAATCAGCGAACTGCTGCTGCCAGGTCGCCATGCCTGTGAGGTCGTAGCCGCGACCGTTGTAGCTGCCGATGCCAGTCCAGACATTGTTCGCAGGGTCGGGAAATCCACCCTCAGGGACAAAGCGTGAGTTGAGATAAAACTGACATCCACCTTCTAGGGCACCAGTCGCGGGGAACGGGACATAGGTGTCTGGAGTGGGTCCAGCGACCCCGTTTCCAACGCAGGCAGGCTCGATGATGGCGAGGTTCACGCAACTGGAATCCCAACCAGCCTGAGTGTTGCAGCAGGTTGGATCGATGAGACAGACTGCTGCGCAGCAGGATGGCTGACTACAGCCCGCACCGCCGTGCGCTTCGAAGCAGAGACCCTGCTGCACATTGTTCACGATGAAAGAGGGCCATGCCAGGGGATCCGCGGGCACGCCTGGAGCCGACCAATCCGCACCGATCACGCTCGCCGATCCAGGCCAGTAGCCCGGAGGGTCCGCAGGAACGTTTGGTTCAGGGCAACTCCAACCGCCGCCGCCAGCGCAGATTCCGCCCGGAGTCTCCGCACGAAGCAGGTATGAGGTGAAGCAAGCGTCGTAACGCTTGTAGCCAGTCAGTTGTGGGTTCGAGGAACTATCGTAGATTTGACCGATGCACTGAAGATTTGCGATAGCAGCGCAGAGGAAGTCCCAACCGCGCGTGGATGCGTCGTCGACGCAAGTGGGATCAATCGTTCCGACCTGATTGCAGCATGCCGCGTCAGCGCAACCGTAAATCGGGTTCTGGCCACCAGGATCAGGATTGCAGTTGAAGAAGCGAGGATCCGGGCATGCAATGTTTGGTTCATTGCACGTCACTGGATTCATCGCATCGCATCCTTGTTGATGCACCGCAGGAACGAGATCGATGTTTGCCCACTCCACAGAGTCCAACGCTTGGAACGCACGCGCCACATCAAGCAATCGTTCCGCGGCAACATTTTCAATCTCAACGATGCTCGCGAGATCCGGTTGATGACGACCGCTGTAGTTCTCAGCGCGCACTTCAATCGCGCGCAATCGCGCAGGACTCTTATTGATCCACTGGCGAAGTGTTCCCTTGTGCTGCGCAAGAATCTCGGTGACGGCCTGCATGTCTGCGCCCGCGAGTGACATCACGCTGCTGCTGTCTCCCATCGGAGCGCGCACGCCGAGTTCATCGTTGAACTTGACAATGATCTTGCCCGTGAGCGGAAGTAACTCTCCCGTTCCGCCATGCACAGGAAGCACGATCTCTGCGACAGATTTCTTACGACCACGAATGCGTGGCGCGAGGCCAGTCTCATCAACATCACCACCATTGGTGTTGGATGGCGGCGCGAGTGTTGGAGTTGGAGCTGCCTTCGCCGCTTCGAGTCCAATGCCAAACGCAGCGACAATCGCGAGCGAAGCATTCACGAGAAAACGCGGTTGCGCGAGGATCGAGTGTTGGAGCGATCGAATGGTCAGACGAGAGAAAGACATGCGGCTGAACTCCTAATTGAATCACGGTCACATGGACGTGCCGAGGGGCAAACAGAGATGCAAGGCGAGGGACGGGGGCCAAAGACGGAACAATGCAATGCAGACTTGCATCTAGCGGAACACCCTCGCAGACCGATGGCGTGAGAGGGACTGAGGTCAAGAATATACGGAAACCGTTTTCGATTGGGCACGAGAACTGCAAAAATCGAGAAGGTTTTCGGTCGTTTTCGAAGGAAGGGTTCGTCGCTTCGAGGGCACGATTTCGGATCTCACGCGCCAATGTCCGTGCGATAGAACGCGCCATCGAATCGAATTTTTCCCGCGGCCATTCGCGAGAGTTCCGCAGCTCGCGCCACAGTTCCTGCGAGCGCAGTCACGCCGACAACGCGACCGCCGTTGGTGACGATTTCGTTGCCCTTCGATCGTGCTGTTGCAGAATGAAAGAGAACGACATCTTCGCGAGGTCCACGCTCGATCGCGCGCGCTTCTCCCATGCCCGTGATCGGAAGTCCCTTCGCAAATGCGCCTGGATATCCCTTGGAACAAACCATCGTGCAGCATGCTGCCCGCGAGTCGAACTCGACATCGACGTCCGCAAGCGTGCCCGTTGTCGTTGCCCAAAGCAGCGAGATCAAATCGCTCTTGAGTCGCACGATCGTCGCTTGCGTTTCAGGATCGCCAAATCGCGTGTTGAACTCGAGCACCTTCGGGCCAGCAGGAGTCAACATGATGCCCGCGTAGAGCACGCCGCGGAAGGGAATCTCAAGGCGTTTCATCGCATCGATCGTCGGCACGAAGACATCGCGATGTATGAGATGCAGCAGATCTTTCGTCGTGGTCGGTGTTGGAGAAAATGCGCCCATACCGCCTGTGTTTGGACCCGTGTCACCATCGCCCACGCGCTTGTGATCTTGCGCAGGATCGAGAATCGTGAACGAGCGTCCATCGGTCAACGCAATGACGCTCATCTCTGTGCCGGTCAATCTCTCTTCAATGAGAATCGTCGTGCCCGCGTCACCAAACGCCTTCTGTACAAGGCATAAATCGATCGCTGCGAGCGCTTCGGTTGCGTTGTTACACACGATGACGCCCTTGCCTGCGCAGAGTCCGGTTGCTTTGACAACGCATCCATCTGTGCGATTCAACGCGAAAGTTCTCGCCTGATCGACATCGGTGAAGACTTTGCTGTCGGCGGTTGGAACGGATCCGTGACGCATCACTTGCTTCGCGAACGCCTTGTCCCATTCGAGTCGCGCGGCTTCCTTCGAAGGTCCAAAGACCTGACGGTGGGGCGCAGCGAGTTTGGTCGCAAGTCCTTCTGCGAGCGGTTGCTCAGGGCCAATCACGACAAGATGAATACTCTCTCGATCGCACCACTGGCCGAGGCGGAACACATCGCCGCTCGTCGGTTCGGGGCAGACCTTGCCGATTTCAAGCAATCCCGCATTCGCGTGCGCTTCGACCCACAGCGTTCCCATGCGCGAACTTTGCTTCAGCTTCCACGCGATCGCGTGCTCGCGGCCTCCCGTGCCGAGAAGGAGGATGTTCACTTTGTCGGGAAGGCGAGGAGACTTACTAGTGGACTTACTCACGTGTGGAGGATTCCTGAAGCGTCGGACTGCGAAAGCGGGCGCGGAGTGTACGGGAGGGAGGATCGCGCTACATTGGCAGATCTTCCACCGCGCGAAAGTGCTCGGTGGAGCAACTCGATCTCTTAGGGATCTTCGACTCATGCTTGTGAAACTCCAATCTGCTGCGTCTGTGACTTCTCGTCCGTTCCGTGCTGCGGCGCTGCTTGCGTTTGCAGTCGCTGCGCCTGTATGTGCGGTTGAAACCGACATCGCCGCGGTGCTCTCGAAGTTGAATGAGCCGTACACGCGCGTCGCGGCAGCTGCAAAGAGTGCGCCGAAGTTGTTGGTCGCTTATCTCGACGTGACACCTGCGCCTGAAACAGTGGGTGCGGATTTCAACCTCACGACGATCTACCCAGGGATGGATGGTTGGGAGGCGACATCGAAGTGGGCGCAATCGAATCAAGCGTTTCTGAAAGTGCTCATCGAAGTGCAGAGCGCACAGATACTCGGTGTTCCGTACGGAACCGAAGGTGTCGATCCTCGCTTTGTCGAACACGGATTGGTTGCGCTGATTGGCACCGACGGCGACCTACGAAAAGTTTCCTTCCCTTATCTTGACGCGCTCCGCACGATGAGCGCGCTCGCCGTTGCAGACATGTATCGATCCTGTGAAGCGGGTGAGTTTGACGCTGCTTTCAATGTTGGAGTCGCGCACCTTCGCGTGCTGCGGCAAGCGTGCGATTCCGCGATGTTTGCGGAAAAGGTGACAGCGATGACACTGCTCGCCGACAGCCTGAGCGTGCATCGCGACATCTTGTGGACCTACCACGCGAAGTTGGACGGCGAACTCACGCGCAAACTTGCAACCAAGGAATACTCCTATCTCAAGGCCGCAGACAACGAGCGATTGAAGCGCTTGGAAATGCCTGAAGGCGATCGCATCGTTGCGGAAGCATTGATCGCGGAAGTCTTCGATGGTGCAGGTCAGCCTGATCAAGAAAAGTTCGCTGCAGTGTTCAGTCAACTGCAATCTGCGGACGAGCCACTCACGCAATTCGGCGCCATCAAGCGTTGGGAATCGATCGCCGGAGTGCACGGTTCACTCGATGCATCCGAGGCGAAACTGAAGGGGATCTACGACAACTGGTGGCGCCGCTGGCGATTGCGTCAGTACGATCCGATCATGGGAGTGCCGACAGAAATGTCGCGCTTGAACACCGTGCGCTATGCAGCTGTTGTGCTTGCAGTGAAGGACATTGAGTCACTTTTCGCGCTGCGCCGCCGCCTGATCGCGGAGCAGAATGGCACCGTGCTTGCTGCTGGTTTGTGCTCGTATCGCAGCCAGTTTGGTGATTGGCCCAATGACATTGAGAAGGCGTATGCGGTCTATGTTCCGAAGCGATTCGACTTCGATCCGTATGACTCGAAGTACGGTCACCTGATCTATCGCGCACTGCCTTCGCCAAAGTTTGTCGACAGCGAGTTTGGTCGCGAAGAAGTGAAGGGCTGCATTCTGTTCGCGCGCAATGATGATCATGAACCGAGTGGCTACTCGAAGCACGCGGCAGGTGGCGCGGCGGACGACTTCGTGTTGTGGCCAGCGCTGCGCGCGCTTTCGCGTGGTGAGGGAGCGGGGCAGTGAGTTCGAGTTCGACGCACGTTGAAAAAGTCGTGATCATCGGCTCCGGTCCAGCAGGTTGGACCGCGGCGATCTACGCAGCGCGCGCGAACTTGAGTCCGCTCGCAATCATCGGCGTGCCTGCATCGAACCCAGCGCCGGTGTTGCCAGGTGGGCAGCTCATGCTCACGACGGAAGTCGAGAATTACCCTGGTTTCCCGCATGGCGTGTCGGGTCCTGAAATGATGGACAAGTTCCGCGAGCAGGCGGTGCGTTTCGAAACGCGTGTGCTTGACAACGATGTCGTGCAATGCGATTTCCACGCGAAGCCGATGCGATTGACGCTCTGCGATGGCAAAGTTGTCGAGACGCGCAGCGTGATCATCGCCACAGGAGCGACGGCGAACTGGATCGGCTGCAGTAACGAATTGCGCCTCGCGCAAAGCGGTGGCGGTGTGAGTGCATGCGCAGTGTGCGATGGCGCGTTACCTGTGTTCCGCAACAAGGTGCTCGCGGTCGTCGGCGGTGGCGACACCGCGATGGAAGAAGCGAGTTACCTCACGAAGTTTGCATCCAAGGTCTACATCATTCATCGACGCGATTCGTTCCGCGCATCGCGCGCGATGCAAGCGCGAGTGCTTGAACATCCGAAGGTCGAAGTGCTGTGGAACTCGACGGTCATCGATGTGTTGGGTGAGCGCAAGATCGAAGCGATTGAAGTCGAAAACACGCAGACGAAGGTGCGCACAATCGTGACCGTTGCCGGACTCTTCGTCGCAATCGGACATTCGCCTGCTACGAAGTTTCTGCAGGGAAGCGGCGTGGAATTCGACGAGAAGGGGTACGTGCAGCTTCGCACCCGTTCAAGCGAAACCAATCTCGCGGGCGTCTTCGCAGCGGGTGATGTGGCCGATGCGAACTATCGCCAGGCAGTCAGCGCCGCAGGCATGGGCTGCCAAGCCGCCATCGACTGCGAACGCTACCTCGCGACGCAGGGCGTGCATTAAGACTGGCTCGTGATTGAACGGTCACGTTTCACGCGGAAGTAGTCGCGTCACGATCTTTGCGCCCACGCAATCGCCCCAGACGTTGATCGTCGTGCGTGCCATGTCGAGGAGTCGATCGACACCGATGATGATGCCAATCGCGCTGACCGGAATCTTCTCGACACCGCGACCTTCAAGACTGGTGTTCACTGCAGCGACGACGATGACCAACGTGACAAGGCCTGCGGACGGAATGCCCGCTGCGCCGATCGCAGCGAGAGTCGCTGTGAGCACTGCAATGACGAGATCACTCGTCGTGAGGTCGACGCCGCAGAGTTGAAACAGAAAGAGCGCCGCGACTGCTTCATAGAGCGCAGTGCCGTCAAGGTTCAACGTCGCGCCAAGTGGAATGACAAAGTTCGTCGCGCGCGGTGAGCAGCCACCAGGGCCAGTGCACTCGCGCACGGTCACAGGCAGCGTTGCATTTGAGGAACTCGTTGCAAACCCCGTGAAAAGAGCCTTTCGCACGCTCCACATGAAACTCCATCCGTTCGTGCGCGCGAAGAAACACGCGAGCAGTGGAAGGATGAGGAATCCGTGAATCGCAAGCCCAAGAAGCACCGTGAGCATGTACGCGCCCACAGGACCCGCGACGCTGCCGAGTCCAACGCGACCAACGATGCCGACCAGAAAACAGAAGAGCCCAATGGGCATCATCCACAAGATCCACTGAATCACGCACAACATCGCCTGAAACAAACCGTCGATCACTTCGCGCGCGCGCGCGGTGCGTTCGCCACCCGCAGCAAGTCCGAGTCCAAGGAAGATCGAGAAGACGATCACGCCGATCGTGTTGCCCGCGGCAGCCTCTCCGAGTGGCGACTTCGGAAGCAGTTGTTGCAGAATCCCTTTGAACGCGCCGGTGATCCCTGTTGATTCATTCGCCGTCAGTGTCGCAAGACGCGTCGCATCACTTTGATACGCGCCCTCACCTGTCGCGAGCAATTGCGCGCTGAGTTCAGGGCTCAAACCATCGCCCGGTCGAATCGTTTCGACAAGCACCGTGCCGAGCGTTGCTGCGCACAACATGCAGCCCAGGTAAAAACCCGCGACGAGCAGTCCGAGTTTTCCGAGTTGTTTCGGATCACCAATCGAAGCGATGCCGTGCATCACCGCAACGACCACGAGCGGAATCAGAATCATCTGCAACGGTCGCAGAAGCAGCAGGTTTCCAGTGAAAATCCAACCAGACTCCACTGGCAATGCGCCCTGACTGCGGAAGATCCATTCACCAACAGCCACGCCCAGAACGAGCGCGCAGAGGATCAAGATCGTCTGCAGCTTGCCGTGGTTAGCCAATCGCGGGCGCCTCCACGGTGCTCTTGACGTGTACTTCATCGAGCTGTGATTGATCCGCAGGACCGGGCGCGCCGATCATGAGATCCATGCCACTCTGCGTCTTGGGGAACGCAATGACATCGCGGATGTTGTCGGTGCCCACGATGTGCATGACGAGTCGATCGAGTCCGAAGGCGATGCCACCGTGCGGTGGTGCGCCGTACTTCAGTGCATCGAGCAAGAAACCGAACTTCATCGCGGCCTCTTCCTTCGAGAGACCGATGAGATCGAACACGCGATCTTGCACGTGTGTGTTGTGGATACGAATCGAACCGCCCGCGACTTCGCTGCCGTTGAGCACGAGGTCGTAGCCAGCGGACAAACACGCACCTGGATCTGTTTCCAGAATGCCAAATTGCCCAGGATTTGGGCTTGTAAATGGATGGTGGAGCGCAACCCAGCGCTTGCCTTCTTCGTCGTATTCGAACATCGGGAAGTCCACGACCCACACGAAATTCCAACGACCCGCGGGCACGATGCCGAGATCTTGCGCAACTTTCTGTCGCAACTCGCCGAGGACTTTCGTCGCAATGTCCCAGTGATCCGCCGCAAAGAGCACGACATCACCTTGCACAAGACCGAGTGCTTCGATGAGCTCCGCCTTCACAGGCTCCATGAATTTCGCGACGCCCGTTTCAAATCCGTTTGCGCCCAGCTTGGTGAACGGAATGCCGCCTGCCTTGAATCCCTTCGCGAAATCGCTGTAACCATCGAGCACCTTGCGGGTGAGTTTCTCGCACGGCGCAGGAACGCGAATCGCTTTGACCACGCCTGGCTTGCCGCGTCGATCGAGTGCGAGCGCATCCTTGAACACGGCAAACTCAGTCTTCGCTGCGATGCTCGAAACATCACGAATCTCGAGCCCGTAGCGCGTGTCGGGTCGATCGATGCCGTAACGCTCCATCGAGTCGGCATAGGTAATGCGTGCGACTTCGCCGATGTCGTACTTGAAGAGTTCGCTCCAGAGCAAGCGAACGAATCCCGTCATCATCTCCATGACTTCTTCGCGTTCGACAAAGCTCATCTCAAGATCGATCTGCGTGAACTCCGCCTGGCGATCCGCGCGTGGATCTTCGTCGCGCAGGCACTTGCAGATTTGCAGGTAGCGATCGCAGCCCGCGACCATCAAAATCTGCTTGAAAAGCTGGGGACTTTGCGGAAGCGCGTACCAACTGCCTTCGTGCAGACGGCTCGGCACGATGAAGTCGCGCGCGCCTTCGGGCGTCGTCTTGATGAGCAACGGCGTTTCAATCTCAAGGAATCCGTTCGCTTGGAAATAGTCGCGCGCGAGCTTCGTGATGTGAGAACGCGTGCGCAGGATTTCCTGCATGCGTGGTCGACGCAGATCGATGTATCGATAGCGCAGGCGCATCTCTTCGTTGGTCTTCACCGCGTCGTACTCATCAATCGAGATCGGCGGCGGCTCTGACGCGTTGTGCAGTTCTACCTCGCACGCCACGATTTCAATTTCACCTGTCGCGAGTTTCGGATTCGCACCACCCGCGCGAGGACGCACAAGTCCACGGATACTCACCACATATTCGCGACGCAAACCGCGCGATGCGGCGATCACATCCTCGGGCACTTCTTCAAGATTGAAGACGATCTGCACCAGACCCTCGCGATCTCGGAGATCACAGAAAATCAAGCCCTTGCCTTGATCGCGATAGGTGTTGACCCATCCCGAGACGATGACTTCTTGACCGACGTGGCTCGTACGGAGCGAGCCGCACAAATGCGTGCGCTTCAGCATTGGAAAATGGAATCCGAGGGAGGAAATGAACAGAACAGAACAGGATCGAGCGGAGCAGGGTAGCGCCTCGCAAGAAGAAGGTCGCGCGCTGCGATCAAGGAGCGAAGAATCCCGTATCCTTCGATGCACATGACGGAGCAGCCCGATCGTCGCCTTATTCTCGTGACAGCGTTTGAGCCTTCGGGTGATCTCCACGCTGCCCCCGTTATCGCAGCGCTCAAACAGCGCTGCCCCGACTGGGAGATTGTTGCGTGGGGCGGTCCTCATATGGAAGCCGCGGGCGCGACGATCATGGGGAACACCGCGACGGATGGCGTGATGGGAATTCGCGGAGCAACACGCGCGCTTGAAGTGCGCAAGGTGCACCAAGAAGTTTTGCGCTGGGGCGAGCACCGAAAAATCATCGTGCATCTCGCTGTGGATTCTCCGTCGGCGAATCTTCCACTGTCGGCGAAACTGAAATTGCGCGGGACTCGCGTGCTCAACCTCGTCGCGCCTCAACTGTGGGCGTGGGGCGAGTGGCGCGCGAAACGTGTGCGGAGCATCAGCGATGGTTTGCTGTGCTTGCTTCCCTTCGAAGAGCGATGGTTTCGCGAGCGCAATTTTGTCGCGAAGTACGTTGGGCACCCCGTGCTCTCGCGTCCGCTCGATCTTGAACTGGTCAAGCAGGAACGCGAAGGCCTTCCACCTGGTGGCCCGCGCATCTTGCTTCTTCCAGGCTCGCGGACGAGCGAAATCCGTGCGAATGCGCGATTGCTCGGTCGTGCCTTCGAGCTCATTCAAGGACGGCATCGCAGCGCAGTTGCAACTGTGGTCTGTACGACAGACGCAACAGCGCGATTGTTCCGCGAGCAGTTCGAACGCATTCCGAGCGCGCTCAATGTCAGAGTGGGCGGACTCGAAGGCGCGATCGATTGGTCGGAACTCGCGCTCGCGGTCAGCGGCACGGTCAGCCTCGATCTTGCGAGGCAGGCGAAGCCCATGGTTGGCGTGTATCGCACGAGCTTTTTTTCCGTCCTCGCAGCGAAGATTGTGTTGAAGGCGCCGTATCGATTGCTTCCCAACATCATCGCCGGTCGCGAGATCGTGCCTGAGTTCATTCCGTACTCGGGCGGTCCTGAGAAAATCGCACAGGCGGCGCTTGAATTGATTGGAGATGGACGGAAGCGCGCGCAGGCATCCGACGACCTTCGTCGAGTCGCGGCGTCGTTTGGTGATCGCGATCCTGGGCTTCTCGCATCGCTTGCCGTCGAGCATCTCGCGCGCGCAGGATCGATGACGAACGTCGCGCTTGACTCCATCGTGCAGAACAAGGCGATTCCTGCTGATCACGATGCGTTGACGATCACTTCGACGGAGTACTGATCACGAACTGACCGCATTCGATAAACTCACGAACCGCTCCGAGAGGGAGCCGCTTGACCGAGAGAAACCACCCATGATGAATCGCCCTATGCATCGTCGAACAGCACTCTTGCTTGCGTCTGTCCTTGGAAGCACGCTCCTCCTCGGCGCAGCTTCCGTGCAGGACACTCCCGCTCCACTTCCTAAGAGTGTGAAGATTGTGTCGAGTCTTCCGCGCACCGGAAGCGCGAACGCGCAAACGACATCGATGGTGAATGGCATCCGCATGGCACTCACGGAAATCGGCGGCAAAGTGAACGGCGTCGAAGTCCTGTACGAGGACTGGGATGACGCGAGTCCGCAGCGCGGAAACTGGGATCCCGCGATCGAAGCAGCCAACGCGGACAAAGGCATCGCTGACGCGATGGTGGTTGCGTACATCGGAACCTACAACTCCGGCGCGTCGAAAGTCTCGATGCCGAAGTTGAATGCCGCAGGTCTTGCGATGATCTCGCCAGGCAACACCTATCCAGGGCTTACGAAGCCAGGATTCGGTGAAGCGAATGAACCCGCGGTCTACCGCCCGAGTGGTTCGATCAATTACTTCCGCGTCGTGCCCACCGACGATGTGCAGGGATTGGTCGCTGCTGAGTTCGCGAAGTCCTTGAATGCGACAAAGGTCTTCGTCTTGCACGATCGCGAGCTCTACGGTCAAGGCATCGCGCAAGTGTTCGAGAAGAGCGCAAAGGTGCTTGGCATGGAAGTTGTTGCGTTTGATGGTCTCGACACGAAAGCCGCTAATTACAAGGCAATCGCGACGAAGATCAAGCAATCGAAGGCGGAGGTTGTCTTCTACGGAGGCACCACGCAGACGAACGCCGCGCAACTCGCGAAAGATCTCTTGGCGCAAAAGGTCGACGCGAAACTCATCGTTCCCGATGGCTGCTTCGAAGAGGCATTCATCAAGGCCGCAGGTCCCAAGGCACTCGAAGGTCGTT
Organism: Phycisphaerales bacterium; assembly: GCA_009691805.1. Lineage (GTDB taxonomy): Bacteria > Planctomycetota > Phycisphaerae > Phycisphaerales > SM1A02 > F1-140-MAGs142. The sequence continues at coordinate 11,804 of SIAK01000052.1, forward strand.
GCTACATCACCTTTGGCGGTGTCGAACCCAAGCTGCTCGGTGGCAAGGGGCAGGAGTTCTACGCGAGCTACAAGACGCTCTACGGGAAAGAACCCGAGGCATACGCGGCGTACGGATATGAGGCAGCGAAGGTCGTGCTGACTGCGATGGAGCGCGCAGCGAAGAAGGGCACACTCACGCGCGCGGCAGTGCTCGCCGAAATCGGCGCGACGAAAGATTTCAGCGGCGCGCTTGGAACGTGGAGCTTCGATGAAAACGGCGACACGACCAACAAGGTCATGAGCGTGAACACGGTGAAGGACGGAAAGTTCGAAACCGTGAAGGTCGTTGGAAACTGATATCGAAACGGCGGCGTCGCTCGCGTTCCTCCGACTGATCCTTCTGAACCGTGAGTGTTCTGCCGATGTTTGAGTGGTTCGACACTGATGTCTTTCTGCAACAGGTCCTCTTGGGTCTGTCGAATGGCATGATCATCGCATTGATCGCGCTCGGCTACACGATGGTGTACGGCATCATTGAGCTGATCAATTTCGCGCACGGCGATCTCTTCATGCTCGGCAGTTTCCTCGCGCTCACCCTCGTGGGCGCTGCGATGAACTGCGGCATCATCGATCCGGCATTGATGGGTGCATCAAGCCATTGGTGGCTGCTTGGAACACTTGTTCTCATCTGTGGAATCTTCTGCGGCGGACTCAATCTTGTCATCGATCGGCTTGCGTATAAACCGCTGCGTAACGCATCGAAACTCTCGCAACTCGTCGCCGCGATTGGCGTCAGCTTCATCATCGTCAACCTTGGTCTCTTCTGGGGTGGATTGCCAATGGATGTGCTTGGCGGTGGCGGCGCTGCTGCTGCTCCCAAGGATTTTCCGCATCTGGTGAGTGACATAAACCTGTTGGGCGAAGACTCCTTCGTCGTCATGACGTGGAACGACATCGTCATCTTCGCAGTGACGATCCCCCTCATGATCGCGCTCACCCTCTTCGTGAGTTACACGAAGCTTGGTATGGCGATGCGAGCGACGGCGCAGAACGTGACCGCCGCGCGCTTGATGGGCGTTGACGTGAACAAGGTGATTGCGGCAACGTTCGCGATCGGCGGGTTTCTGGGCGGCGCTGCGAGCGTGCTCTACGCGAATTACAACAGCACCGTTTCGTTTCAGATGGGCTTTCGCGCGGGTATGGATGCGTTCACGGCAGCGGTGCTTGGCGGCATCGGAAGTTTGCCGGGCGCGATGCTCGGTGGTTTGCTCATCGGATTCGTGCGCGCGATGAGTGATCAGTACGTGGGCAGTGAGTGGACGAACGTCGTTGTGTTCTCGCTGCTCGTCTTCATTCTGATCTTCCGCCCGACAGGATTACTCGGTCGCAAGCAACGGGAAAAGGTCTAATGAAGACCACGGCTCCATTGCCACTGCCATCGCCCGCTCGCGCGGCGCCGCTCTTTTCACGCGGACAGTGCTTGCTCTTCGGCGCATTGCTCGCGTTGCCGATGCTCGAGTTTTTCTTCGACCTCGGCCTCAGCGCGCCAACGCGATTCGTGCTGGTCTTTGCGATCGTTGGCATCGGCTTGAATGTCGTCGTAGGGTTCACGGGACTCTTGCATCTCGGTATCGCTGCGTTCATGGCAATCGGCGCGTATGCGTTCGCGATTCTCACCTGTTCGATCTATCCATTCCAAATCGGATTCTGGCCAGGGCTCTGTGCAGCGATACTCATCGGCGCAGCTGCGGGAGCATTTCTCGGCGCGCCAACCTTGCGACTTCGCGGCGACTACCTCGCGATCGTGACGCTTGGCTTTGGTGAGATCGTGCAAGATCTCTTGAAGAACCTTGAAGTCATCACGAAGGGAACGCAGGGCATCAATCCACTTCCCGCGCCGTGGTTCTTTGGCGCGACGTTCGCGAGTGACACGCCGAAGACCTGGTACTTCTTGTATCTCGGTCTGCTCATGCTCTGCATCTTGCTGGTGCGCAATCTCGAGCACAGCCGCATCGGTCGTCAGTGGTTTGCGGTGCGCGAAGATGAACTCGCGGCGCGTTGCATGGCGATTCGACCTGATCGCGTGAAGCTCGTCGCACTTGCCGTTGGTGCTGGACTTGCGGCGCTTGGCGGTGCGTTACTTGCAAGTTTGCTTTCTTCCACGGGCGAGCCTGGAAACTACGATTTCCAGATTTCGATTCTCGTGCTCTGCATCGTCATCGTCGGTGGCATCGGCAGCATGACTGGGGTGATTGTTGGCGCGCTGGTGATGGTGGGGATGAACTCGATTCTGCTGCCACTCCTCGGGCAGAAGTTGCAACAGGCGGGCATCGGCACAACGACAAGCGTGTACCTCGCGCCTGACAACTACAAGTACATGTTGTTTGGACTCGCACTTGTGCTCATGATGCGTTTCCGTCCGAAGGGCATCATCGCCGCACGCGAGGAAGAACATTGAGCACGACGCAGCCCATCATTGCGGTTGATCGCGTGAGTATGCGCTTCGGCGGTCTCGTGGCGGTCTCCGACGTTTCGCTCGATGTCGATCGCGGATCGATCACCGCAGTCATCGGTCCGAACGGCGCTGGCAAGACCACGCTCTTCAATGCGATCACCGGTGTCTATGAGCCGAGCGCAGGTCGCGTGCTCATCGCGGGTCGCGAAACGATCGTGCCGTTGGATGCGAAAGCGTGGCGACTGTTTGCAATGTTTGGCATTGCATCCGCGGTGCTCGCGGGGATCTTTCTCAATGCGGAGGGAATGTGGGCTGCCGCAGTGAAAGAAAACTACGTCTACCTGAAACCTTTCCCTTGGCTCAAGGGCATGAGCGACGCGTGCTCGTATCTTCTCGCGCACGGCGCGTGGGCGGCAATTGTCGGATGCATCATCGGTGCGTCAGGTCGTTGGGCGATTTGGTCGCGAACGCGGAGAACGCCTGAAATCGTGGCAAAATCTGGTGTCGCGCGCACCTTTCAAAACATCCGATTATTCTCTGAACTCTCGCTCGCGGAGAACGTCATGGTGGGCATGGACCGCCGCATGAGCTCGGGTTTCTTTGCGTCGCTCTTGCGATTACCGAGTGCTTCGCGAGAGCGCGTGTGGGCGCGAAAGGAAGCGGAGCGATTGATTGAGTTCGTCGGACTTGGTTCAAAGGCGGACATGCGCGCGCGCAATCTTCCTTACGGTCATCAACGTCGACTTGAAATCGCGCGCGCCCTCGCATCGCTGCCCGACGTTGTGCTGCTCGATGAACCAGCCGCGGGCATGAATCCAACCGAGACTGTGGAGCTCATGGAATTGATTCGCCACATTCAAACGTCGGGCACGACTGTGGTGCTCATCGAGCATCACATGCGCGTCGTCATGGGCATCTCGGAAAAGATTGCGGTGCTCGATCACGGCGAGAAAATCGCGGAAGGCACGCCGAGCGA
>SIAK01000053.1 GCA_009691805.1 Phycisphaerales bacterium
CCACTCCTCAGTATCACGTCAGCATCCACGAAATAAATCTAACAAAGAATCTCTCCACGAAAAACCATCTCATCCAGTCTTTATTCCTCGTTGCATCACTGCTCACATTCTCGCCGAAACAGTTCCAACCGCATGTAATCAAGCGCAACATTCAGGTGTTCAGCACGTGTGATTTTATCGCAGCGATCACGCAGCACATTCCAGACCCGCGCTTCCAGATGGTGCGTTACTACGGCTGGTACTTCAACAAGATGAGCGGCCAGCGCAGGAAGCGTGCGGAGGAGGGCGCCGTGCATAAATCTGCGGCAATAGCGAATGAGTCCGCGGCAGCAGCGGAGCAGCGCGGCAGGGGTGTAGTGCGCTCGCAAGCGCGGCGATTGGAATCATCGAGCGCGGACAACTCGTCATCGAGCGGTGGCTCGACGATCCGCTTCCGGGCCATGACTTTGCTCTAAAGCTCTGGCAGGTGTGACAAACGCGATTTGAATGATTTCAAAGTCGCCGTGGATGTCGCATGAGATTTTCCCGCCATGCGAACACCGCCATGCGGTGGAGTTGGAGGAAACTGCTCTTCAGCGAGGGCAATGTCCGCCACTGCGTCACCATGTCGCTAGGCATTGCATTTCAGCGCTGTTCAGTTACACCGTTCGCGTGGAACCGCTGCTTTGCAGTGGAGTTGTTGGGCGCGTGCTCGTGACGTTGGAAAAGCGAATTCCTATCTCTCAGCGAGTGACCGTAGGCTGCTGAACTCGGCGGGCAATGTAGAAGCGCTCAGAGCAGAGGCGGCGCGCCGCACTCTGGACAGGGTTTGCCTTCCAGATGCCGCCGGCTATGACCGCAGCGCCAGCAGACCTCGGGTCGCGCGAAGGGGTCATAAAGTTTCCTGCGCACCATGCGCGCTCCAAGGGAAGCGGCGGCGGGCAAACCGAAGAACAGCGTCACGGCAATCAGCACGAACGCGCGCCGGTGAAGCGACTCCGGCAGTGGCTCTTTTAACCTGTTGACGATCGCATAGCCTGTTTCGGTCATCATGAGAAAGCTCAGAGTGGGGCCGCTGATCGCGACGAGGACACAGAGTGCAAGGCAACACCAAGCCAAGACTCGCAACCGGTGCGACAGAATTCCCGGGGGCTCGTACGACGAGCACCCAGGAACAGCAGACTGGCTAGAGAACTTTGGTCGCATTTGGATGACTCCTAACTACTGGCCGACTCCCAGCCTGGCATCCTCGACGCAGCGCTCGAAACTCAACGCGGCGTCATCGAGGCAATCGTTTTGCCTCAGGGCCGAATCTGCGAGAGCCTGATCTCTTCTCGACACGGCAGAGTTGTAGCATTCCGTCACACCCCACAGGATTCCCACCCCGGCGCCACCGATTGCACATATGGCGCTGAGTAAAGGGGTGCCAATTATCCCGCAAAGCCCTCCGGCAGCGGCGCCGATCGCCGCGTCTTGGAAAACCTCCCAACCATTGATGCACAGTTGCAATTGGTCACGATACTCGCCATTAATGTTATCCTTACGCCGGCTGTGCTCCGTGTCACAATCGGTGAGTTGACGAACCAAATTGCGTTCGCAGGAGGAGGTGTCCATGAGCGTTCCATCGCTGAGCATCGGCCCCATGTTACGATTCGCGACGAAAGTTTGCGCGCTGCCACCCTCGAGAATTGACAGAGGAAGCACCACCGTCAGCGCCCCCCTTCCTGAAATCGGATGCCTGATCTCCATATGCATGAGAAGACCGGTCACACGCTCGCACCAACCAGTACCAAGCGCCAGGAGAAAATCGGCCTCCTCCAATCGATAACTCAACGTGATCTCGCCCTCAGGGGTCTGCGCTGTGGATGTATGTGCGATAGGCAACGGCATGGACGCGACCACGGTAATCCAGCCGACGTGGCAGGGCTTTTGATCGCAGCAGTCATTTTCGGAGTCCGACAATTGCAACATGCCGAGGGGCTGCGTACCCGCGATGCTGGGGTTGGCCTCCGAGGTAAGGAGCGAGCCATCACGACTTTCCCGGAACAACGACTGGTACAGGGCCGGCGTGAATTCCTGTCTCACAGCGAGGCTGCGCTCTATTAGACCGACCTGGTCAAACTCCGGCGCACCATTCGACGGTGTAGTGACGAACGCCACTGCTCCTAGTATCAAGAGAACGAGAATGGGCCACACGCGTTCCGAAAGTGTTCTAGGTTTCATCATGGAAATGCTCTTTGGAAATTGGGAATGGGAAACTAGGTAAGAAATATGTACACAGACAGGGGAAAAGGCAATCAGTGGACGTGCAACATGAAAATGAGGTTGCAAGTGCGTTCCGAAATCCTCGTTGAACACCCCCAAAGAACAGAAGCGGGTCAACCATCCGCTTTTGGCAATTTGTCGCGGAGATAGGGTTTGTTCAACGATGTTTCAATTTTTTGGAATTTTTAATGATTTGACTGTCTGGCTCATCAGGATCACATGGTTGCTGAAAGACGCAGCATGGTTAGGCACAAAAGGAGGCCGCGTGCGAGTTTGCGGCGAAAGCAGAGCAGGGGTAATGGTGCGGGAGCAAGCGCGCCGATTGAAATCATCGAGCATTGTGCGCCGAACGCACGGCGCATGCCGTCGCGATCGTGGCGCGAGCTGATCAAGAAGGTCTGGGAGGTCGATCCGCTGCTGTGCCCCCAATGTCACCGCGAGAGGCGCATCGTGTGTCTGATCAACGACGCGCAGATCATCGAGCGCATCTTGCGGCATGTTGGCATGTGGGTGAATGAGTTTTGCAATCACGGCGTTCGCATCGCGCCAAGCACGGGGCCGCTGGCAACGGAAACAATTGAGTGCGGCCAACTCGTCATCGAACTATGCATTGATGATCTGATGCCGGACTATGACTGCGAGATTTGATGTATTGCTGGTTCAGACTGCGATCGACAGCGCTGAAGCAGGTGTGGCAAACGCGATTTGAATGATTTCAAAGTCGCCGTGGATGTCGCATGAGATTTTCCCGCCATGCGAACACCGCCATGCGGTGGAGTTGGAGGAAACTGCTCTTCAGCGAGGGCAATGTCCGCCAATGCGTCACCATGTCGCTAGGCATTGCATTTCAGCGCTGTTCAGTTACACCGTTCGCGTGGAACCGCTGCTTTGCAGTGGAGTTGTTGGGCGCGTGCTCGTGACGCTGCAAAAGCAATCTGTTAAATCAATCCGTTGTGGCTAGTTCGCGCTTCTCGGTCAAGGTGTTGGAACGGAGGCGGTCGTTGTCGCTTGCGCGGCTGCTGTGCATGCGGCGATCCAACTGCATGCTGCGTCAAGGACGGGGTCGTGCGAGGTACTTGCGGCGATTGATGCGAGGTCGATCGAGATTGCTTCGTCGGGGATCACGCCGATGCCCTCGAGCACGGTGCCATCTGGTCGCGTGAAGTTCGCGATTGCGTGGAGAAGTACATCGCCGTTCGGAAGTTCCACAGCGCGTGCAGGAAGCGCCATGCCTGCGGTGACTTCGCCAAAGATGCGCGCGCGTTTGAGTGATTGCATGCCGCCTGCGAAGACTTCCGAAGTGCTTGCTGAACGGGAGTCCACCAGAATCGCCAGTGGGCGCGAGTATGGCTTCGTTACTTCGCCTGCGCTTGTGACGCGACGCGGATTTGTCTTGAATTCAAGGGTTGTTTCGCGCATCGACATTGTGCCGAGCGATCGAGGCTTCTTCAAGAAATGTCCTGCAAGCCCCATCGCCATCGCGCCCACGCCGCCTGGATTCGCTCTGAGGTCGAGGACGATGCCGTCGCAATCACGCAGCGCGTCGATTGATAGATCGAGTGCTTGCGAGGCGGCTGGCATCCAGATGTTGAATCGAACCACGCCGATGGATGTGGGAGTGATCGCATCCGCATTCGCATCCACAGCCGTGCCTGTCCATTCCATCCGTGCTTGTTCAACTTCGACTGACATCGGAGGAAGATTTCCAAACTGCGTTGCGCCAAGGCTCGCAGGCACCGCGCGCAAATCTCGCACCGTGCGCGAGCCATCGGGCAACAGGAACCCGATGCGGATGGCGTCATCGACGCGCGCTTGCAGCATGCTCGACGCGACCGCAGCAAGTTCGTAGCGCATCTGGCGTGCTTCGTTGGAGTTTTCTTCCGTTGCGCGTTGCGCGGCAACTTGCATCGGCGCGATCGCTTCGGCGATCGAAACTCCACGCACGCTCTCGACGACCCAACCTGGAATGACGCCTTCAACGGCTGCAGGCGAGTTGATCGCGACGTGCGTCACGACGGCAGTCGATCCAAGCATGACGACGTCGAGACCGAGAATTCCAGGTGTTTCCGAGATCGGTAGCGACGAAGCACTGTCGGATGCAGTTGCACTCTCGTTGCTTGTCGATGCGCTCGCGCTGCGATTGGCAGGCGCAAGTCCGGAGGGCGCGCGCACAGTTTCAACAGCCGCAGTCGATGCGGTCTTCGCGCGCACGGCTTCGCCAGGAATGATTGCGAAGTGACTCTGACCAAGTCGCGAAAGCATCTCGTTGAGCACATCACGCAACTCTTCATCACTCTCTGCCTCGACTGCACGCGTGCGAAGTTCGTCGCGCACGGCGACCCAATCCACTCCATTGAGCGTCGCATCAAAGTGTTGATCGCGAATCGTCGTCCATGCAGCATCGAACGTCGCTGCTGCGGCGATCGGCGCACGAGGCGCGGGCTCGATTGGCGCGACGACTGGAGCCGCGAGCACTGTCGGCGTGATCGGGGTCGGCAGTGTGCTGATCGGCCTTGACGCGGTGCAACCCGCGAGGAGCGCGGCGCAGAGTCCGACGGCACGGCCGAGGTGTGCGCGCAGGCATTGGAGGGGCGACGGAGAAACGACACGGAAAGACGGAAAAGAAAACATGCGTTGAAAATTCGCGAGAGGAGAGCGGCGCACAGATTTCGAGCGATTCTCGAAGGTATGAACGGTAGCCGCGCGGCGAGTCGCGACTCATTGCAATTCCGCGCGATTCCGGAGAACGACCCGTTTCCATCGCTTTATCCATATATCCGGATGAACGGTTGTAGCGATCGGCGAACCGCCATACCCTTGAACCCTCTTATGCCCTCCGAAACGACTCGTTCTCTGCAGCGCGCTCTCGATTCCCGCACCCTCGTCTTTGATGGCGGCATGGGCACGCAGATTCACGCGTGTACGGATTGCACGAACGCGGACTATCTCGGGCGCGACAACTGCACCGACATTCTCGTCAAGAGTCGTCCTGACATCATTCAGCGCATTCACGAATCCTACTTCGCGGCGGGCGCGGACATCGTCGAGACAGACACCTTCGGCGCGAACATTCTCGTCGGTCGCGAGTTTGATGAAGAGCTCGCGTCGTGGACATTCGAACTCAATCGCAAAGCAGCGGAGGTCGCGCGCGCGGCGGGTGCGAAGTATGAAACCGCGGATCGACCACGCTTCGCTGTGGGATCGATGGGACCTGGCACGAAGCTCGTTTCACTCGGTCAAGTGACGTGGGATGAGATGCATGCGAGTTACTTCGAGCAAGCGCGCGGTTTGATCGCGGGCGGCATCGATGGATTCATGATCGAGACTTCGCAAGACCTCTTACAACAGAAAGTCGCGATCAATGCGGTGATCGATGCATTGCGCGAAGCGCGGCTCTCACCGCAAGATCGTCCGATCTTTGCGAGCGTCACGATTGAAACGACGGGCACGATGCTGCTTGGTTCCGACATCGCCGCGGTCGTGAATGCACTGCGTCCGTTTCCGATTGCATCGCTCGGTTTGAATTGCGCGACCGGTCCGGTGGAGATGGCAGAGCATGTTGCATATCTCTCAAAGCATTGGGATCGCGCGATCAGCGTGCTCCCGAATGCGGGGCTTCCAATTCTGGTGGATGGGCAGACGGAGTACCCGATGCGCGCGAAGGGATTCCGCGACGCGATGCGCCGTTTTGTCGAGGAATACAAGGTGAATGCGATCGGTGGATGCTGCGGCACGACTCCCGAACACATTCGCGAATTGTGCGGACTTGTCGAAGAACTCGGACTCCGCAATCGTCGCGCGACACGCACGAGCGTGCCGCAGGCCGCAGGTTGTTCGAGCCTCTACGGCTTTGTCGAATTCAAGCAAGAGAATTCCTTCCTCGTCGTCGCGGAGCGCACGAACGCGAACGGCTCGCGACGATTCAAGCGCTTGCTCGATGAGAATGATTACGACGGTCTCGTCTCGATGGCGCGCGAAGAGGTGAAGGACGGCGGACAGTTGCTTGATGTGTGCGTGGACTTCGTCGGTCGTCACGGCGTCTCTGACATGACGGAGGTTGCGTCGCGCTACGTGCGTCAAGTCGATGCGCCACTCATGCTCGACTCGACCGACGCGAAGGTGCTTGAAGCTGGACTCAAGCGTCACGGCGGCAAGGCTGTTGTGAACTCGATCAATCTCGAAGACGGCGAGATTCGCATGGATCATGTGTGCCCGATGCTCGCGCGCTACGGCGCCGCGTGTGTCGCGCTCACGATCGACGAGGACCCTCAGGCAGGCATGGCAAAGACTGCTGCGCGCAAGTTGGAGATCGCAGCGCGCATCCATCGCCTCTACACCGAAAAGTGGAACCTCCCCGAAGAGGACCTTCTCTTTGATCCGCTCACGTTCACGATCGCGACAGGCAATGACGACGATCGGCGATTGGGTTTGGAGACACTCGACGGCATCGCGTTGATCGCGCAGCACTTCCCGAAGTGCGGAATTGTGCTTGGTCTCTCGAACATTTCGTTCGGTTTGAAGGCAAGCGCTCGCGCGGTGCTGAACTCTGTCTATCTCCATCACGCACGCGAACGAGGCTTGACCGCCGCGATCGTGCATGCGTCGAAAATTCTTCCGCGCAATCGCATCGCCGAGCAAGAGTGGACGCAAGCGGAGTGGCTGATCTTCGATCGTCGCGGCGCAGATCGACCGGAGGGTCAGCCAGAGAACTTCGATCCGCTGCTCTCCTTCATCGGTCTCTTTCCGGATGGCATGGAAGACGCGACGCCCAAGGCGAATCTGGCGGATCTTCCTGTTGAAGAGCGATTGCAACGGCACATCATCGACGGCGAGATGAAGAATCTTGATGCAACGCTTGCCGAAGCGATGCAGACGTATGCGCCGCTCATCATCATCAACGATCATCTGCTTGCAGGCATGAAGGTGGTTGGTGAACTCTTTGGCTCAGGTCAAATGCAGTTGCCGTTCGTGTTGCAATCTGCTGCGGTGATGAAGAAGGCTGTCACGATGCTCGAGCCGCACATGACGAAAGCGGAAGGGGAGTTGAGCCGTGCGAAGATCGTGATCGCGACGGTGGCGGGTGATGTCCATGACATTGGGAAAAATCTTGTCGACATCATTCTGTCGAACAACGGCTACGAAGTTTCCAACATCGGCATCAAGCAGCCGCTGCACGCGATTCTCGACGCATGGCGAAAGTCAGGCGCGGATGCGATCGGTATGAGTGGTCTCTTGGTGAAGTCGGTTGGTGTCATGGAAGAAAACCTCCATGAGATGAACCGACTTGGCATCACGGTGCCCGTGATTCTCGGCGGCGCCGCGTTGACGCGTCACTACGCAGAGAGTCATTTACGCAAGATTTACCGAGGAAAACTCTACTACGGGCGCGACGCGTTCGAAGGGCTTGCCGTCTGCGATGCACTCGCGTCCAACTCGCTGCAAGCGATTGATGACGCGATTGATGAACGGCTCGCCAAGCGCGAAATGGTCGACCAGAAGGTGAAGGCGTCGCGCGCAGCGGTGGTGGTAGAAGCGCTGCCTGCGCGTTCGAGCGTCGAAGTGTTGAGTGATATTCCAATCGCACCATTCTTGGGCGATCGCATCGTCGAAGAGATTCCACTCACGGAGATCTATCCGTACGTCAACAAGACGGCGCTCTTCCGCGGACAGTGGGGATTGAAGAAGGGCGCGATGAGCGATGCGGAGTACGAGCAGCATCTCGCGCAGCATGCGCACCCTGTGTTTGATCGCTTGATGCGGTCGTGTCGCGAGGAGCGTATTCTTCGTCCGCAGGTTGTGTATGGATATTTTCCCGCGGCTGCAGATGGTGATGATCTCGTTGTCTTTGATCCATCGGATGCCGCGCGCGAGCTCGAGCGCTTCCACTTCCCACGCCAAGGCAATCGCGATCGACTCTGCATCAGCGACTTCTTTCGTCCCATCACAAGTAGCGCGCGCGATGTCGTCGGGTTCAGCTGCGTGACGATGGGGCTTGAAGCGAGTCATCGCGCGAAGCAACTTTTCGAGCGTAACGAGTACACCGAGTATCTCTACCTGCACGGCTTCGGCGTTGAATGCGCGGAAGCACTCGCGGAACTCTGGCACAAGCGCATGCGCGCAGAGCTGGGCATCGGGCACGAGGACAGCACAGAGATTCGCCATCTTTTCTCGCAGCAATACCGCGGTTCGCGCTACAGCTTTGGCTATCCCGCGTGCCCTGACATGAGCGATCAAGAAAAACTCTTCCGTCTGCTCAAGCCTGAGCGCATCGGCTGCGTGTTGACAGAGAACTGGCAGATCGTGCCAGAACAATCCACCAGTGCGATCATTGTGCATCATCCTGCCGCGAGCTATTTCGCTGTCGAGAAGACCGCACGCGTGCAGAGCTGAGAGGTGGACGTTTGTTGAAAGCATTCATGCAACCCACGCACGCACCGAGTCGACTTCGTATCAGTATCGCGTTCGCTGCGGTGTATCTCATTTGGGGTTCGACCTACCTTGTCATCAAGCTCGTCTCGGTCCATGGTGCGTTCGTCATGGCAGGACTGCGATTCCTCCTTGCGGGCGCGATCTTGTTGGCATTCGCGCATTGGCGCGGTTGGACGCGCGAGGGCGACTTCACTCGTCGCTCCTGGCTGCACTCGCTTTGCGTGGGGACCGGACTCATGCTGCTTGGCAACGGCGGTGTCGCCATCGCGACGAACTCACTCGACTCAGGCATCGTCGCATTGATGACTGCGATCACGCCGCTCTGGCTCGTTGGTCTTGACGCATTCATGCATCGCGTCGACAAAGTCTCTCGCGTTGTGTGGGTCGGCATCGCGCTTGGTATTGCAGGCATTGCCGTGCTGCGATTTGGTGCGGTGCAAGCTGCGAGTGCAGTTTCGACAACAGGCATCGTGCTCATGTTCATCGCGTGCTTTGGTTGGGCGTTCGGCAGCGTGTGGAGTAAGCGGCCGGGCGGCGCGCATTCACCGATCGTCGCCACTGCGATGCAAATGCTTGCGGGCGGCGTGGTACTCATGCTCGCGAGCGTGCCAAAGGAAATCATGTGCCACGATGAGTGGACGCGGTTGCGCGATTCGCCGCCAGACTTTACGACGATCTTGCTCTCGCTCTATCTCGTCGTGTTCGGATCGCTCTTCGGATTTACCGCATATATATGGCTCTTGCGGCATCAGCCAGCCGCGCGCGTCGCGACCTATGCCTATGTCAACCCCGTGGTTGCGTTGGGGCTGGGCGCGCTCTTGTTGCATGAAGTGATCTCGTTGCAAACGGTGCTCGCCTGCGCGCTCATGCTTGGCGGCGTCGCGCTCATTCAACTTGCGAAGGCGCGTAAAAACTTTTTCCCGCGCGCTCCCGCAACTGCGGAATGAAGGCGAGTTCATCGCGACGGGCGCCGTGGGCGGTTAGTCTGTGTGCATGCACACTCGACGCGCCATGATCGGAACGACGACCGCCGCACTCGGCGGAGTCGCATTGAGTTCACTCTTCGCTTCAAGCGCATTCGCTGCGCCACTCTTCGCGTTGCCTACGGCGCGTCGCGTGCGTGCTGGCAAACTTGGAAAATTGCAGATCCTGCAAGTCGGAGTCGGTGGCAGCATCGCTCCTGCAGATCGCGAAGAGTTGTTGAAGCATCCTGATGTTGTGTTCAGCGGATTGTGCGATGTCGACTCCGACGCGCTTGCGAGTGTTGCCGCGACACTTCCAAACGCATTCACCTGCCGCGATTTTCGCGAGGCGTTCGACAAGCACTCGGACACTTTCGACGCAGTGGTCGTCTGCACACCTGATCACAATCATGCGGTCGTCGACATGACAGCGCTCAAAGCGAACAAGCATGTCTACGGACAGAAACCACTCGTGCAGCAACTCTCAGAAGTGAGTGCAATCGAAGCGGCGATCCACGCGCGTCCTGATCTTGTGACGCAAACGGGCAATCAGCGCATGGGCCCATCCGGTCGGCAGTACGCAGCAGAGATTCTGCGTGCGGGTCTGCTCGGCAAAGCGATTGAAGCGCACGTCTGGATCGGTGGACCGCCCGATGATGGAAGCGGGTTCTTCTACTACGGTGGGTTGAAGGCGCCGTCGCCGGTTCCTGCGAACATTGATTGGCCGCTCTGGCTCGGTGCAGCGGTGGATGCGCCGTATCGCGAAGGGCTTGTCGGATTGCGTTGGCGATCTTCGTTTGACTACGGCACTGGTCAACTTGGCGATTGGTGTACGCACCTTCTCGACATCCTCTACTTCGCCTACGACCTTCCTTCGCCGATCTCCGTGCTCGCGGATACGCACTTTGCAAGCGATTTCTATCACGCGCTCCATGTGCGTTCGACGCTCGCGTACGCGGTGAGTGGCGACAAATTCTTGCGCAATCGTTTCCCTGTCACGTACTCCGACAAGGGACAAGCGCCATCGCGAGCAGCGCTCGGACTTCCGCCTGGAAAGTTTCCCGATACAGGAACGCTCGTCGTCTGCGAAGGCGGCGTGCTCTTCGCGGAACCAAGTGGTGATCCGCAAATTTGGATCGATGGCAAGAGCGTGGATTTCAAGACACTGCCAGGACTGCAAACGATGCACGATCGCAACCATTGGCATTCGTGGGTCGATCGGATTCTCGGAAAGTCCGATGCGCTTGTGCAAACTCCCTTCAATGTCGCCGCGCACATCGCGGAGGCTGGATTGCTCGCCGCGAAGGCTGCGCGCTTCCCCGGTCAAGAATTGCTTTGGGACAAGCCTTCGCTCACCTTCACGAACAACGAAGAAGCGACGAAGAGCATTGTGCGCCGCGAGTATCGCGAAGGCTTTGCGCTGCCGACCTTCTGATCGACGCGCTATTCTCTCCGCATGCTTGGTGAACGTCTCGACAATCGCATGCGACATCTGTCGAAGTGGGCGCGCAAGCAGAGCATCACTTGTTTTCGCTTGTATGAGCGGGATATCCCTGATTTCCCGATGATTGTCGATTGGTATGGCGACAGCAGCGGCACGAGCGGCGACGCGGTCGCGTGGTTCTTCAATCGCACGAAAGACGACACGCCTGAGCGTGAGCGCGAGTATCGCAAACACGCGGAAGCGGAAATTCTCGCAGGACTTGCGATTCCTCCGTCGCGCTTGTTCATCAAACATCGCGGTCGACAGCGCAGCGAAGACGGCGGACGCGATCAGTACGAGCGCATTGATTCGCGCGGCGTGGTGCAAGTCGTGCAAGAGCACGGCATGAAGTTTGAAATCAATCTCACAGACTATCTCGATGTGGGACTCTTCCTTGATCATCGCCCGACGCGACTTGCGATGCAGCAGCGCGCGCAAGGCAAGCGCGTGTTGAATCTCTTCGCCTACACGGGCGCGTTCAGCGTGCACGCGATTGGCGGCGGCGCGACGCACACGAAGACCGTGGACATGTCCAAGACGTATCTCGAGTGGTACGCGCGCAATCTTGCGCTCAATGGATTCGCGCAGAGTGACGCGCACGAAATCGTCCACGCGGATTGTTTGCAATGGCTCGAAGCGGGTCCTCCCGCGGATGAGCGCTACGACATTGTGATTTGTGATCCGCCAACGTTTTCAAACTCGAAGCGCATGCGCGCGGATTCGTTTTCCGTCGATCGAGATTACGGCGAGCTCTTGCAATGGATCAGTCGATTCGTCGCACCCGCTGGAGAGGTTTTTTTCTCGACGAATTCGCGTGGATTCGAGTTTGATCCAACGCAAGTGCCGACGGGCTTTGGCTGCCACGAAATCAGTCATCGTTCCGTGCCCGAGGACTTCCGCAACCGAAAGATCCACCGTTGTTGGCGCCTCGCTGAGGGTTGGAAGCCGCGCGAAAGAAAGACGAGCTTCGAGATTGATCGTTCGGAGTGAGAAACCGTTGGCTACACTCGCGACATGGACGGAAGACCTACAACATCCTCAGTCACGCCACTCGCACGACGACGATCTCTCGTGATCGCGACTCTTGCAGTTGGTTGCGCGGCACTCACATCCACGCAGTTCAGTAGCGCTGGAACTCCCATTGGTCGCTCGGTGAAAGTCGATCCATGCTCGCTCAAGGGGCGCGTGCAAGTGGTGAAGGCATTCGGCGACTACAAGGTGGAAATCGTCACCGCATTCGCTGATCTGAAAGTGATGCGCGTCTCGGCGCTGCCAAGCCGCGCGGGCGAGTGGCAGTTTGTCGATGCGCTTGGCGATTTCAGCGTCGAGTTCGTCGACGCGTTTGGCGACTTCAAGATCGAGTACGTCACCGCATTCCCTGGTTGCAAGTAGTCAGCGCGTCCGCTGCGCGCCGATGTAGGTTTTCGAGTCAGCGAGAACCCCGACCGATCGCTCAAACATGCAACGTCTGCTCAACGCGCGCATGCTGATCAAGCGGATGCGACAGGGAAACATGTCGCCGCGGGCTGCGGAACCAAAGATCCATGATTGGGAGACGCCGAGCTGCTCGCATAAGGCACGAATCGCGGGGAGTCGCTCTTCGATGATCGGTGCGAGTGGCATCATTGAAATGTAGCGTTGTGCTGCACCGTCAGCGCTCAAAGTCACGGAAGATTGTCGTCCGACAGCATCGGATCGTCGTTCGTGTTTTGATCGTCCATGAAAAGCGCTTCGTTGTCTGTCGCATTCCGCGTCCAACCTGGCGGTGGTTTGCCAGGCATGCCGCCGATGGACGCGGGCGCTGTTGCTGCAACAGAGCCATCTCCTACCGGCGCGTCGGGCGCGTCATCGTGCAGTGTTGTGCATCCGCTGAGGGCGAAGCACGCAGTCGCGACGGCGATCGCGGCGATGCACGCGCTCGTTGCATGTTGATTCGTGAAGCTGCTCATGAGGAGAGTCTACCTACAGCGGCTTCCGGTGTGATGCGGTCGT
Organism: Phycisphaerales bacterium; assembly: GCA_009691805.1. Lineage (GTDB taxonomy): Bacteria > Planctomycetota > Phycisphaerae > Phycisphaerales > SM1A02 > F1-140-MAGs142. Next base: position 13,111 of record SIAK01000053.1, read on the forward strand.
TGATGGGCATCGGTTCGACGCTCACGATGTCACCGCGCGGTGTGTCGAGAAACGCCTGATTTCCAGTGCGAACTTCACGATCGAGGAGTCGCATCATGCGCATTTCGCCATCCGCGCGACAGACGAGTCGCTCTGTTTTTCCGCGACTGCCGAGTTTGTCGGTGCACAGACGGACCGCGGTTGGCGCCAACTCAAAGAGCGGGAATTCCTGCGCGCAGCTGTTCGGCATCGTGGCCAGATACGAAAACAATGCGCGTTCATCGCGCCGTCCGACGATGCGATTGAGTGCCTCCACGCGCGGCGTGTGTTTGATGCGACGCGCCTCGTGACACCAATCGCCTTCGCGCGCGAGCATTGGACACTGTGCTTGATGGAGGCACGGTGCGACGACTTGCATTCCTCCACGCAGCAGCAGTGCATCGCGCAATTGCATGAGCGCGCGGGTGGTCGTCTTGAGCGCAGGTTCGATGAGCAGCATCGGCGCCGCACTCGCCCATCGATGCACGAGTGCAACAGTTTCTGCTGCATGCTCCGAGCCATCAAGCAACTCGTTGAGAGCAGTCTGCGAAAGGATGAGGTCTGCATCAAGCGCAGTCGTGGAATGAAAATCATCGGCCGTAACTGTGAGCGTGACATCAAATCCACAATGACTCGCCGCTGCAGCAACACTTCGCTCAAGCACCTTCGCTGCGGCAACACCAAGTTCAATCGCATGGATCTCAACACGCACTCGCTTGGGCGCATCTTGCGGTGCGCGTCCATGCATGGACGTGAGCCACGCAAGAAAACCAACACTCGTTGCGCCAACACCTGCGCCGAAGTCAATCACGCGAATGGTCTCAAGCGTCGCGAGTCGGCCAAATGCCCGAGTGCGAGCAGCGCATTCGTCAAGCGCGAGCGCGACCTTCGGCGCATCCGCAGCGAGAAAGAATTCGCACTTCGCTGCGAGATGCGAGGCGTGCGCTTGTGCATGCACGAGTCCAATCCGTTGTGATGTGTAGAGATCGGAAAGTCGAGTGACCGACTCCGCGAGCGTGGTGTCGCTGGTGGAACGCAACGCGTCCTCCACGGCAACAACACAAGCACGACTGGAGGAGTGCAGCAAACGCGCGCGGCGGGGCTCGAACCTGCAACCTTCGGTTTCGAAGACCGATGCTCTATCTTCGGAATCGCTCAAAAACAAGCCCTTTCTGAACGAGGCAAACGAGGTGACAGCAGTAGTGACAGCAGTTGGAATGGAAATCGAGCCACGAAACGCCTCTCAGGATCCCGACTTGGCAGCACTGCTTGCAGCATGGGAAACACTCCCGAGCGCACTGAAGGCTGGCATCGTAGCGATGGTCAAGGCGGCGCAGCCCTAGCCGAGCGCGAGGGTTGGGGGAAGGCGTTTGATCACGATGATTTGATCCTCGTCAGGCATCGGCACTGCTGATCGACCATCCAAGCGATCGAGAACGAGCGCGGCTGCGCGCAGGTCGCCCGCAGCGGCGCGCTCGAAGATCATCCGAGCGATGCACGAAGCCCAAGTTTCGCGAGCCTTCCCGCCATGCTCTTTCGGCACTGGTTGCGAACTCAGCGTGCGCATGGCTGCGCTGACACTCACGCCGAAGCGAGGCCGCCCGCCGGGATTGCCGGAGTTACCGGGAAGGAAGCGGCCTTGCATATTTCTGTCCGTTCGCTGAGGCATGTAGGGAATATCGGCAAGCGCGTTGCCGGGAAGTTGAGCGCCGC
>SIAK01000014.1 GCA_009691805.1 Phycisphaerales bacterium
GCGTTGATCCTCGGATTTGTCGCCATCGAGCGGATTCGTCGCTCGCAAGGCACGATGCGCGGGCGCAACTTTGCGATCACGGGCATGGTGCTCGGCGGCGTTGGACTTGTGAGCTCGCTCGCGCTGCAAAACTTCGCACTCTCGACGCTTGATGGTTATGAAACGGAGATGCGAAAGAGCGTGTCGACGCTGCTCATGGATCCCGACGCAGAGGTCGCAACGTTCACTGCTGCCACGTCAGAAGTCGCGATCTTCGCTGTCGGTACGCCAGGGGTGAACGCGGAAGATCGAGCATCGTTCGCGCGCTCTGTCCGAGATCGTTACGGCGCGTTCGAATCGCTCTCTATAGTTTCGACCGAACCAATCGGATCCATCTTCGAGCCGAGTTTCAATTGGGAAGTGATGTTTCGTTTCGCAGAAGGGAAGTTGATTCCTGGAAGCGTGAAGACAAAGTTGTTCCCGGAGATTGGGTCGATGATGCCCGTTTCGCGCTTGACGAAAGTGCGCTTGGATGTCGGCGACGCAGTGTCGCTGCAACTTCCAGCGCAACAGGCTACGGAACCGACGAAAGAAAAACTGCCCGAGTCAGATGACTCGGGCAGTGTGAAGGACTGATTGAAACTGCTCGCGCGTGCGACTTAGCAGGGACCCCATGCGTTGAGAATGAGCGTGATGTCCGCAGCATCGACGATGCCGTTGCCATCAAGGTCGCCGCTCGCAGTTCCCCATCCGTTGAGCACGATCGTCAGATCGGCGCCATCCACCACACCATTCACATCAACGTCGCCCTGGCATGCTGGTGGAGTAGGAACGCACACGAAGTTGATCATGCCTGCGCCGCCACCGGTTGCGCCACCGACGCGCACATACAGCGGCAAGCCGATGGTCGCCGCGAGGCTCATCGACGAGGTTCCGTTGGGGCAACCCGCGCCGTTGTCGCTGCAGCCGACGAGCGCTCCGCTTGGCGGACATTGCGCGGAGTACGCGGCGATACGCGTGTCAAACGCGGTGAGCCCGCAGGTTGCAACGGTCAGCGTGCCTGTGCAGGTCGGGATGTAGGCGTACCAAACATCATTCGCAACGACAGTCCCGAATCCCTGATCGCAGGAAACGGGAAGTGAGAGTGCGCTGTTGGTCGCGTAGGTGGAATTGAAAGAGACAAGCCCATCGGTCATCAACACGATCGCGCTGCTGCACTCGTCATTGGCGGGCGGCGTTCCGGCGATGATCTGAATGTCATCGATAAACCATTCGTCATCAAAGGTATCGCCGTTGGTGCGGAATCGCAGACGGAACTTGTTGTGCTTGGCCGCTGCGGGCAGCGTGTGTTCGTATCGCGTGAACGTAGTCTGTGTTCCACCAACGCTCGTGATCGTGTTGAGGACGACCCAGTCGTTCGCGTTGTTGAAGTACTCCACCGTGAGTGTCTCGCCCGCTTCAACGGTGACATACTCCGTGTAGTAACTGAGCACGACGGGCGCAGTGATTCCACTGAGTAGGATGATGTTCGAACGGATTTCGTCGTCGTCGTATTCGCCAGCACCAGTCGAATCGAGATTGAGAGAGCGCGAGGCGGAAGGCTCATTCGTCGCCGATGGCGAAGTCTGTCCGCCATCGATGTAGTTCCACTTCGTCGGGTCGATCGTCGTGTTGTTCATTTGATCCAAGAACGGCAGCGACTGAGGAGCGGTCATCGCAGTGTCGCACGCGACCGCGTCGCGATAGGCGACGATTTGCGCAATCGAAGTGGGGCTGAACTTGAGATTCGCGCCTGTTGTTCCGTTACAACTGTTGATCAAAGAGCACATGATGTTGCATGGACTCGCTCCGTCGCAGTGGCCGGCCTGCCAGTTGTGTCCGACTTCATGCGCCGAGAGCGAAGTGCGGTAATCGGCGATGGTGGTGAAGCGGCTTTCGACCGCGCTAAACGCGAGGTTGCCATTGCCCGAGCAATCGGATCCAACCTGATTGCAAGTGACGCCGAGCCACGCAAGTCCGATCACGCTTCCCGTGATCGTCTTGCCCGTGAAGAGTTGCGCGACATCGCGCTGAATGCCCACCTCTGGCGCGGTGATCCACTTCTGGCGGAACTCGCAAAGAAGATCCGTCATGACGCTCGTGGTGTAAGGATCCGTCGCGGTCGTGCGCACAACAAAGGTCGTGTACTCGTAAGTGATGTTCACATCGCGGTCGTACACGAGCGACACATTGTTCATGACATTCTCAATGTCATTGACCGTGTTCGTCGCGCTATTGCTGTTCTTCTGGAAGAACTCATAGTCCGCGTCAAACGCAATCTCCGCGATGAACGGCGTGGCTCCTGCGATGCCGCCATCACCTGCGCCACTTGCGCCTTCGAGTGCAGGATCGCCGTCGGCGCCGGGGTTGAATCCTTCCGTCAGCCAATCCGGAAGCGCGAGATTCGCGTTGTCGTTGCCGCATCCACCGCTGAGTGGAAGCACTTGATCATGGCGATAAATCACATGGGAGTTCGCGCTTGCGGTTGCAGAGAAATCGCTCGCGGGTTGAATGAACCAAGTGCCTTCGACAGCATCGATCATTGCCCAGAGTTTTCCATCAATCACACTCGCTGCAATTCGAACATCGAGATTGGACGCGAGCGTTCCGCGGTAGGTACGCGCAGGAGGAAGCGGAACTTCGCGCAGCGCGCCCGTGCCTTCATCCAAGAGAAGTTTCGCGTTGACGCTGCGCAGACTTGTGCGATAGAGGCGGAGCGTTTCTTGCTGCCCCTGCAGATTCACGGTGATTTCCGCGACTTCAGGAATACCCGCAGGGACGTTCAACTGAACAGTCGTGAAATGCGTCAAGCCGGGGATCGTGAGCGGTGCGTCCGCCTTAGGTGCGGCTGCTTGGGTGATCCGCGTTTTCGCGTTGCCACCTTTGGGCGGCGCGATCGAGGAGACTGCCATCGCCGAAGAAGCGACGAGTGCGAGCGGAAGGGCGAGGAGAGCGGTGATCGAATGCGTCTTCATAGGGGTAGCGTCCGCGAGTAAACGGGTGCAAAGTATCTTCGGATTAACGAAGCGAGCTTGCTGCATGTTCGTGCCTTCGCGAAAGTGAGTTCCAAAGTTCGTTCTAAAAAAACCGAGGCCCAGCTCGAAAGCCAGGCCCCGGGGGTATGCATCGGAGGATCACATGGCTGTCTGAAGTGCAATGCGCCTCATGGCGAGCATTGCGTTCCGTGCCTTATGACCAAACATTGAGCATCGCGGCGAGGTCAGCAGCATCCACGATACCGTTGCCGTCAATGTCACCGCTTCCAGTCCCGCCCCAGTTGTTGAGGAGGATCGCAAGGTCAGCGCCGTCGACGATGCCGTCACCATTGAGGTCGCCAGGAGCGGCCGCTGGCGCGCCAGGAGTCTTCACGGTTGCAACGATAGAAGTTGGATCGCCAGCGGAGCCCGGTCGGAAGAGACCGATCGTGGCATTCGCCTGCGTCGGCGCGGTGTTCGCATCGAACCAGAAGTTGTACAGCGTCGAATACTTCAGCGCGTTCGCGTTGACATTCTGCGCGTAGGTCTGGCTCGCCCAAGTGATGGCGCCACCCGAAACGCTCGAAGTCCAATCAGTTCCGACGGTTGGATCACCCGAGTGGTAGCCAACATCATGGAAGCCGATGCCTGTGACGGTCACGCCCGCTGGAACCGGAACAGAGAACGATTGACCCGCGCGATGCGAGTTCAAGTTCTGCACCGCGTACTCGTAGCGGTAAGTGCCGTTGCCATTATCGCGAACATAGAAACCAACGATCATGCGACCATCATTGATGATGTCGATGTTGATCGTGGTGACGGCAGTGTTGTAGACGCGCCATGATTCAATCGCTGGTTTCTGCTGATTCGTTGCACCCGTGAGCGAGATGGCCCACGTCGACTGATTCACCGTGAACGCGCGCCATGATGCGTTGTTGTTGTCATTCAGCGCGAGCGCGTCTTGCGGATGGATGTACTGACCTTCCGCGATGAACACTGCACCTGGATGTGTCGTTGTGTTCAAGTCCGCTTGTGCAACCTGAAGTCGACGGCCGATCGTCGCGGGAGCCGAGGGCATGCCTGCGTTCGGTATGCCGGGGAATGCGCCGGTTGCACCGTTCACTTCGCTGCGCGTACCGAGATCGCCTTGCGAACCGTTGAGGCTCGAGGTGTAGGGATCAGAGCAACCAACGCCGAGGAGCGATGGGCATCCGCTGCCTGCGGGCGTGCAGGTTCCGCAGAGGTTCTGCTGCAATGCGCAGTAACCATGCTTGCCCCACGACATGCCGATTTGTTCAAGGCGACCAGCTTCCACGCGATACATGCCCATGGGGATGTACGGGTGGTTCACGTTTGGTCCTGCGTACCAATTGAGTTGCGCAGTTCCGATGTTGCAACTTGTAGTACCGAATGCGTAGGCGCGAATGCCACCAACAGCACCGTACGTTGAAACATCGGGAATGGCGCCGACGATAACGTCAGCACCGAGCGACGCTGTCCCGCCGTCGTTTTTTCCTGTGCCAGCGGTTGCGTCAACTTGACCGAGGAAAATGGCGACGCCGCCAAGAAGTAATCCGCCGAGGGTAAGACTGATCTTCACGAGTGAACTCCTGTGTCTGGTCTGAGTGCTGCGAAAAAACCGTTGCCCGACTTCCATGATGGAAGCAGGTAGGTACGTAGGGAAGGTAACTCAGGGTTCAGACAAAGCGAACAGAAGTTGAGGAATTTTCGGATGAAATGCAGGGGGTATGCCTCGACCAGGCGGAACTTCCGAACGGAGTTACTCGCGATGTGCCATCGGCAAAAATGACAAGTCCCCGCGGCGTACACTCCGCGGGGACTTGGATCTTGCATGTAATTTACTGTCGCCATCGACAGTTCATCGAGGCACCTAAATTAGGCGCGACGACGACGACCAACGAGACCTGCGAGACCGAGAAGGGCAACTGCGCCTGGGGTTGGCAGGGAGAAGAGGCCTTCACCGAACTGCACTGGTGAACCAGCGATGCCGTTGTTGTATCCGACCTTCATGAAGAAGGTGCGGCCTGCGGTGTCGCCAGCTGCGAGAACCATCTGTGCGAGGAGCACGTTGCCAGCGCTGTTCACACGACCCTGAAGGTTCGGTGGGTTCGAGTTGAACCAGCCTGCCACGCCAGCGGTTGCGCCGTCTGGAATGCCGGTTTGGTTGAGGCCTGCAGTGCCCCAACCTGGGTCGCCGTTCGTGGCGTTGCCCGAAGAGAAGCCCGTACCGCCACCGATGCAGACGAACGAATCCGCTGCGCCTGGTACGAGGACGAACTGTGGATTCCAAGTACCAATAGTGGTCGAAGGTACGCCACCTGTGATGGCATCCACATGGACGAAACCCTGGAGGGACGAACCAGCCAGTGCATGGATCTGGAAGGCGTTAAGGACGGTGTCGGTTGCGCCGTTGAACGAACCGAAGACTTGATACACGTTGTATCCAGCGACGGTCGATGAGACGACGGTGTAACCGGTGAATGACGCGTTTGCTGCGCCGACGACCGCGAGTGCGGCTGCGAGTCCGAGAATTTTCATCTCTCTCTGCTCCAAAAAAGGGGGGATCAAACAGGGGACACAATTAGCAACGCACGAACTCAGTTGTCGTCTTGAGAGTACGCAAACTGCCCTAAGGTCCCTGTCGATCCGCCTCGCTTTGAGGTCAGATCCTCCGCATCGAGAATGGCGCGGAAGCGAGGTGAGTCAAGAAAAAGGGAGGCAAATGCACACAACCTTTTGAGATGCAAGTTCTAGGACGTAGAGGAGAGATTGGGTTGCCGTAGCATTTCTCTGCGGAAAGATCTGAGCATTGCGAGCGATGTAAGGCGGATAGCAGGACGCCTGCGGCCGACACCCGTCTGTCTGTGATTTCAGAGCGTTCCGCAACTCCCATGCACGAAAGGGCTGCAGCGGCGACGGCGAGCCGTAAAGCCAGCGAGAGCAGGGAGATCAGAAAAACTGAGGAAGACGACCGGTCTTGGGGCGGGCATCGTCCCTGCGACACCATGCATTCGCGGAGTTCCCAAACCGGCTGGGAATTCTCATGTTCACGGGGTGCAAAATCACAAGTCCCCCGCCTACCGTGAAGTAGGCGGGGGACTGATTTAGCGAGCGATGTTCAGACTTCGCTTCTCGAATTCACGATGCATAAACGCGTCGTGAGATTTCGATTAGGCGCGTCGGCGACGGCCAACGAGACCTGCGAGACCGAGAAGGGCAACTGCGCCTGGAGCTGGGATCTGGCCGAGGGTGAAGGTGCCTTCAGCGAACTGCACTGGTGCACCAGCGACGCCGTTGTTGTATCCGACCTTGAGGAACATGGTGATCGAGGCAGCGTCAGCGATGACGAACTGTCCGAGTCGGACCTGTCCAGCGCCGTTCACACGACCCTGAATGTTCGGTGGGTTCGAGTTGAACCAACCTGGCCCGATTGTGTGGTTGTTGGGCGATGGGAATGGAATCTGCGCTTGATTGAATCCAGCAGTGCCGAACGAAGGATCAGCGTTCGTGGCGTTGCCCGAAGAGAAGCCCGTACCGCCACCGACGCAGAGGAACGAATCCCATGCGGCCGAATCGAGCACAAACTGTGGGTTCCAAGTACCAACCGTGTTCGAGCTCATGCCACCGTTGAGGGCATCCGCATGGTAAAAGCCAGCGCTGAAGCCAGCGTTGCTTTCGTTGTTGATGTGGAAGAAGTTCAGTGCGGTATCTGTGGGGCCGTTGAAGTTTGCGTAAACCACATACTTCGTGAGACCACCCTGAGATCCGCCGCTGACAGCGCTGTAACTGGTAAATGTCGCGGACGCTGCGCCAGCGATCGATGCGGCCACAAGGCCAACGAGTGCAAAATTCTGTGCAATCTTCATTTCAAAAACTCCCTAAATCCCTAAACACAACGAAGCTGGTGAGGATTGCTCCGCGGTCCCTCTAAAGTGGCCCCGCCCTTTACGGGGTTCCCTCTACCTCACACGGAAAGTACTTCACACAGAAGGTGTGTCAAGGAATCGGAGAAAATTGCCGCATGTGGTTTTGACGAAGAATCGGTCTGTGCGGTTATAGGCACCGAACATGGCGATCAAATCGCAGAAACTGCGTTCGCGTGGAGAAGAAGCGGGGATGCTCCTACCACTTTGGCGCGATGGATTGTCCCGAGTGAGGCGGTCCAGTCACCCGCGGGCACGTCGATCACCACAATCATGTCGCCTTGGGTGCGGCCTAAGAGCTGCGTTCCCTGCCGTGGCTTCGTCCGGTTCCACAGCAACTGGACGTTCTTGGATCCTGGGTGGATCGGTGCGTCATCCTCTGAAGGACTGGATGACTCGCGTGGCGTGTTGTGAACTCGCACCTTTTCAAGAAGCACTTCGACCTCACGCCCGATCCAACGCTCGTGGACTTCTCGACTGATCTCCGTTTGAAGATCGAGCAGTCGATTGTTGCGGAGCTTCTTTGTTTCAAGCGGAACATCGTCCGTGAATCGATCGATCGCGACCGTGCCAGGGCGCGCGGAGTACTTGAAAATATAGTTGTTCTTGAAGGGGACGCGCCGCACCAACGCGCAGGTCGCTTCGAAGTCTTCGTCTGTTTCCGTGGGAAATCCAACGATGAAGTCGCCCGCGATCGTCGCATCGGGAAGATATGCAAACACACGATCGACAAACTCGAGGTACTCGCCGACGGTGTAGCCGCGGTTCATGAGTTTGAGAATGCGATCCGACCCAGATTGCGCGGGCGCATGGATGTAGTTGCAAATACGCGGCGAATCGCGCATGACTTCGAGCACGTCCGCGCCGAAATCGCGAGGGTAACTCGTAAGAAATCGAATCCGCTGGAGGTGCGGGACTTCGTCGTGAATGCGCGAGAGAAGCTCGGCAAAGGTCGTGGTTCGAACGCCCGCGCTGAGCACGGCGGTGTTTCGAAATGCATTCAATCCTGGGCCAACCTGCGGCAGTTCGGCGCCATCGCTTCCGACCGCCGAGCCATGCACATATCTATAGTGATTGACTGTTTGCCCGAGCAGCGTGATCTCGACAACGCCAGAATCCGCGAGCCTTCGGCATTCTTCGACGATGGAATCTGGCGGCCGATGCACTTCCGCGCCACGTGTGTTCGGCACGACGCAATAGGTGCAGAACTTGTTGCATCCGCGGGTGATGCGAACGTACGCGCTGCGTCGTTCGGTCGTTGCATCCACCGGTTCAAACGCGCGGCTGAGGTCGAGGAGTTCGAGATTGTCATCCGCAGCGGCGAGCGTAGAAGATCGACGACTCTTGTTTCCTGCGAGCGCAGAGCGCGCGTCCTTACTCAGCCGCGGCGCGTCCTCGCCGAGCGCCATGCTCCTGCGCATGTTTTCGATGAGATTCGGCAATCGATCCAGTTCGCCCGGGCCGCAGAGCAGATCCACCTGCGGATAGCGGCGGAAGATGTCCTTGCCGTCGCGTTCCGCCATGCAGCCGATCACGCCGAGGACGACGCTCTCGCCATCGCGCTTGCGCTGCCCGATGAGCCCGAGTCGGCTGTACGCCTTGTGCTCCGCTTGCTCGCGCACCGAACACGTGTTGTAGAGGACGACATCCGCGGTCTTCCAATCCTCGATGAATCGATATCCAAGCGTCACGAGCGCGCCGCGCACGAGTTCGCTGTCGAGTTCATTCATCTGGCAGCCGAATGTCTCGAGATAGACGGTCGGCGCGGTGGAGGGAGAGTCGGACATCGTCGGCAAGGATAGGGCATCTCGCGCGCGCGACCATTCCTCGATTTGCCTGAAATTGCCGCCTTCTATCTGTCAACGCTTTGCGCGCGCGATTGCCGATACTCGAAAGATGCTGCGCGCAAGTCACGGACTCATTCTCGCTGTGCTCACGCTTCTCGTCATCGGGATCGTGATGGTGAACTCCGCTGGCCTTGTCGTCGCACCAGATCCTGCGCTGCTGCAATCTGGACAGGTCACGGACGCACAATTCCAACGGATGCTCGCGAACTATCGACCGATCAGTTTCGAGCAATTGTTCTTTGGTCGCACGACGATCCTCGCGTTCCTTTCGCTCGCTGCACTTGCGATAGCGGCGTTCGTGCCGGTTGATCGCATATTGACGGCGCGCGGATTGCGCAGTCCGATTCCATGGCTCTTCGGCGCGATCCTCCTCACGCTCGTGCTTGTGCATGTGCCCGGCATCGGACGCGAAGTCAATCACAGCGCTCGATGGATCGGAAGTCCAACCTACGGATTTCAGGCGAGCGAGTTGGCGAAGTGGGGGATGGTCTGCATCATCAGTTGGTATTGCATTCGCCACGGTGCGACGTTGAAGTCGTTCTACCGAGGATTCCTTCCCGCGCTTGCGATTGTTGGCGTCGTCGCAGCAGCCATCGCGGTGGAAGACCTTGGGACTGGCGCGTTGGTTTTCGCCGCCTGCCTCATGCTGCTCATTGTCGGCGGCATGCGTTGGGCGCACATTCTCTTGCTCGTGCCCGTGGGACTGGTCGGCGCGGTGTTCGCAATCTTCACGAGCCCATACCGCGTGAATCGATTGCTCGCGTGGAACAATCCTTGGGCAGATCCGGAAGGCATTGGCTATCACATCATTCAATCGATGAGCGCGATTGCGGGCGGCGGCATGCAGGGACTCGGCCTTGGCAACAGTGTGCAGAAGTTTGGCTACCTGCCTGAAGACACGACGGATTTCATCTTCGCGATTGTGTGTGAAGAACTTGGCGTGTTCGGCGCGCTCATGGTGCTCGCGACGTACGCAGCGTTGTTGTTGAGTGGTCTTGCGATTGTGACGCGCGGCGCGAGTCGCCCCGATGCAGACACGATCGTGTCGCCGTTCTCACGACTTGTCGGCACAGGCATTCTCTTTGTCATCGGATTGCAAGCGCTCATCAATGTGCTCGTCGTCACGGGGCTTGCGCCGACGAAGGGCATCGCGCTGCCGCTGCTTTCTAGCGGTGGATCAGGTTGGGTGATGACGTGCTTCTCGCTCGGGCTGCTAATCTCGATCGAACGGAGCGCGCGCGCGAAAGAGCGTGCACTCGGCATTGATCTTGATGAGAGCACGCCGAGTGCATCTACTCCAGTCACGTGCACAGCAACGCACGCATGAGTGTGGGAAGCATCATCCTCGCCGGAGGCGGAACGGGCGGCCACATCGCGCCAGGCATTGCGATCGCCGAGCGTTTGTGCGAAATCGCGCCGACGATTCCGCTGCGCTTCGCATGTTCCACCCGACCGATCGACATGCGCATGCTCGATAGCGCGGGGTATCACGCCGAGCCCATTCCTGCGGAAGGATTTTCGCCACGACCTGCCAAGTTGTTGCGCTTCGCACGAGCCTTTCTCGCGGGTCGTTCGGTGGCTCACGAGTTGCTTCGCACGCAGAACGCGCGCTGCGTAATCTCGCTCGGTGGATTTGTGACGGCGCCCGTGGTGTATGCCGCGAGGTCGTTGAAAGTGCCTGTGTTTCTCGTCAATCTCGATGCAACGCCAGGCAAGGCGAATCGTTGGGTCGCCAAACGCGCGCAGCGAATTTGGAGCGCGTGCGAGACGCCAGGATGCCCGAACTTCGCCACGCGCGTTGTCGGCATGCCGATTCGACGAGTGGCGATCGCGCCGATGGATGGCGCGCAATGTCGCGCGCAACTCGGATTGCACGAAGGCCTGCGCACACTCTTCGTGACAGGCGCAAGCCAAGGCGCGAAGAGTTTGAATGACTTGCTGATGCTCATGCTCAAGGAGCGTCGCAGCGCGTTCTCAGGTTGGCAGGTCTATCACCTCGTCGGCGGCGGCGAGCGTCACGCGATGGAAGCGGCCTACCGAGACGCGGGTGTGCATGCGGTGGTGGATTCGTTTCTTGAGAAGATCGGACTTGCGTGGGGCAGTGCAGATCTCGCGCTCTCGCGCGCGGGCGCGAACTCTGTTGCAGAAGCGGTCGCCAATGCTGTGCCCACAGTCTTCGCGCCGTATCCGTGGCATCACGATCAACATCAGAAGGCGAACGCGCAACCGTTTGTCGATGCACGCTTGGCGCGATGCGAACACGATCACATTGAGGCAGTGCCGAATCTGGCGACGCTCGGAAGTGCGTTGCAAGAATTGCTCCAAGATCACCAACAGCGCGAGAACATGCGCGATGGACTTCGCGCACTTCCGCAGGCTGATGCCGCGCTTGAAATCGCAAAGACCGCTGCGGCAATCGCATCAGGCGACTGACGCCGCGAACTGATCATGCATCTCTGTTCGACACACTGGATCCCGCATGCTTGAACACATTCTCCAACCCATCACCTTCGCGCAAATCGTCATCATGCTGTTCTTGACGGTGCTCTTTCTGCAATCGGGCATCGACAAGGTCGTCGATTTCGCAGGGAACTACTCCTGGTTGCAAGGGCACTTCGCGAAGTCACCGCTGCGTAACCATGTGAAGGGCATGTTGTGCACGATCACGCTCGCGGAAGTTCTCGCGGGACTGCTCGCACTTGCTGGTGCGGTTGAAATCGTGATGGGCGAAGGGAAGACCATCGCGCTCTACGGCGCGCAACTTGCGGCGATCGACATCTTGCTCTTGTTCTTCGGTCAACGCATCGCGAAGGAATACGCCGGCGCAGCTGCGCTCGTGCCGTACTTCCTGCTGTGCGTCGGCGCCGTCGTACTCTTGAAGTTCTGAGCGAAGATACTTACGCAACGCTCTGCAAGTACGCAGCGAGCAAATCAATCGTCGCTTCGAGATCGCCCTTATCAACCATCTCGGTGACGGTGTGGATGTAGCGCGTGCCCGTGCAGATCGCCGCGCAGCGAGCGCCCGCTCCTGCACGCTGAATCGCCGCACCATCTTGACCACCGCGTGGAAGAATCGATCGCTGATACGCGATGCGATGCTTCTTCGCGACAGCGCAGATATCCGCAACAATGCCTGCGTCCGCGATCATCGATCCGTCTTGAATGAGGACCGCTGCGCCGAGACCGTGCTTGCTCACGCGCTGTGAATCCGGCACGCCAGGCGTGTCGCACGCGAGGGTGACATCGAGTCCGATGCCGATGTCCGCCTTCACCTGATACGCCGCAGTTTGCGCGCCGCGCAATCCGACCTCTTCTTGCGTCGTGAACGCGCAAACGATTTCGCAGGCGTGGCCCGTCTTCGACTTCATCAGCTTGCGCACTGCTTCAATCGCGACGAAACACGCGAGGCGATTATCGAGCGCCTTCGAAATGATCTTCATCGGCGTGTGAAAGAAGGGTTGATCGAGGACGACAAAGTCGCCGATTTCGATGAGCTTCTTCACTTCCGCAGCTTCGCGACCGAGGTCGATGAAAAACTCTTCCACGCCCGGAACCTTGTTGCGCTCCGCATCGCTCGAGATATGAATCGGCTTTCCGCCTGGATTCATGACGCCTGCGTAATCGCCTTTGGACGTGCAGACTTTGACGCGTGAGGCGAACAGATTGCGGGCATCAAATCCGCCCGCAGGGTTGAGCCAGAGATAGCCTTGCTCGTCAATGTGACGAACGAAGAATCCGATTTCGTCCATGTGTGCAGCGAGCATGACGCGGGTTGCAGCGCGCGGCGCCTTCGACGCACCACGTCGCGTTGGCGCGCGTGTGCAAATGTACGAACCCATCGCGTCCGTCTTCGTCGAATCCCACATCGACTTCGTCTCCTTCTCGATGAGCGCGCGCACGCGATCCTCGCGACCAGGGATGCCAGGGGTTTCGCAGAGACGACGGAAGAGTTCGATGTCCATAGTGAGAGGATTCTTACTGAGGGGCAGAGAAGCGTAACAATCAATCTCCTGTCTCGCCTAAACTCGCCGCATGCGCTTCGCGTCTCCTTTGGTTCCGTTGCATCGTGTTGCATTTCTTGAAGGACTCACGCGACGCGCGCGAGAAGGTGCTTCGCGTCCTGGTGCTGCAACGGGCGCATTGAGCGCAGATGCTGCGAATGCGGATGCGGAGTACATCGCGTTCGGTCCGACCGATGCGCAAGGTGATGCAACGTGCGCGGTAGTCGCGGAGTTTGAAGGCACAGAACTCGAATATGCCGCAATTCGCCGAGGTGCGGCGCTCTTTGATGACGCGTGGCGCGGCACGATTGCTGTGACGGGTGCGGACCGCATCGATCTCTTGAATCGACTCGTGACCCAAGACTTGCGCCCGATCAAATCAGGCGGCGTCGCGCGCGGATTTCTTACAAATCGCAAAGGTCGCATCGACGCGGATCTCATCCTCGTTGAAACAGGAAGCCGCGTGCTCATCGACCTCGTCGTGCATGACGCGTCCACTGTCGCGACGCTCATTTCGCAGTTTGTCTTTTCCGAATCCGTCGTCGTCGAAGATTGCACGCGAACGATGCACGCGTTGTCGGTGCATGGTCCCGCAGCGGTCGACGTGCTCGCGAGCGTGGGGTTGTCGATTCCCGAGGGAGCGCAATGCGTGGCGAGCGAACTGTTTGGCGGCACGACGGTCTTCGCGCATGGCGTGCTAGGTGAACCAGGTTTCTCGATTCGTGTTGCGTGGGGTGGAGCCGGCGCGTTGTGGAACGCGATGCGTGAGCACGCCCATCTCCGCTGCGCAGGTTGGAACGCGTACAACATCGCACGCATTGAAAACGGCGAGCCGATGTTCCGCATCGACTTTGGTTCGACGAATCTTCCGCACGAAACAGGCGTGCTCGACTCGCGCGTGTCCTTCACGAAGGGCTGCTATCCGGGGCAAGAAGTCGTTGCTCGCATGCAGCACCTTGGGAAGCCCAAGCAGATTCTCGTTGGGCTGCGCGTGCGCGCCGACGTGCTGCCTCTTGGTGAAGCCGCGGTGTTTGCGCGAGCAGAAGATGGGTCCAAGGGCGAGCAGGTGGGCGCAATCACTTCGAGCAGCATCGCGCCGATGTTGAGCGCGGCGCCTGTCGCGTTCGCGATGCTTCGTAGCGCGCAGAGTGCGATCGGCAACATCGTGCTCGTCGACGCAGAAGGCGAGGTCGTGCAAGCAGAAGTGCAGCCACTACGATTCTTTGGTGGAGGCACACGATGAATCCTGAAGCAGTTCCAGTCGAAGCACTCGATCCTGTGTTTGGCGTGCGGACTGCGGAGCTCTTGCTCTTCGGATTCGGCGCGCTCGTCTCGCTTGTCGTCGTTGTTGTCGTGGTGCTGCTGGTGCGAAGCGCTCGGCGAGAAGAGCGCGCGCAGGCGGCGATGTTGCAATCGCGCGGCGAGAGGGGCAGCGATGAGTGATGACGCGCGCGTCGTGCATCTCACCGAGGTCGGTCCGCGCGATGGATTGCAGAATGAACAGGTCATTGTTCCACTCGCGACGAAGATTCAGTTTGTCGAGATGCTTGCCGCGAGTGGACTTCGTTCGATTGAAGTCACGAGTTTCGTCAGTCCGAAATGGGTTCCGCAACTTGCCGACGCAGAAGAACTCCTGCGCGCAATCAAGCGTGAAACAGGGGTTTGCTACAGCGCACTCGTCCCCAACGAGAAGGGTCTCGAACGCGCGCTCGCCGTGGGCGTCGATGCGATTGCGATCTTTACTGCGGCGAGTGAATCGTTCGCGAAGAAAAACATCAACGCCAGCATCGCCGAAAGCGTTGCGCGTTTCTTGCCCGTCGTGCGCGATGCGAAAGCGGCGGGCATTCGGGTGCGCGGTTATGTGAGTTGCGTGATCGCGTGTCCGTTTGATGGCAAGGTCGAACCGAGTGCAGTTCGCGATGTCACACGCATGCTGCTTGATCTTGGCGTGGATGAGATTGATCTCGGCGACACGATCGGCGTCGCAGTCCCTGCGGACATCGCGCGTTTGTATGCAGGACTCGCCGACACGCTCACTCCGAGCGAGAGCGTCCTTCATTTGCATGACACATCTGGTACCGCGATGGCGTGTGCAGCGCGGGCGCTCGAACTTGGAGTTCGCAAGTTTGATGGAAGCGTCGGTGGACTTGGTGGTTGTCCGTATGCGCCTGGCGCGTCAGGCAATGCTGCGACGGAAGAACTTGTCGCGGTCGCGCAGCAGTGCGGTTACTCGACAGGCGTGTCGCTCGCGCGACTTTGCGATGCGGGGCGATTCGTTGCAGCAGCGCTCGGTCGATCGCTTCCTTCACGGATGCTTGCTGCGGAGAGTTGCCAGCGCGCGGATGGAACTTCCGCAACTTTGTAGCGAAATCGCGTCAACTGCAATCGATGCAGCGACAGTTGCTCGCCCTCAAGCAGCACCGCGTGCGGAACGCCAGGAAACGCGTACGCACCTGTATTCACAATTGTGCGTCCCTGCATGCGCTTGATGCCTGCGCGATGGCTGTGTCCGACGATGATCGCTTGCGCGTTGGGGAGATACTCCTCGGCAAACTCATTCGCGAGCGTGTTGAATCGCGACCAGTAGTGAAGAATGCGCGCGACTGCCATGGGGCGCATCAACATGCGAAGTACTGTGGAGTGCGAAGCGCCTGCACCTTCGAAGCGCCACTCTGCTTCCGCGGCAGCGCGCGCAGCAACAAAGCGCGCTTCGCTGTCACCAAGCGCAACACGCTCGCGTTCAAACGTTTCAAGAAATGCCTTGCGCATCACCTTGGCCGCGCGACTCCACGGCGCGAGCGCTGGGTGAAATGTGTCGCCGTGCGTGACGAGAATTCTTCCCGCAGCGAGCGCGAGTGTGCGAGGTCCGATGAGTGGATCGTGATTGCCCGCGAGCAGTTCGAGTTTCGTGCCGCGCACGAGGCAAACTTCGCGAAGTCGATCGAGTTCAAGTGCAGCAAGATCGCGATAGCGTTCGTGATGGAGTTCCGCGCAATCGCCGTTCACGATCAATCGATCGCAACTCTCCGCGAGTGTGGCAAACGAAGCAGCACTCGCGGCGCCGTCCGGGCGACCGAGATGCAAATCTGAAAGGATGATCGTGCGCGGTTCCATCGGCAGAGGGCAGATAGATGGAATCGGCTTCTCTCCCGTGGAATCTCAATCTCACTTGCGATTTTTTGCACTTCATTCGTCAGGAAGTGACGGACTGCCGTCGGTTGGGCCGAGGGTCAGCGCATTTTTTCCGCCGCGCTTGGATTGCAGCGCGAGTTGATCGGCGTGGTGCAGCAGCGCCTTCAAATCGTTGCCATCCCACGGATAGGTCGCGAGTCCTGCTGAAACAGTGACGCGGCCAGGACCACTCGCGCCGATCTGCATGAAGCGCATATCACGCACAGCATTTTGGAACCGCGCGAAGACGGCTTCGACGGATTCAGGGCTCGCGCTGCCGCCCGCTCGCGGACCACTTGGATCGCAGAAGAGGACGACGAACTCATCGCCGCCGATGCGGAAAATATGATCGCCGCGGCGAATGCATGCGCGCACGACTTCCACCGTTTCACGGAGCACGGCGTCGCCTGCGTCATGTCCGAAGCGATCGTTGTAGTGCTTGAGATCATCGATGTCGAACGCAACGAGACTGATCTGTCGGCGCTCTTTGCGCGCCTGTTGCAACTCGTCCACGGCGATGCGTTCAAACGCGCGACGATTGCCCGCGCCTGTGAGTTCATCGGTGAATGCGAGTCGGTCGAGTTCCGCGTGTTCACTCTCAAGGAGCAGCCACTCGGTGAGCCACGCTGCCCAACCCGAGAGCGCTGCTTCACTCAACGTCGCGGACAGAAGATCGCCGAAGTGCGTCGCTTCGATACCCACGCGCGCCGATCGCGCGCTACTGCGTTCTGCTCGCGGACTTGTCGTCGCGTCGCCGCGCACGGGAGCAGAAAATCGAACATCATCGCTTCCCGTGTGTTGCCGAATGATCGCAACGGCGCGCGTCACGACGTCGTTGCCTTGACGAATCGCACGCACGAGATCGACATCGCCGAGCGCGCGCACGATTTCAACTGCGGGAATTGGCGCGGGTGTCTCACGCGGAGTCTCGCGAGCCGCTTCGCGCGGTGGCTTTCGCGGTACGGAGGAAGTGCGACCGAGTGACAACGCATCAAGAAGCGCTGGGTTCGCAGCGAGCGCAGCAACTTCCTGCGGAGTGACGGCAGGGTTCTGTTGGCGCGGCGCTGCCGGATCATCCATCGAAATGATCCGCGCGGTTGCTTCATCTAATCCGAGTTCTGATGCATCGTCGCGATCGCGCGCCTTTTCGCGTGCGTGTTCAATCGCGAGTTCGACAAGACGTTGTCCCTGCGCGTGCTCTAACTCGGCGCCCGGCTGCGCAGCCGCGGCGCGATGCCCGAGTCCAATCGCCGCGAGTACTTCGTGCACGCGCATCGCGTCGTGGGGTGGAAGCAGCACCGCTTCAAATCCACATTCGAGCGCCTTTCCGATGGCTTCCGGACTCGCTTTGTCCGCGACGAGCACGGCGTCGATGGAAGGATCAATGCGATGGATTGCAAGGGGAACAGCTTCAAGATCAAACCCATCGCAACTGGCATGGACAAAGATCGCGCGCACAGGGTCGGTTGCGAGGCTCGAGGCAACATCGGCGAGCGCGGAGTAGAGATCCGCACCGGTGCTGACTCGAATGCCCGCAATTTCTCGCAGCAATTGTGTGACGCGCGGATGCATTCCGCCTTCCACAATCAGCAAGCGCGCGGTGTCTGACCCATCACGATGATCGTGTCCATGATCATCGCCCTGCGGAAATCCGTACGGATGTCCATGCGTATGACCATGACCGCGTCCAGGCACGGGTCGACTTGATCGAGGTGTCATCGATGACCTCGATCCTGCGGAGTAGAGTCCTCGTCGCGCGCGTCACGCTTAGGTTTTTGTGGCTCTTCGTCAAAGAGTTCAAGCAGCATCGCCAACTCTTCGCTCGAGACGGCGGTCGTCTCGATCGCGTCGGGATCAGGTTCGGGTTCGTCGGATTCTTCCATCGCAGCGGAGCTCGGTGCTGCGGCAGGAGGGTCGGGTTCAGGCTCGTGACCCACAATGCGAAGGCCTTGCTTCGCCTGCATCGTTTCGCGCAAATCTGTGGCGAGCGCAATCGGATCGGGCACGCCTGCCTTATGGGTAAATCCCGAGTAGACCTCGATGGCAAGGGACTCCGCGATGAGCCAAATCGAGACATCAGGGAGCAGTTCGCGGACTTTCGTGAAGAGGAGCGAGAGGCCATCCCAACCATCACGATCGAGGACGAAGAGCGCAGCGCGTCGCTCTGTGCCGTGTTCCGAATCCGCGTTGAGCAATTCAAATCTCAAGAGTCCCGCCCACGCAGTGAGCGGGTGGCTCATAAACTCCGTCGTCAAATTCGCGCGCTTGATGTTTTCCAATAGAACATCTCCTGCAGCCGCTTTCGCCTCAGTGAGGACGATGGCGCAGGTGAAGCGGCGGAAAATCTCGCTTGGGTTGACGCTGGCAGTAGGCACTGAACGCAAGCTCGCTTTCACCATTGAATCTAGCACCAGATCGAGCGAATGCCTGTGAAGTGGGAGTTCTGGAGGCAGGAATGCAATTCGTTGGCAACATTCGTGCGTAGGGGGTAATGGTTTCAGGAGTGAATTCTGCTAGACTCGTCGACCCGTCGCTCTCCACGTTGGAGGGCTCCATGCAACTTCCTAGGAAGGGGCATTGGCATCCGCGACAGGATTTGGTTGGTTTGAGCATGCGTTTCCCTACGAGACGCAGCAAGGAATTTTCGATGAGTAACGCGTCTTCTGGCTACGGCGATCCGAGCAACAGTTTCACTCCCGCACCGAAGTTCAAGCTCCGAGTGGGCGTGGGTGAGCGTCGCTACGTTGATTACCGTCAAATCGACGAACTCCGTCGCATGATGACTCCCAACGGCAAGATCTATTCGCGCAAGCGAACGGGCGCAACCGCGCAGGAGCAAGCCGCCATCGCTCAAGCGATCAAGCGCGCGCGCTTCATGTCGCTGCTTCCCTACACGAGCGCCACCGTTTAATCGAGCGCCACCGTTTAATCGAGCGCCACCGTTTAATCGAGCGCCACCGTTTAATCGAGCGCGTATCAGAAGTTTTTCAATGACGCCGTCCACACCCGGGCGGCGTTGTTGTTTGCGTGGAGATTGCGTTTAGCCGCGCCGACTGCGGAGCATGCGCCACCATCCGCCGACGGCGACTTTCCATCGCCACGCAACCAAGAGTTGCAGCAATCCCACATCTTGCGGGCATTTCGCAAGTCCGCGTCGAAGCCACACGCGAGCGACACGCAGTGCGCCGCGATCGATTGCCGCTTGCGCGAGGTTTGAAAAACTCGCAGCGTCCGTTGGTTCCTTCACAAGAATTCTGCGTGCGATTCCGCCTGCGAGCGCGAAGTTGTTCGACGCAAACGCCGCGCGCGACGCGAGTCGCAGCACTTCAAGATTGTCCGTGACGATGCCGAATCGACCACGCAGTAACGCGAGCGATCGCGGCGCACTTCCCGTATCGAGCAGCGCGCGCAACAATTCAAGTGTACCTGCGCGATCCGCTGGAAGTCCGTGTCGTGAGAGTTCTTCTTCAAGCGCAAGTCGCGCTTGTGGAATCATGCTTCGGCGAATGCAGTGCAACGCCTGTTCGAGCGCCGTTCCCGGAAGACCAGTCGCGAGTCGTCGCGCCGCAGCAAGGTGATGCGCAGACTTCTGCAATTGCCCTTGTCGACGGCATAAACGCGAAGCGAGCAGGTGCGCAAGCGCGTGACGAGGTTCGGCGCGAATGACGTGTTCAAGCAAATCGAGCGCTTCGCGCGATCGATCCATCTGCGACATCAAGAGCGCGATTTCATGTCCAAGCGCTGGCGGCGTTGGTCCGCGATTCAACTCGTCTCGCAACAGCGCCGACGCATCCTTCGTGCGACCAACGACAACAAGCACACGCGCCAATTCCGCGCGAATACCAGGAATCGAGGGTCCTTCGATCAACGCCTTGCGGAAACATTGTTCTGCGCGCACCGCATCTTTGCGTTGCACAAGACTGCGCGCCATTTCGAGGTGACACGTCGCCGCATGATCGAGTGTTTGCAGTCCGAGGTAGTACGCAACTTCCGCGTCATCATGTTGACCGAGCAACGCATGAGATCGCACCAGCATCGCGCACGCAGTCTCGCACTTTGGATCGCGACTCATCGCGCATTCGAGCGGCTTCACTGCTTCGGCATGCTTGCCGAGTCGCGCGAAGAGGAGTCCCATCGCAAGATGTGGATCGCGTTCCTTCGGCGCACTCGACGCAGCGCGCGCATAGGCAATGAGCGCGTCTTGATGTCGACCCGCGGTTTCAAGCGTCCAACCAAGATTGAAATGCCAGTCCGCGCGCGCTGGATTACTCGCAATCGCGCGGCGCAACTCGCGCTCTGCTTCGACGAAGCGACCTTGCCGCAAGAAATCGCGGGCTCGGCGCGCATGCTGTTCTCCACGGGTACTTTCAGCCACGAGAACGGACCTCAGGAACGGTTAAAGACGACGAGTTACAGCGTAGCTTCCTTCAGCGGGAGTGAAACATTTTCTTCCCAAGAAGTTGGAAGATCCCGAGGCTTCGCGATGGCGCATATCATCACCCCCGCCCGACCGCAACTGCGAGCTTTTATGCCGACAAAAACAGCTACCACCAAGCCTCAGAAGACGCCTTCCCGCAAGTCTCCCGCGAAGACCACCAGCACCCGTCTCGCCGATCCTTCCGTGCGCGTGGAAGCGGATTCGATGGGGGAGATGCGAGTGGACGCAGCGCTGCTCCACGGCGCGACCACGCAGCGCGCAGTGCTGAATTTCCCGGTCTCGTTTCGCCCAGTTCCGCAGATGCAGATTGAGGCGCACATCCTCCTCAAGCGCTGTGCGGCGGAGGCAAATGCGAAGCTTGGCTTGATCGAAGCGGTCAAGGCGAAAGCGGTCGTTGGTGCATGCAATGAGATTCTCGCCGAGTTCGCAGATCCATCGCAGCAGGGCACGATGCACGCGTTCATGCGTCACTTCCCGATCGATGTGTTTCAGACGGGTTCAGGTACGAGTACGAACATGAACGTGAACGAGGTGATCGCAAATGTCGCGAGTCGCCGCGCGGGCAAGCCGATCGGTTCGAAGGATCCTGTGCATCCGAACGATCATGTGAATCACGGGCAGAGTTCGAATGACACGTTTCCCAGTTCGATGCAGATCGCGGGCGCGATCGCGATTGTCGAAGAATTGATTCCCGCGCTCACGCAACTTGCAAAGGGTTTGCGCGCGAAGGAGAAGGCGTGGGACAAGGTTGTGAAAATCGGTCGCACGCATCTCATGGACGCAACTCCGATTCGCGTAGGGCAAGAGTTTTCTGGCTACGCAGCCGCAGTGGAGTACGGCATCACGCGAGCGAAAAGTGCAGCGAAAGCGCTCGCGGAAAACATTCCGCTCGGCGGCACTGCAGTCGGTACGGGGATCAACGCGCATCCGAAGTTTGCGCGCACGGTGTGCGGGCTGTTGTACGAAGCAACGGGCGTGAAATTTGTCGAGGCGAAGAATCATTTCGAAGCGCAAGCGACGCGCGATTGCGTGGTGGAAGCGCACGGACAACTCAAGACGATCGCGGTGAGCCTCTCGAAAATCGCGAGCGACTTGCGGTTGATGGGTTCAGGTCCGCGCTGCGGATTTGGTGAGCTCGCGTTACCCGCAACGCAACCAGGTTCTTCGATCATGCCAGGCAAGGTGAACCCGGTGATCTGCGAAAGCGTGATCATGGTTTCCTGTCAGGTACTCGGCAACGACACGACGATCGGCTGCGCTGCGATGGGTGGTGTTGGTTCGATGCTCGAACTCAACGTCACGATGCCGCTGATTTCCGAACGCTTGCTCGAGTCGATTGAACTGCTCGCCAACGCGAGTCGCATGTTCGTCGAGAAGTGCATCGATGGACTCGAATTGCTTCCCGCCGCCGCAGCAACCGTCGAGAAGAGTCTCATGATGTGCACCTCGCTCGCACCTGTTATCGGTTACGACGCTGCGGCGAAAGTCGCGAAAGAAGCCTTCAAATCAGGCGAAACCGTGCGCGAATACTGCACGCGAACCGGGCTCATCGATCACAAGACGCTCGATCGATTGCTCGACGCAACCGCGATGACAAAGCCAGGCGCATCCGGACCCGGCGGCGGCTAATACACCTCGAGCATGCAGCGGTGGGTCGGTCGAACGCGGCGTTTGATTTGTTCCGTCGTCCATGCGCTCGAAGGGATGCCCGCGAGTTCTACGCCCACTTTCGTGAAGCCAGTGATGTTGTGTTTGACGAGTGTCTGAAACACGCCGACCTGCATGCCCGCGAGTCCGCAGATGTAGATCAGCGTGCGAGGCGATCGCAAACCCTCCATGCATCCGTCACTCACGCTCAGTTGTCGATCGATGAAGTGATGCACGTACTCGCCCTTACTGCCGTCGCTGCGCGATTCGCGCGAGACTGCAGTGTGGTAGTGGAAGTTCGCGTGCTTCTTCGCGAGTTCGCGAATCCATCCGTCGTAGAGCAAATCGTTGGTGTACGCGACACCCATGACGAGATCGATGCGACTCGTGCAGCGTGTCCACGTCGCACACGCAGGCGAACGCGCGGGCGGACCTTCGAGAAGTTCCATCAAGAATCCGCGAAACGGCGCGACACCCGTTCCCGTCGCGAGAAAAAGATAGTCATGCGCGTTGGGATCCGTCGGCAGCACGAATCGCTTGCCGTTGGGCCCGCTGAGCTGGATCGAACTTCCCACCCGTTGATCGCACAACCAATTCGAGCAAACACCGACGAAGAGGCTGTGATCGAGCGCGTCATCCTTGGGAGTTTGCGCCGCGCGCTCGGCGAGCAATCGCTTCGGCGTTGTCGCGATGATGCGACCGAACCCATCTTCGCCCCAACTCGGACTTGCGATCGAGTACAGCCGAACCTTGTGCGGTTTCCCATGCGCATCCACGCCGTTTGGAATCACGCCGAAGCTCTGACCAGCGCGAAAAGTTCCTTCGAGCGTTGTGCCTTCGATGTCAATCTCAACGTGCCGCGTGAACGACGCGCTCTTGCCTCGCATGCACAGCGCCGTCGCGGAAATTTTCCCTTCCACAGGCGCATTCGGCATGGCGACATGCATGCGCACTTCGGGCAGCGTGGGCTCGTGAAGATCGATCGCGGGCTCGGTCTCGGTCATACCGCCGAATGTAGCAAGCAAATCGCTCGCACGAATCCCAGAGAGGAAAACGCGTGCGAGCGGTGTCGAGCCTTGCTTGCCCGCGTCGAAACCCAAAGTGGGCACGGAGCGGACAAGAGGGCGGTGGCGGGAAGCCCGTCCAAAGGCTGAGTTGGATCAATCAAACGCGCTGGTCACGGAGGGCACCGACGCGGTGTGAAGGAGCAGGTTCGTCTGAATGCGGAAGTTCGATTGCGTGCGGTGGCGCTCGGCGAAGAAGAAGTCGAGTTTGTACGTCTCGCCGTCGGTGAGTCCGAGGCGATTGAGTTCGACGCGCTGCTCGACAGCCGAGTGGACGCCGCCGAGATCAATGACCATACGGTCGTTCACGTAGACCCAAACATCGTCATCGCCACGGAAGATGAATATCTGCGCGCCGTCGCTGTCGTAGGTGAACTCCGTGTGTAACTCGAAGGTGAAGTGGAAGTTTCGATTCGGAGTCCCTCCAGGATTCCCAAAGAGTTGACCTTCGATCGGGAAGAATCCGCCCGTCGAAACGCACTGCGGATCGATCGTTGAATCGAAAACGTAGGAACCATCCGAGGTGCGGTTGAGCACAAGGGTCAGTGGGGCGGAGAGGTTTGTTCCCGGCATGTCTCGGAACCACGTATCGAAACTCGCGCCATTCGTGATGCCGCCGTTGTCGATGTAGGTTCCATCCTTCTTGCCGATCAGGTCGCCACGCGCGGGGTCATAGAGACGCCAACAGATGTTCTTGCTGGCGGAGTTGCGCCATTGATTGGTGCTCCCTGACTTGACCTTGAAGCCTTGACCGAGGAAGACAGGGTTGCCATCGGAGCCAAGGTCCGCCGACAAAGCGCCGCAGTAGAGCCCGTAGCCGTGCGCCGGCGTGATTTCAAAGTCAGGGTGCCCATTCTGCACGGTGCGCTCCTTGAAGTCGCGGACGGATCCCGTCAGCGAGATGGATGGCGGCGGCGCGGGCGGCGTTGGGTCAGGCGAGGCGAGTGCACTTGTCGGTCGCGAGACCGTGAGCATGATCGCGGCGATCACTCCAGCGAGTGCGAGCGCGGTGTGCTGTGCGTGAACTTTCTGGGCGAGCATAGATTTCAACTTCCCGTTCATCCGACAACTCCTTCGTCAATGCCTCCGAACTTCCAATCCCAAAGACCACAGTTGACAGTACGATTCGATTCGCGCGAATGCAGAGGGATCTGCAGAGGCGGCATCGAGAAGTGGTGGAGTTATGCGGGCGGCGCGAGGCGCGCGACCCAAGATTTGTAGTTCGCTCTGTCTGCAGCGGCTGTCCGCGAAATGCCGAAGTATTTGCTTGTCCCGCGTGTGCGGGGTCTCAGCACGGATGTCGAGAAACGCAAAACGAGAGTGACGCAATGGACTTTTTTCGTATCCAAGGTGGTCGTCGACTGGCTGGTCGTGTCCGAGTCGATGGCTCGAAGAACGCGGCGCTTCCACTTCTTGCAGCGGTGTTGCTGACGGATCAAACGATCACGCTGCACAACGTTCCTGCACTCACCGACATCAGCAACATGCTGTCGCTGCTGCGCGAACTCGGCGTGGATGTGCGTGGCGAGAGCGGCACGATCACATTGCGCTCTGTGGATGAGAATCAAGTGCACACGCGCTACGAGATCGTCAGCACGATGCGTGCGTCGATTTCCGTGCTCGGCCCGATGCTCGCGAGACGCAAGCGTGCGGTCATCGCGATGCCTGGCGGTTGCGCATTTGGCGAACGTCCCATCGATCTCCATCTTCGCGGCATGCAAGCGCTCGGTGCGTCGATCACGCTCTTGAGTGGAGATATGTCAGTGACTGCGCCGAAACTGAAGGGCACGACGATTTTCCTCGGCGGACCAAATGGTTCCACCGTGCTTGGTACTGCGAATGTCATGTGCGCAGCAACGCTTGCCGAAGGTCGCACGATCATCGAGTGCGCTGCATGCGAGCCTGAAGTTGTGGACCTCGCGAACATGCTCATCAAGATGGGCGCGAAGATCCGTGGCGCGGGCAGTCCTCGCATTGTGATTGACGGCGTGGAGTCGCTCGGCGGCGCGGAATACACCGTGATGCCTGATCGCATCGTCGCAGGAACCTACGCGGTCGCGGCGGCGGTGACGAACGGCGATGTCATCATCGATGACTTCCCGTTCGATTGCATGCTCGCGGTCGTCGATCGATTCGATCACATTGGTGTGATCGTTGAACGGCTCGACCCGAATCAAGATTCCATGCACGCATCCGTGCGTGTGACGAGCGCGCGATTGTTGAAGCCAACGCAGATCACCACGCAACCGCACCCTGGTTTTCCCACGGATTTGCAGGCGCAATTCATGACGTTGCTCTGCTTTGCGCACGGCAATTCCGTCATCACCGAGAAAATCTACGCAGAGCGATTCCTCCACGTTGCCGAACTCACGCGCATGGGCGCGAATCTTCAACGATTCGGCTCGACAGTGATTGTCAGCGGCGGCACGCAGCTGAAGGGCGCTCCCGTGATGGCGAGCGATCTGCGCGCGAGCGCGAGTCTCGTGCTCGCAGGCCTAGCGGCGGAAGGCGTGACGACGATTTCGCGCATCGACTACCTCGATCGCGGATATCACCGCTTGGAAACCACACTCAACGCACTCGGTGCGAACATCGAGCGTTGCAGCGCGACAAGCAACATCGAGACGATAGCATCGACAAACGCGCAGATGCTCGAAGCCAAGCGCGCACCATCGATGTCCCTCACCGCAGCAGCGAAGCAGTAGTCGAACGCGATCGAATGCGAGTGCGAGTGCAGGTCTTCGACCGCAGCGGCAAACCACGCGCCGCGCGATTTACCCGCTGCCGACCATGAGTTCGTTTGATTCGTAGCGCTTGACGGCGCTGAGGAGTTGTTCGATTTGCATGGGCGGTGGGGCGGAGAGCAATCTCCGTCGCAGTGATGTCACAACCTTGAGTTCGTTCTCGCCCATCAACAGATGCTCTTTGCGTGTGCCGCTTGCCGCGAGATTGATCGCGGGGAAGATGCGCTTCTCGGAGATCGTGCGATCGAGAATGAGTTCCATGTTGCCTGTGCCTTTGAACTCTTCGAAAATGATTTGATCGGCGCGCGAACCTGTATCGACAAGGCACGTCGCGATGATCGTGAGTGAGCCGCCTTCTTCACATTTGCGCGCAGCGCCGAAGAGTTGCTTGGGAACTTCAAGCGCGCGTGAATCGAGACCGCCCGACATCGTGCGTCCAGAACTGCCATATTTACGGCTGTTGTTGAACGCTCGACCGAGTCGCGTGAGTGAATCGAGCAACACGACGACATCTTTGCCCGCTTCGACCATGCGCTTGGCGCGCTCAATCGCGAGGATGCCGAGCGCGAGATGTCGCTCGATGTCTTGATCGTTCGAACTTGCAATGACGTGCGCGGGCACGTTGCGTTTGAAGTCCGTGACTTCCTCCGGTCGCTCGTCAATGAGCAGCGCGATGAGTTCGACTTCAGGGTGATTCTGCTTGATGCCGAACGCGAGGTTCTGCAGCAGGATCGTCTTGCCAGCTTTCGGCGGCGCGACGATGAGTCCGCGCGTGCCGTAGCCGATGGGACAGAAGAGATCGATCAATCGGCATGCAGCAGGGCAGCCGCGATGCTCGAGAGTCATGCGCGGTTGCGGGTCGAGCGCGGTGAGTTCCGCGAATGGTTTGCGCGCGCCATACACGGCAGGTTCAAGCCCTTCAATCGAAACGATGCGCTCCGCAGTCGCGCGCGGCAGACGCGAACCACCTTGGCGACGGCGACTTGGAATTCGCAATCGGCACTCGGCAACAATGAGTTGCGCGCTCCGAAGTGCGTTTCCTTCGAACAGTTCGCGCGGAATAATCGGGTCTTCATCCGTCGTGATCAAACCATCTCGGAACTGTCGGAGTCGACCTTCTCCTGTAGGAAGAATCTCGAGCACACCGGTGCGCTCAAACGCGGGCGCGTCAGGCTCGACAAGGTCATTCGTGTCGGGTTCTTCAACTTGCGGTTGGTTGCGATGTTGCTGCTGCGGATGTTGGTTTCGTTGCTGGTTTCGGCCTTGATTGCGACCGCGATCACCATCGCGACCGTGACCTTGACCACGACCGTGTTCCCGCTGATGCGGATGTCGTTGCTGCTGACCTTCGCGCGGCGCGGCGTTTGGAGTCGCGCCACCTTCCGCTCCGTCGGTCGCGCTCGCCTGACCATCGCCGCCCTGAGCTTGATTGTTGTTCTGATGCTGTTGCTGCCCCTGAACATTTCCGCCGCCGTTGCCGCGTCCGCGCCTTCGTCGTCTGCGTCGGCGCTTGCGTGGTTCACCTTCACCTTCACCTGCGCCGTCGCCTTGTGGAGGATTCGCGCCGTCGCTCTCTCGCGACGATTCCTGTGCGGGTGCGACTTCTCGCACTGGAGCAACTTCAACTGGAGCAGCTTCAACTGGAGCAGCTTCAACTGGAGCAGCTTCAACAACAGCCACAGCGTCGGTCGTTGCTTTCGCCTTGCGTGCGCGCGGTTTGCGTGGCGCCTTGGCCGCAGCAGCGGAGCCATCTTGCGGTGAAGCCATACCAGAGTTCTCTTGGTTTTCGCCGCCGAGATCGGGGCTCAAGTCCTGCATATCCATGAATTCGTTCCGAAAAATCCGACGGTGTGTCGGGAGCCTGGAACGCCGAATCAAGAAGCGCGTGCAACTAGCACAAAGCGCGTCTCCAACAAATCGGCATCGGTCAGGCGTTACGTAATGGGTCGCAGCGGGGAGCTGCGAACAAGTCACCGTGAGGCGACATGCAGAGTGGAGCAGGAATGAGGTTCGAAGTCAACTCGAAGTCAGACTCAGCCGACGGCAATCTGGGCGGCGACGAACGCGTTTTGGAGCAGGACGGCGAGGTTGACTTCGAGGCTGCGCCCGCGAGTCGCGTCCGCTACAGCTTGGAGAAGCACAGGTGTGACTTCAGGTCCACGCGCGCCGAGTTTTGCGGCACTTTGAAGACCCGATTGAATGGCGAGTTCCATTTCATCGAGAGGCAGCGCGAGCGCGCTGGGCGGTGGAACGCAGATGAGCATGCCGGATTGAGGGCGCAATTGGAAGTGCATCGCGGCGAGCGCAGCGGCAGTGCCTGCGTCTATCACCGTAGAACTCACGCGAAGCGGCGGCGCGCCTTCGCAGAGAAATCTCGGGAAAAACTCCGTGCCAAATCCAACGACAGGCACGCTCAAACTATCGAGCGCTTCGAGCGTTGCATCAAGATCAAGAATCGATTTCGCGCCCGCGCAGACAATCGCAACGCCAGAATGCGCGATCTGCAACAGGTCCGCGGAGATGTCCGGCGTGACATTCCATCCGCGATGCACGCCGCCGATGCCGCCGGTTGCGAAGAATCGAATTGGCGATGGCGTTGCGTGTTTGCACGCGAACAGCGTCGCTGCAACAGTTGTGCCGCCGTGTCCTCGATGGAGTGCAACATCCGCAATATCGCGCATACTCACCTTTGTGACGGGCTTTGCTTCCGCGAGTTCATCGAGCTCCGTGCCCGTCATGCCGACAATCAACTCGCCTCGCAGCATGCCGACAACAGCGGGGACCGCGCCAGCACTTCGCACTGCAGCCGCGAGTGCGTGGCCGAGTGCGCGATTGATCGCAATGCTTGGATCGAACGCAGCGCGCACGCTTTCGTCGTAACGAGCATCATCGAGCGCGAGCGGCAATTGACCGAGTGGAGAGCGCGGAAGTCCGTGCGTGACTGCGGCAGTTTCAAGCGCGACGACCGCACGGCCTTCTGCGAGCGCGCTCTGCACTTCATCACTGGTACGAATCACAGATCGCATCGTCATGCCGTGTGCATCTCAGTTTTAGCGTCGATTCGTGCGAACACGACCGCCGAGGCGCTTGTTCGGCTGCGCGATAGGCACCAATCCATCGGGATACAGCGTCGTATTCGTCGGTTGTTCAACCTTCGCGGGCTGCATGCGATTGCGAGTTTCCTGCGCAGCCGCTCGTTGCTCATCCGCGCGCTCGCGACGGGCGCGAACTTCAGAAGGCACGGTGCCTGGCTTGAACTCGGGATACTCAATGCGAGGAATCTCGACGTTGGTGAGCATCTCAATGTTCGTGAGCAATTCGCCTTGTTCGCTCGTCACAAACATCCATGCGACGCCATCGCGACCAGCGCGCGCGGTTCGACCGATGCGGTGGACGTAGACCTCAGGATCTTCGGGAACGTCGTAATTGATGACGTGCGAGATGTCGTCGACGTCAAGTCCGCGCGCAGCGAGGTCGCTCGCGACGAGCACGGAAAGTCCGCCCGCGCGAAGTTCTTTCATGACTCGGTCGCGTCGGGCTTGCTGCAAATCGCCGTGCATCGCGTGCGCTTCAATCTTGTGCTTGACGAGGAACTCCGTCACATCATCGACCGTGCGCTTCGTGCGGCAGAAGACGATCGTCACTTCGGGTTCTTCATGCGTGAGCAGATGGAGCAGCAGTTTGCGCTTATCCCAACCTTCCACCGAGATGTAACTTTGCTTGACCTGGCTCACCGTCAGCGACTTTTCGACCGAGATGATCTTCTCGGGATCCTTCATGAAACTGCGCGCGAGCTTTTCAATTTCAGGCGAAATCGTGGCGGAAACGAAGATCGTTTGGTGCGCGCCTTTGATCGAGCCGAGGATCTTGCGAATGTCATCGCGGAAGCCGATGTCGAGCATGCGATCGACTTCATCGAGGATCGCAAAGCGAAGTCGGTCGTACGGGAGCAGCCCGCGCTGATGGAGATCCATCACGCGACCAGGAGTGCCAACCACGATCGCGGGATTCTTCTCGAGTTGCGCAACCTGCTTGCGAATCTCTTGACCGCCGTAGACCGCGACGGTTCGCACATCCGCAAAGCTACCGAGTTCCTGGAGTTCCTTTGCAACTTGCACGGCGAGTTCGCGCGTTGGCACGAGGACGAGCGCGGAGAATGGACTCGTCGTATCGAGCAGATGCAAGAGCGGAAGTCCGAACGCTGCAGTCTTCCCAGTGCCCGTCTTCGCTTGCCCGAGCACATCGCGACCCATGAGTGCCGCGGGGATCAGCGTCGCCTGAATCTTGGTTGGATGGATGAATCCGCGCGCGGTGATGCCTTCGAGCAACTTCGCCTTCAGGCCGAGGTCCGCAAACGTCTTGTCGATTGCGAAAATCTCCGCATCCCGACCCGCTCGAACCACCTCTCGCTCTGCATCGGTAGGTTGAGGGGTGGGCGTGTGTGTCGGCTTAGCGTGAGAATCCATCGAACCACGCATGGTAGTTCAGCACGGCGCACGATACAAATACGAATACAGCCGTTCTCGGAAATGCGTCTGCGGTGAACTCTCGCTGCTTGTACGCGTGTTTACGCAGTTCCGAGTCGTACTTGAGCCATGGCAGGATCCATGCAGGACACGAGTCTTCTCGAATTTGACACCTCTGCCGTCGCGCACAACCTGCGCGCGCTGCGCCGCATCGTCGGGGATTCGTGCGCGCTGTGTCCGATCGTGAAAGCGGATGGCTACGGACTCGGCGTGCAGCATCTCGCGCCAGTGCTTGCAGCCCACGACGTGCAAATGCTCGCGGTGTACAGCCCAAAGCAAGCGGAAGAAATCTTGCTCGCGGGCGTGCAGCATGTTGCGCTGCTCGTGCTCATGCCCGTGCGAGTGATTGAAATGAGTGATGAACTCATCCGTCACGCAAAGCGTGGCCTCCTCCATTTCGTCGTGCACGATGCGTCGCAATGCGAAGCGCTTGAAAGTGCGGCGCACTCGCTTGGCGTTGTGCTCGGTGTCCATCTTGAACTTGACACGGGCATGTCGCGTGGCGGCGCGCGTCCTGAAGTTGCGGCAGCGCTCTTGCGCACGCTCGCATCGACGACGAGTCTTCGATTGAAGGGCGTGTTCACGCACTTCGCAAATTCTCGGCAATCCGAGGCAAAAACGCGCGTGCAGTGGGATGCCTTCCTCGACTTTGTGACGCAGGAAAGAGAACTCATCGGAGAGGACTGTCGCTTGCATGTTGCGAGCACCTACGCGCTGCTTCGACATCGTGACTATCACTTCAACATGGTGCGCTTCGGACTTGCGTGGCTTGGTTACGGCATGGAAGAGCTCGAAGCAGATGCGCCGCTCTTAGAAGTTGGCGCGCTGCGACCTGTTGTGCGATGGTCGACGACGATCGTGCAGACGAAGCGGATTCCTGAAGGCGCGAGTGTTGGTTACGGTTCTCTCTTCACAGCAACGCGCGATTCGACGATCGCGCTCTTGCCCATCGGATACGCCGATGGATATCCAGTGCCTCGTGGAGTTGATGCAACGGGTGCGTCGTGCGGAGTGCAGCGTGTTGCCATTTGTCTCTCGCACAAACGCCGCGAGTATGTGCCTGTTGTCGGTGCTGTGAACATGGATCAACTCACGATTGATCTAACGGAACTCGATCCACTCGGCACGCGCGATTGGACGGGAACGGAAGTGGAATTGGTGACGCCGCTTGTCGATGCACCCAATCATTTGCCGCGATTAGCCGCGATTTCTGGGCTTATTCCGCACGAGTTCTTGACGAGACTGCACACGCGGATTCCCCGGAGGTTGATTCAAACTGCGCGCGCGACGCTCGTCGAACCAACCGTCCATGTCGTGCCAATCTCGTTGCGCGCGGCAAGTGCGTGAATCTCTGCAGGCCTGTCGCTCGTAGGATGGACTTGTGTCCCGCAAGGTTGCGTATCGATTTCCCGCACTGCAAGCGCTGCCCACAGCGCTCGCGTTCGCGCCGCGCGAAGCGATCGATCGACAGATGCGCGCAGCCGAAGCGCTCATGCAAGCGGTGGAGGGTGAGCGTGAGTATCCAATCGACTTCGCGCTCTTTCGCATCACAGGATTTCGTCCCCGTCAACCAAGTGATCGCACTGCGCTCGGACGCGAGCTTGTGCATGACCTCGGCGCGCTCGTTCTTGATCTCAGTCTGCGATTGAAACTTGATGGCACGGAGCGGGAGGGCGGTGCGCTTTCGCCAGACGAAGCCGCGCGTACGTTTGATGTGAGTTTCAAGACGATGCAGCGGTTGCGAGAAGATGGATTGTGCGCGCACTGGATCGAACGCAATGGCACGCCGCGCGTCTGGATGTATCGCGAGAGCATCGCGCGCTTTGTTGCGCAACACGCGCAGCGCATCGAGGCGGCAACGCGCTTTCGTCGATTCAGTGGCGAAGAGTCACGCGCGATGCTCAACGCCGCGGGCGAACTCATGGAGCACGGGCACTCGCTCAATTCTGCAGCACTCGTGCTCGCGGACAAGCATGGGCGTAGCCACGAAGGTGTGCGACTGCTGCTCATGCGACACTTTGGTCGCACGCGCTCAGCAGAAGCACGCAAGGTCGAGCGTGCGTCGCGATTTGCCGAACGCGCGTGGCGATTTGGTGTTGATCTCACGAAGATCGCAGCGCGCATCGGTCGCAGTGAATCGCTCGTGCGCAGCATCGTCGATCATCGAAGAGCAGTGCGCCTGCGTGCGATGCCGCTTCCGTTCGTTGCATTGCCGACGTTTGAACTCTACGGCGCAGAAGAAACGCTTCTAGCGCCGCAAAGTGTGCGCGAGGGTCTTGTCGTTGCACTCGAAGACAGCGACGCCATTGCCTTGCTGAAGTCAGCGCGCGCTTGTCGAAAGAGTCGCGCGTTTGTGCGAGACGCCTCCGCGCGTCGTGCCCAACAGGTGGCGCGCGGAGCGGCGATGCATTTTCTCATCCGCCGTGCAAAGCAGACGCTGCAAGGTTGCGGACGCCGTCCTTCGCGTGCGGTGCTTGACGCGATTGAGACAGATCTGCGTTGGGCCGCGCAACTTCGCCGCGCGCTGGTTGCGTCTGCGCTGACGATCGCGAGTGCGCGCATGGATCAGTTCTTCGCAGGTGAACCTGAACTCTTGCGCGTCGACGAACTTCGCACGCTTTTGCGCGCATTGCGAGATCGACTCGTGACGATCGTCGCGCAGTACGACCCATCGCGACAAGATCTTGAAGCGCTCGCTGGGCTTGAAGCGGACTTCGTGCTCGCGCACTTTGATGCGCAGCGTTCGCGGCGCGCGGCATCGAAGCAATCGTTGAGTGAAGGAACTTCGATGGAGCCTTTGCTTGATGCGGCTGCGCCGTGGCTGAGTGAAGTCGATCGATTGTGGAAGCGTCGCGCCGCGCTGGCGTCGCTCTCCGCGCCGCAGCGCGAGTTGTTGCTCGCTCGGTACGGTTGGCATGGCAGCGCGCCGTGCACGCTTGCACAGGTCGCTGAGCGGGTGCGGACGAGCGTCGCGCTTGCGACGCGCAAGTTGTACGACGCAGAGACCGCTCTCCGACGCGCGTGATCCAAAAAATGCACGGCATAAAAAAAGCAGGTCGACTCAAACTTCTGTTTGAATCGACCTGCGAGAAAAGTTGCGTTGCAATGTCTGCCGTTCGAACTCAGCGCTTGCTGAACTGGAAGCGACGACGTGCACCAGATTGACCGTACTTCTTGCGCTCGACCTTACGGCTGTCGCGGGTGAGGTACTGATGCTCGCGAAGGATTGGTTCGAGATTCGCATCGAACTCCAACATCGCGCGTCCGAGGCCGAGGATCACTGCGCCAGCTTGGCCTGTGAATCCGCCGCCGTTTGCAGTCACGCGCACGTCGATCTTGTCCTTGTTGCCAGTCTTCTCGAGAAGGCCGAGGATGTTTGCACGATCCCGTTCTTCCGTGAAGTACTCAGACATCGGGCGCTCGTTGATGAAAATCGCGCCTGAGCCGCCCTTGACGCGAACGCGTGCAACGGCAGTCTTGCGTCGACCGGTGCCCCAGTACCAACCACGTGCATCGGGACCGCGGATGATGCGGACCTTCTTGGGCTCGGGAACTGCGACTGGGCTGACTGGAGGGGTGGACTCAATCATGGTTCATGCCTAACTGTCTTCAATACTGTCTTCAATGCTTGTCGATGAAAATTGTTGTCACTTCGCTGCAGGAGTCACACGGATGTGACGCGCCGATGGTTCCGAAAGCGGAATCGGTGATTGCGAAGCGTGCGTGTGCTCAGCGCCAGGGAAGACGCGAAGTCGAATGGCGAGGCTGCGTCCAAACTGTCCCTTCGGCAACATGCGAACGATTGCTTCGGTGACGAGTCGCTCAGGCTTGGTTGCAAGCACTTCGCGATAGCTGCGCACCTTGAGACCACCTGGGTAACCGCTCCATCGTCGACGTGTTTTCTGATCAGCCTTGCGACCAGTCAGCACAATCTTCGATGCATTGGTGATGATGACTGCGTCGCCTGTCGTCACGCCAGGCGTGTACTCGGGGCGATGCTTTCCCATGAGGGCAGTCGCAACTTCCGTTGCGAGACGACCGAGGACAAGTCCTTCGGCATCGACATGACGCCATACGGTGTTGACTTCGTTTTGCTTGGCGATGAAAGTCTGGCGGGGCATATCGAGTCCTATTGCGCGGAGCACTCCAAATCACGCATCTCTACGGCCTTCGGCATGAGTGTCATGCAGAGTCGAAAGAACGCACGCAGAGCGTGTGGAGGATCGAGAAGGATACCGAACTGCGTGATTCTGTCAAGGTTTAGAGTTGATGGTTTCGTGAGACTGTTGAAAGTCTGCATCACGGCAGTCGGGGTATCGTTCCGAACATGGACGCGTTACCTCCGGATTCCCAGTCGCCTTCGCCACTCGCCCCGCCGCCGGTGAATCCAACTGCCGATAACTGCGACATGATGAGCTCTCGGAGTCGAGTTGTGCTTGCGTGGATCGCAATTGGCGTGCTCACGATCGTCTCTGTGCTGCTCCAGCGCGTGCGCATGGAGGACGATGTTGTGCCGCCCGCGTCCGACGCAATTGTGGAAGTGGGGAATGCGGAACCCGACGCGCAGCTCCTCACAATGCAGGATGAACTCGCAGGTCGATTGACCGTTGGCGCCGCTTCGTTCTTTTCACCAGAAGACGGTGCGCCGATTTTCCAGAGTCAACTCGAACCGCTCGAGAACGGAAAGTGGCCGCAGAAAGTTTCACGACTGCTCGTGATCGGTCGCATGGTGGATGTGCAAGAAGGGCTCGATGGTCTCGATGAAGTCGAATCCATGGAACAGGATGAGCTCGCGATTTCGACGATCGCTGCTGCACGCAATGTGTTGCTCGCGGAGCAGGCGAACGAAGAGTTGCCTGAAGCAGAGCTCGAAATTTTGAAGTCGCGACTGGGCTGGTACGGATTGTTCATCGCGCGTGAAGCTCCTGTCGAAACCAACATGCTTGCAGCGCTGCTCGCATTAGTCGCGTGGTTCGGATTCTTCGGTTGCGTTGGATTCGTCGGACTTTTCGTGTTCTGCGTTCTCGTGATGCTCGGCAAGATCAACTTCCGATTGCGTGAGGGCGTGATAGCGGTTGCGAAGGGAGAGTTCGCGCAGATTTCTGTCGAAACATTTGCAGTGTGGATGGCAGTGTTCTTGGGTCTCAACACCGCGGTCGGCGTGACGCTCGGACTGACACTCACCGAGACGTCCGCACTCGAAACAAGTTCAGCGCTTCCACTTCTCATTGGCATCGGAGTCTTCATCCTCAGCCTCTTTGCATTGTGCTGGGCAAACGTGCGCAATCGCAGTGTGGGCTGGCTTCTGCGTGAAGCTGGATGGCACCGCGGCCGAGGATTCTTCATCGAAATCGTGTCTGGATTCTTTTGTTACGCATGCGCGTTGCCACTGCTAGCGGTCGGTTTGATTTGCTTCCTCATTCTGACGGCGCTCTTCGGCGATGGATCGCAGCCGTCGCATCCCGCAGCAGAAGCGCTGCAATCTGCGGGCGCATTTGAGTTCTTCGCAATCCTCTTCCTCGCGGCAGTCGTCGCACCAATCATCGAAGAAACGATGTTCCGCGGATTGCTCTATCGCCACTTGAGGGAGTCACTCAACGGCTACGGCGCCTTTGCAGCATTCTTGTGCGCGGCACTCATCTCGAGCGCAATCTTTGCAGCCATCCATCCGCAAGGACTCCTCTTCGCGCCAGTGTTGATGGGCCTCGCCACATCGTTTTGCATCTTCCGAGAATGGCGCGGCAGCCTCATCGCGCCAATGGTCGCACACAGCGTCAACAACGCGGTAACGGTCTCCCTCGGATTCGTCATCATGCAAGCGCCGGTCGCGCAAGACGCGGCTGCGTTCATCCACTCCATCGCAATCTTTAGCTAGCCGCCCAATTTGGGACAGGCACAATTCTCTTCGCGTCCCAAATCGCCTTTCAACTTGGGATGCAGAGATGATGGATCGCGCTCAGAAACCCGCGACGCCGTGCACAGGCGAGAGGAATTCTGCGCGAATGATTTTCCCCTTGGAAACGCGATAGAAACACACTTCATGCATGTCCATCTTCGCGCCGCCCTTGGGCGTGACGCTGATTGCCATGTGCACCGCGAATCCAGTTTGCGAAACGAAGGGTCCGCGCGCGATGACCGAGTGCACATCCATATTCGCGTGCCACCATGCGCCGACTTCCCTCACGCCCTTCATCGTTTCTACGCGCGTGCCATCGCACTCGACAGTTTCGATGTTCTTGTGATAGAGCGTGGCTTCTGCTTCTTGACTCTTGCCCGCGTTGACGAGCGCGACGAGTTGTTGACCAACTTCTGCAGCGCTCGCGCCTTTTCCACTCGATTCTTTCTTCTTCGCGACGTGCTTGAACTTCGGTGCGCCTCCGCATTTTTCGCCGCACTTTTCACCACAAGAAGCGTCGGATGACTTCGTATCGCAGGACTTGTCGCCGCAGCATTCCTTGTTCTCTTTGCTGCGTGCGGCAGTCTTGGCTTGCTTCTTCGCAGCTTTCGCCGCATCGTGAGCCGCAGTTGCAGATGCCTTCTCCGCGCTCTTCGCTGCTTTCGCAGTTTCTTTCGCGAGCTTCTTGGCGGACTTCGTTGCGGCAGCTGTGGTGGTATCGGTAGCCATGGAATGAATCTCTATTGTCTTTGAAAATGAAGGCAGGTGAAGGTATCAATCTTCCGTCAGTTCAACAGTCCAGTACGCGTCATCGAGGAATGCTTTCCAAGATTGGTAGCGTGGACTGCCGAGACGAAGCGTAATTGCGGGGTTTCGCTTGGGTTTTATCGGTGCTCGCAGCAACCGCATCCGCGCCTGATCCGGCGTGCGACCGCCTTTGCGGGCGTTGCACCTCACGCATGCGCACACCAGATTGACCCAAGAGTTCTCGCCGCCTTGCACCCGAGGTTTCACATGATCAAGCGTGAGCTCGCGAGTGCAGAATGCCTTGCCGCAGTACTGGCAGCGATTTCCATCGCGCGCATAAATATTGCGACGGTTCAGTTTGACCTGCTCCTTCGGCACGCGGTCGTAGGTGAGCAGTCGAATGATCTTCGGCACCGGAATCAACAGACGCGGCGTCCGCACCCAATCGTGTTCCTGCGATTCGAATGTCAATCGGAATTCGCTGAGGTCCGCCCACGTGCGAAACGGGTAGCCAACATAAGAACCATCTTCAAGCGAAACGACTTCCGCGATTCCTTTGAGGAGCATCTTGAAGGAACGATGCGCGTCGATCACGCGGACAGCGGTAAATCCCCGGTTCAGCACCAGGACCTTCGCGTCGAGCCCGCTTGTGATCGCACTCATCAGTGGTTCCTTCCAACAACTTCCATTCTGTAGGTCGGTGAGATGCTACCTCCGAGTGCAGCCTAAATGCGAAAGTTGCGCTCAGATTGCTCGCAACCCCGCTCTTTCAGCGGTCTAGCGTGAGCCAACGCACTTGTTGGTCGACAGCACCCGAGAGCAGAAGGATCACAGTCGTCGTTGGAACAAACTCTTCCAGCAGCGCCAGAACATGATGGCGATCGAGGCATCCATTGCCAAGAGGAAGCAATTCCAAGCAGGATTCCTCGCTTGCATCTGTGCGTGGCGCGTAGTCCGCAAGCAGGACGCACGATGCAACAGCACCAAGATGCGCGAACATCCGTTGCAGATGTTCTTCGCGCGCTTTGGGCGGATTCAACATCGACGGCGCGAGCATTTCAATCGGCGAAAGACAGAGTTCGAATGGACCAGTTGGATCTGCGGTGATGCGCTCACGCACAAACTTCACGCAACTCGGCAGATCTCCAAGCGCGTGGCGCCAATGTGGTCGCAAGCACATGCGTCGCGACTGCGCTCTCAGCGCGGGCGCGGTTGCATCGAGAAACGATTGCAATCGCGCCTGTCCTTGCGGCATCCAGTTGCGTGGCTCATCGGCGAAGAGATCTTCATCGAGCGATCCGCTGTAACACAGGAAGCGATCGCTCGGCGCATCAAGATCAAGTAAGAATCCATCACTGAGCGGATTCGTCGAGACTGCTGCGAGGAATGGTTCTGCGGGTCCTGAAGTCGGCATCGCCACCATGTCGCAACACGGCGTCTCGATGCCGAGCATGCGCGCAAGTACGCGCGAGTCGTGCAGCAGATGGATCGGACGCGTCGAGCGTTGCGTCACTCAAACGCCTCGGTATTCGCAACGCGATGTGCACGTCTCGTGGACGATGATCTCCGCGAGTTGCGGCAACGCCGGCGCAAGCTTCTCGAAGATCCAGCGTGCGAGCATTTCGCTCGTTGGATTCTCGAGCCCTGCGATGTCGTTCAAGCAGCGGTGGTCGAGTAAATCATGCAGCGGCGAGATTGCCTTCTTGATATCGCCGTAATCAATGAGAAATCCTTGCGCAGGATCGACTTCGCCCGCGACGACAACTTCGACGCGGAACGAATGTCCGTGCAATCGACGGCACTTGTGGCCTTCCGCGAACGTGGGGAGCCAGTGCGCGGCTTCGAACGTGAATGCTTTGACGAGCCTGACATGCATGGCGAGAACTGTAGGGGATCGCGACGAAGTGTTGCGCGGAGCAAAGAAAAAGAGCCGAACCATGAGGGCATCATGGTTCGGCCCTGTCGAGACATTGCTTGAAACTTCGAATCAGCCGCCTGATTCGCGACCCGTTGCGGCGTGACCGACAACGTGCTTGAGACCGCGACGCTGATCGCGCAGACGTCGGCTCTTGCCGAAGCGTTCGCGCAGGTAGTAGAGCTTCGCGCGACGCGAATCGCCACGACGCACGACCTCAATCTTCACGAGACGTGGGTTGTGCGCGGGGAAGGTGCGCTCCACGCCTTCGCTGGCGATGATGCGACGCACGCGGAGCATGCGATGGATGCCTGCGCCACGATCGGAGATGAGCACGCCTTGGAAAATCTGGATGCGCTCCTTCTCGCCTTCGATGATCTTGTAATGAATATCAATCGTGTCGCCGGGCGTGAAAAGCGGGAAGAATTCAGCTGGCTTCATCTGCGCTTTGATGATCGATGCAAGCATTTCACTACGGTTCATGAATCAGTCCTTCTAGACCAGTGCGGTCCTGTGTTGCCCGCGAAGCCGAAGCTCGTTGGGACTCTGACTTGGGTGCGCTCTTGTTTTTGTGAGCGCCCTAGAGGTCGCGGGTTTACGAGAGCGGTTGCTCTCGATGTTGAACGTCTTGTTTGCAGTGGAGGTCAGGTCGTCGAGCAGCGGTGCGTTCGACGCGTTGTGCATGTCGCCAACGCGCGATTGCAGCGTGATCGCCGCCTATCAGCACTTCGGGCACTTCTCGTCCGCGCCACGAGCGAGGACGGGTGAAGTGTGGGCAATCGAGAAGCGGTGCTTGCTCGGCTCGCCCAATGGTGAAGGAGTCTTCAGCGGCACTGTCCGCATGTCCGAGGACATTTGGAAGCAACCGCGCGATTGCATCAACAAGCACCATCGCACCGACTTCGCCGCCGGAGACGACATAATCGCCCAGCGAGATTTCGAGTGGACGGAGTTCATCGATGACGCGTTCATCTATTCCTTCGTAATGACCGCAAAGCAGGAGCAAACGTGGTTGTGCTGCGAGCCATTCCACTCTCGGTTGCGTGAGTCGTTCGCCCTGCGGCGAAAGCATCACGCGCACAGCCTGCGTGGAATCAAGAGACTCCACTGCAGCAACTGCGTCGAAGATGGGCTGACACATCATCACCATGCCGGGTCCTCCGCCAAACGGGCGGTCGTCTACTTTGCGATGCTTGTTGTCGCTGAATGCGCGGATGTCATGCGTGTTGCAAGACAGTGCGCCACTCTCGATTGCGATTCCTGGAATACTTGTCGCGAGAAAATCGCGAAAGAGTTCTGGAAAAATGGTGAGGATGTCGATGCGCATGCGTCGTCCCTCAATCACTTCGATCGCCAAGCACTTGTGATCACGAAGTTCGAATTACGCCTTCTTGCCTGGCGTCGGATCGATGCCAGCCTTCTTGAAAAGATTTGCACAGGTCTCGCTTGGCTGCGCGCCAACAGAGAGCCAGTACCTAATGCGGTCAGCGTTGAGCTTGTGCTGTTGACCAGGCGTGATCGGATCGAACCAACCGAGGTTCTCCAACACACGACCATCGCGCGGGGAGCGCTTGTCCATTGCACTAACACGGTAGAAGGGGCGATGGGCACGGCCCATTCGCTTAAGACGGAGAACGACCATGCAGGTCGACCTTTCAAGCATTCCTCTCGGTCCCGTTCGCCTCAATGGCAAACTTGCAAGGACTCGGGCGCGCTGTGGAGCAGGGATTGACCCGCCGTGCGGCACGCCTTCGGGAATGGATTGCGAATCGACAAGCGTAGCCGAAACACCGATGAAAATGCAAGGCTTGCGCGATTAGCCAGAAGGAAGTTGGCTCGGCGGCACGCCGAATGCCGACGCCGCGATGTTGGAGAAGACCTGCAAACTCATGAGTCCGACCTGTTCAACGCCCTCGAACATGAACGAACTTAGGCCCGAGAACATAAAAACGAGCAGCGCGATGAAGCTGATGCGCAGCGCTGTGGGGTCATGGAGCCACTTCCAGAAGGTGCGACTGACCCCTGCGAGTGCTTGCGCTCCATCAAGCGGAGGGAGCGGCAAGAGATTGAAAAAGAGAAGCAGTAGATTGAGGTTTGCGCCTCGCCACCAAAATAGGACTGCTTGTCCGGATGCGTCTGTTCCCTGTTTCGCGTGGTAGGCGTTCATGATCGCAAGCACAACCAGCGACAGCAGTGCGAGCACGAGATTCACCGCAGGCCCAGCGAGCGCGACGACGACGCGTCCCTTGCGACCCCAGCGAAAACGCGATGGATCCGTCGGCATACTTCCCCAGGCGATGCCAACCATGCAGAGGAAGACGATCGATGTCCAACCCATATGCACGAGTGGATTCAACGTGAGTCGGTTGTATCGAATCGGTGTGTCATCGCCCTGCCAGACAGCAGCCCAACCGTGACCAAGTTCATGCAGCACAACTGCGGCGAGCCCCCAAAAGAGAAACGCCGCAACGCCTGGCATGCCGAGTTGTTCGTACACATAGACGATCGGAAACTGCATGCGGGAAGACTACACGCCGTCGACGAATGTTGCGAGAACGCGCGGCGTACCGCAATGCCAATCCCATGCAAACGGATCTGCATCAAGGAGCGTGAAATCTGCCGAGTAGGTTGGCGCGATCACACCGCTTCGCAGCGAGAGCATGCGGGCGGCGTTGATCGTGTACGCAGTGAGCGCTTCTTCGACGGTGAGATTTTGTTCGGTGGCGAAAGGGCGCTCTTCAAGATCAAGCCCTGTGATCGCCGCGCGCATACCAAGCAATGGATCCGGCGAAACAATCGGCCAATCGCTTCCAAAGGCGAGCGTCGCGCCTGCATTGATCAGCGTGCGGAACGGGAAAAATCGTGCGATGCGTGCCGCGCCGAGCCGCGAGAGCGCGAGCCGAGCGTCGTCCGCTTTGTGCAACGGCTGCATCGATGCGAATCGACCTTCCATGCGCGCGATGTCCGACGATCGCATCGTTTGCATGTGTTCGAATCGCGGCGCGGTGGAAGCGTCGCGCTCTGGCAACGTTGCTCGCGCATGATCCGCAGCATCCAACGCAAGTTGTGCAGCGCGATCACCAATCGCATGCATCGAAGGCGAAAGTCCCTTGGAACGCACGAGTTTCAGCCACGCATCAAGATGTCCATCCTTTGCGAGTTCAACCAGCAACCCCTCGTTGCCGACATCATCCGCATACGGCGCGAGCATCGCCGCCGTGCGCGAACCGAGCGTTCCGTCGACGAACGCTTTCATGCCGATCACGCGCAGCCGACTTGACGCAGGAAATGCAATCGCGTTGCGCAGTGCGTCATCGAGCGGCCAATCACGATCAAGCACGGTCGCATGCACACGCAACGGAAGTTGATCGCGCACGCAATCATGCACATTCAGCAGGTCGCGCAGGTACTCCATCGAGCCAACAGCAACCAATCCAAACTTGCGGAGCGCATGCGCGCTGTGCAGCAACGCTGTTTTCGCACGAGCGTTCGAAAGTTCAGGAATCGCAGGAACCACAATGCGCCACGCAGCAGCCTCTTGAAAGAGTCCAGTGGGCGCGCCGGTCGTATCGCGTTCGATACGACCGCCTTCGATCGATGCGGGAATCTGCAGTACATCGAGCGCGGCGCGATTCACGACGCACGAGTGTCGATCCATCCGCCACGCAACCGCGGGGCGATGCCCTGCTTCGCGGAGCCAATGCACATCAGGCGCAGCGCCTTTCCAGTCCGCTTCATTCCACGAGTGTGCGACGAGCCATTCGCCTTGCGGAAGTGCTGCGTGACAGGTGCGGATGCGTTGCTCGAATTCCTCGCGCGAACGACATGCGGTCAAATCGAGTTCACACATCGCACAACTGCCAAGCGTGAGATGCAGGTGCGCGTCGATGAGTCCAGGAATCAAGACACCGCCGCCGAGATCGATCACTTCGCAATGCGCCGGAATCTCTGCAGTGGATGGATCGAGTGCGATCACGACGCCATCGCGAACGAGGACGCTCGCTGCCCACGGACGCGTGGCAACTCCAGTCCAAATTCGACCGTTGCGAAAGATGCGAGAAGAATGGATGACTACAGCCATGCGAGAGCGCGTATCGTATTGCCCATGCTTCAAGCCATTCGACTTACTACTGCCACTGCAATGCTCGCGACCATTTTTGCTTGCAGCGATAGTGCGCCTGCCCCGAAGTTGCCGAGTCCACCTGTTGCGCCGCCACGCGCGCCGAGCCTCTCGACGCCAGCGCCAGCA
Source organism: Phycisphaerales bacterium (assembly GCA_009691805.1). Taxonomy (GTDB): domain Bacteria; phylum Planctomycetota; class Phycisphaerae; order Phycisphaerales; family SM1A02; genus F1-140-MAGs142. The sequence goes on from SIAK01000014.1 coordinate 43,183, forward strand.
GGTGCAGTTGGGGCGGCAGTCGAAGCGTCTTGGAGCAACGACAACAATTCAACCGCTACGAGTGACGCGGCAGTGTTGAGTGTGGCAGGATTGACTGGTCCAAAGCCAGTTGCGTGGAATTGGGTGAAGCCATCGATGCAGTTCCGCACGCTGCAATACACCGTCGCAGGCGGCGCAGATTCAACCAGTGCAGCGGACCTCATTGTGAGCGTCTTCAAAGAGGGCGATGGCGGACCCATCGATGCGAACATCGAGCGCTGGCGCGGACAATTCCGCAACGGCGAAGAGATCGCGACCGCGAAGTCCTCGAAGGGCGAGGTCCAAGGTATGACGCTCACGCACGTCGAAATCGAAGGCGACTACATGTCGATGGGAGCGCCCGCGCCGAAGTCTGGCTACATGCAACTCGCTGCAATTGTCGAAGCGCCAGGACGCAATGTCTTCTTCCGACTCACAGGTCCGAAGTCGACAGTCGAAGCGAATCGCGCATTGTTTGACGCGCTCATCGCAGGGCTTCGAGAAGGCAAGTAACGCGCGCAGGCTGGCGCGCGTACCTGTGCGCGTACCTGCACGCATGCGTCGAGTTACTTCGCGAACAGCTCGTTCACGAAGTTCCAGTTCACAACATCCCACCACGCGGCGAGGTAGTCAGGGCGACGGTTCTGATACTTCAGGTAGTACGCGTGCTCCCACACATCGCAGCCAAGCACTGGCGAGCCATTGCAATCGGCGATGCCCTTCATCAGTGGGTTGTCCTGATTGGGTGTCGAGCAAATCGCGACGCTTCCATCGCTGTTCTTGCAGAGCCACGCCCAACCTGAACCGAATCGTCCAACGCCTGCTGCGGCGAATTTCTCTTTGAATCCATCGACGGAGCCGAATGCCTTCGTCATGGCTGCGGCGAGTTCTGCACTCGGCGCTCCGCCGGTTCCCTTGGGTGCCATCCACTTCCAATACATCGAGTGGTTCCAATGTCCGCCACCGTTGTTGCGCACCGCGCCCTTGATCGCGTCTGGCATCGTCGCGATGTTCGCGCAGATTTGATCGATCGACATCGCTTGCAATTCCGCGTGCCCTTCGAGCGCCTTATTGAGATTGTTGATGTACGCCTGATGATGCTTCGTGCGATGAATGTTCATCGTGGTTGCATCAACGGAAGGTTCGAGGGAGTTTTCAGCGTACGCAAGTTCAGGAAGCGTGAAGGCCATGTGGGGCTCCGTGTGGTTGAAGGGGGAACAGGTGGATCGGAAGGATACCTCGCGACGAGCGGCTTGCCCTACGCTTCTTGCTCATGTCTTCCACCGATCCTGCCATCTTGCGCATCCTCGATGCGAACGCGAATCGCGCACGGGAAGCATTGCGTGTGCTTGAAGACATCGCGCGATTTGCCTTCGATGACGCACAACTCGCCGAGCGCACAAAGTCGATGCGTCACGCACTCGGTGGCGCGCTCGCTCCGATTGCCAACACGCTGCTCGCTGCCGCGCGGGATGTTGAAGGTGATGTTGGGACTTCCATCAAGGGCGCACTCGAATCTTCTCGTGATGGATTGCGCGGCGTTGCACTTGCGGCGGGGAAGCGTTTGACAGAGAGCGTGCGTTCGCTCGAAGAGTCGATGAAGGCGCTGGGTGAATCCGCCAGCGCGAGCATGTTCGAGCGACTGCGCTACGACGCGTACATCCTCGACGCGGCATTCGCGCTGCGATTCGGTGGCGGTGTGAAGCGACAGTGGAGCGTGTGTTTGCTCTTGACAGAAGCACTCTGCAGAACTTCATGGAGCGAGGTGCTTGACGGCGCACTCGCGGCCGGAGTCGATTGCATCCAAGTTCGCGAGAAGACGATGCACGCGAGCGCACTGCTCGCGCGAGTCTGCGCTGTGCGTGAACGAGCGTTGGCGGTGGGCGCATCAACGATTGTGAATGACGACCTCGGCGTCGCGCTCGCGAGCGGTGCGGATGGTGTCCATCTTGGATGCGACGATCTTCCGGTGCGAAGCGCACGCAAGTGCGTGCCCGCGAGTTTCATCATCGGCGCGAGCACGCACTCGCTCGAAGAAGCAAGGCGCGCGATCGAAAGTGGCGCGGACTATTGCGGCGTCGGTGCGATGTTCGCGACCGCGCAGAAGCCAGAGCTCGCGCCCACTGGCGAGGCTTATCTACAGGCATATCTCGCGCATTTCACGAGCGTTCCGCATCTTGCGATTGGTGGCATCGACGCGCCTCGCGCAGCACAGTTGTCTGCACTCGGCTGTCGAGGCGTTGCAGTTTCAAGCGCCCTCTGTCGAGCGGAAGATCCGTTGCACGCGGCGCGAGAGCTGCTCTCGGCGATGCGCTCACGCACGCGAGAAAGCGTGTCGCAGTGATCACGGAAACTTCGTTCGTCCTACTCGGCACAGGAACGAGTGCGGGCATTCCCGTGATTGGTTGCGATTGTCCAACATGCACGTCAACGGATCCATGTGATCGACGCACGCGCTCTGGCGCGATGTTGCAATTCGTCGATGGCGACGGAAACGCGCGCACGATTCTGCTCGACTGTCCGCCGGATCATCGCGAGCAGAGTTTGCGCGAGAAGATCAAGCGTTGCGATGCGATTCTGTTCACGCACGATCATGTTGATCACACGTTTGGGCTTGACGAAGTGCGCCGATACAACGCGCTCATGGGTTCGCCCATCGAGGTCTACGCCGACGCGCGCACGCGCGAATGCCTCGAGCGTGTGTTCCGTCACATCTTCAAGCGGCATGAAAATGTGAACGACTCGTTCGTTGCCGATCTCATGCCGCGCACGATCGAGGTCGGTAAGCCCATCGACCTCTACGGCGTTCGCTTCACGCCGCTGCGATTGCTTCACGGTCGCCTCCCTGTCCTCGGATTTCGCATCGATGCGCTCGACGCAAGCGGGGGAATCGCCGCGCAGCAGCCTTCGCCTTTACCCTTGGCGTACTGCACCGATGTCTCCGCCATTCCTCCAGAGACCTGGCCTCAACTTCGAGGCGTCCGCACGCTCGTGCTCGACATGCTTCGCTATCGGAAGCACCCCACGCATTTCTCGCTTGATGAGGCGCTCAGCGTTGCGGCGGAAGTTGGCGCTCACAGCACCGTTTTCGTGCATATGACGCATGACATTCTGCATGCGGAACTTGCGGCGAAGCTGCCCGATGGCGTCCAACTCGGCTTCGATGGCCTTCGTATTCCGTGAAACGGAATCCGCTACACTCTCGCCCCTCCTATGGCACAGATCCGTGAACTCAAGAAGCGCATGATTGCGGTCCGCACGATCCAGCGGATCACGAAGACCATGCAGATGATCGCGACCGCGAAATTTACCGCGGCGCTTCAACGCGCGAAGGCCACGAAGCCTTACACCGAGCGCATTCGTGCACTCGTGGGCGAAGTCGCCGCGGCCGCAGGCTCAGATTTTTCGAACGCGCTCATGCAAGCGCCAGCGGTCGCAACCAAGCGCGAGCTCGTCCTTGTGATCGCAAGCGATCGCGGACTCTGTGGCGCGTACAACGGCAGCGTGCTGCGCATGGGTTTGAAGTTGCTGCAATCGTTGAGAGCAACGGGTTGCGCGACGCAGCTTGAAACCGCAGGCAAGAAAGCCGTCGGCTATTTCAAGTTCGCGAAGATGGAAATCACAGAGCGCCATCAGATGGGCGACAAGCCTTCGTTTGCGCAGGTGGAAGCACTCGCGGATCGACTCATGGCAGATTTCACGGCGGGCAAGTTTGACGCGGTGCACGTCGTGTACATGCGATTTGTGAGCACAAGCCGTCAGGTTGCAACGACGATGCAGTTGCTGCCACTCGCAGCACCTTCGGCGGGTGGACCTGCTCCGAGTTATGAGTTCAGCCCGAATGGCGGGGAGATTCTCGCGGACCTGCTTCCACGCTCGGTGAAAGTTTCGCTCTTCCAAGCGTTCAACGACGCGTCCGTCAGCGAGCATGTCATGCGCATGGTTTCGATGAAGTCCGCGACGGACAACGCTGCTGGACTTGGTCGCACGATTCGTCGCAACTACAACCGAGCACGCCAAGCACGCATCACGACCGAGCTCACGGAAATCGTCTCAGGCGCAGCCGCGCTTGAATAGAGCGCGCGCGCGAGATCTGCCGCGTTGAGTTTCACTTTGGCGGGATCGCGTTTGTATTGCCTTGATCGACTTCGAGACCGTCGCGCTGCCAGGCTTTGATGCCGCCGCGAATCGTGACAACATCTTTGTAGCCCAGTTCGAGTAACCGCTTCGACGCGGCCTTCGCCATCACATCGTCGTAGTCAGAGTCGTAGACGATGAAGAGGTCGAAGTCCTTGCAGGTCGCTTCGTGCGATTTCGAGATCTCAGGGAACGGGATATTCGTCGCCTTCGGAAGGTGTTCCTTCGCGAATTGATCGGGCATTCGAGGGTCGAGCCAGAGCGTTTTCGGAGCGGTTCCCGCGCCAAACGTCCCCACAGGGGTGGAGGACATTCGAATCGCATCTTGCGGGGTGATCCAGACGATGTCGCGGTCGGTCGTGGATCGGTCGCAACCGCCAAGCAGCGCCATGAGAGTCAGCCCCATGGTCATGAATTGTGTTCGACTGCGGTTTGTTGGGAATATCATGCGGATCCTCTGCGTTCTGTGAACTCTCACCGGTCAATCGCTGCCTCATCGGACAATGTGCCTCGAGTGCGTCACGATTCGACCACGAACCGACCACGACACGACTATGCCAAGCTCGCGTCCATTCCATCAAGTTGCTCCATCTTGCGGTGTTCTTGCGAGTAAGTCGTGGTGCGGTTTACTCCTCTTGCTCTGCGCGATCGTTGTGAACCCTGCGATAGCGCAGCAAGATCCGCCAGGAAGCACGCCGAGGATTAGAGCGCGCGCGCCTACAACAGGCACGGACATTGTTCGAGCGTCGCTTTGGATTGTGGAAGGAAAGGTTGAGTGCGATGCAGTCTTCACGCTCGCGCTCGTGCTCGAGATTGCTCCCACGTGGCACGTTTTCTGGCGCAATCCAGGCGATGCGGGTTTCGCGCCGTCGCTGAGCCTTCAACTGCCCGAGGGATTTGTTGCTGTCGGTGACCTCGCGTTTCCTCGCCCATCGATTCTCGGCAAACTGGAATTGATCTATGGGTACGAAGGCAAGATTGCGCTGCTCCAACGGATTCAAGCGCCCAAGTCCCTGCCGCCTGAAATCGCATTGCGCGCGACGGCGAAGTGGATGGCGTGCAAGTCGACATGTCTCATCGGTGAGTCGGAACTTTCCGTCAGCGTCACACCTTCTGTCGCGTCCATTCCTCGGCCGATGCGCGACATCGTCGACGCTGCGCGATTTCAAATGCCGACTCCGTTGAGTGAGGCGAAAGCATGGAGCGTTGAACTTGTTCGCGATGCGACCGGTGCAGTGAAGACCCTTTCCATTTCTGGAAAGACCAGCGTGAAGGTGGAATCGCCGCGCCCAGTCATATTCATTCCAGATGTAACTCCAGGCGTCACGTATGGCGAGGGGATGCCGATCGCGGCGCGTTTTGAGACGGTGGAATCCGCATCCATCGCGTCACTCAGCATTCCGCTCAGTATCGAACCCGCGAACGCAGCGGGTAAACCGCTTCGAGCAGCGGGAGTTATCCTCATAGGCGACGGGACTCATTCTTCTGATCATTGCTATTGGGTCGATGTTCCGATCCCAATTCTTACGCCCAGTTAATTTCACTTTCTCAACCAGGCTTCTCAAGGAGATTCCAAAGATGAAGGCACGCATCCGAATCACGTCCATCGTCATCGCTTGCACGCTCGCAGCGGTGCTCTCGACAGCAACCATCGCCGATGACACCATCGCAATCAAGCAGAGCGAAAAGGCGCCCACTGTGAAAGCGTCAGCAGGTGCGGGGAAGGCGAAACTCGGCGCAGCTGCGCCCACGTTCACGCTCAACGACACCGAGGGAAAGGCGTGGAATCTCGCGGACACGAAGGGCAAAGTTGTCGTGTTGCAATGGATGAATCCAGAGTGTCCAGTGTGTCGCCGCGTCGCAGAAGACAGCACAACTGCGAACACGCTCAAGGGTGTGCGGGAAGCATTTCCAGATGCGGTGTATGTCGGCATCAACTCCTCGTCGAGTCGCCCCTCGAGTTTCGAAGCATCGAAGGGCTACATGGCGAATCACAAGATTGAAATGCCTGTGCTCATCGATACCGATGGCGCAGTGAGCAAACTCTTTGGCGCAAAGACAACGCCGCATTGTTTCGTGATCGATGCGAGCGGCGTGCTTGTCTACGCAGGCGCGATTGATGACAGCCCTTCAGGCGGCGCGAAGACGAACTACGTCATCGATGCGGTGAACGCACTCAAGGCCGGCAAGCCAGTTTCTCCGAACGAAACCAAGCCCTACGGATGCGGCGTGAAGAACAAGTAATCGAATCATCGCGCAGCGTATGACGCGAGTGAAAAAAGACGGCGCGGCTTGCAGAAGCCGCGCCGTTGTTTTTACTTCGTTGGTGAACTCACGTGAGGCTGACAGGCATCACTACATAGGTGTAGTCTGCGCCGCACTTGATCACACCTGGCTTGTTCGATGCCTTCAACTCGATCACCACTTGTGGCGCGTCGAGCACCTTGAGTACTTCGGCGATGAAGTTTGGATTGAACGCAATCTCAAGCGGCTCGCCTTGATAGTTCTCGCTGTCGATGCGCACTTCCGATTCGCCCATCTCTGGCGCGCGGCTCGTGAGCGTCACGTGCTTGGCGGAAAACGCCATGCGAACGCCCTTGGACTCTTCATTCGTGAGCAGCGATGCTCGACGAATTGCGCTCGAAAGTTCGCCTGCATCACAGGTGCAGCGGCGGTCGTGATCCTTCGGAATGACATCTTCAAAGGGAGGAAACGTGCGCTCGTCGACCGTTGTCGAAAGCGTCGCGCCACCGTCCGCAACTTCGCCAATTTGGAAGACAACTTGATTTCCATCACGCGCAATCTTGACGATCGATTCAGGCTCGTTGAGCAATCGATTGAGCGCCGAGAGTGCCTTCGTCGGAATGATCGCTTGCTGATCGACATCCGTACCCTTGCAGGTTCCGCGCGCAACAGCGAGTCGACGACCATCGGTTGCCACGAGTCGAAGATTGCTCTTCTTGCGATCAAGCAACACGCCTGAAATCGCGTAGCGCGAATCATCGCGCGCCGTCGCAAAGACAGTACGGGTGATGAGGCGACGGAGCGAAGACGCTTCGAGTTCGAAGTCCACCTTCGCTGGGAACGTGCGCACGCCAGGAAACTCGCGCGGCTCGTATCCAAAAATCTTGAAGGTTGAATCTGCGGCAGTGATCGTCGCAAGATTGCGCGTCACCGAAATCGCGATCGTCGAGTCTTCGCACGCGCGCACGATCTGCGTGAGCTTGTCCGCAGGGATCAGCGCTTCGCCCTCCTCCGTGATCGAGACATTCGGAATCGAAAGCGAGAGACCGATCTCCGTGTCCGTCGCGCTGATCTCGAGCATCCCGTCTTTCGCGATCATGCGCACGCAGAGCAATGCGGGAGTAGGGGTGCGAGTCGTGATGACGCCGCCGGCCATCGCCAATGCGTCTGCAAGTGAAAGTCTGTCACATTCCAATTTCATTTCATCACCTCTTGTGGTTCTCGTCGGCGAAGTGTACAGCCCCTAGCGGCGATTCGGTGGCTACCCTCTCCATTGCCATGCTCTATCGATTCACCCATGCGCTCGCGAACATCTACGGATTCATCGCATTTGGGGGTTTCGTCGCGCTGTTTTTGATCGCATTTGCCTTCACCGTCCTCTATCCGATTGTCCCGATCATCTTGATCATGATTGCGCCGTTTGCGGCGGTCGCCGCGGTGGGTGGAAGTCGGCTCCTTCGAGTCGCGGAGCGTTTCTTTGCCCGTCGAAAACTCGCTTCCGCGCATTGCCCGCACTGCGATGGCGCGTGTGCGGCAAGCACGTCGATTGATGCAGAAGCGGATTCGATCGTTCCGGTTTCCGTACTTGTTTGCAGCCGCTGCGCGCGTGCGTTCATCGCATCGGGTCGCGTGCTTCCAATCTCTATTCAAGCCTCTTCGACTTCGTCATCCGACCACTGCGCGGACTGATCGTCGAGTTCTTCCGCGCTCATTGGATTTTCCATGCGCTCCTTGAGTGAAGCGCGTGCTCGCACTTCATCGACCGTACGCACAAGAACTTTCACAAACCCAGGCGCATCCGCGCGCCACTGGCTTGTGAGCGCGCCACTTGAGACCGCAGGAATGCCGTTGTTTTCAAGGTCAGCGACGCAGAGCATCGCGCCGAGTTCATCGGAGAACGAAGCCACCATCACGAGTGCGCCGTCGTTGGGCGATGGGGATGTCGCAAGCGGATCGGGCATGCTCGTCACTGTACCGCGCTGCACGCACGATCTGCGCTGCGATCGACCGCAGTTGATTCCGTTAGGATCCCCGATTCATGCGTACCGTCCTGTTTGTGTGCACAGGGAACACCTGTCGATCCCCGATGGCTGAAGGCCTCGCGCGCAAACTTGCGCTCGATGGGGCGTTCGGACAGGAAGGTCGCGGATATTTTTTCGCGAGCGCCGGAACGCAAGCATTCGAGCACGCACCGATTTCGAATGAAACCGCAGAAGTCCTCGAAGCCATCGGCGCGCCGCATGATGGGCACAGCATGCGATTGAATGCGGAGATGATTCGCCGCGCCGATCTCGTCTTAGGCATGACCGACTCGCATGTCGGACGCGCGAGAGCGCTCGTTGCGGGTGATGCGAAGGCGGAAGCAAAGATTCATCTCCTCGATCCTGAGGGCGACATCCCCGATCCGATAGGCCACGGCAGCGCGGCCTATGAGGCACTGTCGCGCATGTTGCTTGAGATTCTTCCCGCGCGGATTACAACGTTGTTTCGCGAGACTTCCACAACACCAGAACTGCTTGACTCAAGCGGTTCGCTCCCCGAGACTTTGCCATCATGAAGATCGCTCTAGGTTGCGACCACCGAGGAGTCGTCGCGGTGCAGTCACTCGTTTCGCATCTCACTGCGGACGGGCATGACATTGAAGTCATTGGCGATCTCACAGGTTCGGTGTGCGACTATCCAGACAGCGCCTACGCGGTGGCGTCGCTTGTCAGTGCGGGCGGTGCGGATCGCGGCATTCTGATTTGTGGCACGGGCATCGGCATGTGCATCGCGGCAAACAAGGTGAAGGGGATTCGCGCGGCGCTTGCGCTTGACGAACTCTCCGCGCAACTTTCTCGCACGCATAACGACGCGAATGTGCTGTGTTTGTCGGCAGATTTGATCGGGCAGATCCTTGTGCGGCGTATCGTCGACACGTGGGTTCGTACGGAGTTTGAAGGCGGTCGTCACGAGCGTCGCCTCGCGAAGATTCAGAAAATCGAAGACGGCAAAGCGCCCAACGCCTGACGCGCGCCTCCTTCATCACGAGAAAAACATGTTCACCTCCCTCCACGCTGCTTTGCCATCGAAGAGTTCCGCCCGTTCCTCAAAGTCGCAAACGCGCGCGCTGTTTGTCTTCAGCGACGCGCGACAGTTGCCCAAGGACGCACCTGCATCTTTGCGTGGCGCGATCGCTCGTGCTTCTTTCAAAGCAGAACTCGGCGAATGCATACTCGGTGATGATGGCGCAGCGTTGATTGGATTGGGCGCGAAGGCATCCTCAACAACCGCGTCGATGCGAACCGCAGGCGCGCGGGCAGGAAAAGCACTTCTTCGCGCGGGCGCGACGAGCGTGACTTTCGATGCATCCATCTTCGACAAATCCGCGCGCGCGAATTTCGCTCGCGCATTTTCGGAAGGCTTTGCACTCGGCACATGGCGCTTCGACCAATGCGATGGAACAGCCACGACGCGCACAACGCGCGCGGCAAAGCTGACGCTCACAAGTCGTGACGCATCCTTCGCCGAAGGACTCGTGCAAGGTCTCGCGACAGCGGACGCTGTCAATCTCACACGCAAACTTGGCGCGACGCCACCGAACATTTGCGACCCTGCATTCGTTGCAGCCGAAGCCAAAAAGGTCGCGAAAGCATGTGGTTTGCATTGCCGCGTGATTGGATTTGCCGAAGCGAAGAAGCTCGGCTTGGGCGGGCTTTGCGGCGTCGGTCAAGGCAGTGATGCGAAGCCATGCCTGATTGTGCTTGAACACAAACCCAAGCGCGCGTCTGCACGAGCGAAGGGCAAGACGGTCATGCTCGTCGGCAAGACGATCACCTATGACACAGGCGGATATTCGCTCAAGGTGAACAACGGCATGAAGGGCATGAAGTACGACAAGATGGGCGGCATGGCGGTGCTTGGCGCGATGCAAGCAATTGCGCAGAGCGAGATGCCGGTGCATGTTGTCGCGCTGTTGCCTGCAGCAGAAAACATGGTCTCCTCGAATGCGTATCGACCTGATGACATCATCACGCTTGTGAATGGCGTCACCGTGGAAGTCACCAACACCGACGCGGAAGGTCGACTTGTGCTCGCGGATGCGCTCGCGTGGGGCGCAAAGGAATTCGAACCTTCACTCATCATCGATCTTGCAACGCTCACCGGTGGCGTGGTCACTGCACTTGGCAATTTCTGCGCGGGTTACTTCTGCAACGACGCGAAACTCACAGCACTCATCGAAGAAAGCGCATCGCGCACGGGCGAAAAAGTCTGGCGTCTCCCGCTCTGGCAGGAGCACAAGGACTTCATGAAGTCGCAACACGCAGACATCCTCAACTCAAATCTTTCCCGCCTCGCGCATCCGATTCAGGGCGCGGCGTTTCTCGCGTACTTCGTTCCGCCGACGACACCCTGGTGCCATCTCGACATCGCAGGCGTCGCACAAACCGATACACCAACCGACCTCGCCGCCACCGGCCCCACCGGCTACGGAGTCCGCCTCCTCATCGACCTCGTCGAAAATCTCTGCTGAGCGCGCAACTACCGACGGAGTCGGTGAGGGGATGAAAGACTGAAGTGCACGCCGGATTTCAGGCGTCTGCGATGCATCGCAGCGCCTGAGTCGAAAGCGAGCGACGGAATTTGTCCGCGCTGCGCGGCAAATTTCGCGCTCGCGCTCAACTACGCGCGCAACTACCCCCCTTAAACACGCCCGCGCCGCATCGCGAGTGCGAGGAGGGCGAGGTCGGCGGGGGAGACGCCTGCGAGGCGGCTTGCTTGTCCGAGTGTGCGCGGCGTGAACTTCACGAGTGCTTCCACGCTTTCGCGTCGCATGCCTTGGATGCCGTTGAAGTCAAGCGTCGTGGGCACGATCGAGTGCTCGGCGTCTTTGAGTCGCTTCAGTTCACCAGCGCTGCGCTTGATGTAGCCCGCGTAGCGCATGTCGTTGCAGATGCGATCCATGAGTGCGATGTCTTGCGCGCTCGAAACATCGAGTAAACGTGCGATTTCTCGACTCTCCACATCGGGGCGCTTGGCGTATTCGGCAAGTGGTGCGCCGTTGTAGGAACACTTGGACAGTGCGATCCGCAGTGCATCGAGACGCGCACTGCGCGCGTTCCACAACGCGAGTCGTGCGTCGTCGACGAGTCCAATCGCAGCGCCGCGCATGGTGAGTCGCTCATCTGCGTTGTCTGCACGCAAGAGGAGTCGATGCTCCGCGCGTGATGTGAACATGCGGTACGGCTCGCGTGGCGCGCGTGTGACGAGATCATCCATGAGCACGCCGATGTACGCCTCTTCGCGACCGAATCGCACCGGCGGAAGTTTTCGCAACGAGCACGCGGCGTTGAGACCAGCGACGAGTCCTTGCGCAGCAGCTTCTTCGTATCCACTCGTGCCGTTGATCTGTCCTGCCAGATAGAGCCCGCGTACGCGCTTGGTCTCGGCGGTCGCATCGATTTGATGTGGCCAGACCATGTCGTATTCCACCGCATATCCGTAGCGAAGAATCTCCGCATGTTCGCAGCCGTCCATGCCGTGCACAATCGCGTCTTGCACATCCGCAGGCAGCGAAGTGGAAATGCCGTTCGCGTAAATTTCGTCGGTGTAGAGACCTTCGGGTTCGAGAAAGACATGATGCTGCGCGCGATCTGCAAATCGCACGACCTTGTCTTCGATCGAAGGGCAGTAGCGGGGACCGCACTCTGCATCGACCTGACCCGAGTACATCGGCGCGCGATGGAGGTTGGCGCGGATCGCATCGTGAATCGCTCCTGTGGTTTCCGTCACACGACAGGAAACCTGCGCGAGTGTCGGAAAGCGCTCAAATCCAGCGGTTCCCGAGAGATCGCTGAACGGAATCGGCGACGCGTCTCCCTCTTGCACGGGAAGTTCGTTCCATCGAATCGAACCCGCGCGCAGTCTTGGAGGTGTTCCGGTTTTCAATCGACCAATCTCAAAGCCGAGTCCTTTGAGCGCCGCAGAAATGCCGACAGCGCTGCCTTCACCAATGCGTCCCCCAACAGATTTTTCTTCGCCCACATGCATGAGGGCGCGCATAAACGTGCCTGTCGTGAGAATGAGTTGCGACGTCGAAAGCCGTATCGGTGCATCCGCAGCGCGCGTTCGATAGATGGGGACTGCCTGCGACTGACGCAGCGCGTTCTGCTGCACCGCAGCTGGATCAAACGTCACGAAGTGCGCGCCCGAAGAAAGCACTGCCGCACACACTTGCTTGCCGTCTTCGGTCTCCAACGTTTCAATGCCATCGACTGTTGCAGCGATCACATCGAGGTTTGGCAACGCGCTGAGTAATCGCTGCACCTCTGCTGCGTATGCGTACTTGTCGCACTGCGCGCGCGGACCGCGCACCGCCGCACCCTTCGATGTGTTCAGCATCTTGAACATGATGCCAGTCGCATCTGTTGCAAGTCCCATGATGCCGCCGAGCGCGTCGATCTCGCGAACAAGTTGACCCTTCGCAAGTCCGCCAATTGCGGGATTGCAACTCATCGTGCCTATGCGGGACGGATCCATCGTCACGAGCGCAACACGCGCGTCGGCTCCGAGAACGCTCAACGCCGCGCGCGCCGCTTCTGCACCCGCGTGACCACCACCGACGACGACAACGTCGTAGTGCTGTTCGGTTCGATGTTCACGCGTGCTCGACATGAGGCGCGAAGGGTAGGCTCTCCGCAGAATTCACGCGCAAACGCATCGCATCTGCGCACGCTGATCCACTACACTCTTCGACCCTCGCCGCTATAGCTCAATTGGCAGAGCGCCTGATTTGTAATCTGGAGGTTACCGGTTCGACTCCGGTTAGCGGCTTTTCTCTTCTCTCAAAAGTGAGTCACCCATGAAGTTGATCACGGAGTCAGGCCCGATCGTCGACGCGCTGCAATCACCGCCCGTTGAAGTTCCTGCGATCGCCGTCGAGGCAGTGAGCACATGGGCCCGTCAGATTCTTTCCGCTCAGCAAATCGAGTGGCTGCACGGCCACCTGCTCGCCTGGCATGTGATTGCGCTTGGCGCGCTGTGCGTTGTCGGTCTGTTGCTGCATTTCGTGCTGAAGCAACTGCTCTTGAAGGCAACGACAGCCGCTGCGCGTCGAGCGCACAAAGACGCACTCGCCCGTGCGTTGGAAGAATCGAAGATTACAGCGCCGATCGCAGCCATCGTTCCACTCGCGGTCATCGCCGTGAGTGTCGAAGGCATTCCTGAAATCCTCAGCATCGTCGCCGTGCCCGTCTCGCGCATCGCGCTTGCGTTGGCGATTATCGAAGGCGTCATCGTCGTGAGTCGCGCGCTGTCACTCGTGGACATTCTGTGGAGTCAACGAGCGGATGTTGCGCGAACAGGCGCGTTGCGCGGCTATCGACAGGTTGCGATGGTGATCGTGGGGATGCTCGGAGGCGTGAGTGTGTTAGCAGCGCTGCTTGGGCAAAGTCCCGCGACGCTGTTGCTCGCAGTTGGTGCAACAGGCGCGTTGCTCGGTGTCATCTTCAAAGACTTCGTGCTTTCACTCGTCGCGAACCTGATGGTCACAAGCACCGATGCGATTCGCGTTGGTGACTGGGTGGAATTGAAACAGCACGCGATTGACGGGCGTATCGCGGAAATCAAAGCGACTTCCGTGCGCGTGCAGAATGCAGATGGAACCGTGCACGCAGTGCCGATCGCGCGTTTCGTGCAAGAACCGTTTCTCAACTACCGCTCGCGATTCCCTTCACCAGGTCGGCGCATCAAGCGGCAGTTTCGATTTGACGCGCGCACCATCCGTGTGCTGACAGCCTCCGAATTGCAGCAACTCGAGGGTCTCGCGGGGCTTGCTCTTGTTGTCGAACGATCGCGCGCACACGCAGGGAACACGATGACAAACCTCGCGCTCTACCGCGCCTACGTCGAGCGATTCTTCGCAGCGCACGCGGGCATCGACACATCGCTTCCAATTCTCGTGACGCAAGAAGCACCGCAAGCACAAGGTGTCGGCATTGACTTCGTCGCGTTCCTCCGCGCCGATGCTGGCAAAGACCTCGCTGAAATCGAGGCTGCGATCCTCGATCAACTTAGTCTCGCGGCCTCAGCCTTCGCGCTGCGTCAGTTTCAGCAACCAAGCGACACCGTCGCGCCGAGTGCGCCGCTTCACTTTATGGATGCGGCGGACATGCCGACCGTACAGCTGCCTTCGAAGTAGCATCGACGGAACTCGGCCACCCCCGTTTCTAGCCTGTTTTCGCCACTTCGGTTCGAGCGCACAATTTTGCGGGTAATAACTACGCAAATTTCAGTAGTTCGTCCGAAGGTTTGTACACGGCGCTCATGGCCGCAAGCCATTGTGTTCCCCGCGTGGGGAACTACGCCAAACAATCAGCGGGCATGAGCTCGCGCAAGGAGATACGCGCATGGATTCCATCAAGGTTGTCAAGGGCTGGGTCAAAGAGTTCGTGGACATCACACTTCTCTTCATCGCGGTTGGCGTGATGGTGCAGATCGTCTTTGGAAAAGATGTTCCATTCTTCTCGGGTATCACGGCGAATCTGATGGATTTCATTGGACAACTCGGTCAGAACGGCATCACCGGTCTCATCGCTCTGTTCGTCATCGTCTGGGTGTTCACCAAAGAGCGTGTAACGCACTGAGTTCATGACGACGCGCGAGTTTCGAACTCGAGCGCGTCCTTGAATCGCGGTTCATTCGCAATCTGTTCCTAGGTTAGTATTTTGTCCAGCCTTCCGCATGCGGGAGGCTGGATTTTTAATGGGTGTCTGGTCGCTTGCCGCCGCACGCCGAAGCTTACTTTCACCGTTCCGGAAACTCCAGAGCAGCGCGCATTCCTCCGAAGCGTAACCGCAGCCATTATCTCGGCCCACCGTCTGGATCGGAAAAGCGATTGCGAAAGGAACCACCGCTCTTGGTCTCACGCGGATAGGCTCCGATCGTCGCCGTCGCCGGCGCACCGGCCCGCCCCTTGCTCTGGCGATAGTCGATCCATGCTTCCAGCGCGTCGATCTGCGCGTCAATGACCTGATCGAATGGGGCTCCGCCGTGGCCCATGCCGGGGATGTAATACACCGCGAGTACGTTCAGTGCCGCTT
>SIAK01000054.1 GCA_009691805.1 Phycisphaerales bacterium
TGGGCGCGTCAGACATGTCAACCTCTCACGAAAGTGCCTTGTTGCAAGTCTTTTACGACACCAGGAAACTTCAACACGCGATTGTGCATCGCGACGTACACCCCCGGAGCGCAGACTTGCACCGCGAGCAGCGCTTCGGTGACATTCTGCGTTGCATCCGTGTGTCGCATCTCATAGGGACGCATCGCGCCCGTGAGGACGATCGCCTTGGTTGCGCCACCGCGCGCGAGGAGTCGTTCATGAATGCGATCGCCCGTCTTCGCGAGGCGATCCGTGCCATGCACGATGACGACGCCGTCGTGATTGCGACTCATGAGTTCGGCGGTGTCGGCGATGAGATCGTGATCGGCTTCGCTCATGTCGAGCGAGTCCTTGTTCAGCAGCGGGACGCGATCAATCTTGACGCCGCGTAACTCCAGCGATGCGAGCAGCATGTCAAGCACGCTGACTTTGTTCGCAAGAAAGCCTCCGAGTTCGTCGTAGGTCTTCTCAATCGTGCCACCCGTTGAAATGAGGGCGATCCGAAATGGGGTCTGCAACGCTTGACTTGAAGGCATGCAGTCCACTCTATCGCAACCCATTAGAGGACGCGTTCGGCGCGTGGATAGCTGCCGAGCACTTCAAGTCGTGTGCAGTGCGTTCGAGCTTGCGCGAGTGCACGCTGCATCGGCGCATCCTTCTCGTGCGCGAGCGCATCGATGAAGAAGAGATAATCCCAATGCGCGTCGCCACTCGGTCGCTTCTCGATGTGCGAGAGGTTGATCCCTTCGCGACGGAAACTCTCGAGCACATCCACAAGCGCTCCCGCGCGATCTGCAAGCGTGAACCAGAGCGTCGTCTTATCGCTTCCCGTGGGCGCGACGCTTTCGCGTCCAATCACGAGAAATCGCGTGGTATTTCCCGCGCGATCTTCAATGCCGTCAAAGAGCACGGGCACACCGTGCAGTTCTCCAGCGAAGCTTGACGCGATTGCTGCGGATCCTTCTTCGTTGTTTGCACGCACGACTGCTGCGGATGTGCTTGATTCAGGAACAAGTTCCGCATGCGGCAGCACACGCGCGCACCACTTGCGACATTGACCGAACGCTTGTGGTTTCGAATAGATTCGTTTGATCGTCGCTGGTGCAGCGTTAGAGATCAACGCGAGTCGCACTGCAACGAGTGCCTCGGCGCGAATCGATACTGGATTCGCCAGCAACGCGTCGAGCGTTTCGAGAATCGATCCCATGCTCGAATTTTCATACGGCACGAGACCATGATCGCAGCGCCCCGCTGCAACTTCGATCACGACATCAGGAATCGTCGGCACACACGCGATTTCAATGCTCGAACCAAAGTGACGCACGACTGCGAGATGACTAAACGAACCTTCGGGTCCGAGGCAACCAACGCGCAACGGTCGCTCGAGTGAAAATGAACCCGACATGATCTCGCGAAACACCGCTTCAATCGTGCGATCCGACAGCGGACTCGATACTTCGTGGCTGCGTGCAACGGCTCGTTCGATCACGGCGCGTTCGCGGCTCGGTACATAGACCGACACTGCTTCGCTCCGCTTGGCAACGCCAACTTCCACCACGAGCTTCCCGCGCGCCGCAAGCAGCCGCACGAGTTCAGCGTCGACGCTGTCGATCTCCACGCGAAGTGCGTCGAGGTTCTTGGGCGAACGCGAAGAATCAGAGAAAAGCTCACTCACAGAGACACGCTCGCTCATGCAAAAGGTTCTCGGCACACGGCAGTCGCGATGTCAGCAAACGCGACTGAAAACGAAGTTCCAACCGCTCACGAGCCGATGTTCTCCTACTCGCAAGCCGAGTCATATCGGCTCTCGCACCCCCTTTGCTCGGTCGAATGTTCGTGGGAGACCAAATCCCTTCTCAATCTCAGACTCTCAACGAAGCCGCCGCGCAATTGCAGGCGCTGCCGTTGCTCGATCTCGCACCTGCGGGATTGTTGGCGATTGTCGGATTGCTGCTCCTGTTCTACGGTCAGAAACTGCTGAAGCCCAGCCTTGTGTGCGCAGCCATCATCGTGGGCGCGTGGATCGCTGGGCCGCTGGTCGGCATGTTCAGTCCGCCGATTGCTGCGAAACTGCCGTCGCTGCTCTGGCCATTGATCGGCGCAGTCGCAGGGCTTGTCTTCATCGCGCTTTCATGGCGACTTCTACTCGCGATCTCGTTCGGCATCGTGCTCGCTGCGGCGTTGGCGATCGGAAGTCGCGCACTCGTGGAAACAGGATTCATTGACGCTGCGCCGAGCGCTTCCTCCGTGATTGTCGAGCCGAGCGAAGACAGCGCGCTTCCTCTCGATAACCTCGCACTTTCGGCGTCGAAGTTGCAAGGCGTTGGCCCCGCGCTCGAGCGGGTGCACTCTACTGTGCGCCCATTCATCGGCTGGGTTTCTGCGCGCTGGGAAGCGGAACCTCCGCAGATGCGCACACTCTTTGTCGCCAGCAGCGCGACCGGACTCTTCATGGGCATCTTGCTCGGACTACTGCTCGCCAAGGACATTTCCGCACTGCTCACAGCAATCATGGGCGCACTATTCTTACTCATCGGAGGCATTCCGCTTGGCGCGCGCGAATTCCCCGCACTCGCAGAACCGTTGCATCCGATGACGTGGCTCATCGCATGGGCTGCGATAGCGGCGGTTGGATTCTTCGCGCAACTCATGATGCGAAAATCGAAGCCTGCCGAAGACCAAACGAACGACGGTTGACGCAAGACAAAATCGCCTAGTATCCGCCGCGTGGATGCATTTGAATACCGTCACGGCGAGTTGTACTGCGAAGATGTTCCGCTGCGCGAGATTGCGCGCACTGCGGGCACCCCAACCTTTGTCTATTCGCGCGCGACGCTTGAAGGACACTTCGATCGACTGCAGAGCGCGTTTGCGCCGATCGATCCACTCATCTGCTACTCCGTGAAAAGTTGCGGGAATCTCAGCGTTCTGCGCACGCTCGCCGCGCGTGGGGCTGGCATGGATGTCGTGAGTATTGGCGAACTGCACCGCGCTCTCGAAGCTGGTGTGGATGCAAAGCGATGCGTCTATGCAGGTGTTGGCAAGCGTGACGATGAAATCATCGCCGCAATCGAAGCGGGCATCGGGCTTCTGAATGTGGAGAGCGAGTCGGAGTTTGAGAACATCGCGCGCATTGCAGCAGCGCTTCGCACTGTGGTTCGATGTGCACTGCGCATCAATCCGGATGTGGATCCGAAGACGCATCGATACACCTCCACAGGAAAGAAAGAAACGAAATTCGGCGTCGACCTTGAGCGCGCGCGTCGATTCTTCCAACTCTACGGTCGTGACGAGTATGCGAAGCTTGAAGGGTTGCATCTCCACATTGGTTCGCCGATCTACACCGTCGAACCGTATGTCGAAGCGCTGACGAAGACATGCGCGCTCATTGAAGAGCTCGCCATCGATGGCATCGACATTCGTTCCATTGATCTCGGTGGTGGGTTCGGCGCGGATTACGAATCCGCTCAATCACCGAGCGCGCAACAGTACGCCGACGCGATCTTGCCACTCACGGTTGGATTGAAAGCGCGCGGCGTGCAATTCTTTCTCGAACCTGGTCGATCCATCGCAGCCAATGCAGGTGTGCTCTTGCTCTCGGTGCTTTACACCAAGCACTCGGGCGAGAAACGATTTGCAATTTGTGATGCAGGCATGAACGCATTGCTGCGTCCGTCGCATTACGGAAGTTTTCACTTCACGTGGCCGGTGCATCCCGCAGAAGAGATGGTTCCTCCGATTCGGTCGAGCACCCTCACTATGCCAGGACTCATCGCGCAAGACATTGTCGGGCCGCTCTGTGAATCAGGCGATTTCCTCGCGGTAGACCGCGCACTCCCACCGCTTGCACGCGGAGATCTTCTCGCCGTCTTTACGGCCGGCGCGTACGGCATGAGCATGGCGAGCCGTTACAACTCTAGTCCGCTTCCCGCGGAAGTTCTCGTCTCTGGTGCGCGGGTTGAACTCATCAGGCGCCGCGAGACTGTCGATGATCTTCTTGAACATGAACGCGATGTCACCGTACTTATCTAATCGCAATGCCAACGCGCGCCTTCGCTGCGGAGTAGGAGTCTTCTATGGTGCGTCGTGAACTCGGTGGCGTGTGGGTCACGCTCAAAGAGACAATCGCTGCCTCACCGGATGAAGTGCTCGAGTGCTTGACGACGCCGGAGGGCTTGACGCGCTGGCTGAGCGTCGGTGCGAAATTTGAACCGCACGCGGGTGGCAAGCTCACACTTGCGTGGGATCGCGAATCAGAACACGTCCTCGAGACAACGATTCAGGAGTACGACATCGCGCAAGGTCGCGTGAGTTGGAATTGGTATCCCGCGCCGCTTGAAGATTGGACGGTGAAACTCGAGTTCTACATCGATCGCCATGTCGAAGAGGGCGCGAGAATCATCGTGCGGCTCGGGCCATTCGCGGAAACAACGGAGAGCCTCATCGCCGCAGCAGACGCCGCGGAGAGTTGGCGTTGGTATCTCTGCAATCTTCGTTCCGTCCTCGAGTCGAAACACGACATGCGCGCCGTGCGCCCCCTTTGACGCACAGACATTTGCAATCATGATTCTGTTCACCGCAACTAACCTCGTGTTTGGCATGAAGATCGCCTCGACCGCAACCGCGCTCGGAAGTCGCGCGCAAGGCATTCGCTCGGCGGCGAAGTTACAAGAGCATCTCGATCTTGCCGCGCAGACAAGCGAATCAGTGCTTTACATCGTCGACCTAGAAAGTGAACTCGTCGAACCCGCGACTCCCTGCTCGCTCCTTTCGCAAGCTGCGCAGAGGGGCGCGAAGACCATCGCTTTCGCTGGACATGTCCGACCTGATTTACTCGACGCTGCGCGCGCAGCGGGCTGCGCGACCGTGATGACCAACGGTGCATTCAGCGCGCGTCTGCCGGAAATCCTGCAATCCGCGCTCCAAGCGTGAGTGATCGCGGCGCGTACACTTCCCCTCCGCGCGCTCATTCGTTTTTGTTTCGAAAATGCACGCTGAGCGCGCAAAGGAAGTTCCATGTTTGACTCATTGACTGAACGCATTTCCACTGCCGCGCGCAACCTCGCAGGTCGCGGCACGATCTCCGAATCGAACGTGCGTGAAGCACTGGATGAGGTGCGTACCGCGCTGCTCGAAGCAGATGTTGAGTACAGCATCGCCAATGAGTTCTGCGAAACTGTGTTGCAAGACTCGCTCGGACGCGGTGTGACGAAGTCGCTCCGTCCGGGCGAAGAGTTCATCGGCGCCGTGCATGACTCACTCGTCACGTTGATGGGAAGCGACGATGAGAAAGCGTTCTACGTCGATCCAGGTCCGACGGTCATCATGCTCTGCGGCTTGCAGGGCTCGGGAAAGACCACGACCTGCGGCAAACTCGCCGCGTTCTTCAAGAAGTCAGGTCGCAGCGTGCTCGTCGCTGCTGCAGATCTACAGCGCCCCGCTGCGGTCGAACAACTTCGCATCGTGACCGAGACCGTTGCGAAAGACGCCAAGGGTGGCACGCGGGTTGGATTTCACGGCGAGGTCGATCAGTGCGCGGAGTATGGAAAAGCGATTGGCGCCGCAGTAGGCGTTTGTCGTCGCGCCGTGCAACGCGCAAAATCTGAGAAGTACGACATCGTCATTCTCGATACCGCTGGTCGATTGCATGTCAACGATGATTTGATGAAGGAGCTCGAAGGTGTGCGCGCTGCGGTGCAACCTCACCAAATCTTGCTCGTCGTCGATGCGATGACCGGTCAAGACGCAGTGCACAGCGCGAAGACCTTTCATGCACGGCTCGCCATCGACGGCGTGATTCTCACGAAACTCGACAGCGATACGCGTGGTGGTGCTGCGCTCACCGTGCGTCGCGTGACCGGCGCACCGATCAAGTTCATCGGTACGGGTGAGAGGTTCGACGCGCTCGATGAGTTCAGTCCCAAGCGCATGGCGGGACGCATTCTTGGCATGGGCGACATGATCTCGCTCGTGGAAAAAGCGCGCGAGGAAGTGAGCGACGCGGATGCGGAAGCACTCGCCGCCAAGCTCGCCAAGGGGCAGCTCACGATGGACGATTTCCTCAAGCAAATGCAGTCTTTCCGACGCATGGGCTCGATGAAGTCCGTGCTCGGGTTGCTGCCGGGCGTCGGCGCGGCGCTGAAGAATGTCAACATCGATGAGAAGCAACTCGATCGATTGCAAGGCATGGTGCACTCGATGACTCCGTCGGAACGCAAGAATGTGAAAATCCTCTCGAAGAGTCGCATCAAGCGCATCGCACAAGGGTCCGGCACTTCGACGAATGAAGTGAGTCGACTCACGACGCAGTTTGAACAGATGCAGAAGATGACGGCAGCGATGGCTTCTGGCGGATTTGCAGGCAAATTGGCGGCTGCCCAACAGATGAGTCAAGGCGGCGGCATGCCAGGCATGGGCGGCGGCGGACTGTCGCTCAAGGGATCGACTGCGACGCCTTCCGTGAAGTCGAAATTCAAAGAGCGTAAGAAACGGTAACGCGCGAGCATGCGCACCGAGGAACTGGACTACGACTTTGATCCCGCGCTCATCGCAACGACTCCTGCGTCGCCCCGCGATGCTGCGCGATTGATGGTCGTCGATCGTCGCGCGCGAACGATCGCGCACCACTTTGTGCGAGACCTGCCGCAGTTTCTTGATGCAAACGACACGCTGTTCGTGAACACAACGAGTGTGCTTCGCGCGCGTCTGTCGCTCGTCCGCGATGCGAGCGCGGAGTTTCCACGCATCGAGACGGAAGGGCTGTTGCTCGAACCGCGCGCGGATGGAACATGGCGCGCGCTCATCCGACAATCCAAGCGTCTGCACACGGGCGAACGGCTGCTCCTCCAGTCAAGCAGCGGCGCAAACACGCGCGACGCGATCGAATTGATCGAGCGCGACGATGAAGCATGGATCGTTCGGCTCCACAGCGATGTCTCTACCGAGCAGATGCTCGAGCGGTCGGGTCTGACCCCGCTTCCTCCCTACATCTTAAAAGCCCGCAGAAACAGCGCGATTTCCGTGGCAGAGAGCGAGGATCGCGCGGAGTACGAAACGGTCTACGCGGATCCAATGCAACGGCATTCTGTCGCCGCGCCGACTGCAGGTTTGCACTTCACACCTGAATTGCTGCAAGCACTCACAGCCAAAGGTGTGCGCCGCGAGGAGGTGGTGTTGCATGTTGGTGCAGGAACCTTCAAACCGATTGAGTCGACGACGCTCGATGCGCATCCGATGCATCAAGAGCAGTTCGAGATTCCTGCGGCGACAATCGCAGCACTCGCGCGCCCGTCGCGTCGCATCGCAGTTGGAACCACGTCCGTGCGCGCACTCGAAAGTCTTCCCGCGGGTTGGACCGCGACGCAAGGCGACTATCGCGGCGATACGCGTTTACTCATTCAACCTGGCTTTGCGTTCCGCCACACGGACGCGATGTTGACGAACTTCCATCTCCCTCGGTCCACGCTCCTCGCACTTGTTGGTGCATTCACCGGCATGGAGTTAATGCGCGAGGCGTACGCGACCGCCGTGCGCGAGCGTTATCGTTTTTACAGTTACGGCGACGCGATGCTCGTCGTCTGAATCTGCGCGTGTTCTGGTAGGTACGGAACGAGCGCGATCGGCAATCGTCGCATCCCCCGTCGCATCGCCTTCGCGACCGCGTACTTCAGCGAGCGATCCACGCGGCGTTCGACCTTTTCATCGACCACGCATCCGTGCTCGCGCATCGCATCGAGTGACCACATCCATGCGGCGTGTTCCTCAAGGCAGCGCGGTGAAATCGAACCAACACCGAGCGCGTGATGACCCACTTCATGCAAGAAAATGGCGCAGCGCAGCGGACTCGTTGGATACGGCGCTTCAAGCAGTTTCTCAATCGTTCCATCGCGGCGTTCGATGCGAATCGCAACACCACTGAGATTCGTGCGCCATTTACGCACTCGAAATCCATAACGCGCCTGCATCGCATCGACCACCGAGTCGTAACGCAGTTGCCGCGCGCTCTGGCTTCGTTCAGGTCGTTCCGCGTCACCTTTGCGTTTCGCGACCGCGTTGCGCTTCTTCGGCAATGCCTTACGCACAATCGTCGGAGCGGTTGTCGCTTTGAAGAAGTCGAAAACGAATTGCGTGAAGAGCCGCATAAGAGATTCAAATCAGACGAGGAACGACGCGAGTTCCAACCGCGATAGGACGACCACGGCTGAACTCTTCAAAGGACATTCGTCGGCTTCCGGCGCGCTGCACCTCCAAACACTGCACGCTTGTCTGCGCAGTGCAACCAATGCGACCGTTCGCGCTCATTGCACTCGGCGCAAGCGTGCTCTCCCCTTCGCACTCTTCCACGCGGCAGAGCTTGATCCATTCCGAGACGACAGTCGAACCGCTCTCGACCAATCCAACTTCACATCCAGGCCATGCGTTCAAACCGTTAATCCTCGCGCGCGCTTCGCCCGCGGTCAGCGTCGTGCAATCCACGGTCGCTTCTATCTTTGAAAGCTTGCGCGCGCGAGTCGCTTGCGATTCATCCTGCGCAGAACCGAGTTGCCTTCCATCAAACCCCGCGCGTTCAAACTCCGCGAGCACACCAAGCACTGCGCTCGTCCCCAACTCTGCGAGCGCGTCATGGACATCGTCGGAAGTTTCACGCGTGCCGATCGTGCGCTCTCGACTCGCGTAGATCACACCAGCATCCATCCGTTCGGCGAGCGCGATCACACTCACGCCCGTGCTCGCGTTGCCTTCCATCACCGCCCGCTGAATCGGCGCTGCGCCGCGGTAGGCGGGCAGGAGTGAACCATGCAGATTGATCGCGAATCGATCTGCAAGCAGCGCGGGCGAAAGTTTCTGACCGAATGCAATGACAACCCAAGCGTGCGCGCAAATGGCGCGAATCTGCGTTAGCGCTTCCGGAGTGTTCGCATCAACAGGCCGCAAGAGCGGAATGTTCGACGCGAGCGCGAACTCCGCGATCGGAGTTGGAGTCAACGACTTGCCCCTGCCCGATGGTCGATCTGGTTGAGAAACAATCAACGCGACTTCGTGGACTTCAACAAGAGCGCGAAGCGATGGAAGTCCGAACTCGCCCGATCCGAAAAATACTAAGCGCTGCTTAGCCGCCACGACGTTCCTCGTAGGCGCGCTCAAGATCACGAAGCGCCTTCCGATTCGTCAGTTTGTCGCGAGGCGTCATGCGATCGATGATGAGCCGCCCTTCGAGGTGATCAAACTCATGCTGCCACACACGCGCGGCAAACTCGCTTGTTTCAAGCGTAAATAGGCTGCCATCGAGCGCCGTTGCGGTGATGCGTGCAGCAGTCGGACGCAAGACCGCGACCACGATGTCGGGCAGACTCAAGCACCCTTCGTCGTGCGCCTCCACCGCTCCTGCAATCTCAATCACTGGATTGATGAAGACGAGATCGGGAAAGTTTGGTTTGCCTGCGGTGATAAAGAGTCGCAACGGAACACTGACCTGCGGAGCCGCGAGACCACCACCGCCAAGCTCAGCCATCACGCGCTTCATGTCGGCGACGAGTTCGTGAATGTGCTCATCAATCGTGGTGATCGCAATCGTCTTCTTGCGAAGCACAGGATCTGGGAACGTCACGATGCTGCGTGGTGGGCGAAGATTCGTAAACAAATGCGCGTGCGAACCAGGCGTCGCGTTGGCTGCGGGATCGAGCGCAGCACTTCGGGGAGCATCAGATTTGCCCGAACGACCTGCATCTTTCGAGTTTTCGCGACCAATCTCGCCCCGCCCCTCACGTTGGGAGGATGCGGCATTGTTCGAGGAACGAGGCGTAGGAATTCGACGTGGAGGCGCGGCCATTGGTGGATCTTAACTTCCTTCTTGAATTGAATGCACGGACTGCACCCGCCAAGGGCCCGTAAGCGGATAGGATCTCGATTCAGTTTCAGTGCGGTATTCAACTCTTGCGGACAGTCAGTCCGCATTCTCGGTCAGGAGCGCGCCTTGGGTTTCTTTTCGTTTGGTAAGAAGTCAGCCGACCAACCTTCTGGGGGCGCAGCCGCTGGTGTGACGGCGAGCGGTGCCTTCATTGCACAGCCCGACAAGGCGCGCACGTGGTTCAAGCACGGCGATGTTGCCGCAGGCACGCACAACTTCGACTACGCGCTCATCTGCTACGCCAGCGGGCTGAAACTAGATCCGACGCAACTGCCGATTTACGACCGCGTGTACGAACTGGCGATTCAATACGCGCAGACCGTCGGCAAGCCCGCGTCGCGCGAGAATCTCAAGAAGATCGATGGACCTGGTCCGATCGATAAGTTTGTCACTGCTGCGTATGTCTGGTTTACGGATCTACAAAGCGTTGATCCTGCGCTGAAGATGCTGGATGCAACGTCTCGCGCGGGCCAATTCGAGTTCGGTCGTTGGGTTGCTCCCAAAGTTTTGGGTCTTGTGCGTCGCGCGGCGAAGAAGCCGTCGAAATCGCAGTGGATCAAGATCAAGGACCTCTTCAGCGCGGTCGAGGCGTACACCGAAGCGTTCGCTGCAGCGGAAGAGGCGATCAAGATTGATCCGCATGACATTCACTTGGTGAATGAGATTAAGCAATTGACCGCGGCGCGCGCGATGTCGCAAGGCGGATTCACGCAAGCAGCGCTCGCAGGTGAAGGTGGGTTCCGCAGTGTCATCCGCGATGCAGACAAGCAGCGGCAGCTGATCGAAGACGAGTCGATCGTGAGCGGCGAAGATTCCGTGCAGCGCGTGATCGACTATGCGCGCAAAGAATTCGAGACAAACCCGATGTCGGGTGACGCGATTACGAAACTTGGTGCGACGCTGCGCAAGCAAGGCACGCCTGAGTCGGAAGCCGAAGCGTTGATCGTCTACCAAGCGGGCTGGGAGCGATTGACCGAATACCGCTTCAAAATGGCGATCGGCGAGATCAAACTCGTGCAACTTCGTCGCACGCATCGAGCGCATGAACTCAAGGTTGAAGCCGCGCCGGCGGATGCGGATCTCAAAGCACAACTCGTCACGATTGCGGCGGAATTGCTCGCGCTCGAGCTCAGTGAACTCCGTGATCGACAGAAGAATTACCCAACCGACCGCGGCGTAAAGATGGATTTGGGTCGCCTCGAATTCCGACAGGGAAACTTCCAAGACGCCATGGCGTGCTTTCAGGCATGCAAAGAAGACGCGAAGTTTCGCGTCTACGCAACACAGATGCTCGGCCGTTGCTTTGCAGCCGAGGGCTGGCATGAAGAGGCCGTCGGCGAGTATCGCGATGCACTCACGCAGGTTGCGGGACTCGAAGCAGAACGCGATCTCTCGATTCGCTACGACTTGATGTCGTCGCTCATTGAACGTGCGAAGCTTGAGAAGCGCGGCGATATTGCGCGTGAAGCCGCGGAGATTTGCTCGGCGATTGTTCGCAAGAACATTGGCTATCGCGACATTCGGCAGAAGCGCAAAGACATCGACGCGTTGCAGAAGGAACTGCCGAACTAATGTCGCGCGCTGTGCGAGTGCTCGGTGTCATTCCCGCAAGACTCGCGAGTTCGCGTTTCCCTGAGAAGGCGTTAGCGTCAGCCACGGGCAAAGCGATGGTGGTGCATGTGCTTGAAGCTGCCCTGCGCGCACGGAGTCTGGATGCTGTGATCGTTGCGGCGGACCATCCACGCATCGTCGAGGCAGTGCGTGCGGCCGGCGGCGAAGCGATGCTCACGCGCGAGGATCATCCCAACGGGACGAGTCGACTTGCCGAAGTTGCTGCGCGAACGGGCGCGGAGATTCTCGTCAACATTCAGGGCGACGAACCTGAAATCGAACCTGACGCGATTGATGCTGCGACTGAACTTCTCTTGCGTACGCCTTGGGCGGATGTTGCGACTCTTGCAAGCCCCTTTCAAGCAAACGAAAATCCCGCCGATCCCAATCTCGTGAAGGTCGTGCTAGGCACGGATGGTCGCGCGCTCTACTTCAGCCGCGCGAGGATTCCGCACTGGCGAGACGCTGCGAAACACGCGCACCTGCCACCCCCTGCACCGACGCTGCGCCATGTCGGCTTGTACGCCTACCGGGCTGCATTCCTGCAGGAGTTTGTGAGTTGGCCGGCTTCGCCGCTCGAAGAAATGGAGTGCCTCGAGCAACTTCGGGTTCTCGAACATGGACGATCGATCGTGGTTGCGATTCGAGAAATCACGACGCAAGGAATCGATACGCCAGAGCAATACGAAGCCTTTCTCTGTCGGTTCAATGCGAAACGTCCTTCTTGAGTCGGAGCGACTCCGACTCGCGGCGAAAAAACTTTCAACAGAACCAACGAATGATGCCACAATCGGCGCGAGGGTCTTGCGCCATAGGGGTCTTTCTGCCTACATTCAGGAATGCCCGACAACGATCCATCTGACTCTGCAGAGACGGTTGATTCTTGCGGATTCCTGTCGCAGTTTGGGAAGAGCTCCGACGCAGGTGAATGGCACTCGCCGATTCCAAATGGATACCAACGTGGACGAACAAAGTTCGTCGTCGTCATCGGCACGGTGATGAGCGGACTCGGCAAAGGCATCTTCTCGAGTTCGCTCGCGAAACTGCTCAAAGACAAAGGGCTCAGCGTCGCACCGATCAAGATGGAGGGTTACCTCAACATCGATTCAGGCACGCTCAATCCATATCGACACGGCGAAGTGTTCGTGCTCGCGGATGGTTGCGAGACGGACATGGATCTCGGCACGTACGAGCGATTGCTGAATCAGGATCTCACGCGAAAAAATTTCGTCACCGCAGGTCAGATCTATACCGACATTCTTGAACGCGAACGACGCGGCGGATATCTCGGTCGCGATGTGCAGATGATTCCGCACGTGACGGGTGCAGTGAAGTTGCGGTTGCGCGAGCTGGCGATGACGGGCAACAACGGCAAGCCAACCGACATCGTATTCGTGGAAGTTGGCGGCACCGCGGGCGATTACGAAAACGGTTTTTACATCGAAGCGCTGCGTGAACTCGCATTTGAAGAAGGTACGGATTCGACGTGCTTCGTCGCGCTGACCTACATCCTCGAGCCTTCGATTCTCGGTGAACAGAAGTCGAAGGCTGCGCAGCTCGGCATCAAGCGGCTCATGGAAGCGGGCGTGCAGCCACACATCATTGCGTGCCGCGCGAAGAATCCGGTGGTCGAGAAGGTGATGGAGAAGATCGGCATGTTCTCAAACGTGCCGATGCGCCGCATCTTCTCCATGCACGATCGCGAGAGCGTGTACGCGATTCCAGAAGCGATGCGCGCAGCAGGATTGGATCGCGAGATTCTTTCGTTGCTCGGACTGCATGACCGCGTCAACGCACCGATGGAAGATCGCGAGCGGATCAATTGGCTTGAATTCAGCCGCAAACTGTTCCAACCACGCAAGTACACGATTGAGCTTGCGATCGCAGGCAAGTACGCCGCGCTGCGCGATGCGTACGCGTCGATTGATAAGGCGATCGAGCATTGTTCGATTCAACTGAACTGCGGTGTGCATGTGCGCTGGTTAGACACAACCGATCTCAATTCCGATGCCGCATCGGATGCAGCGCTCGCGACAGTCGATGCGGTCATCGTGCCTGGTGGATTTGGTGCGCGCGGTGTCGAAGGAAAGATTCGCTGTATCAAATCTGCACGCGCGAGCCGCAAACCGTTTCTTGGAATCTGTCTTGGATTCCAGATGGCAGTGGTCGAGTTCGGTCGCAACGCACTTGGCTACACCGATGCCAATTCATCGGAGTTTGATGCGACGACGACGCATCCACTCATTGGTGAGTTGCCCGATCAAAAGAAACTCGAAGGCATTCTCGGCGGCACGATGCGACTGGGCGCGCAAGATGTGATTCTCGAACCAGGCTCCCTCGCAAGTTTCCTCTACGGAAATCGCACCGAAGTGCGCGAGCGATTCCGCCATCGTTACGAAGTCGAGCCAAGTTCCATCAGCGAGTTAGAAGCGAAGGGCTTAGTGTTCAGCGGAAGACATCCGAAGTTCAAGATCATGCAAGTGCTCGAACTTCCACAATCCACGCACCCCTACTTCGTGGGCGCGCAATACCACCCCGAACTCACAAGCCGCCCACTCGCACCCCAACCACTCTTCATGGGCCTCATCGCCGCAGCCATCGCACAAAAAGAACCAGAATTCGCGCAATCCGAACTCGGCCGCCGCTGGATCCGAAGCGCACCGAAGCCAGTGCTGGCG
>SIAK01000055.1 GCA_009691805.1 Phycisphaerales bacterium
GCTTCACGAACTTCGCCAGCCACTCGATTTGCAGCAGCGCCGAGTTTGGCACGAACGCCGAATGTTGAACTCTTCGCCTTGCGTGAGGAGGACGCGTACAAGATCGGAAGGAAAAAACACTCGACCCGATCATGACGAATGCAGCGCACTTCGACAGCGTTCGCCTCAAGCGTCATCATCACGATGGAATCTTCAACGGTGTACACCTCGCCCTCCACCGTGCGAATCCATCCCGCGCCGAGTTCGGGATCCGATCCGAACATCTTTGGAAGTCCCAACTTTCGACGCAGCCATGGATCCTGTAGCAGCAGGAGCATTCCCATCAAGAACAGGACAATGCCAAGCCACCCTTGCCACCCGAGTGGAGCTCCATTGAACACGCTCGAAAACGCCTCCATCATCAAACGGAATCCCTGCAAGCTCATGAGGATGCCGCCGACTCCCTGGCCTGGCCGGAACTTGCTTGATTGCAGTGGTTCTGGCTCAGGTAAGTGACCTAACGGCGCGAGTGCTCCAACCATGTCTTCCGCACCCGCAGTGGTAGCGAGCGCCTCATCGAAGAGCAAGATCGGTCGCGGATCAAGTGCGAAGAGTGCGGTGTACTTCGCGGGGTTGCGTACTTCGTCGCGGGTCAAACCTCGCTGCGGAAGCAGACGAGAAATCGGATGTTCCATCGCGCGCTCATAGCGCTTCTGTCGATCCGCGCGAGCAAGTCGCATCGTGTCGATGATGCCGAAGCCGATGATGAGCGCGATCCACGCAAGCAACGAGAAGACCGCAAAGCCAACCCACCATCGACCGGAGAGATTCCAGAAGACGTAGCCCAACCCGGTTGCTGCTGCAAGCACGAAGATTAATGCGGTGAGGCGTAGAAGGAGTCGAAGTGGCACGCGCATTCGAACCACGCTCGGTGGAGGCAGCGGCGCGATGAGTACGCGTCGACCTTCGAACAGCGATTCCCACGATGCTTGATGCGTCATGCGTGCGTACTTAATGGAACAGCGGATAGCCGCGGCAGAACTCGCGAATTTCACTTCGCACTGTTGCTTGCACTGCTGCATCACCCGATGCACCGAGCACGCGATCAATCCACGCTGCGAGTTGCTCCATCTGAGGCTCCTTCAATCCGCGCGTGGTGACTGCTGGCGTACCGAGACGCAATCCACTCGTGACCACAGGCGAGCGCGGGTCGAACGGAATGCCGTTCTTGTTGACGATGATTCCCGCCTTTTCAAGCCACTTTTCTGCATCGGCGCCCGTGAGATCCGCCGACCGCCCGCGAAGATCGACGAGCATGAGATGGTTGTCCGTTCCACCCGAACAGATGCGATAGCCGCGCTGCGTCAGTGCAGTCGCGAGTGCTTGCGCATTCTTCACGACTTGGATGGAGTAGTCGCGGAATGCAGGCTGCAATGCTTCGAGGAACGCGACGGCCTTCGCGCCAATGACATGCATCAGCGGTCCGCCTTGCGAACCTGGAAAGACTTTGCGATCGACCTTCTTCGCAATCTCTTCGTCGTTGGTGAGAATCAATCCACCACGCGGACCACGCAGCGTCTTGTGCGTCGTTGTCGTGACGATGTGCGCGTGTGGGAACGGCGATGGATGCACGCCCGTTGCGACAAGTCCTGCGATATGCGCGATGTCCGCCATCAAGCACGCGCCAACTTCATCGGCGATCGCGCGGAAGCGTGCGAAGTCGATGACCCGCGAGTACGCGGAGTAACCGCAGATAATCATCTTCGGCTTCGTCTCACGCGCGATGCGTGCGATCTCGTCGTAGTTCAGAAGTTCCGTGGTGGGATCGAGGTCGTACTCCGCGATCTTGAAGTACGTTCCGCTGAAGTTCACTTTCAGTCCGTGCGAAAGATGTCCGCCGCTCTTGATCGGCAGCGAAAGGATCGTGTCGCCAGGATTGCACATCGCCATGAACGCCGCGAGATTCGCATTCGCGCCGCAATGCGGTTGCACATTTGCGAATCGACAACCGAAGAGTTGCTTCGCGCGATCGCGTGCGAGGTCTTCGACGCGATCATGAAACTCGCATCCACCGTAGTAGCGCTTGCCCGGATATCCCTCGGCGTACTTGTTCGTCAACCACGAGCCAACGGCGTGCATCACTGTTGTCGAAACATGATTCTCACTCGCGATCAATTCGAGCGTCGTCGCCTGCCGCTGCGCTTCAAGCGCGTAGCACTCGGCAATCGCTGGGTCTGCCGCGCGAAGCATCGCGAGCAACTGATTCGACATCAGATCCAGCGGGACATCGCACGTTGCTGTGGCGGCGGAGGAACACGAAGAAGCGGCTGCGGATGTCATAATCACGATGATAGTGCCGACGCGATATGGATACGCTTCTCCTATGTCGATCCTCTCCGCACAAACTCCTGCGGCTCCACTCGTCACGCCATGGGGACCGCTCGTGGCGTATCGACGCAAAGATGGCTCCTTAAGCCTCGAATGGAAACTTCGAGGAGTTGCGGTGCATCCAACCTGGACTCGCGCCTCAGGAGCAGAAGCGGAAAAACTTCTTGCTGCGGCAACAGCTGCGCTTGCCGGTGATGAACGCGCGGCCAAGCGCATCCCGACTCCGACGGGAACTCCATTTCAAGTCGCAGTGTGGAACGCGTGTCGAAGCATTCCCAAAGGAAAGACGCAGACGTACGGTTGGATCGCGAAAAGACTCGGCAAATCGCCTGTTGCGTGCCGCGCGGTTGGACAGGCGATGAAGCGAAATCCACTGCCGATGATCGTGCCTTGCCATCGCGTCGTTGCTGCCGATGGTCTCGGCGGATTCGCTGGAGCGACCGAAGGCGTGCTTTGTCGACTCAAACAAGGGATCCTCGACCTTGAATCAGGTGAAACCCAAACAAAGAAGCGGTGAAGTTGTGCAGCAAGAATGCCGATCTCGCCTCACCCACCATTTGCCGCGCGCATGTGGTTTCGTGCGCGAGCAATGCAGCCTGCGTACGCAACTGAATCCGCGCTTGAATGGGTTACAGTTCCACCCCACTTCTGAACACAGACCGCCCGCTTGGAGATCTCCCGCATGAAGCTCACGATGGTTGGTACCGGATACGTTGGACTCGTCACAGGTGCGTGCTTTGCTGAAACTGGCAATCACGTTGTGTGTCTTGATGTCGACGCACGCAAAGTAGAAATGCTCAAGCGTGGCGAGAGTCCCATCTACGAACCAGGTCTTAGTGAAATGATCTTGCGCAACGCGAGCGCTGGGCGATTGCAGTTCACGACCGACAAACTTGAAGCCTACCGACACGCGGATGTGATCTTCATTTGCGTCGGCACTCCAAGCGATGAAGACGGCAGCGCAGATTTGCAATATGTGTTGGCGGTCGCGAGTGATATCGCGGATGCGCTCGAACAACTCGGCGAAGCTGCCGCACCACGCACCGTTGTCGTGAAGAGCACCGTGCCTGTTGGAACGAGCCACAAGGTGCGCGATCTGATTCGTTCGAAGACGAAGGTTTCGTTCGCGATCGCGGACAATCCTGAGTTCTTGAAAGAAGGCGATGCGATCGGCGACTTCATGAAGCCTGATCGCGTCGTGTGTGGTGTCGAGAGCGAGCACGCAAGTGAAACGATGCGCGCGCTGTACGAGCCATTCGTCCGTCAAGGCAATCCGATTTTCCTCATGGATGTTCGCAGCGCGGAGATGGTGAAGTACGCCTCCAACGCGATGCTCGCGTGCAAGATTTCCTTCATCAACGAGATGGCGAATCTGTGCGAGAGGTACGGCGCCGATGTGAACAGCGTGCGCGAAGGCATGTGCGCCGACAAGCGCATCGGCAATCAATTCTTCTATCCAGGACTTGGCTACGGCGGCTCGTGCTTTCCAAAGGACACGATCGCCGTCGTCTCGATGGGTCGCGAAGTTGGGTTCGAGTGCGAGCTCAACGCCTCTGTGCATCGCGTGAATCAGGCGCAGCGCGGACACTTTTGGTCGAAGGTGGAAGGCGCATTTGGCGGCAATCTGACGGACAAGCGGCTCGCCTTCTGGGGTGTCGCCTTCAAGCCACGCACCGACGACATCCGCGAAGCACCCGCCATCAGCCTTATGCAGCGGGCGATCAAGGCGGGAGCAACCGTCACCGCATTTGACCCTGTTGCCCTCGAAAACCTCGCCAAGGAAATGCCTTCGGTCCATCGGGCAGCGGACATGTACGCGGCGCTCGACGGCGCCGACGCGCTCGTCATCGCGACCGAGTGGGCGGAGTTCCGCTCACCTGATTGGGAATGGGTCGCCAAACTCCTGCCGTCGAAACTTATCTTCGATGGTCGCAACCTTTATCGTTGTCAGGCGATGGATCAGCTAGGGTTCTCGTACTACTCAGTAGGTCGAGCACCTGTTCGACCACGATCCTGAGTCACTACCCTCAGCCTTAACGAAGGAATCTTCGTGGCAGAACTGCTCATCAGCGCGGCTGACGGAACCCTCCTGCTCCAGCGTCTCATCGACCCTGCGCGGGCGTATTGGATCGGCCGCAGCCCCAAGTGCGACATCGTCGTGCATGCCGCTTCGGTGAGCCGTCGGCATGTCATTCTCTATTGCCATCAAGGTGTCTGGCGCGTTGTCGATGCTGGTTCACAGAGTGGACTAAAGACCGAGGCGGGAGAATGCCGGACAGCGCAACTCTCGGCTGAAACATGGGTTAAGGTTGGCGCGGCGGTGCTTTGGATCAAGCACGCGGAACCTGCGAACACCGTACTCACGCGCGCGGCGCCTTCAAAATCGAACCGCGTGCGACTCACGGAAGAAGACCTCGCCGCGCTCGATGCGCCGCGTGATTCTCTCGAAATCGAAGCTCACGAGCCACCGCCCGCTCGACCAACGCTCATCGTGACAAGCGCAACAGGTGGCGTCGAACTGGTTGTTGATCTCACTGCTACCGCAGGTCGACTCGTCATCGGTAGCGCAGCGACCTGTGACATCGTCATCGCAGATCCGTCCGTCGAGTTGATTCACGCCGTGCTCGTTCGCGGAAGCAACACTTGGTCGCTGCTTGATGCTGGTGGAGGCGTCTTCGCTGCTGGGAAGAAGTGGCCTCGCAAGCGGCTTGATGAAGAGACGATCGCGGAGGTTGGCAACTTCTCATTCGTCATTCGAACGCCGAAGATTCCATCCTCCACCGTACCGTTTGTCCCGCCCGCAACCGTGCGGACGGAGGCAAGCGCGTTCCTTGAAGAAGACGCGGATGGGCTCGACGAACACGATTGAGTTGCCTCGACTCTTGAGTGCTTCCCCCCTGTAGACCAAATTCTCCTCATTTTGAGCGGTTTTTGGTCCACTAGAAAAAACATCAAAAAACTACGGGTTTCTCTGCATTCTCTTGCGCGCGTGTCTAGATAACGCTATTTTTCCCGTGTATTCGACAGGTATGGATCCTGTCACTTCGCCACTTGAAAGGAATCCCCCGTATGGCCACGAAACTGAAGATCACTCCCGCTGTCAAGACTCGCACCAAAGGCTCCATCTATTCTGAGATCGCCGCACACACCGGACTCACGCGCAAGCAAGTCGTCGCGACGTTCGACCTCCTCACCACGATGATCACTTCTGATCTCGGCAAAAAGGGCTGCGGCACCTTCAATCTCTTCGGTCTCGCAAAGATGCGCACCGTTGCGAAGGCAGCGACGAAGTCGCGCAAGGGCATCAACCCATTCACCGGTCAAGAGCAAACCTTCAAGGCGAAGCCAGCAAGCCGCAAGGTTCGCATTCGCGCGATGAAGGGTCTCAACGAAGCCGTCTGATCGCATTCGCGAGAAGTCGATTTCCGCTGAACAAAAAACGAACCCCGTGCGCAAGCGCGGGGTTCGTTGCTTGAGCAGGCATCACGCAGAAATCACGAGGAATGCAGGCATGCGCGCAAGTTCTCGCGATGTGCGGCGAGTCGCTCGCATGCTGCCGCGCGCGAGCACGCGTGCGTGCGCATGACGATCGCAAGTTTGAGTGAGCCTTCTGCATCACGCAATGCTTGCATCGCAGTCGCTGCAGAGTCACTCGGAAAAAATTCTCGATAGATACGCAGCGCGCGATCCACAAGCTTGTCATTCGTCGCTGCAAGATCCACCATGAGATTGCCGTAGACCTTGCCGCGTTGCACGAAGACTGCGGTGCTGATCGCGTTCAACGCAATCTTTGTTGCAGTGCCTGCTTTCAATCGCGTTGAACCTGTGAGTACTTCTGCACCTGTTGCAAGCACGAGCCAGTGATCGCAATACTCAGGTCGCGCATGCGGCGCGCATGTGAGAAACGCTGTCGTTGCACCGCGTTGCTTCGCGAGTCGTAATGCGCCAAGCACGTAGGGCGTTGTTCCGCCTGCGGCGATGCCGACAAACGCATCGTTCGCACACACGCCGAGTCGTGCGAATTCGTCGGCGATTCCGTCCCATTCGTCTTCGCGTCCTTCACTCGACTTGCGCAGCGCCGTGTCGCCGCCCGCCATGATGCCCACAACTTGCGAAGGATCGCATCGAAATGTCGGCGGACATTCGCTCGCGTCGAGAACTCCAAGTCGCCCCGATGTCCCCGCACCTGCATAGAGCAATCGACCACCACTCGCGAGTTTCGACGCAGCTGCATCTGCAAACGCCGCAATGTCCTGCGCACACGCTTCCACCGCGCACACCGCATCATGCTGATCGCGCGCGAGCAACTCGACCACTGCAAGCGTGCTCATCAGATCGAGCGATGCAGATTGCGCATGACGCGCTTCGGTTGCGATGTGCGATCGATCGGGAGGAAGTGCGTTCATGTTCCGCCTGCTGCGCTTTCGACGGGCGCTTCTACTGCGTCAGATTTTCCGCTCGCGCGCACCCATCCCGTCGGCTCAGGCTTCAGTGCCTCCACCAGAAAACTCCACTTCACACTCTCCACCGCGGGTGACCAAATGCCGTGTTCAGAATTCGCGAACGCCATCATCGCGAACGGTCGGTTGATCGACTGCAATGCATTCGCGAGTTCGAACGTGTTCGCGGGATGCACGTTGTCATCCACCATGCCGTGGAGCAAGAGCAACTTGCCTTTGAGATTATTCGCGTGCTTCACGCAACTGCCGAGGTCGTAACCCGCAGCGTTCTCCGAAGGCAACCACATGTATCGTTCGGTATAGATGGAGTCGTAGTTGCGCCAGTCGGTCACAGGCGCGCCGGCGACCGCTGCGGCAAAAACTTCCGGATGCCGAATGATGCAGATCGCGGACATGTAACCGCCGTAGCTGTGGCCTGTGATGCCGACGCGCTTGCCATCGACATACGCGCGATCGGATGCGAGAAACTTCACCGCTGCCGCTTGATCATCCGCGTCTGGTCCACCGAGCGCGAGATACGTCGCCGTTTCAAAGGCTTTGCCTCGACCTGGTGTTCCGCGATTGTCCACGCGCGCGACCAAGAACCCGAGCGCTGTGTGTGCATCGCATGGTCGCCAAACATCTTTGATGAGTTGCACGGTGGGTCCACCGTAGGTATCGACGATGAGCGGATACGACTTCGACTCGTCAAAGTTAGGCGGGAAATACAGCTCCCCGTAGAGATCCGTCGTGCCATCGGCTGCTTTGCAGGTGAAGAGCTCACCCGCGCGAATACCTTGCGCGTGCAGTGCCGAGTCATCACCTGTCGCGAGCACCGTCGCGCGTCCTCCGAACTCGCTTCCGCGCGAATACACAATTGTGCGTGGGGGAATCGAGTGCGACTCCGCGGTTGTGACGACAGAGTTTGCATTAGGTGCGATGCGGAATTCTGAATGCGACAACGGCTCTGTGGTCACACGCTCGTCGCCACTGCCATCGAGTTTCGCAACATGCAATTGCATCTGCACTGCGTTCACTGCGCTCGTTGCCGTGTACCAAAGGTCGCCATGCGATTCATCGACAAGCACAATGTTGTGCGCGGGAAAATCGTTTGATGTGACAGTGACCACGGAATCATCGTGGAGCGAACGAATCTCGTAGTTCTTGAATCCGTTCTTCTCCGTTTCGAAGAGGAAATGCACACCGTCCTTGAGAAATCGCGTCAACGGACGATTCTCTTGCCATGTCTCTTGCGACTCACGCAGCACCACGCGACTCGCGCCGGTGCTTGGATTTGCTGCGAGTAACTCCACCCAATCTTGTTGACGGGGCGCTCGATTGAAAAGCAATTCCTTGCCATCGGGCGACCAACGAATGTTGAAGACGTAATGCTCTGCTCCATCAGGCAGCGCCGAATCGACCTTCGTCGTCTTCTCGCTCAGCACGTCATACACAAGCAATTCCGCTGTGGGATTCGGTTCGCCGGGCTTCGGATACGCCTCAGAAAGCAGGCTCGAACGCGTCGAGGAGAGACCGCCGAGCAACCAGTAATCCTTCACCTTCGATTCATCAAATCGGTAGAACGCGAGCATGTTGGAATCAGGCGACCACCACATCGCCGTGGTCTGATCCAACTCTTCACCATAGACCCAACTCGCCGTGCCGTACTTGATGCGAAGGTCGCCACCATCCGTCGTGATGCGCCGCGCCTTGGGAGGCTCGACCTCAGCCACCTCTGGCTCTTTCGCACCCGCCGCGCGCGGACGATCACCACGCGTGCGATCGCGCGTTGGCTTCGCTGCTGCACCTTCCGTCGGACGCAAGACAACATTGCCATCGACTGTTGCGGCGACGAATTTTCCATCCGGCGAAGTCTCCTCTGCGACCTGTCGACCACGCGCCGCGCGACGTTCACCTCCTGGTGGATGATCGACTGCCGGACCAAATCCATCCTTCGGAGCGCCCGAAGGATTGAGCTCGCCCGTCGTAGGTTCCACACTCTGCCACACGCCATCCTTCTCAAAGAAAACTCTCGACCCTGCGATCGGAAAGAGAAGTCCCTCAATCGCTCCACCACCGCCCGCGTTGCCAGCGATCTGCGAGAGTCGACGCATATCTTTCGCGCCTTGCAGTTGCTGCATCGGCGTGTACGTCTGCGCAAACACGAGTGAAGGCAACGCGACAACAAACGCAAGAACAAGCGCATTTCGTAGGTTGGATGAGCGACTCATGCGCGCAAGCGTACCGCACCTCGCACGCGCACCGCACCTCTCACGCGATGCGCGCGGCGCTGCGGAACTCCGCGTGGCGCTTTGCGATCGCATCTGGCGTTGCATCGCGCAAGCCTTCGAGACTGAATCCGCCAATCGTGAAACTCGCCATGACCGTGCCCCACGTGAGCGCGTCTTGGAGTGTCTCGAAATCTGTCGCACCCACGCGCGCGATGTGACCCATCATGCCGCCCGCGAAACTATCGCCCGCACCTGTTGGGTCCACGACCATGTCTTCCGTTGCAGGAAACGCAGGCACGGCAGCGACACCTTCGCGATGCACGAGCACCGCGCCGTGCTCGCCCTTTTTCACGACGACGAATTTCGGTCCGTACGCAAGAATGCGTTCGCCCGCCGTCACCGCGTTGCGCACGCCGGTGAGGAGCGCAGCTTCGCTGTCGTTGAGCACGAGTCCATCAACTTCGCCGAGCAACTGCATGAGTTCATCGTGCGCAATGTTGATCCACAGATCCATCGTGTCTGCAATCGCGATCTTGCGATTCGGAAGTTGCGTGAGCAATCCGCGCTGCACGCTTGGATGCGTGTTGCCGAGAAAAACATATTGACTATCAGCAAACACGCTCGGCACGGTCGGCGGTGCTTCGCCCACGACACCGAGATCCGTAAAAAGCGTCTCGCGCACGTTCATGTTCTCGTGATACTTGCCGCCCCACGCGAAAGTTTTTCCCGCTGGGCGCGTTTCGAGTCCACGCAAATCTGCGCCGCGAAGCCCTTCGAGCATCGCGCGATGTTCGGCTGGCCAATCGCCACCGACAACTCCAACTAATCGCACGGGCGTGAGTGGACACGCTGCTGCAGCGAAGTACGCCGCGCTTCCTCCAAGCACGCGCGCGCGGCGCGCCGACGGAGTCTCGACGGTGTCAATACCAATTGTGCCTGTGACGATGAGTGACATGAATTGCTTTCAAAGGGCGCGAAAATCACTGCTCTTGCGAGACGAATGAGCGCGCCCAGCCGAATCCGAGCGAAACTCCCACGAGCGATCCCGCAGCCCAGTCGAGTGGCATGACGAAGAGCAAACTCGGCAGTTTGTTCGCGACGAAAGAATCAGCAGGAGCAGAGAGTCCGCTGAAGATGAAAAATGCTTGACCCACTGCAGCAGCAACAAGCGGCGCCGCGACGAGCAGCACGGGCTGCGTCTGCGGCGCGAGGATGCGCGCGATCACGCCGACCGCAAGACTCGCGACAACTGCGGCGCCAATCGCTTGGCCCTTCATCGCGTTGGCAACGATGATCGATGCGATGATCGGCGCAGCGATGCCCGCAAGCCAACTCTTGATCGCAGCTTTTCCGCAGACGGCGTCGAATTCTTCTTCATGCGTGATCGGAAAATCTGGAAGTCGTCCCGCGAATCGAAAGATTGCCATCGACCCGAGCGCGAGCAGCACCGCCCAACCGATCGTTTCGAACGGCATCGTGCGCATCGCGGAAGGACCGAAGACGAAATCTTCCACATTGCCAGATTGCATCGACACGACACTCAGTCCCACGCCGACAACAAACAATCCAACCACGGCGTTCACAAGCCGACCCACGACTGCGCCGATCGCAACGATTGCGGCGAAACAAACGAGCAGCACACCGATCGCGAGGTATGGCCGCAGACTGTCACCGACGAGTGGACCCGCAACGCCCCGATTGCTCAGGAGCGGCGCGATCGCGAACATGCACACAAGGCTCGTGGCAAGGATGCCTCCAGCGAGCACGCACACGCGCCTCGGAGTCGACTCAATTGGGAGTTCTGCTACTTCGTTCATGCGCAAAGGAGTGTGCCGCAATCATGCAATCTCTGCAAGGGCATGCATGACCGCGAATAGCGAATGCCCACTTGCTTCTGCTAGTCTCCTTCGCAAGAAGCGGACCTTTCTATGAGCAATGCGCACGCGACATCACTCGTTCTCGACACGCAACCGCTCGCGATCGCGGAACTGGTTGCGGTCGCGCGCGAAGGTCGCTCGGTCGAACTCGGCGCAACCGCACGCGCTGCAGTTGTCCGCGCGCGTGGTGTCATCGAGCAGAAGGTCGCATCCGGCGGCGCCATTTACGGACTGAACACGGGCTTCGGCTCGCTCAGCCATGTGCGCATCGAGAAGGCGCAGATCAAGACGCTGCAAGCGAACATCGTGCGCTCTCACGCTGCAGGTGTCGGCGAATTGCTGCCGCAAGAAACTGCTCGCGCGATGCTCTTGTGCCTTGCTGCAAGCCTCGCGCGCGGCGCGTCAGGTGTCCGCATTGAAACGCTTGAGCGCATTCTGCTGCTGCTCAATCTTGGTCTCGATCCTTGCATTCCAAGCCGCGGATCTGTGGGCGCAAGTGGTGATCTCGCGCCGCTCGCGCACGCTGCGCTGTGCTTACTTGGCGAAGGCGAAGTTTTCTGCGAAGGCAAGCGCGTGCCAACCGCGACCGCATACGCCAAGCATGGACTTCAACCGATTGCGCTTGAAGAGAAGGAAGGACTCGCGCTTCTCAACGGCACGCATCTCATGGCGGGCATGGGCGCGCTGCTGATTGCAGATCTCCATCGATTGTTGGACGCTGCGATTGTGGCGGGCGCGCTGGCGTTTGATGCCGCGAAAGCCAGTGATTCTTTCCTCCACCCCGCGCTCCACGCGCTGCGGCGGCAACCAGGACAGATTGCTGTCGCGCAACGCCTGCGTGAACTCACGCAAGGCAGCGCGATT
Organism: Phycisphaerales bacterium; assembly: GCA_009691805.1. Taxonomy (GTDB): domain Bacteria; phylum Planctomycetota; class Phycisphaerae; order Phycisphaerales; family SM1A02; genus F1-140-MAGs142. The sequence goes on from SIAK01000055.1 coordinate 11,779, forward strand.
CTCGCGAGCCATAAAACGCCGCTCGATGCGCGCGTGCAAGACCCCTACTGCTTGCGATGCATGCCGCAGGTCTTAGGCGCTGTGCGCGATGCGATCGACTACGCAACGCACGCGATCGAGCGCGAACTCGGCGCCGTGACGGACAATCCACTGGTCATCGGTGATGAGTTGTATTCCGGCGGCAACTTCCACGGGATGCCACTCGCGATTCCGCTGGATGTGCTTGCGATTGCCGTCTCGCACATCGCAGGCATCAGTGAACGACGGACCTTCTGGGTGCTCAGTGCATCCGATCGCTACGTCGCGCACACTCCGTATCTCGCGCCTGAACCAGGACTGCAATCAGGTCTCATGATTGCGCAGTACACCGCTGCGGCATGCGTGAATGAAATCATCACGCTCTGCAATCCATCAAGCGTTGCGAATGTCGTGACGAGCGCGGGCATCGAGGACTACAACAGCTTCGGACCTGCCGCCGCGCACAAGCTCAAGCAATGCATCGCACGCGCGACCAGCGTCGTCGCGATTGAAGTGCTCACGATGTGCGAAGGCATCGACGCGCATCGACCGCTGCGTTCGAGTGATGCACTTGAATCCGTCCACGCGAGCGTTCGCAAACTCGTGCCGCGACTAACGGGCGATCGAAGTCCATCGCCGGATATCGCCGCGATCGAATCGATGATTATGCGCGGCGCGTGTATGCCGACTTGACGCAAGTTTGCACCGCACAACTGTCGTGAAATTGCCTATATTTGCGGCATGCCGACGACTCCCTCTGGCGCACGCCGTGTAATCGCTCCTCGCGGAAATGACCGCGTCTGCTCCACGTGGGCGGCCGAAGCAGCGATGCGGATGCTCATGAATAATTTGGACCCCGCGGTCGCAGAGCGACCTGATGACCTTGTCGTCTACGGAGGTCGCGGCAAAGCTGCGCGCAGTTGGGAAGCGTTTGACGCGATGGTGCACACGCTGCGCGGATTGAAAGTCGACGAGACGATGCTCGTGCAAAGTGGCAAACCTGTCGGCGTTGCACGCACGACGATTGACTCGCCGCGCGTGCTGATTGCAAATTCAAATCTCGTTCCATTCTGGGCAACGCAGCAACACTTCGATGATCTCGCGGCCAAAGGGCTCATGATGTTCGGTCAGATGACTGCGGGCTCATGGATCTACATCGGGACGCAAGGCATCGTGCAAGGCACGTACGAAACCTACGCAGAGTGCGCGCGTCAACATTTCGGCGGCACGCTGAAGGGCACGCTCAATGTGACAGGTGGATGCGGTGGCATGGGCGGCGCGCAGCCGCTCGCAATCACCATGAATCAAGGCGTTTGCTTGATCGCCGACATCGCGCGCGAACGGCTTGAAAAGCGTGTGCACGATCGCTACCTCGATGAAGTTGTCGAAGATCTCGACGGCGCGATTGATCGCGCGCTTGAACTCAAAGCGAAGGGGCAAGGCATCTCCGTTGGTTGGATCGGCAACATCGTCGACTTGCTTCGACGGCTCGATGCGCGCGGGATCACCCCCGACACACTCACGGATCAAACGAGCGCGCACGATCCACTCGAAGGCTACTACCCCGTCGATATGTCGCGCGCCGACGCGGATCAACTGCGCAGCAGCAATCCCACCGAATATCAACGCCTCTCGATGCAATCGATGGCCGAGCATGTGCGACTGATGGTCACGCTCATGCACAAGGGCGCGAAGACTTTCGATTACGGCAACAACATTCGACAACGCGCGTTTGATGCGGGATACGCCGATGCATTTGCGTTCCCAGGATTTGTGCCCGCCTACATTCGTCCGCAATTCTGCGTTGGTCGCGGCCCATTCCGTTGGGTCGCACTCAGTGGCGATCCGCAAGACATCAAGACGACGGATGACGCGCTGCTGAAACTTTTTCCGCATGACGCACAACTGCATCAGTGGATCACGATGGCAGAAGAACGCATCGCATTCCAAGGATTGCCCGCGCGCATCTGCTGGCTTGGATACGGAGAGCGACACAAAGCAGGACTCCTGTTCAACGAACTCGTGCGCACGAAGAAAGTGAAAGCACCGATCGTGATCGGTCGCGACCACCTCGATTGCGGATCGGTCGCAAGTCCAAATCGAGAAACCGAAGGCATGCTCGA
>SIAK01000056.1 GCA_009691805.1 Phycisphaerales bacterium
GAAACTCGAGGAGCGCATCAAGGATGAACTCGGCGTGACCGTGCGTTGCATTCCGATCGAAGGATCGTTCGGTTACGACGCATCACCAGCGACATGCATGTTCACCGGCACACCCAACGCACGCCGCGTGATCTGGGCGAAGTCGTACTGAGTTGATCGCGGCGCTGGATCGGTTGGGATGCAGCGTGGCTTCAGCATGGCTTCAGCATGGCTTCAGTTCGGATTCTGCGCATCCGGTGCGGACGCGGCTGCTGCCGATTCCTCGCTCGCGACTTCCGTGCGTTCCACGACCACGCTCACCGCTGCTGCATTCGCGCGCGCTGCGTTCTGCGCGTCACGCACGGACTGCACTTGCGCGATTGCTGCGGCTTCTGCGGGACGCGGATCGTTTGCGGTCGGCGCGTTTGCGGGAATCACCCAGCGCGAGATTCCATCGGATGCATACGACGCGAACGCGCCGCCAGTGAAGTGCACAGTCGCGAGTTGCCACACGCCACGATCGACGTACAACACATCGACTTCTGCTTTGCCGCCGTTGAGGCGAATCTGCTCCACGCTGAACGCAACTGTGTCCGACGCGGTCATCGCGCGCACAGGCTGCGCCGCGCGCGAACCTAATCGCGTTTGCACTTTGTTCCACACCGTGCTCTGCACACCTGTGGGAAGATTGAAGATCACGCACTCTTCAGTTGTGTTCTTGTTGGTTCTTGCAACAACAAACATCGCGTCGCTCATCAGTTCGGGGCATGGCGAGACATCGGGTCGCGCAAGTGCCTTGCCCGCAGTGGGCGGATAGATCAGCGACGAAGTGCAGCCGCCTGCGAAGAGAACGGCGAGAAGTGCGGAGGAAGCGATGGTCGTAACACGAAGTGCGCGCATGTCGGGAATCGTAGCGAGAATTGCCGTGTTCGCGGCTGTGATTGTGATCAACCGAGTGTCAACGTATCGGGCAACGCGCGCGCTCGTCCGTCGCGACCGAGGCACGCCAGCGTCGTCGATGCGGAGGCGAGAAGTTCTTCGCCACAACGCACCTCATACGTATGGACAATCTTGACGGGTCCACCGGAAATCAGCCGCGTGTGCACCGCCAGCTCATCGTCGTACCGAGCGGGACGGCGGTACTTCACTTCGAGCGCGACCACCGCGAGGAAGAGCCCGCCCTCCTCAAGCGTTCGGTAGTTCCCACCCGCGCTTCGCAGCATTTCCGTCCGCGCGATCTCGAGCCAAATCGGAAACGCGGAATGGTGCGCGACGCCCATCGGGTCACATTCGCAGTAGCGAACCCGAACAGTTGTGATGTGCGGTGCGGAGGCGTTCGATTCGGCGGATGGATGCAGCATGGCGGAGTGCGGAGCAGCGTAGACGCTCGATTCATTTTCCGATGCAGAAGCGAGCGAAGATCCGACCGAGGACCTCGTCGGAATCGAGTCCGCCCGCAATCGGACGAAGCGCTTCGATCGCTGCGCGAAGCAGCGCGGCGGTTTCCTCTGGTCGAATCCAGCGACGCGCGTTGGGTTCGGCTTCGGCGGCGAATGCCGCTTCGAGCAGCAGTGCGTGTGCCTCGGCGACCGCTGCGGCTTGCCGCGGCAACACCGCCGAAAGCGCGGCGCCGCGCGAAGGCAAGCGGCGGAGTCTGTGCGCGATGCGTGTCTTCAATGCGTCGATGCCGTCGCCTCGGACAGCACTCGTTCGCAAGATGTCTGAGTCGATCCATTGCGCTTCGCGTCGATCGCACTTTGTTGCAATCGAAAGGACGCGCGATGCATCGACGCCAGCAGGCGATTCGATCGCGTCGAGATCGTCAACCGCGTGACACGCGACCACGAGATCCGCATCGCGCATCGCTTCAAGCGCTCGCGCGCGCGCAAGCGTCGTGATGCGGTCGTCCGAGGACGCGAGTTGCGTATAGCCCGCGACATCCGTGAGCTCTGCGGTGACATCTTTCGCAAACACGACGCGCTCGGTGATCGCATCGCGTGTCGTGCCTACTTCCTCCGCTGTCACTGTGCGCTCGTGACCAAGGAGCGCATTGAAGAGTGAACTCTTTCCTGCGTTCGGTCGACCGAACAAAGCGACGCGACTGAGCGCGCGCGCGCGATCCTCGCCAACACGCGGACTCGCGAGCGATTGCAATCGCGCGCTCAACGCACGCAAGTGCGGCGCGAGATCTTCAGGCGCAATCGCGGTCACATCTTCGACATCGCTGAAGTCGATGCCCGCCTCGACAAGCGCGAGCAGGTTCGTCGTCTCGTCCACCACCGCTGTTGCTTCAAGCGCAAGCGCGCCTGACGCGAGCATGCGAGAGGCTGCAAGTTCCGCATCATCGGCGGCGGCAATCGCTGCGGCGAGCGCCTCTGCTGCCGCGAGTGCAAGTCGACCATTGAGAAACGCGCGCATCGCGAACTCGCCCGCGACCGCTTGCCGTGCGACACACGACTCCTTCGCCGCACTGGCGAGTAAAGCATCCAGCGCCGCGTCGAGTAGTGCAGGATTTGACGGCAAAAGTGCTTCCAAACAGTCTTCACCCGTGAAACTCGCAGGCGCGGGCATCCACAAGACTAAGCACGGAACAGTGCCGACACTTGTCTCCAATCGATTCGGCGCATGACAACGCTTCGACGGCAGTGCGCGCAAGAACGCGTGTCGAAATGCATGCGCAAGCGACGGACCCGAAGCGCGAAGCAACGCGCGCGTGCCGCGACCCGGCGCACTACCGCGAGCAATCACGATGCCCGATGCAGACGATCGCGATGCATTCGAATCGAGTTCCACGCTCACCTGTCCTTGAAGCGCTTGTCGGGCGCGGGCTTCTGCTTCGCGCGCTCGAGCGCCTTCTCATAGAGGCGCCCCATGAAGTCTTGCTTCTTCTTCGCTGTTGGTGCAAGCAAATCCATCTGCGCCACTTGCTTCTTGATGATGCGACCTTCCATGATGCCAAAGCACGTCGACGTGAAGATATACAGCGTCAATCCGCTCGGCGCGGTGTAGAGCATGATCGGGAACATCGCCGTCATCATGATTTGCATCATGCGTTGTTGCGACTTCTGTTCATCGGTCATCGTCGCGGAAGGTGGCGGGGTCATGTACTTCGCTTGCACCCAGAACACGAAGCCCATCATGATGGGCAACACATTGATGGAGGGCATCGAAAAGAAGTACAGATTGAGTGGCGTGCCGAAGACGTAGAAACGATCGGCGCTACTGAGATCAGCAAGGAAGGACCAGCCGCCCATCTCTTGGAAAATGCCGAAAAATGCGGGTTCTTGACGCAGCGCGATCGCGAAGTACAGCACTGCATAGAGCGCCATCCAAATCGGCATCTGCAAGAAGGTTGGCAGCATGCCACCGACGCAACCTGCGGGGCTCACGCCCTTCTCTCGGAACATTCGGATCTGTTCCTGCTGCATGCGTGCGGGCTCATCCTTGTACCGCTTCTGCAACGCGTCGAGCTCAGGCTTGAGCGCGGACATCGCCTTCGAGAATCGCTGCATCGAGATCTGCGACTTCTTCGTCACAGGATGCAAGATGAGTCGCACGATGATCGTGAGTGCGATGATCGAGAATCCCCAGTCGAAGAGGATGTAATCATGCAGCGTCGTCAAGACCCACAGCAACGAGCGCGCGAGCCACGGGAACGTGCAGAAGCTGCAGCAGCCCGCCATCGAGTAAATGATGAGGTCGCCCATGTTGAGCGCGGCATAAGGATTGACCGCCTCGAGAATGCGTGGTTCGAGCGGACCCGCATAGATACCCATATCAAAGGATGCGCTTGCGTTAGGCGCGATGGTGGTCGCTGGTGTCCAGAGTGTCGTGAAGAGCGTCGAAGTTCCATCAGCCCTCAGCGTGGTGCCGCCATCGACCTTGTCAATCGAGGACATCTTCTTCGATGGTGAAGTCGGTGGCGCGTACGGCGCGTAGAGCGCGAGTGTGAAGTAGCGGTTCGTTGTGCCGACCCAACTCAGCGCGTATTCGCCTTCCTTTGCCGTGGTATCTGGCCAGAGGGTGGAGTCGCCTTTATTGACGAGATCGATGAGCGCTTGGCGCTCAAACATTTGTCCATTCGCAAGCACGGTCGCTTGTTGCGGATCGCGTTTCTGCGGAAGGATGTAACCGAAGTGCATCCGACGCGTCTCGGTGTACGCCGCATGGTCGATAGGCAAGTCACTTGGCCCGTACATCTCGAATCGAACATTGAGCGGCGCTGCAGATCGATTCGTCACCGACTGCAGCAGTGTGAGGTCATAGTTAGTGCCTGTGGATCGATACTCGCGCACAATCGTTGCGATCACCGCGCCCGATGCATCGACGATCTCCGATTCAAATCGACCCGCGCTTGGTGAGTACCACACTACACCAAAGAGAGGCACACTGGTGCCGTTCACGATGATTTGTCGCGCTGCGAAGACGGGCACTTCAAACGCACCAATCGAAGACTCTCTCGTCACTGCGTAGGGTTCGCGAGCGATGCCGCCCACTGCGGTCGCGTCGAAATACTTATTGAAGATGATGCTGCGAATACCTGCGGAGGTTCGCGCGAATTCAATGCGGAAGGGAAGGACTTCGTCGCCGCCTTGACCAGGGAGCGAGCCGAGACCGAGTGGTTCGTTGACGACTGCGTTGCCGAGTGGACGCGCAGTGAGCGCGCTCAGTGGAGCCACTGCGGGCGCTGCTTCGGGCGTTGCTGTCAACCCTGCTTGCGCTGCGGGCGTGGAACTCTCTGTTGCAGGAGTGGACGCGCCATCTGTTTGCTCTTGCGCAACAATTGTTGGCTCGGCATTCAGCGCGCCGCGACCTTTGCCTGTGATGAGCACAGCGACAAAGATCCCAAGGAATGAGAGCGCGAGAACCGTGAAGAACAATTTCCGCTTGGCGGGATCCGTGAACATGGGAGGGGGAGAGTAGCCGACACTTCCGCAGCGTGACTTCACCTGCGTGAAACACACGAAAGAAGCGGAAGAATCACGCGATCAGCGCCCTTCGAGCAGCCGTTCGCCAAGCCAGCGGTCGAGTTGCTCGTTCGCGAAAATCCGATCGCACGTCTTCTGCACGTCGTACTCAACGCGATGAAACTCGATGCGATGGCGCGGAGTCGACATATCCAGAATCACGTAGCTCGCGCGCGGGTCGCCGTCGCGCGGCTGACCAACGGAACCTGGATTCACAATCGCTTTCAATTCTTCGGGTGACGCGACTTCGGATGGATCGGGCAAGACCCACACGTTTTCCAAGTCTGCTGGACTCTCGAAGACAAAATCGTCGTAGTCGCGGCTGAAGACTCCTGGCCAATGCGTGTGCCCGACAAAGAGCGTGCATCCATCGGGGATCAAGCCGAAGATGTCGCGCATCTTGCGGGGATATCCCGCCGCATCCTGCGGGAAAAGATATTCGTTGATGTACTTGCGCAGCGTTCCATGCACGGCGACGTAGCGATCGAATCGCTTGCGCACGGGCATCATGTTGATGAAATCGAGCCGGCGCATGCGATCGCGTTCGATGCGCGCGCGTTCTTCTTGCACCGCAGGGTCGTTCGCGGCGAGTGCTCCCGAAGCAACTCGCGCGTCGAGTGCAGCCGCGTCCACAAGGTGGCGCTGCATGATCGCGTCTCGCGTCCAGTACGCGGCGCGTTTGGCAACTTCGTTGAAATTCGTCGGCTCATAGAGCACGGCGCAATCGTGATTGCCAAGCAAAGACCAATCGCAACGCGCCGCAACGATGTCGACGCATTCCACCGGATCGGGACCGTAGCCAACAACGTCGCCAAGGGAAACGAATCGCTCAACCTTGTTCGCTTCCGCGTGCGCAATGACCGCCTCAAGCGCGGCGAGGTTCGCATGAATGTCACTCAGAATCGCAATGCGCACGAGAAGGAAACTTTCGAGGTGAACAGAGTTATGAAACTGAACGCGTCCGAGCGGACGCAATCGTCCGTCGGGGTTCAGAATCCTACAACGGTTTACACGCCTGCGACTTGCTTCTCCCTACAATGTGCGCCCTCAGCGATCAGGCGTTCGCGCTCACGTTTGCGGCTGCCGCGTTGCTGAGAATATCCTTACGCACTTTCTTTGGAGTTCCTTAGTCATGGCAGAAACGAAGCACTTCGATCTCATCGTCATCGGTGGCGGACCTGGCGGCTATGTCGGCGCAATTCGCGCGGCGCAAATGGGCATGAAGGTTGCGTGCGTCGAGCGCAGCAAGCTTGGTGGCGTGTGCTTGAATTGGGGTTGCATTCCAACCAAGGCGCTGCTGCATAACGCAGAGCTCTATCTCGAAGCGATTCGACACGGACGCGATTGGGGATTCGACATCGATCCTGCAAACGTGAAAGTTGATTGGTCGAAGGTCATGGGGCGCAGCCGCAACATCACGACGCAGATCAGTAGCGGCGTCGCGTATCTGTTGAAGAAAAACAAGATCGAACACTTCGAAGGTCACGCGAAAATTGTCGCTGGAAAAACTTCGACTGCGCCTTGCCGCATCGAACTTTCGAAGGCTGATCAGAATTACTACCACGGCATCGGTGGCGAGAGGCTCGGCGAAATCACCGCGGATCGCATTCTCATTGCCACGGGCGCAGCGCCGCGCGAACTTCCGTTTGCACCGTGCGATGGCAAGACGATTCTGTCGAGTTACGACGCGCTCGCAAGCACAGAGCAGCCGAAGTCGATCGTCATCGTTGGTTCTGGCGCAATCGGTATGGAGTTCGCGTACTTCTTCAACGCGTTCGGCACGAAAGTCACTGTTGTTGAAATGCTCGACCGCATTCTGCCTGTCGAAGATGATGATGTTTCGAAGGCTGCGTTGAAGACATTCACGAAACAAGGCATGGACTTCCTCGTCGCGCACACGACCACGAAGATTGAGAAGAAGGCAAGTGGCGGCGCGACGGTCACGATCGCAAGCACGCAAGACAAATCGCAAGTGAAAACGATCGATTGTGATGTGGTGCTTGTTGCCATCGGTGTGAAGGGCCGCTTTGACGGACTGTTCGATGAAAGACTCGGCGTGCGCGTGGAGAAGGATCACCTGTGGACGGACTACAAGGACAAGAAGGAACCCACGTATCAAACGTCCGTTCCTGGCGTCTACGCAATTGGTGATGTCATCGGCGCGCCGTGGCTTGCGCACGTGTCGAGCGAAGAGGCAGTCGCGTGCGTCGAGCGCATGAAGGGTCATCACACGCTCGGCGTGGATTACTCGTCGATTCCAGCCTGCACGTATTGCAATCCGCAGATTGCGTCGGTCGGCATGACGGAACGCGAAGCGAAGGCGAAGGGCATTGCGTACACCGTTGGGACTTATTCGTTGAAGAGCCACGGCAAAGCGATTGCCGTGGGCGCAACGGACGGACTCGTGAAGATCATCACGAGCAAGCCGTACGGCGAAATCCTCGGCGCGCATATTTTCGGCGAAGACGCGAGCGAACTCATTGGCGAGATGTGTCTTGCGCGTCGCGTGGAGGCGACGATTGAAGATGTCATCTCCACGGTGCACGCACATCCGACGATGCACGAAGCGCTGCACGAAGCCGCGCTCACCACCGAAGGCCGCGCGATTCATGCGTGAAACGTCCTTTGCTAAGACTCGCGCACGAAGCCGCTTGGCGGTGTCGTGCGAAGACGCGTGACAAGCTCTTCAAAGCAGAGCGGCGTGCATCCGTTCTCGCGCAAGTCCACGCCGCAATCATGTCGACGCGCGACGGCGGTCCCGAATCCGTGCACGTGTCCATGCAGATGGAACGCACCGGTTGGTCGTCCTTGCCACTGCTCAAGCGGATAGTGGAAGAGCACGACGCGTTCGTCGATCCCCTTGATGCCGCGCACGGAGACGATCTCGTCGACCGATTCAAACATCGCGTCGAACTTCTCTTCACCGCGCGGATCATGATTGCCTTGAATCAAATACACGCGCTTGCATTGGATGCGATCGCGGTACGCCTGCGCGCGTCGTAGATCTGCTCCTTCCCATGCGCGACCTCCACCCTTCACCATGAAGTCGCCCAGATGCAGCAAGATGTCTTGTGAGTCCACACGTGCGTTGATCGCATCCATCATCGCCGCGTCCATCGCTTCGACATTCGCGTACTTGCGTCCGTACCACTCGAGTGCGTCGACATGACCGAAGTGCGAATCCGCCGTGATGTAGATACGACGATCAGTTTTCGAAAGGGTTTTCGCCGTGGACATATGTGGAAGATAGTCCATGCCCTGTAGGATTCGTGCATGCATCTCGCCACACTTGTTGCTGCAGTCGTGTTCACAACTTCCACGCTGACAACATTCGCGCCTGCCCAGGAAGAATTGCCACGCCACGCGGGAACGAATCTCGTCAACGAGACAGCCGCGCAGCACGACGCGCGCATGCTGTGGTTTCGCGAAGCCAAGTTTGGCATGTTCATTCACTGGGGCGCGTACTCGACTGCGGCGGCTGAATGGAATGGAAAGCCTGTGCCTGGCGCGGGTGAATGGTTGCTTTCGAACGCGCAGATCACACCCGAGGCGTATGAGCCGCTGCGCGATCAATTCAATCCTGTGAAGTTCGACGCGACGCGCTGGGTGCAGATCGCGAAAGACACGGGGATGAAGTACATCGTGATCACGTCGAAGCATCACGATGGATTTGGATTGTGGGACTCGCCGATCAGCGATTGGGATGTTGGCGCGTCACCGTTCGCCCCGCGCGATCCTCTGAAGGAACTTGCGGATGCCTGCGCTGCGGGTGGCATTCGACTGTGCTTCTATCACTCGATCATGGATTGGCATCATCCCGACTACCTCCCGCGTCGATCGTGGGACAAGCGACCGACAGAGGGCGCGAACTACGATCGCTACGAGCAGTACATGAAGGCGCAGTTGAAAGAGTTGGTGAGCGGCAAGTACGGCAAGATTGGAATTCTTTGGTTCGATGGAGAATGGGAAGGCACATGGACGCATGAGAAAGGCATGGAGCTCTACGACTACGTGCGCGGACTTGATGCGGACATCATCGTGAACAATCGCGTTGACACAGGACGCAGCGGCATGGATGGCATCACGCGCGAGGGCAATTACCGCGGCGATTACGGCACTCCGGAGCAACAGATTCCCGCGGCAGGTTTGCCGAATGGCGTCGATTGGGAAACGTGCATGACGATGAATGGCACGTGGGGCTTCGACAAGAATGATCATGATTGGAAATCGAAGTCTGAGCTCATTCACAAACTGTGTGACATCGCAAGCAAGGGTGGCAATTTCTTGCTCAACATCGGACCGACAGGCGAAGGTGAGATTCCTGCGCCGAGTGTTGAACGACTCGCAGCGATGGGCGCATGGATGAAAGTGAACAGCAGTGCGATTTACAACACGCACGCGAATCCATTCTCGGAAACTCCCGCGTGGGGCCGCGTGACTCGCGGCACGAACGCACAGGGTGGAGATCGTCTCTATCTCATGGTGTTCGACTGGCCGAAGGATGGAACACTCCAGCTTTCAGGGCTGCTCTCTGGTGTCGGAACTGTGCAAATCCTCGGACAGAAAACCAAGCAACTCTTTACTCATGTGCAAGAAGCGGGCGTGACAACATTCAAGTTGCCGACGACGCCTCTCCATCCGATCTGCACCGTCGTCTCGGTTGATCTCGAAGGCACGCTCGCGGTTGCGTCGCCGCCGGTGATCTCCGCAGCGGATGAGAAATTCGTCGGCGCACTCGAAGTGAGTATCGCGAACGCGAGCAGTAGTGATCAACTGATCTACCGCTACACGACCGATGGAAGCGAGCCCACGCAAGCGAGCGCGGTTGCCGCCCAACCGTTCAGTATTCATGCGACCACCACAGTGCGTGCGCGCGGCTTCTATCAAGACAATCCTGCGACGCGCGTAGAGAGCAAGACGTTTGAATTACTCACGCCGCTCCCTGCTGTGCAGGCGCTGAAGTCTGACGCAGGACTTGCCTACACAACCTACGCGGTTGCTGAGTCCATCAAGAACTGTTCGCACATCCGCAAGGGAAACAAAGAGTCTGAAGGTGTCGCAGCAACTCCATCGGTGGATGTGAAACCTCGCGAGGAATTCTTCGGCTTGACCTTCACGGGCTTCATCGATGTTCCTGAAGACGGGCTGTATCGTTTCTTTGTCGACTCCGATGATGGAAGCACATTCAAAGTGCAAGGCTCGCTCGTCGTGAACAACGATGAACTCCACAGCGCTGCGGAAAAATCCGGCGCGATCGCGCTGGCGAAGGGACTCCATCCGATTGAGCTCGATATGTTCGAAGGCGCTGGACAAGATCTCTTGCGCGTATCGTGGATCACGCCAACGGCGACGAAAAAAGTCGTCGTCCCGGCGAGTGCGTGGAAGCACTAGAAACTTCGAGTCACGGGTTCGATTGCAAGAGGTACGCGCACAGGTCGCGCACCTCTTGTGCGTTGAGCCGATCGACGAGCCCAGGAATCATCGGAGAAAGCTTCGATGGTCGGCGTGATTTGAGTTGAGACTTCAGCACCTCAACGCGCGCTTCGGGGGCGAGAACATTCTCAACCACGAGCAAACGCGTGCTGTTGTCATCCACGATGCGCCCGACGACCACAGAACCATCTTGTCGCTCGAGAGCTTCGAACTCGTACTGATCACTCAACACCTTCGAAGGCTCCACGATCGCCTCCGCCAGTTCGCGCGCGCCAAACCGCAGCGCGACATTGGTGAGGTCAGGACCGCCCATGTGCACCGCTGTCAGCGCACCACTGCGGTGACAATCGACACAACCCGCGGCGACAAACATGATCGCGCCGTTCGCGGCATTCTCGACCGTCGACTCGCGCGCAAACTGTTCGACTTCCTCGGTTGTCCAATGTCGCCCCGGCCCAATCGGCTGCGGACGATCGGCAAAGTCTGCGCCGTCATGCTTCGCGAGTTGTTCAAATCGTGCGCGCTTGGCTGGCGGCACCTGCGCAATCGCATCGTTCAACATCTGCTTCAAGAATCCTGAATACGAGTTGCCGCCCACAGTGCGTTGCGCGCGTGCGAACCAGTGCGCGTAACGATCGCGTAATCCATCCGTCCAACCATGCTTCGCTTCGCGCAACATCGCCGCCGCTGCAAGCTGTTGCTTCTCGCCACGCTGCGCATGCATGCGCTCGACGGATGGCCCGTAGCCGTCACTCCGTGCGAGCAACGCGGCATCGTGCTCATCACGCGCGACGTCTTTCGCTTCCAACATCGCGACAAGTTTAGACACCGCAGAACTTGCGCCGAGCCGAACGAGCAGCGCGCCAAGTTCACGGTCATAGAGTTCGTCGCCTGAAGGCAGTCGCGTCTCCAATCGCTCAATGCAAGCGATGCGCGCGAGTGCTTCCAGCGCATGACCGCGCGCAAGTGTGATACCGAGTGTGCGTGCTGCATCGCGCGCGTGTTCAAGCGAGAGGGAACCGTCGTCGATTTCGGCAAGGCGTGCTTGCACTGCCGCCGCATCCTTGGGTGAAGTCCGTGCAAGCGCGAGCAACGCGTTGAGCGCGCGCTGCGTGTCTTCTTCCGTCAACGCGCGCGTGTTCCATGTTCCAGGGTCTTGTTGTTCAAGCGCACTGCGTGCTGCGTTTCGAAGCAATCGATCGGAATGTCCGAGCGCGAGCCACACTGTTTCCAACGCACTCGTGGAGAGTCCTGGACGTTGCAGAAGTTCCAGCGCGCGGCGTTGCGCACGAAGTCCATCGACATCAGCGAGCGCAACGTGCGGTGTGTTCGCAACGCGCACGCGTTCTTGCACTCGATAAATCGCGCTCGCTGCGCCGCGACCCCCAACCGCGAAATAGAGCCCGCCGCCCGCGTCGCGCGCGACACACGCGTCGGTCAGTGGCAGTGGCTTTCCTGTGAGAAACTCTTCGCGCGTTGCTTTGAACCCCGAACCAGAGGGCTCGACAAACAACGCGTGCATCGTGCCGTACGTCCAATCGAGTGCGAGAACCGCGTGCTTCCATTTCGGATCCGTAAAACATTCTTCGCAGCTCAACATTCCGGTAGGCGACGCAGGACCGATGTCGAGCAGTTCTGGATTCGTGTCGGGATACCAAGACGGAAACTTGCCCGAACCGCTGCGCCAACCGTAATCCGCGCCGCTTGCAAGATGCAGCACTCGAGCGGGTCGATACCAGGGCGTGCCCATATCCCATTCCATGTCAGAATCAAATGTCAACGCTTCACCTTCGACGAACGCGATGTCGTACGCATTGCGCATTCCGATCGAGAGCAATTCGAAATTCTTCGCATCAAGATCGGTGCGCACGAGCCAGCCGCCCGGCGCGAGCAATCCAACTGCGTGGCCGCCCGGGTCCCACATGCGCGTGAGTACTTGATCTTCTTGCCACACGCGCGGCACTCGTGATGTCGCACAATCAGGCGGCGGTACGTGATTGCCACCGATCACATAGAGCAAGCCATCAGGACCAATCGCAAGTCCGTGTGGACCATGTTCGCCGCCAGTTTCTGGATATCCGCGCAACAACTCAACGGACTCAAACTCACCGCTCGCGTCGTCATCACGCAGGCGATAGATACCGCTCGGCACCGTGCCTGTGGAATTGACATTCGCATAGAGATGTCGCGCGTTGCCGCGTTGCACGAACACGAGGCCTTGTGCATCACCAATGGGAAGTTCAATCGGCGTGATGGAAACAGCGCTGCCATTCGAGGGAGGAACAATGCGCAACAACGGTCCGTGCTGTGGACTTGCGACGAGTGTTCCATCGGGCAGTGATTCAATCGCAACGATCGAACCGAACTCACGCTTGATCTGCGTCACAAGTTCAACGGTGAACCCTGCTGGAACGGCGATTGTCGACTGCACAGCATGCGCGTCGAAGGCTGCCAACGCGCCCCATGGAGACGCGCCATGCGGTGCGATCATTCGAACAGCAGTTCGAGCATCGTCCTGTTGCGAACTCCAATTTGCATCGCTCACGATTTGTGTTTCGCGACCAGTTGCATCGCGAATCGTCAGCGCAACGAGCGCTGCGGCAACTCCGCCCGCATTGTGTGCGCGAACTTCAAGCGTGTGCGTGCCAGGTCCAAGTTGCGAAGCGACATTCGCTTCGATCGGATTCGCCCAATCATCAGTCGTCAGGACCGACTCGCCATCAAGCAAGACAGTCGATGCGTTGTCCACGCTCACAATGAGCGTCGCGGTTTCGGCCGCTTCAGCGAGCGCGAACTCTCGCACAAGCACGACATCGACGGCATTCGCGTCGCTCGACCAAATCCATTGTGGTTGCGCTGCATCCGCGCGCTTCGGCACCCGAGGAGCGGGCGCAACCGCCACGTTTACGGGCGCAGGGACTACACCTGCGGGTTTCTTCAGCAAAGTCCACACGGCAACAGCGCTGAACAGCAGTGTTCCGCATGCGACGACCACAACAGCAACCGGCACAATCGATTTAGGTTCGCTCATCGTCCGCCCCAGGCCTCCTCGTTGTCCGCATCAATGGGTGTCAGCCGCATGTTTCGGTACTCGACCAGCATGGGTTCGCCCACGTGAAGTTGCACACCGATGCGACCACTCTTGCGGAGCACGATGTCTTCTTCAACGCGCGTCATCAGCACTCCATTGAGATCGTGTGTCACTAAGCCGTGGATGGCGATGATGCGATACACGTTCCAATCATCGCGCTTAATTGCGCTGTCCATCGTTGCTGCGTCGGCGAATCGCTCCGCCGTGCGCGCGCCGTTGACGTACTGCACTGACTCTCCACGTTCATTGATCAAGCCGCGCCCGCCTTCGCCACCTTCGTAGAGTCGACCTGTGTAACTGTGCGCAGCATCGAAGTCCGCTTGAAATCC
>SIAK01000057.1 GCA_009691805.1 Phycisphaerales bacterium
GGCAAGCGCGTGCTCATCCGCAAAGATGAAGACAAGAAAATCACGAAGGTCGGCATTCATCTTCCTGACAAGATGGAGATTCCCACCATCACAGGACGCATCGTCGCGGTGAGCGCGGAAGTCGAGCGCGACGAGAATTATCCGATTCGCCAGTACGACCGCGTGCTCTTCAATCCCAAGCACAGCGTGCCGGTGGATTTCGAGGGAGACAATCGGCTCTTTGTCGTTCCGATCGAGGATGTCGTGGCGGTCTTCCGTCGCGAGACGAACTGATGGAGCATGCTGAGCATGCAACGCGAACGATTCGCGCGATGGATCGTGCCATCCACGCGCGCGTCGAAGTTCCTGGTTCGAAGAGCTTGAGCAATCGACATCTTGTCCTCGCCGCACTCGCGGATGGCACGAGCGCATTGCGCGGTGTGCTCGCGTCGGATGATTGCGATCGACTGCGCATCGCGCTCCTTGCGATGGGCGCAAAGTTCGCTCGGTCACACGACGCGTGGACTGTCGAGGGAGTATCGGGAAAACCACGCGCGGGTGGCTCGATTGACCTCGGACATGGTGGGACGCCGACGCGATTCATGCTTGCGGTTGCCGCACTTTGCGCAGACGCGACGACCGTCGATGGCAGCGAACGCATGCGCGAGCGTCCTGTGGATGAAGGTGTCGACATGCTCGTGTCACTCGGCGCGACCGCGGAGTATCCACGCGCCGCGCGAGCATTGCCGATTGTGATCCACGGTCCTTTGACAGGACGCAGCATCGAAGTGCGGCAGACCGCGTCGAGTCAATTCATTTCCGCGCTCATGCTCATCGCGCCGTGCATGCCGCACGGACTTGAGATTCATTTTCAAGTGCCGCCCACGAGCGCGTCGTATCTTGAACTCTCCATCGATGCACTGCGCGCAGTTGGTGTCTCCGTGGACGTGGAGCGCGGCGCGAGCAACGCATTGACTCGCGTCTCGATCGCAGCGCAAACCATTCGCGCGCATGCAGTGATTGTCGAACCGGATGCATCGAGCGCGGTGTACTTCGGCGCGCTCGCTGCGCTTGTCGGCGGAAGTGTTGAGATTCCGCAACTCTCACCGCGCGGCAGTCAGCCAGATCTGTTTTTCTTTCGAGATTTGCAAGCACGGGGGGTGGAAGTCGTCGATCGCGATGGCCTCTCGATGCACGCGACGCGAGGAGCCGTGCTCCACGCACACGACAGCAACTACGAGTGCGCTCCAGACGCTGCGGTGATGGCGATGGTGCTCGCAGCATGCGCGGATGCGCCGAGCCTGTTCACAGGTCTCGCAACATTGCGCGTGAAAGAATCGGATCGCATTGAGACTGTCGCTGCAGGTCTGCGTGCGCTCGGTGGACAGGTGGATGTCGGCGCGGATTGGGCGCGCATTCACCCACTGCCTCAGCAACTTTCGCCTGCAGTCGTGCAGACTTGCAACGATCACCGCATCGCGATGGCGTTTGCGATTCTCGGATGCGCACGCGAGGGCGTGACGATTGCGGACCCTGATGTTGTGGCGAAGAGTTGGCCAGGATTCTGGAATGCGCTCGAGGGCGCGACTGCTGTCCTGTAGTCTTCGCGCTTCCTCCTTTATGATTTGAAGTCCAAGTTCCATGCTGAAACGAAGTGATCCATTCTGGTTCTTTGCCAAGCGCATGTGTCGCCGCCGAAAATTGTTCGCGGGCACGCTTGTGTTTTCGATCCTCTCCGCGGGCGGACTCGCGGCAGGGTTGATCACGATCGGTCCTGTCCTCGAACTCATTCTTGTCAAGGGCGCGAGTTTGCAGTCTGCGGCGCGATCGTGGCTGACGGAACATGCGTGGACGCAGCAGTTTGTTTCTGATCCGATTGCCGTGACGGCATGGATTCCGATCGACCCTTTCAACGGAGTCGTGCTCCTCATGGGCGCGCTCTGTGTAATGAGCCTCCTCGGTGGAGTCGCGAACTACCTCCATCAATCCTGTTCGCTCACGCTGAGTGCGGTCACAGTTGCAGAGATTCGGCTCATCGTCTTCCGCCACGCGATTCATCTGCCGCTCGAGCCCGTCTTACGCCGCGGTCCCGCAGAGATCGTCTCGCGCATCAGTCGCGATACAGCTGAACTCGAACGTGGCTTCACTGCGCTGACGAGCAAGGCACTCGCGCAGTTGACGAAAGGTCTTGCGGCATTTGCGGCGGCGCTCTACTTCGACTGGCGATTGACGATCGCGGCGATCATCGTCGCTCCACTGCTCGCAGTCATCATGCGCAAGATCGGCAAGCGCATTCGACGCTCGACGAAGCTTGCACTAGAGCAGCAAGAGGACATCTTGCGAGTTTCCCAGGAAGCGATTTCGGGCTTGCGTGGCTTCAAGACCGCGACTGCGGAAGCGACCGCGTTCCGCCGATTTGCACGCGCGAGCCGGGCACTGCTTGATGCAGAACTCACGGCGCGCTTTGCACGAGCGTTCAGCGTGCCCATCGTGGAAGTGCTCACGATCGTCGTCATCATGGGACTCGCGCTCATCGCTGCAAACGAGATTCTCGCTGGTCGCATGAGTTTCGAGCGATTCATTCTTTCACTCGGCGCCCTCGGCGTTGCCGGCGGAAGTCTTCGACCACTCACCGGTCTCCTCAACGACATTCAAAGCGCGAGCGCGCCTGCGCAGCGGTTGTTGGAAATCTTCGCGATACCTGTGGAAGGCATGCGCGAACGCGATCTCCCCGCACTTCCACGACACGCGCGCTCGATTGAGTTTGAAGCGGTCCGATTTCGCTATCTAGATGCGGATCGCGATGCGCTTCGTGATATTCAACTCACGATTCAGCATGGGGAGTTCATTGCGTTCGTCGGTCCCAATGGTTGCGGCAAGACGACGCTTGCTTCACTCTTGTGCCGACTCTTTGATCCGATGGAAGGATCGATCCTCATCGATCGCACAGACATTCGCGCAGGAAATCTCCAGAGCTTGCGCCGTCAAGTCGGTGTGGTTGCGCAGGAGTCCACCTTCATTCGCGGAACCATTCGCGAGAACGTGATGCTTGGCGCAGACGATGTCGACGCGGATGCGCTCGATCGTGCACTCCAACTCGCACATGCGAAGGGGTTCGTCTCGCAACTTTCGAAGGGTCTCGACAGCATGATCGGGGAGGGCGGCACTGGTCTTTCAGGAGGGCAGAAGCAACGTCTCGCGATTGCGCGCGCACTCTTGCGTGACCCTGCGATTCTTGTGCTTGACGAAGCGACCAGTCAGATTGATGCGGAGAGTGAAGCGCAGATTGCGCAAGCGATCGAAGAGTTCTGTGTTGGTCGCACGGTCATTGCGATCGCGCATCGGCTCTCCACGGTGCGACGCGCGGATCGCATCGTCGTGATGGAAGAGGGTCGCATTATTGATGTTGGCACGCATGAAGCGCTGCTCAAACGCTGCGGTTTGTATGAACGACTCGCGCGCACGCAGTTCATTACGCATGATTGAATCATGGCTAACGAAAGATCGCGAACGCGGCGCTTGCAAGAGCGACAACGGCCGCGCTGTATACCACTAGATCGCGCGTCAACAGAGGACTTTTGCCGCTGCGCGCGAGTTGTTGCATCGCAGCGTCCACTTGCGTGCGGGATGCGGTAAAACGTTCCATCGCACTTAAGAGGGCAGCGGACTGCTCAGCGATGTCTCGCAGCGAACGGCCTTGTCGATCGTGCTCCGTACGCATCATCGCGATGATTTCCGTCTGCGTACGTGCAGAGTGCTCCATGTCACTCATGCGGGCGTCTGCTTCTTCAAGTCTCGCTGCCGCGTTTCCCAAAGCGCCGCCAACGGTGCGCACGAAATCTTCCACCTGCTGGCGAACCTGCGGCATCGCCTCGACTCCTGCAGCAATGCGCGCAATATCTTCCGCAAGTCGAATCTCGCAGCGGCGATGCTCTTCTTGCAACTCTTCGAGGTTCGCGAGCACCTCGGCAATGCGCGGATCACGCAAGAAAGGGACGCGCAGCCACTTGCGCAACTTCGATTCGCGGCTCGAGACCGCCTCGTTGCCATCGATCTCATCGGTGTCAGGAGCAGCGGCTGGTCGCCCGAAGAGTTTGCGGAACCAATCAAACATTGAGCCATAGGTTACTCGCGAGTTGCGCCCTCTGTCTCGAGGCACGGCAGGCGCGATTTAATGCACAATCTCCGCTTCCGATGCGCCGCCGACTTCGTCATCTCCTGCCTGCATGCGTCTGCGCATCCGTATCGCTCGCGCTTGCGATGTTCGGATGCGAGGGGAGCCACGATGCAAGCGCGTCAACAGACGCACACGTGGAAATCCGCATCGCGTCGCTGAGTCCCGCGATGACATCAACGCTCATCGATCTTGGATTCGAATCAGAGTTGGTTGGTCGGAGTCCGTGGTGCGCGGATCTGTCGAAGTCGCTTCCCGTTGTTGGCGATTTTCGCGACTTCGATCCGGAACGATTGCTCCTTGCGCGACCGACGCACATGGTCTTGCAACCTCCGCTCAGTGGCATCAATCCTGCGCTCGTGACGTTCGCAGAGAAGCAAGGTATCGAACTCATCGCCATGCCACTCGATCGCATGCAAGATGTGCGAGCGTTTGTCGCACGCGCGGCGCTGCTCGCAACGGATCCCTCGCGCGCCCACGCGCGACTCACTGCACTCGATGCAATGTCCGAGGTCGACTCCTCTGCGCCGCGTGTGATCGTGCTCGTCAACGCAGATCCGATGCTCGTCGCGGGAAGCGCAAACTACCTCGCCGATCTATTGCCGCTTGTCGCACTCCGCAACGCGGTCGAACGCGAAGGTTGGGTGGAATGCTCGCACGAATCGCTCGGTTTGCTCGAGCCCGATCTCTTGCTTGGCATCGCTGAACGCGAAGACAATGTTGCGCTTCTGCAGCGCACACTCGCAGCGATTCCGTGCAAAGCCGCGCGCGAAGGCCGCATCCTTGTCGTGATCGCAAGTGAACTCTTGCGTCCATCCACGCGCGCGCTCGACGCGATGCAAGCATTGAAGCCAGCGATCGAAGCCGCGCTTGCATCCGGCAAGGATGCCGCGCCATGAAGTTTCGATTCGCGCTGCTCATCGCCATCGCACTGCTGCTCGCGCTTGCACGCCTCAGCGTCGGTCCACATGCGGACGCGCACGGCGTGATTCACTTTGGATTCGCGCTTCCTACCGTCACCACAATTCCGTTTCGACTTTCTGCAGTCTTAGGCGCAGCAGTCATTGGTCTTCTGCTCGCGCTCGCTGGTCTCGCACTCCAAGCACTCTTACGCAATCCTCTCGCATCGCCATTCACGCTCGGTGTTTCAAGCGGCGCATCGTTCGGTGTCGCGTGCGTGCTCGCTCTCGCCGCAACAACAGGGCTTTCAACCCATGCATTCGGCGGCGAATTCACCGGCGCACTCTTCGGCGCCGCGTTCTCGCTGATGCTGGTGTGGATCCTCGCCAAGCGCGCGTCCGGTCGCGACGCCGTTGCCCTCGCGCTTGCTGGTGTTGTGCTCGGCGGCGTGATGAGTTCTGGCGCGATGCTGCTTGAACAAATTGTGCCGCGCGGATTGCGCGGTGATCTGCTGGCGTGGATGGCAGGGCGCATTCCGGAATTGCCTGATCCCTCAGCACTCGTCGCATTGTGGATCCTTGGCTTGCTCGCACTCATCGTGTTGTGGAAAGCAGCGCATCTGCTTGACCTCTTGATGCTCGATGACGATGAAGCTACGGCAGCAGGTGTGCGGCTCGCAGCGACACGGGGTGGGCTCTTCATCATCGGAGGATTGCTCGCAGCCGCCGCAGTGTCCTTCGCAGGACCAATCGGATTCGTCGGGCTCGTCGCGCCACACACAGCGCGACTCTTCATCGGTCACCGTCACCGATTGCTCGTTCCATCGACTGCACTCTGCGGCGTGATCGTGGTGTTGAGCGCGGATCTTTTGCGGCAAGGACTTGATGTTGGCACGGGGCGATTGCCTGTGGGCGTGATCACTGCACTTGCGGGTGGGCCGTTTTTCCTGTGGTTGCTCTCGCGTTCACGCAGGGGAGGTTCGGAATGGAACCTCTGATTCAATTTCGTAGCGTTTCCATGCAGTTTGCAACACGCGGTTCGATCACCACCGCGCTCGCCGACATCGACGCGAGTTTTTCGATGGGCAGCACAACCGCGATCGTCGGCGCAAACGCAAGTGGCAAGAGCACGATGTTGCGCATCGCAGCAGGCGTGCTCGCGCCAAGCGCAGGACGCGTGGAGTCGAGCGCAGTGCATTCCGCGTTGAAGCGCGCATTTGTTCCGCAACGAGGATCGTGTGCAGCAGATTTCAGTGTGGAAGAACTCGTCTCGCTCGGCACATCGACGCGATGCGCAGAGCAAGCACGAGTTGAATGCGCACTTGATGCAGTGGGCCTCGCGAGTCGAAGAGCGGTGCGCTATCACTCGCTCTCGGGTGGTGAGCAGCAACGCGTCCGCGTCGCACGCGCCATCGCGCAACTCGCATCGCCGAATGGAAGCGTGCTGCTTCTTGATGAGCCTTTCTCAAGCCTCGATCCCGCTGAAGTTGCGAGACTCGTCCGCGCACTTCGGGTGTTCGCGCAAGAAGGTGGAAGCGTGATCCTTTCCCTCCACGACGCCGGACTCGCGCGCGAAGTAGCACACGATGCAATTGCCCTGCGCATGGGCCGCGTCATCGCACACGGCCGCGCGCACGAAGTCCTTTCGCCCGCAATCCTCAGCGAGGTCTACGCACACGAAATGCTCGAAGCGAGCACGACCGCGCGCTGGCTTCGTCCGACGCTGTGAGTTCGGTGAGCGCCAAATCTGCGGAAAGCCAGTGATCCACTGAAGACGCGGTGATGAAGTCCACTCCGTTCGGGGGGCGAGGCGAGCCGATTCTGTCGCGGGATAGTTAGGCGAAGTGTGACGACGGCGGTATCTTGGGCAAGCCTTGGTCTCTCCCGCGATTCTTCTGTTCACCGCATCGATTGCCGTGCTCCTTGGCGCGTGCGATGAAGCGGCGACACCGAGGGTGATGACCGTTGCAGCGGATGCTGCTGTCTCGGTGAGAGCGACGAGCAGCGTTGATTTCAATCGCGATGTGCGACCGATTCTTGCGGATCGTTGCTTTCGTTGTCATGGGCCCGATGAAGGGAAGGGGCGTCCTGGTGGGCTGCGGTTGGACAACGCGGCGGGTGCTTTGGCGTTACTCAAGAGTGGCCGACACGCAATCGTCCCGCACGATCTTGCGCAGAGTGAAGCTGCGCGCCGGATTGCATCGCTTGATCCTGATGAGATCATGCCGCCGCCTGAATTGAAGCGCCCGCTGACTGCGGATGAGCGCGCCGTTTTGTTGCGATGGATTGAGCAAGGTGCGGTCTACCAACCACACTGGGCGTTTGTCGCACCGACGCACGGCAGTGACGCCGCCGAGTTTGAGGCGCGCGTGATTGCAGGTAAATCCGCCGAGGGAAACGCAACCTGGCCGACGGATGCGCTTGACGAAATTGTCCTCGCGCGACTCACATCTGAGCACCTCGCGCCTGCGCCCGCGGCAGAACCTTCCATTTTGTTGCGCCGCGCATCGCTCGCATTGACTGGACTCGCACCGACGACCGAAGAGGTGCGCGCGTTTGAGTCGGAGTGCGCCGTTGATGCGCGCGCGTCCTACGAACGCCACGTGGATGCGATGCTCGCGTCGCCTCGCGCAGCCGAACACATGGCGGTGGCGTGGCTCGATCTTGCGCGCTTCGCCGACACGTACGGCTATCAAACTGATGGCGATGCATTCACTTGGCCTTGGCGTGATTGGTTACTGCATGCGCTCGATCGCAACATGCCTTACGACGAGTTTGCGACTGCGCTCATTGCGGGCGATCTCGTGCCCAACGCCTCCACCGAGAGTCGTGTGGCCAGCGCGTTCAATCGGTTACATCGCATGACTGAAGAGGGTGGTTCGGTGGCGGAAGAGTTTCGCGCCGAAGGAATTGCTGATCGTGTTGCAACATTCGGCACCACATTTCTTGGACTCACGCTCGAGTGTGCGCGCTGTCACGATCACAAGTACGACCCGATTGCCACGCGTGAGTTTTACGGACTCGCGGCGATGTTTGGTTCGATCGATGAGAACGGACTGAAGCCCTATGCGATTCACACTTCGGCGCCGCCGCCGTTCGTGCGTTTGAGTGACGACGCGCAAACGCAGCGCACGATGGAGCTGCAAGCGGCGGTCAACGGTGCGCGCGTGTCCCTGGAAAACGCGGAGAAAAATAGCGATGCGGAGTTTGCGTCCTGGCGTGACCACGCCGCGCAATCCGATGCGAATTCGCGCGCGCTTCCGCAGTGCGCGGCGCATTATCCCTTCGATTCCTTCGACAGCATCTCCACACCTAATACCGTTGCGGATGGGAAGCCCGCAACGACGGAGCGTCATCGTGGGGATCAACTTGGTCTCGTCGCGCTCGGCGATGGGGTCATCGGACAGTCGATGCATTTCGACGGCGACGGTGGTGTGTGGCTTGACGGCATCGCGGGATTCACGCGCCATGATCCTGTCTCAATCTCGATGTGGATTCGTCCGAGCGAACGCAACACGCGCGCGGCCATCGTGCATGCGTCTGGTTTCTACACACTCGATGCTGATGCCTCGGGACTCGAATTGTTGCTCGATCAAGGAGTGCTGCGTTGGAGTGCGATTCATCTCTGGCCCGGCAGCGCCGCGAGCGTGCAGATGCGCGCACCGCTGAAGGTCGGCGCGTGGACGCATCTCGCGGTGACCTATGACGGGTCGTCTCGTGCGAGTGGTCTGCGCATCTACATCGCAGGCGAACTCGCCGAGACTGAAGTGCTGCGCGACGCACTTGATGGCCCACTCACAACGCACACACTCGAGGTGGGCTCGCGCTCGCGTGACGCAGGGTTTCGCGGTGGCGCCATCGATGCATTGCGGGTGTTTCGCAGCGCACTCAGCGCGTTGCAGGTGATGCAACTCGCGCACGAAGACGCCGCGATGGCGCAAGCGGAACTCGATCGCTTGCGCGAATCCGACGCGCTGCTGCAGCAACATTTTCTCGAAACAGTGCACATATCCACGATGAGCGCGCGCGAAGAATTGCGCGTGACGCAGCGCGCACTCACAGCGCATCTCGACACGATTCCTGCGCTGATGTGCATGGAGGATTCCACACATGCTCCTCCCACGTTTGTGCTGCAACGAGGCGCGTACGACCAACCTGATCACTCGCAACCAGTTTCCCCAGGCGCCATCGCTGCGGTGTTTCCATTTGACGACACGCGATCGCGCAATCGATTGGGACTCGCGCAATGGTTGTGTGACGCGGATCATCCCTTGACTGCGCGTGTTCAAGTCAATCGTCTGTGGTCGCAAGTGTTCGGCCGCGGGCTCGTGCAGAGCAACGAGAACTTCGGAATACAAGGCTCCTCGCCGAGTTCTGCAGCATTGGTCGACGCGTTGGCTTTCGACTTCGCGCATGGTGATGGCACTGCGTTGAGCGCGTGGAACAGCAAGCATCTGCTCAAGCGATTGGTGATGAGCGCGACCTTTGCGCAATCGTCCGTCGCCAGCGCTGCGTTGCTCGCGCGTGATCCGCAGAATGATCTCTTCGCTCGTGGCCCACGCATGCGACTCACCGCCGAGATGTTGCGTGACAACGCGTTGCTTGCGTCCGGTCTGCTCTTTGAGAAGTTCGGCGGCAGGAGCGTGAAGCCGGTGCAACAAGCGGGACTCGCGTCGGCTGCGGGGCAAAGTGGCGACTATCACGCCGACTCCGGCAACGATGCGCATCGACGAAGCGTCTATTCGTATCGCAAGCGCACCGTGCCGCCGCCTGGGATGTCTGTGTTTGATGCAGGCTCGCGCGAGGCGTGTCAACCACGACGCTTGATCACCAACACGCCGTTGCAATCGCTCATCGTGCTCAATGATCCTGTGTTCAGCGAATGCGCCTTGGCGCTCGCGACGCGCGTCTCCGAGCGTGCAGCGAGTACATCGCGTGTTGCATCTGATGACGTTGCGCACGCCGACATAATGGATGTGTTGATCGCCGATGCCTTTGCGTTGGCGTGTACGCGTGCGGCGCGCAGGAGCGAACTCGCAGCGCTGCGCACGCTCTTCGCACAAGAACACGCTGCGTTCTCTGCTGATTCTGACGCGTGTGTGCGCGTCGCGCGAAGCGATGATCCGACATTGGCTGCGCTCACCCTCGTGTGTTCCACCATTCTTGCCAGCGATGGCGCGATGATGTCGCGGTAGTACTCGTGTTCTTCCAGCCAATGACCAATCACCGCAACAACCTTCTCGACTACGACGAGCTCATGCGTTGCTCGCGTCGACATTTTCTGGGTGCGTCGGCGATGGGTCTCGGTGCGCTCGCGTTGAGCGACATTCTTGCGTCGCGAAGCGCAGGCGCGGCGCAGAGTGCTTCTCCACTGTTGTCTGCGACGCATTTTCCCGCGCGAGCAAAGCGCGTCATCTATCTCTTTCAATCAGGTGGACCTTCACAGTTTGAGACGCTCGACCCCAAGGCGCGACTGCGCGAGATGAACGGTCAACCACTGCCCGCAAGCGTCCGCGGTGCACAGCGCTTGACAGGAATGAGCGGAAATCAAGCGGTCTTGCCGCTGGCAGGATCGTTTACATCCTTTCAACGTCACGGCCGCGCGGGGATTGAATTGAGCGACTTGCTTCCTTACACCGCGCGCATCGCCGACGAGATTTGCGTGTTGCGCGCGATGCACACGGAGGCAATCAATCACGATCCCGCGATCACGTTTTTCTGCAGTGGTAATCAGATCGCAGGGCGTCCTTCGATGGGCGCTTGGATGAGCTACGGACTCGGCTCGATGAACGCGGATCTTCCGTCGTTCATTGTGTTGGTCTCGAAAGATGCAGAGCGTGATCAACCGCTCTACTCACGCTTGTGGGGCAGCGGGTTTCTTCCGAGCGAATATCAGGGCGTGCAGTTTCGTGCAGGAAGCGAGCCCGTTTTGGCGCTGACGAATCCTGAAGGAGTTTCACCGCACGCGCGGCGCAACATGCTCGACGCGCTGCGCGAGTTGTCGCGCGACGCGTTGATGCATGAAGGCGACACCGAGATCGACGCGCGCATGGCGCAAGCTGAGATGGCGTATCGCATGCAGACGAGCGTGCCTGATGCCACGGATCTCTCGAGCGAAAGTGACGAAACCTTCGCGCTCTACGGCGATTCCGCGCGCGAGCCTGGAACGTATGCGGCGAATTGTTTGTTGGCGCGACGATTGGTGGAGCGGGGCGTGCGCTTCGTGCAATTGTTTCATCAAGGGTGGGATCAACACGGTGGACTTCCCGGCGGCATCACGCGACAGT
The DNA here is from genome assembly GCA_009691805.1 of Phycisphaerales bacterium. Lineage (GTDB taxonomy): Bacteria > Planctomycetota > Phycisphaerae > Phycisphaerales > SM1A02 > F1-140-MAGs142. The sequence continues at coordinate 11,340 of SIAK01000057.1, forward strand.
GTGCGCAAACCGATCAAGCTTCTGCCGCGCTCGTGCTTGATCTCAAGCGTCGCGGATTGCTCGACGACACGCTCGTGGTGTGGGGCGGAGAGTTTGGACGCACCGCCTATTGCCAAGGGCGCATGACTGCCAACGACTACGGTCGCGATCATCATCCGCGCTGCTTCAGCATTTGGATGGCGGGCGGCGGGGTGAAAGCGGGACACGTCCACGGTGCGACCGATGACTTTGGCTACAACATCGCCGCCGATGGAGTGCATGTTCATGATTTGCACGCGACGATTCTGCGATTGATGGGCGTCGATCACGAGCGGCTGACCTATCGCTTCCAAGGGCGTCACTATCGACTCACGGATATCGCGGGCAAGGTGATCGAACCGATTTTGGCGTGATTGCCCTTCTTTGGCGCTGCGCGTTCCGTTAGGATGTGCGTATGCAAGGTCTCTGGTGGATCATCGCTGTGATCGTCGTGAACGCGCTGCTTGCCGCAGCTGCGAAGCGTGCGAAATCGAAGGCAGAATTGATGAAGGCGCTCGCACCGCAAGCACCGCAAGCACCGCAAGCGCGCGTTCCGCCTCGTGCGCCGCCGATTCCCAAGAACCTGCAGGCAGTGGCGAAGGCGCAAGCAGCGAAGCAAGGATGGACGCAGGCAGCCAAGCACGCAGCGCCGGCAAAGCGTGCGCCCCAAACTGCGCAATCTCCGCAACGCGCAACTGCCGTGAAGCCACTCTCAGAGTCCGAACGCGCGTACGCAGTCGGCACCGCCGCAGACGCCATGTCCGATCTCAAGACCACCCACGCCGCTCGAACAGCCGCGCACTTCGCCTCTATCCGCCGCAACGCCCATTCCGCAGCAGCGATGCGCGAGTTTTTCGCGATGTCGGAGATCCTCGCCTCTCCTCGCGCGATCGCCCCTTGGCAATCCGTCGGCTGAGTGGTCGTTCCTCGCCGTTTCACCGCACTGTGTCGATACTGTGGCGATCTCGCGTGATTAGGAAGGGAGTTGACGCGAAAGCGGGTTGCGCTATGATCCGCCCTTTCCCTAGTTGAGGGAGAGCATAACGCCATGATTGACATTCGAAAACTCAAAGAACTCGTACGGCTGATGGTGGAGAACGATCTCTCGGAGCTCGATCTCAAGGACAAGGAAGAGACGGTGACCGTGAAGCGGGGTGGTGCTGCCGGGGCACCCATCGTGTACGCCGCGCCAACGCATGCTGCGCCGGTTGCCCCAGCGCTCGCTGCCGCCCCGATTGCTGCTCCCGTCGCCCCGGTCGCCGCAGCGCCTGAACTTCCCGTGATTGAAAGCCCGATGGTCGGCACCTTCTATCTCTCGGCAGGTCCCGACAAGCCGCCATTCGTCTCGGTGGGCAGCACGGTTGGTCCAGACACGACGGTCTGCTTGATCGAAGCGATGAAGATCTTCAACGAGATCAAGGCAGAAACTGCCGGCACGGTCGAAGCTGTGCTCGTCAAGAGCGGGCAGCCTATTGAGTTCGGTCAACCACTCTTCCGTATCCGTCCCGCCTAAATCTCGCACGAACTTCACTATGTTCAAACGCATTCTCATCGCGAACCGAGGCGAGATCGCCCTTCGTGTCATTCGTGCAGCGAAGTGTCTCGGCATCGAAACCGTCTGCGTCTATTCGACTGCAGACAAAGGCGCGCCTTGGCTTGAACTCGCGGATCGATCGATCTGCATCGGTCCTGGTCCTGCGCCGCAGAGTTATCTCAAGATTGAACGCATCATCGCCGCTGCAGAAGTGACTGGCGCGGATGCGATTCATCCTGGTTACGGTTTCCTCTCCGAGAACGCGCACTTCGCTGAAGTCTGCCGCGACTCGCAGATTGCGTTCATCGGTCCATCGCCAGAAGCGATGGGATTGCTCGGCGACAAAGTGAGTTGCAAGAAGATGGCGCGCAAGGCCGGCACGCCTGTGTTCCCTGGAACCGAGGATGCGATTGAAGACATCGACGATGCGGTGAAGGTCGCCGGCGAAGTTGGTTACCCCGTCATTGTGAAAGCAACCGC
>SIAK01000058.1 GCA_009691805.1 Phycisphaerales bacterium
GCGCGCAGGACCTCGCATCTGTGCTCTCGTTCTGGGAAACGACGGAACCGTCCAACGACATCAACGGTGATGGCATCGTCAACGCACAAGACATGGCGATGATCCTGAACGCATGGGGCGACTGCGCGCCGTAACCGACGACCGCGCGCGCCTTCTCTTTTCCTCGCGCGCTACTTCGATGGCGTTGATGGCTCATCCGCCATCCCTTCGTCAGCAGTCTTTCCCCGCACCGCGTTGCGCGGCTTGCTCGGCACTGGACCAGGAGCGGCTTCTTTCCACAGCGAAAGTTTCTGCGACCACTCCGCGCGCAGTTTCCCCGTGGAATCAAGCGAGATTGCGCGTTCGAGATTGGAGAGCGCCTGTGCGCGATCACCCTTCGACCAATGCGCAAGCGCGAGTGCTTCGGCGGCGCGCGCGTCTTTGTGTTCGGCGAGCGTGTCTGCTTGCTGCGCGAGTGCAAACGCCCATGGCAGATCGCGGTGCTGCACGTACGGGGCGTTCAGCACGGTGCGCGCGATAGACCGCAATGTGTTCGCGTCCGTGTTGTATTGCAGCGCGAGTGCGTGACCGTACTCGTAGCCTTCGGATTCTTCGCCCATCGATCCAATGAGCGCGCCGAATCGAATCAGTTCAAACACTCTCTTTCGCTCGGGAAATCCCGCGATGATCGCGTCAACAAGTGTGCGCAACGAACTCCAATCGCCGCTCTTCTCACACGCTGTGTACGCCTGATTGATCTCATCTCGCGCGCGCTTTTCCTGCGAGTTGAGCACGAACTCAGTCCGGATCGATTCGGGATTCCATGTTCCGTCAAGAACACCGTTGAGCGGCTTGTCAAGATCATCAGGATGCCCATACCACTGCACGATTCCATCTTGCACGATGAAGATGCGCGGAGTCGTGTGCTGCAGCGTTGCGAACTGAAACTGTTGCAGCGTCGACTTGTCTGGATCTGCCGCAATCGAATAGGTCATCACCTCGCGTCGATTCTCTTCGCTCAGCCACTGCGCGACGATCGCTGGTTCTTCTTCAGTCACGGCGAAGAGCACGACGCCCCGATTTGCAAACGCGCGTGCGTACTCTGCGATGAGTGGCGCAGATTCTTCACAGTGTCCGCATGTGGTGAGAAAGAACTCGATGAGGTAGATCGATCGAGGTTCCCATGCGGTGATCGGATCACCCTGCACCCACGACGCGACATCGGGGAATCGAATCTTTGCGCCTGGAAAAACGCTCGGTCGACCGCGGCGCCATGAGCTGCGCTCCTTTGACGGAGCGTCAGCCAGCGGGTTCGCTGGCGCAGCGACGGCGGGCGGGATCTGTGGCCGACCCTGCGGCTCAGACTGAGCGCAGATCGCCGCAGGCCCCAACACAATCCCACCAAAAACCAACAAGATTCCACTTCGCGCAAACTGCAACAAGCTGATTCTCCTTCAAGTGCAGACAGGTCCGACCCTTCAGATGTGATGTGGGCCCATGTGCAGGAACCCATTCAAGTTCAAAAACTACCACCACGAACTGCTCTACGCAACCATCCGCGCTGCTCGCGGCAGCATGCTAACGGAACAATTACCACCTACAGCGCGAAGAACTCCTTGACTCCAACGCGAAATGGAGTGATTCTTCACCAGTATGAACGCACACTTCTTAACCTCCGAGCGGAGGCAATGGAGAGCCCAACGTGTTTCGCGAGGCGCCTTCACGCTCGTCGAACTGTTGGTTGTGATCGCCATTGTCTCGCTACTGCTCGTGTTCCTCGTTGTGGGAGCGGGAAAACTAAAGCAACAGGTGCGACTCACGGAGTCGATGCAGCACCAGCGCGCGATCACTACTGCATTCCTTGCGTACTTCATCGACAACAGCGGAAAGTTCGCAGGGGTCGATACCGGCGTGCGTCGTCATGACTGGGTCGCAAGTTCCGTCGCAGGCAATACTGAGAACGGGCTTGAAGTGGAATCCGCGCTCACGACGGGCGCGCTTTGGGATTACGTCGGCGATCTCCGCGTCTACAAGAGTCCTCTCGATCCGCACTCAACCGCGCAACGCTTGCGCAGCTACTCCCTCAACGGATTCCTCGCCTCGACAGAGACCGCTGCTTTCTGGGGCGGACCACCGAGCGCGCAGGTGATGGATCGCATGTCGAAAGTCGTACACCCCGCTGAAACTCTTTGCTGCGTGAGCGAGTACGACTACCGAGGCTACAACCACAACGGCTGGTCGATCATGGGAAACTTCAGTTACATCTGGATCGATCGATTGCAGAATTGGAATCCTGGCTTCTGGGAGTTCTCCTACATGGACGGACACACCGAGCCTTTCCGACACGAGTCGAATCAAACGGATATCGATTACTACATGAATCTCGAAGAACCGAGCTTCTTCTTTGAAACGCCAGATTACAAATGGCTCGTGCTCCATCTCTATCCAGGTCAAGATTGGTGAACCGAGCCGCTGCGCAATTCCTCGCGTCTATCAGTGTTTTCGCAATGATTGTCGCACACGCGGTTGTGGCCGGTTGCGATCAGCAATGCGGCGCGAGTAAAGACGCAATCTCTACTGTGGCGGCGCTCGAGGAACCGCGCAGCGCGCGAGTGCCCACCGACGAGGAAGCGCGTTCAGGAAAATTCTGCCCCGTTGGTCAGATCTCTGTTGATGCTGCCGCCAATGTGCAGACGATTGCCCGCTCTGCGACGGAAGTTGACGCACGCGTCCGCTCGCACCAGATTGTTTCTCAGCCACGATTCGACAACTTCCGAACTCTCGCGCTTCCCTACCTCAGCACCATCCGAAGCATGCTCCCAATCGATCGCAAGTTTGGATCGAGCGACATCACCGACGAGGAACGCGCGCGATACTGGCAGCTCGATGCGACGAAAAACGAACAGTGGCGTGACGTTTGGAAATGCATCTACGACAAACGCTGGTCGATCGATGACCGCGGCGCAATGATGCAGTGGCTACTCTTCGAGAATGATTCTGAGCGTTGAGATTGTCACGCCGAGGCGCAGGATCAATCGTCTTCTTCGACGCCGAATTCTTTATGACCGTGTTCGCGCGCTTCCTCGATCTTCTCGAGCATCGATTTCGCGTCATCCAACTTGCCGTTCATCACGGCGAGCTCAAGTTCTAGCAGCGCCTGCGCGAGCTTGATCATGTCCTTGCGGAATGCACTGCCGAGCTTCGCCTTCGCAGCATCGTCGGTCGCGCCCACCAGCAAGCCCGGAGGAAGCGGCGCGTTCTTCGCGAGGATGCATCCACGTTCCATCTCACCGATGAACTGAAGATTCTCCGCGGTCTTTGATGCATCGCCGATCGAATCCTTGAGCGACTTCATCGCGCGATTCATCGACTTCATCGAACTACCCATGCTTGGGTTCTCACCGCGACCACCACGCGCACCACCCGCGCCCTGACCTTGACCGCGAGCGCCACCGCGCGCTGGAGCAAGTTCGCCATCCTGCGCACCTTGACTTGGCGCTTTCGCCGGAGCGGTGGGCGCATCTTGCGCAAATGCGGGCATGCCCGCAGCGAGAAGAAGTGTCGCAGTCGCTGCCGCGAGTGCGAAGGAGACAGCGTTGATTCTGTTGGAGTGCGCCATAAAGTTTTTCGTGTTCGAAAGAATGTTTATCGACTGAACAATCGACCCATCAAACCTGCGCGCGCCTTGGAGTGACTCAAGAGCAACTCCAGTTCTCCACTATCGAAGTACACGCCCTTGCATGAGGTGCACTGATCGATCGACACGTTTTCGAAGGATTGCTCTTGCATCTCGCCGCCACATTTTGGACAGCGGAGCCAGTGCGCGACTTTCGCGGCAACTGCCGCGGCGGCGGCGCGCTTTGCATCGAGCTGCGTGCGCATACTTGCGAGCGCCTTCGCGTCGAGTTCGTGGAAACGTGCGTCTTCGTGACTATAGCCAGAGGATTCTGTGAGGTTTGACATAAGAAATTCCGAATGGTCGTGGAGTATACGCGACCACTCGGAATGTTTGCGGCTTCACGTTGCGATGTCAGACCTACGAGCAGTTGCCCCAGGCGCTCAACAACATCGCCATATCCGCAGCGTCCGTCGTGCCATCTCCGTTGAGGTCAGCAAATCCGCCTGAACCCCATTGCGAAAGCAGCGCTGCCAAATCCTGAGCGTTGACCACTCCGTCGTGCTGCGTAGGCGCAATGTCTGCAAGACAAACACCCGGAATGCTCTTCGCATCAGCAGGATCACTGCCTGCAAGAAGTTCATCGGAATCAAAGTAGGTGTCACCGTCGCGATCAATGCCGACTCGTGTCTGCGTGCCCGCGGGGACGAGTGTGTAGGTGAGTTCGTTGCCGAACGCGGCGAGTGCGAGCAACTGCGCTGGCGAAAGTAATGGCTCGTTCGCGCGATCGCTGCGGAATGAACCACTTTGGAAAACCCAACCACGTTGCGCGCCATTCTGCGCGCCCTTCACGATCAACGCGACTTGACCAGCAGTCGCGAGCGTGACGAACGAGTTGATGCGCGCGGTGTCGTTGGCAACGCCCGTTGCCGTGGTTTGTGCACCAACACCCGCGCGAGTTTCTGTGCCGAAGGAAAGGCAGAACGCTTCCACATCGCGGCGCTGCTGCGCGCCTGTTGCGCCTCCAGGAAATGCGAATCCGACGGAAAGAAGATCTTGCAACGTCGCTTCTTCACCATTGTGATCGAAACCAAATCCGCGCAGTGCGGTCGTCGATGCGCGGTTCGCTCCGACCTTTCTCCACACATCACGAAGCGGCGCGTTCTTGCGGTTCTGTGCTTCGCCGCCTGGTGCAGGAATATCCACGATGTTGTTTGTGCCCGCAATTCCTGCGTGGCAATTGAGGCAGGTGAGACCTGGAGGTGCGCCGAAAATCTGCGCGGTGTTGAAGATCGTTTGACCCGCTGTCGGATTTCCTGTGCCGCCAAGACCCGTGACGACGCCGCCGAAAATAGGCAACGAAGTCTTGAGCGAGTTATCGAGATTGCGATTCGGATTCGGCGGGGATGTCAACGACGCGAGGTAATCCGTCATCGACGCCATCTCTGCAGGAGTGATCTCTGATGAGCGACCTTGCAGATGCGTGAACGCCACGTTGAATTCAGTAATGTCATCCTTCTCGCCGCGCCAGTGGAATGGCTCGTTGCCGATGATGCCGAACAACGTCTGCGTCGTCATCACTCCCTTCATCGGATGCCATGAAATGCAACCTGGCACTTGGCACGTTTCATCGAAGACTTCCACCACGCCAGTTGGATCGCCGAGATCCCAACCAAGTCGGTCGCTGCGCGCATCAATGTGGCACGTCGCGCAAGAAGTATGACCGAGACCTGACGTGAGATTCGTATCGAAGATGAACTTGCGGCCGTTCTTCACGAGCGTTGGCGTCGCGTCGTGAAATCCAACGCGCGCGGTTTCAGCAAGCGAAGTCACGCTGATCGTGCTGACGGAACTGTCAAAGCGATTGAGGACGTAGACGAACGCGCCGTTTGTGGACGCAACCACGCCGCTCGGTCCTTCACCCACGCCAATCTTTGCAATGCGCGCACCGCTCGGCGAAATCGCGATGACGCAATTCGAACCGAGTGCAGCGACAAACGCGGCGCTTCCATCCGGCAGCCACGCGACGCCGCGAGGATCACCGATCGACTGATAGCGCTCAAGTTCTGGAATCGAAGACGCGGTGTAGGTGAGATGTGGATTGAGATCCGTGATCGATGGAGTACCTGTGCCGCCCGATTGCACAAACGCGCCGAACATTTTCGCGAACTTCGCATCGATCACCGGCTCGAAGCGAATCTCGTTGCTCGCTTCGATACCGACAGCGAGAATCGTGCCGTTGGGCGAAACCCCTACGCTGGCAACGCAACTCATCAGCCCTGTGACGTATGTTGTGGAGAGCGTCGTCGCGTTTACGACAGCGATGTCGTTGTCGACAACACCCCACGTGATCTGCGTCGTCCAGTTTCGGTTGTTGTCATCCATCCACTGATTCGCGGCATTCTTGCGCGCGATGTGCGCAACGCGTGGCGGATTGGGCTGACCGACCGTTCGAGGAGGATTAAATGTTGCGCCAGAATTGGGTGGCGGATTCACACCTGCATACGGACCCGCGACGCTATTCACCGTCGTGCGTGGAATCACGGTGGTCTTGTTCCCAGATTCAAAGATCGCCGCATAGACGAGCGTGCCGCTTGGGCTCACTGCAAGCGCGCGCGGTTGTGCGCCAAGAATCGTGGTTGAAGTAAAGACCGGCGCTGCGAGCGATGGATCGAAACTCACGAGCTTCGATGAAGCCACCAGTGAGACGAACGCGCGGGCGGGCTTGACGGTGAACACGATGTCTGCTGGTTCATCACCAACCTGCACAGTGCGCGTGACACGCATCGATGCGAGGTCGATGACGCTCAGCGAATCGGAGATTTGATTGACAACCCAAACTTCGCTGTTGCTGCGCGCGCGCACCGAAACTGGATCGACGCCGACGGCGACAGCGCCGCGATGCACGGGCAAACCGCCGATCAGATCGAACACTTCAAGTTGACCATCTGCGGTGTTGACAACAAGAAGCGCGCTGCCATCCGGCGTCACATCGATGGGATGCGATTGCGGTGATTCGAAGTTGACAAATCCCGTCTGCGCGAAAGACGCACTCGCCGAGGCAAGCGCGAGCACGGCGCACGCGGAGAAGACTGATTGAAAAGAAGTCCGAAGGAGTGAAGTCATCGAATGGCGCATGGTTGATCCTGCGCAGCATTCACCCCCCGACGCGCGAGAGGGACAGCAAAATGTGCGGAGCGCAAGGCTTTCGTAGCGTTCCTAGAGTTTGCATCCGCTTCAAGCGAAGTCAACTCGATTTCGGAGGTGTTCCTGCAGGTGCAGTGGGATTGGATTTTGGCGCATTCACGGGCGCATTCACGGGCGCATCGACCGGCGAATCGCTCGCCCCTGCATCCCCTTCATCCTTTGCTGCATCCTTTGCTGCATCCTTCGCTGCATCCTTAGAGGACTTCTTCTCAGGCAATTTACTCAGTTTTGATTGTGCTGTGATCACTTCTGAGAATTGATCACTCGTCGGATGCCCGATGTAGGCGATCTTACCTTCAGTATCAACGACAAACGCGCAAGGAATACCGCCCTGCTTCGCGGCTTGCATCCATGTCTTGCTCATGGAACTGTCGTTGTCGAGCGCAACCCGATATTCCATCTTCTCGCCTTGCGCAGCGACAAACTTCTTGACGCCGGCTGCGGAGTTCTTCGTGCGCTCACTTCCCGCAACGCCGATGAAAATCACATTGGGATTTGCCTTCTGCAATTCGGTGAGGTGCGGAATGCTCGCAACACACGGAGGGCACCATGTCGCCCAGAACTCCACCACATACGCCGTGCCTGTCTCGAGCTTGCGCACGCGTTCTCCCTTCACCCATGCGTCAACGGAAATTTTCGGCGCGGGCGAACCAACCTTGAGTTCCGCAGCCTCTGCGGTTGCGCCGAACAGCAGGAGTGAAGTGGTGAGTGCCGCGCAGCGTGCAATAATTCGGAGCATCCGAACAGAGTAACGCGAATTGCGCAAACATCGCTAACTTATGTTCGTGCAATCAACTTCTCAGAATCGTCGCGATGCCTGCCGCGTCCTCGTGGGCGCGGCAATCGGTGGCGCGATGATCGATCTAGGTGCATGCGCAACATCTTTTCAAGAGGCTTCTCCAATGATTCAAGACCCGAAGCGCGCAGCCGTGATTCTCGCCACTTGGACGCACGGACTTCCCGCCAATGCTGCGGCGTTGCTGATCTTGCAACGCGGAGGGAGTGCGCTCGATGCGGTCGAGGCGGGCGCGCGCGTGGTGGAACTTGATTGCCCCGACAAATCAGTCGGCCTTGGCGGCATGCCCGACCGTGATGGAATCGTCACCCTCGATGCGTCAATCATGTCGGACGACGGTCGTTGCGGCGGCGTGGCTGCAGTGGAAGGCGTTGTGCATCCGATTTCACTCGCGCGGCGCGTCATGGAAGACACACCGCACTGCTTGCTCGTCGGCGACGGCGCGCGGCAATTCGCGCGTGCGTGCAAACTTGAAGTGCGCGAGAACAAACTCACCGCTGAAAACGAGAAGGCGTGGCGCGCGTGGCTTGTCGAGAAGCAGTACGCGCCGATTGTGAACATCGAGAATCACGACACAATCTCACTCCTCGCACTCGACTCCAACGGCCATCTCGCGGCGGCTTCGACGACAAGCGGGCTCAGCTTCAAGATGCATGGTCGCGTCGGCGATTCACCTATCGCGGGCGCGGGCATCTATGTCGAACCGAGAGTCGGCGGCGCAGTCTGCACAGGCCTTGGCGAAATGGTTCTGCGCACACTCGGCGCGTTCGTCGCCACCGATTGCATGCGTCGCGGCGCGAAGCCGCAAGAAGCGTGCGAAGAAGCGCTCCGCATCGTGATGAAGAAAAACACAGCCGATCCAAAGACGTATCAAGTCGGCATGCTCGCGCTCGACTTCGACGGAAACATCGGCGCGGCTGCAGTGCAAACTGGTTTCAACTACGCAATCGGTCGCGTGTCCGGCAATGACACTTCCAACACGCTGCTTGACGCGAAGTTTCTCGTCTGATTGCGCTTGCACGCAAAGAAAAGCGCCGCCCTCGAATCGTCGAGGGCGGCGCGTCATTTGATGGAATGTCGGCGCGTCGATTACTTCGTTGTCAACGCAGCATCAATCGCCTTGCGCAGCGCCTCTGGTCCTTGGAAACCAACTTCGAGGAACGCAGCCTTGCCCTTGGCATCGATGACGACCAACGTTGGAATGCCCGTCACGCCGTAGATGTCCGCAAGTTTCTCGCCTTCCAATAAGCACCCGTAGGTGAAGCCCTTCTTCGTCATGTACTTCGTGCCAGCATCCGGCGTGCGTTCACTCATGTTCACGCCGTACACGATGACTCCCTTGTCCTTGTAGTCATCGCTGATCTTCTGCAGTTCAGGCATCGCCGCCTTGCAGGGGCCACACCATGTCGCCCAGAAATCAAGCACAACAACTTTGCCCAAGAGCGACGCTTGTGTGACCTCAACGCCTTCCGCGTTCTTCAGCGTGAACGCTGGCGCGACATCACCCACCTTCACCTTCAATTCGGGAGATCCCATGTCTGCGCCCTTTTCAACGACGGCTTCCGTCCATCCTTCTGGAATAACTGGCGCGAAAATCGCAGCGTCAAATGTCGGATCCACCGTGATCGCGCTCATCAATGCCGCTGGCATCGCGCCGAAACCGCCATCTTCACTGCCTTCAGGAAGGACTGGTGAGATCTCCGCGCGACGCGGAAATCCGTCGCTTCGCGCGATCGTCAACACTTCGCGCATGCGCATCTGTGGCTCACCGCTCGGCGCTGCAACTTCGCCCTCGTCCATCGCATCACCGCCCTCTTCGACCTCTGCTGCAAACTCGCCCATGTCTACGACGCGCTCGATAGCGATGACATCGCATTTCTGTCCATCGATTTCTGCTTCACCTCGATACGCATACTTCACAACTTCGCCGCCCATCACACCCGTACGCACGCCGAAGAACCACTGCGGAAGCGACATCAGGCATGGACCAAGCGCTTCGAAGAAACGGTCTATCGGCGCCTTCTGAAAAGTCTTCGCCGTCGCATCGAGATAAATCGCACCGTCCGCATTCACTGCGCCAATCGACGCGGCTGTCGCGATCGCCTCAATACTCTCAGCGCTGTCGATACGCAACATCGAGAATGGCATCATGCTTCCCTCAGCAAACACCATGCGAAGCCGCGCAGGTCTGAGGAACTCCGGAGGCATTCCCATCGAACCTCCCTTGATGTCCAACTGCGAAACCAGATCGATCGCCTTCACTGACTTCACGACCTGCACGGCACGGTCATAGATCGCTTTCACTTTCGCACTCTCCGCATCTGCTGCGGGAGCAAGCGCCGGCGCGGCAGTTGGAACTGCCGTTGGAGGCGTCGCGACTGGCGCCTTCGCATCCTGTCCAAGAACGGATTGCGAAAGTGCGACGAACGCGACGAGAGGCAAGATCATTTTCATCGGTTTCATAAAGAGTCCTCAACCATTGCAGCATAAAAAAACGCAGTCGCTCCGTGTGCATCCATCAATACAGCACACGAAAACGAATCGTGCCAGAGACCGCGCGAAGTTCATCGATTACCGCTTCGTCGTACGTGCGATTCACATCCGTCACCACATATCCACTTGTTTCATCTGTGCGGAGGGATTGTCCGATGATGTTGATCTTGCGCGCGGCAAGAATACCGTTGATCTGCGCAAGCACGCCTGGCTGATTGCGATGAAGGTGAAGGAAACGATGCGCGCGTGGGGTCGATGCCAGCGCGAGTTCGGGGAGATTCACCGCCCCCGCTGTCGCTCCAGCATTGACGTACTCCACAAGTCGCGCGGCAACGAAGGTGCCAATCCCCTGCTGTGCCTCAGCGGTCGACCCACCAATGTGCGCCGTCAGAATAGTGTTCGGAATGCCGCGCAATGGGCAATCAAACGGTTCCTTGTTCGAGTTTGGCTCGTGCGGGAACACGTCCACGCCAGCGCCACCTAAATGCCCACTCCGAAGGCTGCGCGCGAGTGCTTCAAGGTCGACAATGTGTCCGCGGGCAAGATTCAAGAGCACCGCACCAGACTTCATGCGGCGCAATTCGCGCTCGCCGATGAGATGCGTGTTTTCTTTGCGACCATCCACGTGCACGCTCACGATGTCGCTGCGCGAAAGTAAATCCGCCAGCGACTTCGCCTTGCGAGCATTACCGAGCGGCATGACTTCCGCGAGATCGTGATAGATCACCTGCATGCCCATCGACTCCGCAAGCACGCTGAGCTGTGAACCGATGTGCCCGTAGCCAATGATGCCGAGCGTCTTGCCTCGCACTTCCGTGCAGCCCTGCGCGCTCTTGCGCCAACCACCACTATGCAGCACGCGATCACTCTCAATCGCGCGACGCAGCAGCATGACGATTTCGCCAATCGCAAGTTCCACGACGCTGCGCGTGTTGGAATACGGCGCGTTGAAGACTGCAACACCGCGCGATTGCGCTGCGTGAAGATCAACCTGCTCGGTGCCAATGCAGAAACATCCGACGGCGAGCAATCGATCCGCACAAGCAAGCGCGGAACTCGTCAATCGAGTCTTCGATCGCATGCCGAGAATCGAAACGCCTTTGAGTGCGCGACAAAGCTCCGCCTCCGGCAACGCATCTGAAATCGCCTCCACGCGATAGCCCTCTTCTTCGAGACGCTTGGCTGCATCCTGATGAATGTTCTCGAGGAGGAGCGCGACCATCCGTGATTTGGGATAACTCGGTGCGCCAGGAAGGCTGTAAATCCAGAGCAATTCATCGACGCCGCGCACGACGCGATCCGCACGCGCGACGACGCCTTCGCGCTCGACATTTTCGCAGTACGCGACGAATTCACACGCCGCGCCAGCATCGCGAATCTCACAATCCGTCGCACCGTCACCCACGGCAACCACGCGACCCTTGAGTTTCAATCGACGCACCGCTTCAGATTTTCCACCCACGCGCGCAAGCGGCGAAGTTCGATCGAAGCCACTCACCACGCCATCTTTCGTCCAAGTAAACGAGTTCGCAATCACCTGCTCGGCAGGAATGCCGAGTTCCGCACAGACAGGCACAACGTACTCGCGGAAACCAGAACTCACGACATAGATTCGCCCGGCGTTCCTCTTCACAAGCGCCTTGTGTCGGCGAAAACTCGGCGCGATACGGCGCTTGAGTTCTTTCGTCGCCTCGGCAATGTGCGCCCTCGTAATGGTCAGCATCGCGAGACGCTTGGCAAGCGACTCATCAATGCCGATGCGACCTTCCATCCCATCGCGCGTGATGCCTTCGATCGCGAGCACCTTCGCGAGCGCGTCGGGATCCTTCGCGAGCGCGAGCTTCGCGATTTCATCGAGACCCTCCGCGGCAACGATGGTCGAATCAAAGTCGAGAATGAGTGTGACTGCATCCATGCGGTATTCCAAGCAAGCGTTCCTTCACGCGACGATATCCCAAGACGCGTTATCTCGGAAGACACAGCACATCAAAGCCACGCGCGTGCGCCATGCCTGAAACATCAAGCACTGCGCCAAGCATCGACTCATCACCGCCGTATCGATGCACGCGGTAGCCGAGATCGACAAAGAATCCAAAGAGTGCGCGGCGCGCTTCTGCGGAGAGATGCGAGAAAACCTCGCTCTTCACCACAGGTCGATGAATCTCGAACAGCGGGCGAAGCGTCTTGAGAACTTCGAGATCATGTCCTTCGACATCCGTCTTCACGAACGCGAGCCGTGCGATGCGCGCGCTGTGCTTCTGCGTAAGAAGCACACCAAGATTCGCGCCCTGCACTTTCTGGCGAAACTTCGGTCGAAAGCGTGAAGCAGCAACGCTCTCTCCGCCATTCATGAAATCTGGGTCGCCATACTCAAACTCTACTTCGCGAGTCGCATCGAGCCCGGCCAGCGCGTACGGGACGATGTTGGTGCGATCTCGATTCAGCGCAGCGTCCTGCGCGAGCACGGGGAAGATGAACTGATTCGGTTCAAACGCGGCAACCTCACCGCTCGCGCCCGCAGCGAACGCAATCGGCAGCGTCGAATCACCGCAATGCGCGCCCACGTCAATCGCGAAATCACCCTCACGCACAAACTGGCGCATCTCATCAATCATGCGCTCAGTCAATTGCAACGACTGCGCGCGCGGATGCATCCATTGCGCGATGGTTGCGTTGCCATACTTCCCGAGCTCGCGCGATTGCTGCGCCCCAGCGAAGATCCTTGGCGCGGGCTTGCGAATGAAATAGAGGAGTTCACGAAGTTTCATCGGTGTCTCATCGGGTTTCTGCGAGTGCGTGGAAGTGTTTGATCGAGAAGTCGGCGTGCAACACACGTTCGAAGAAGTCTTTGATGCGTAGGCGCCGGTCTCGCGATGTAAGTTTGTAACTGCGATCGGGCGCGAACTCTTGATTCGCCATCTTCGCAAGCCACTCTCGCGCAAGAGCAGGGTGCGTGCCAGAGAGCTAATGCGCACAGCGCCTTGTGATCCACTTGCGCATAAGGCTTCGCGGGAACAACCTTGCCGCCCCACATCGGCGACACATCGATCGCCTTCGCGAGATGCGCCTCGGTGGGACGCAGCCATCCATAATGGAACATGCGCGCGCCCGATGCGCGGGTGT
>SIAK01000059.1 GCA_009691805.1 Phycisphaerales bacterium
TCAGCCCCAGGATGTGATGAGCCGACATCGAGGTGCCAAACCGCTCCGCCGCTATGGACGCTCGGGAGCGATCAGCCTGTTATCCCCGGGGTACCTTTTATCCGTTGAGCGACGACCCTTCCACACAGAATCGCCGGATCACTAGAGCCTACTTTCGTAACTGCTTGTCTTGCATGACTTGCAGTAAAGCTGGCTTATGCTCTTACACTCGACATGCGGTTGCCAACCGCACTGAGCCAACCTTTGCGCTCCTCCGTTACTTTTTTGGAGGAGACCGCCCCAGTCAAACTGCCCGGCATGCAGTGTCCGCTGCCCTGCTTCAAGGGAATCAACGTTAGACCACGAATTCACTCAGGGTGGTATTTCACCAATGGCTCCATCTAGCCCGAGAGCTAAACTTCAAAGCCTCCCACCTATCCTACGCAGTTTGAATCCATGATCACTGCAAGCGTACAGTAAAGGTCCACGGGGTCTTTCCGTCTTGCCGCGGGTAGGCGGCATCTTCACCGCCACTACTATTTCACCGAGTCGGACGTGGAGACAGTGCTCCAGTGATTACGCTATTCATGCGCGTCGGAACTTACCCGACAAGGAACTTCGCTACCTTAGGACCGTCATAGTTACGGCCGCCGTTTACCGGCGCTTCGGTTGCCAGCTTCGCCTTTCGGCTAACCGGCTCCCTTGACGTTCCGGCACCGGGCAAGCGTCACACTGTATACGTCCTCTTGCGAGTTAGCACAGTGCTGTGTTTTTGATAAACAGTTCCCAGAGCCTTTTCTCTGCGCCCTCTCTTTCGAGGAGGGCCCCCTTATTGCGAACGTACGGGGTAAAATTGCCTAGTTCCTTCACGTCCGTTTTCTCGAGCGCCTGAGGCTATTCGCCTCGCCCACCTGTGTCAGTTTTGGTACGGTTTTTGTGTTTGTAGATGAACGGTTTTTCTTGAGACTCTTACGCCCTGCATCGGCCTCAAGGGCCTGGACGCTTCACTGTCCCGCAGAGTTTCAGAATCCGTCGCGCCATCTTCGAACCTTGCACAAAAGGGCCGGAATGTTGACCGGCTGTCCATCGACTACGCCTTTCGGCCTCGCCTTAGGCACCGCCTAACCCTGGGCGGAATTACCTTCCCCAGGAAACCTTGGGCTTACGGCGATGGAGATTCTCACTCCATTTATCGTTACTCAAGCTGGCATATTCACTTGCTGTCGCTCCACCTACCCTAACGGATAAGCTTCAACGCTGACAGCGACGCTCCCCTACCACTAACATAGTTAGTCCACGGCTTCGGCACGGATCTTATTCCCGTTAATTATCGGCGCCAGATTCCTCGACCAGTAAGCTGTTACGCACTTTTTAAATGGTGGCTGCTTCTAAGCCAACATCCTGGCTGTCATAGCAATCTGACTACCTTTCGAACTTAGATCCGTTTTGGGGCCTTAGCCGGTGGTCCGGGTTGTTTCCCTTTTGACCACGAAGATTATCCCTCGTAGTCTTACTCCCGCAACTAGGCACTTGGTATTCGGAGTTTGATTAGGCCGGATAGGCGGGTAGCCCTCCAAACCCATTCAGTAGCTCTACCCCCAAGTGTTGATTTGCGAGGCTAGTCCATAAACTATTTCGGGGAGAACGAGATATCTCTGATTATGATTAGACTTTAACTCCTCCCCACAGGTCATGCCAGAACTTTTCAACGTTCACGACTTCGGTCCTCCAGGAGGTTTTACCCTCCCTTCAACCTGCCCATGGGTAGATCAATCAGTTTCGCGCCTACCCCCTGCGACTACACGCCCTTTTAAGACTCGGTTTCCCTTCGGCTGCGCCAGGTTTTGGCTTAGCCTTGCCGCAAAGAGTAACTCGCCAGCTCATTATGCAAAAGGCACGCTGCAACCCCGTAGGGCCGCAACCGCTGTGTAAGCACATGATTTCAGGTACTTTTCACCCCCCTTATCGGGGTGCTTTTCACCGTTCAGTCGCCTTACTGGTTCACTATCGGTCGTCGAGTAGTACTCAGCCTTGGAGGGTGGTCCCCCCGTCTTCAAGCCAGATTCCACGAGTCTGACTCTACTTGATAGGCATACCCAGATTTGAACTACAGGACCGTCACCTTCTTTGGTTGACCTTTCCAGGTCATTCGTTCAACTACTGGTTTATCCGCTTTCGCTCGGCGCTACTAACGGAGTCGCTTTTGCTTTCCTTTCCTCTTGCTACTAAGATGTTTCAGTTCGCAAGGTTCGCTTCATACGGCCTATACATTCAGCCGCAGATAACCCTTTCGGGTTGGGTTGCCCCATTCGGAAATCTTAGGATCAAGGCTTGGTTACCAGCTCCCCTAAGCTTATCGCAGGTTCCTACGTCCTTCATCGCCTCTCGACGCCAAGGCATCCATCATGTGCCCTTAATGACTTGATCGCGTCTACCGAACCCCGGAGGGCTCAGTAAATGATCAACGAGACCTGCACACGTTTTGCTTAGTGGTGGTTACCCACACTGCGTCTACGTGTACGGATCTCTAACGCGCCATACGGTTCTTATGTTTCGTATATTTGTTAGCGCGCTTCGCCTTCTAGCTGCTCGTTTCTCTTCACACGACACCACTCGAGCACAACTCCCCGGCTTTGGCTTTCGCCTCGGCGGTTTGATGCGCTTCCTGGTGTCGCAATTATCACGACATCATTGCACTGACTTGTCAAAGAAACACCTTCAAAGAAGGCATTTTCCCGCTTCGCTCCTGAAGTTCAGGGGCTTACGCGGGATGGAGAGTTTAGCGAGTCAACCGCTGCTGTCAACCCCTTTGAGCGCTCTCCGCATGATTTTTTTGTGTCCTGTTCAGGAACTCTCGAATGTGACTGATAACCACTCGTAAAGACTGTTTTTTGGCACTTCAACGACAGTTGTCCACAAAGAAGCCGAGGCCTGACGACCTCGGCTTCTTGTTTTCAATCCTCATCCGTGTTTTCTCGATCAATCGCCGCCGCGTGGGCCGTACTTCGGCGCATCTCCACCCGCTCCCGCGCCGGCGCCGCCACCAGTTCCGCCAGCGGGCGGATCACCAGGGGTCGCTGCATCGGCAGGGTTCGCCTTCGGGTCGGATTTCTTGCGCGCTGTCAATTCTGCAAGCTCCGCATCGTCAAAGTACTCGTTGCGACGCGCATCGCGAGCATCGTCGGAAGGTACACGCACCTCATAAGGATCTTCTGGGCGCGAGAGTTCTTTCACAAGCACCACTGCAGCACCGCGACGATCGCTTGTCCCGCGATCCACAGTCGGATCCGCGACAATGTCCACAATGTAATATCCAGTGCGGAAATCCATAGGATCGCCGCTCGAACTAATAATATCGCCAGGTTGTAAGGTCACGCGTTCCCGCCGACGTGCGCCATCTCGGTAGCGATAGATCTCTGCGGACGCTTGTCCAACGCCGAGTCGACCTTCCGCAGGCGCTGCGTCTACGAAGAAGAACGCGACAGGTGGAATCACGCGAATGGGCGCGCCCCATCCACTATCGATGCTTGCCATCGTGAATGGGTCCGCCTTCGCCTTTTGATCCGCGACCAACTGCGCTCCGCGCGCAAAGAATGGGTTATAGAAATTCGCTGAGCATGCGTATCGGTAGGTCTTTCCTGGCACTACGGAGATGTCGTGCGTCCACACGAGCACAGATGGATCCGCCGCAAGGTCAGGGAACTTCGACTTCGGCGCAACAAGCGTCGCCTGTGCATCAAGTGCTTTCAGTGACGCGTCGTACGTTTCGACTTGCTGCTGCTCCTTCTTCATCCGTCTCGTCAGCGCGATGCGTTTGGCCTTGGTCGCCTCGTCCCTCGGATCCTTTCCGTCTGCACCACCACGTTTGCCGCCGCCCATACCACCACTGAGACCGCCGCCGCCCATCCCTCCTCCACCGCCGGCACCGCCTCCACCACCGCCAAGACCTCCGCCAGGCCGACCTCCAGTACCGTCATTGCCAGGCTTTTTCGGTGCTTCTTCGAGTGGTCCGCCAGCTTCGGTGAGCTGCTGCGTGGTCTGCGCGAGATTCTCTTGTGCAGCGGCGAGCTTCTTCTTCGCCGCGCGAACTTCCGGCTTGTCGGTATCAGTCGCGACACCACTATCGGCGAGCATCAGACCGTTCGAGAACGCGCTCGTCTTCGTCGGAAGAAACGCAGGTTGGATGACATCGCGCTGATTTGCAGGATCGGAGAGCTGCGTGAACACAGACTGCCGCAAGCCTGCATCGGCCCCTTTCGCGATCTCCGCGCGATAATTGAACGCGACGGTTGGGAGATGCTCGACGAGGACTTCATCGCCCCACGTCCCATCGGCGCGCTCGGTCTGCCGACGGAATTGCACATCCACGATGTAGAAGGCGCTGTTGTACCAAATGGTTGGAATCTGCTTGCGCGCGGGCGAGAGGCCGAGGTCATCCGCCGACATTTCCTTGCGCACTGCTGCGAGATCGAGCACAGCAGAGGGAACGGTCCAAAGCACGTCGTACGGTGCGCTCGGGCTTGCGAGCAATGACTTCAATTCAGGATGCGCAACCACCACCGTTTCGTCCAGAGTGTCTGCGAGTTGCATCGTCGGCTGCAGCGCGACTGCAGCGAGTTCAGGCTCGTGATACCAAGACTCTGTCGATCCACCACCAGAACTGAGCAATGAACCCATGGCTGGTTCAAGTCGAGCCAAGCGGGGCGATGGGGAAACACTTCGATCGAGCCGCGCAATGAAGGTATCTGCGGCTGGAGTGAGGTTGTCTAGCGGAAGTGAAATGGAGGGCTTGGTGAGCTGCAGTTGCGCGTTCACAGAGTCGATCTTGCTCCGCAGTTGCGCGTCGATCGCACTTGGATTCAACGTCTCGCTGCCCAATTGCACATCGTTGGGCGAGACGACAAACTGCCAACCCGCAACGCCGACGAGCGCAAGGAGGCTGACTCCGAGAACGATCTTCTCTACGTGCTGCTCAATGGGCTTCATGCCTTTGGTCTTCATAGCGTGCTCCAATCGTGATCTGACTTTGACGAATGCGCGCGGCGCGCTCTCCAGTTAACTTCCAGCGGCTGCTTCGCTCGCCTCCGGCGCTGTCGCCGCGATCGAGGTGATACCGAGAACTCCCCGCACAGACTCTGGCATGAAGTGGGCTGTCCATTCGCGGAACCAAACCGTCTCAAGTTCAATGGTCACGAGCGATACAGGCTCGACGCCATACGCAAACCCTTGCACCGCGGCGGCGAACGGGTCCGCTCGCGCGACAGACATATCGAGGACAGTCATGAAGTTCTCTTTCGAAAGCGCATCAAGCACGGTCGGAATGGCTGCGGTTTCCGCAACGAATACCACCGTGACTCGGCGAACGTCGTACACGCTGTTTGACGTGCGACCTGTGAAAGACTTCGAATAATCACGAGGCGCCTCAGCGGTCGCGTCAATGTTGGGCGAGCCCAGTGCGGCGCGCGCGACGACAGTCGCAGGCGCGCCTTCTGTAGGAGCACCCTCCGCTGGCGGTTCGGATGCACCGAAGGACGCGGCAGATCCCGAACTAGCATTCTCTGACGAACCGCCCTCTGCATTTGCGGATCCGCCCTTTGCGAATGGCGCGATGTCAATCGAGAGAATTCGCTTCACAGGAGCGCGAATCTCAGGGACGAGCTCCTTCGCGCCTGCTTGGTTCGCAGCATAAAACCCGTGCAGCAAGTCTTCCATGATCCAGAATCGCCACTGCCAATCGAAGAGCGTTTGCTCGTACGTCCCAAGATCTTTCGAGTCAAGACTCAGAGCTTTCGCAGCTGCTTCCGATGGGATTCCGAGCTCTCGGGGGTCGCAGTAAAACGACAGCGCGAGCGCGGCAGTTTCAATCAAACCAATGCGATTGGTGGCGAGGCGCTGATCGAGCTTGCTCTGCTCTTCAGGTGTGAGGCTTGCGGCATCCGACTTTCGCAAATCTTGATTAATGAAGTTGAGGCGTGACGCCTCGAGCAGCTTCATGACCTCAGTATTCGAAGGCGCGGCACCCGCATGCACTTCCTCGAGCAACCGTGCGTATTCCGCGGCGAAAAATTTCTGCGCGCTATATCGGAGCAGCGACGCCTTCTCCGCATTCACTTGAGGAAGGAACTGCGCAACGGGAGACTTCGGGTCGAACCCTTCGCGACGATTTAGGTTGCGTTGCAATGCCGCGCGCTGAATCTTCGTCGCATCCTCAGAAATCACGACGATTGCGCGGCTGTACTGTTGGACGACGGCATCGTTGATGACGCCCTTTCCTGTGAACGGTTCGGTCAAGCCAGGCAAAGAAATTGTGATGCTGCCGTTCTCGACGCGCGCAAGTTCGCCATAGCGGAGCGCTTGTTCTTCCGCTTTCAGACGAACGGTTTCGTTGAAGCTTGCGCTTCCGAAGAAGCCTCCAACGAGCGCTGCGATCACAACTCCGCAGAACACTACGACGAGCACATGCTCCTTGACCCACGTCATCACTTGCTTCATTGCCCACCCTCCACGGGCGCGGATTCCGCTCCCGACACTTGCACATCACCATTGATCTCGACGACGAACACAACGCGCGCGAGATAAATCTCAGACCCTGCTGGGAACATCATCGGACGCGTGGGAAGTGGTGCGAGCGCGTCGAGCGATGCGGCGCCTTCGGCTGTTGCGCCTGCCCCGCGATCGATCTTGTTACCACCGCTCGCGTCGCCGTCTTCGCCGCGCGGTCCGTAGTCCGGCTGTTCAGTTTCGGGAGTCGTTCCTCCACCATCGTGGGTTCCGCTCAAGCGTCCTTTCGGTGCAGCGACCTTATTTCCAGCGGGGCTTCGCTTTCCCTTAACGCCGCCGAAACTACTTCCAGAACCGCTGCCACCTGAGTTGATGTCGTTGCCTTCCGCATCCTTCATGTTCGCGCTTTCAAAGCGCGGGCCGGTTGACGCGGAAGAGCTTCCTGCGGAGGTGCCGTCTCCATCTTCAGGCTTCGACACAGCACCGACGATGATTTTTTCATCCTTACCGCTGTCGTACTTCACGGCGACGATCTTGTACGGAGAGTTCGGATTTTGTGCGCGTTCTGCGTCCTTGAGGAAGTTCACAATCTTGTTGTCGATGAACGATTGTGGATCCGACGAGGCGAATTCAAGCGACATCGTCACTTCAACAGTGCGTTTGGAATTCGTCACCCCGTAACGACCGCTGAGTCCGAGCAATTCCACCTGTTGGCGCTGCGATGCAGGCGTGTCGCCAAGTTCCTTGGTCCACGTGGCGCCTTGATACGCATCGTCGGTGGCGTTGTCGATCGCGCCTGCAACGTCGTTGAGAATGCACGGCCAGATCTCACGATCGTCGAGCAACCGTTGCGCGTTGGTTGCGCGGAAGCCGACGTTGGAATCGCTTTCTTTCGACTTCAACGCGTCCTGCTGATTCTTCCCTGCGCGAATGACAGTGTCTGCCGCGTTCACTGCATCTTGATTCGCGGCGACGGCTGCTTGATCGGAAAGTCCGCGCGCAAACATGAGCGCGCCAGCACCCACGCCAAGCGCCGCAGCGGCTGCAAACCAGCGGTTTTTTGCCTGCCAGAGTTGTCGACGGAGCACCGCTGTCGGTGCGAGGTTGACATCAATTGGTGCGAGGCCAATCCCTTGCAACGCAAGTCCGTAGGCCGTCGCGAGATTGATGGTTGCCGCCGAGAGATCCGCGCCGCGCTCGCCTTCGATGCGAATACGTCGGAACTCGTCGTAGCGAAGCACTTCGAGATTCAGCTGCTGACCGAGGAACTTGCGCAAGCCTGGAATCTTGAATGTCGAACCGAGCCCAAGCACGGTCTTCAATTGCACGCCGCGATTGAGCTGTTGGTAATAGACGAGCGACTTCTGCACGTCGCCAAGCAGGTCACCGAATACGGTGCGCATCGATTGCATCATCTGCTTCGCGTACTTGCTGGTCGCGCCATCACGCTTGAGTTCTTCGGCTTTCGAATAGGAAACTTGGAACGCCTCCGCAATCGCTTCGGTGAAGTGCGTTCCACCGAGCGGGAATGTGCGAATCCAGCAGCGATTTCCGTGTGCAACGATGAGATCGGTCGCGAGCGTGCCGATGTCGAGAATGACGACAGGCTCACTCGCATCCGTGAGGCCGAGGTCATACGCGAGCCCGTTGTACGCGCCGACCGGACCAAGTGTGACCTTCTGTGCGCCGATGCCAACATCCGCGTAGAGCGAGAGACGTTGATCGAGTCGATCCTTCTGAATCGCGAAGATGCCCACTTCAATCTCAGGCGAATCCGCAGATTCAAACGTTTGGTAATCCCATTCAACATCTTCCATCTGGAACGGAATCTGTTGCTGCGCTTCGAAGCGAACGATGTTCGCGACTTGCTTTGGTTCCACAGGTGGAAGTTTGGTAAAGCGCGCAAACGCCTGATTTCCAGGGATTGAGAGCACAACCATCTGCTTCTCAAGCACGCGCTCACTCATGAACTGACCGAGACTCAAACGAATCATCTCGTCGACGTCGAGGTCGGGTGTCGTGAGCACCTTGCGATGCGGGATGACTGCGAAATCTGCAATGCGAGCTTCGTCGCCCGTGCGCTCAAGACGAATAGCCTTCAGTGCGAACGAGCCAATCTCAATGCCCCATGCGGAACGTGCTGACGCCATGACAACCTCCTAGAACAAAGTCCGTCGGGGGGTCCGACGGGTGGCGAATGATAACGGACGAACGGCAAACGCTTGGAACGACGATCTGATGATCGGACAAGGGAGTGAGATCGAGCGTTCGATGGAACATGGTTATTCGGACTTGACAGCCGCAAAACCTCGCGCGGTCGCAAAACTCCTCAAGGGTATCGCGCGCTCAATCGATCACACAGGTTGGAAACATCCCGCCTGGATTCGAGTGTGCACGCGAGTGTGTCTTTACGTGATTTGCATGTCGGTTGAAGCAGACGGAACTTCGAGATGAACCGCGCATACGTTCGCATGCGAGAGACTGAAGTTGCTCCGAAACATGCTGATCGCAGGATTCCGTCTCACAGAGTTCTTGAATGCATGCGAACAAACGCGAGAACCGTGTACGCTGCCGAACCCAGGTCAATTCTCATCATGTCGCTCCCAGAAGAACAAGCCCCGATCTCTCCTCTCGCACCCTCTGCGGACGCTTCGCGCCCCTCGACCTACGACGCTGAACTGGAGGCGGAGATCCAAGCCGCACTCGGCGGACTGTCTGTCAAGGACATTGAAGCATCGCATTCGAGCCGCGCTCCGCAGCGCGCAACGCAGTCGGGTGGCCGCCAGCGCAAGATGGGACGCATCATCCAAGTCCGCAGCGGCGAAGTGTTCGTGGAGTTCGGACCGAAGTCACAAGGTGTTTGCCCTGAGACGCAGTTCACTTCGCAAGCACGTGAAGTCCCTGCAATCGGCAGCGAATTCGAATTCATCGTCGAGCGTTTCGATCCGTTTGAGGGCATGCATGTGCTGTCCATCGACGGCGCGGTGCTCAAGGCAGATTGGGGCACGCTTGAAGTTGGACAGATCGTCGATGCTCGCTGCACTGGCATGAATCGCGGCGGTCTCGAAATGGAGATCGCGCACCACAAGGGCTTCATGCCCGCAGGCCAAGTGGATGTGCGTCACATTCCTGACATCTCGATTTTCATCGGCGAAAAATTCGCCGTGAAGGTCGTCGAGTTGAACAAGGACAAGGATCGACTTGTCGTGAGCCGCAAAGCGGTCCTCGCTTCCGAGCGCGCCGAGCAGCGTGAACAGTTGCTCGCCGTGCTTGAAGTTGGACAGACTCGCACTGCGACCATCGTGAAAATCGAGGGATTCGGCGCGTTCGCGGATCTTGGCGGCATCGATGGGTTGATCCACGTTTCTGACCTCTCGCACGATCGCGTCAAGAACCCGATGGACGTTGTGAAGGTCGGCATGGAAGTGACCGTGAAGATTCTTCGCATCGATCTCTCTGGAGATCGCCCGAAGCTTTCGCTCGGTCTCAAGCAACTTTCCGCAGAACCCGTCAATCCGATGGCGACGATTGAAGTCGGCGGCACGGTGACAGGTCGCGTCACGAAGTTGATGGAGTTCGGCGCGTTTGTTGAACTCGCTCCTGGCATCGAAGGACTCGTGCACATCTCCGAGATCAGCCACGATCGGATTCCATCGCCTGACGCAGTCTTGCGTCGCGATGAAATCATCACGTGCAAGGTGCTCTCGATCGACAACGAACGCCGTCGCATCAGCCTTTCGATCAAGGCACTCACAGATGCTCCCGCGCGTCCAGCGCCTGCGCCTCGCGAGAGTGCTGGCGGTGCATCAAGTGGTGGACCGCGCGGTGGCGGCGGTGGTGGTGCGCGACGCGATAGCCGTAGTTCGACACCTGAAGTCGCGCGCGTGGAAGATCCTGAAGTGCGCAAGTTGCGCGCGCGCTTCGGCGGTGGTGATCTCAAGGGTGGACTCTCCTAAGTCCGCGCGACGCCGATTCAAATTACAAAAACACACGAACCGCGAGTCTGGACTCGCGGTTCGTGT
Source organism: Phycisphaerales bacterium (assembly GCA_009691805.1). Lineage (GTDB taxonomy): Bacteria > Planctomycetota > Phycisphaerae > Phycisphaerales > SM1A02 > F1-140-MAGs142. Next base: position 10,503 of record SIAK01000059.1, read on the forward strand.
TTTAGTGCTCAAGCAAGATTCTGACCACGTCGGTCAAATCGTTGCAGTCGCTTTCGATGCAGGCGCGGCGAGTGCATCGCCGTCGCCTGAGTCCTGCCGTTGCAAGCCTGAACCCTGAAGAGTCCCACGCCTCCGTGGACCCTCGTTCTGATGCGCGTTAACCGCCCGTCTTGAACTGACCGAGCAATCCCTTGAGTTGCGTGACTTGGGATGCTGTTTCTTCGCTCGCAGCACTCAATTCCTCGCTGTTTCCAGCGTTTTGCTGCGTGACCTTGTCAAGTTCCGAAACGCCTGAGTTGACTTGCGAAATGCCCTGCGCCTGTTCCTTACTCGCCCCCGAAATCTGCGTGAGAAGGCCGTTGACTTCCTTCGTACCCAACACAATTGTGCGGAGTGATCCATCGACTTCATTGCAGATTGTGACGGCACGCGACTTCGTACGCGCCGTGCGTGCCGCCGACCTTCCAATCTTCCATCGGAAAACCAAGCGCATCCTTGCCATCGCCATCGGGGTCATACTTTCCACCAGGCGCACCGTGGCAGAGCATGCAACTCTCATCAAGTTTGATGGCGCGCATGTAGTGCAGGGTATTCGTCGCGCGATCGATCCGACCAATACTCGCCCCGCTTCCTGCGGCAAGTTGCGTCTCGAGATCCTTCAGGAGGTTCGCGCGGAAACTGCCAGAATCTGGCTCGTGCTTCTTGTTGCGCGCTTCGAACGCGACGACCTTGAAATCAATGTTCTCACTCTTCGCTGCCTTCTCCGCGGTGCTCCAACCGGTCACCACAGGAATCGTTTGGAAGAAGCGACTCTTCGTGTAGTCACCGCCCTTGGCCTGCTCTGCTTTGAGTTCCGTCAGCAACTCGTCAATCGCGATGGACTTCTTCAGAAAGAGTTCACTCGCGTGATTCTTCGCCTCATCGGCAACTGCGGTGAACGCAGCCGCTTTCTCCATCATCGCGGTCTCGGCGTTTTCGCGGAATCGTTTGACGAAGACGCTGTAACTGACGCCTGCGACGGCAAGGGTGACCAGCGACGCGAGCAAGATGATCCGGGTACTGAGGGAGATATTGCGGAGCCACGAGAACATAGGAGAACCTCCAAGATTCCGAGATCAACGCCGCAACGCGCAGCAACGACCAAGGGGCAACGCGGACATCGTCGGTGAGCACCATTCCCTTCACGATGATGTGTCATCACACGCCACAACAGGGCGAAGTCCCGATGCTTCAGAGCGAATTCGCAATTCCCGCGAATTGATCCGCGATATTACTTCGCCAACATCGTGCGCAAACCCGCGGCATCCACGCACGCAATCGGGCGACCCGACACCGCATCAATGCCGAAGGAAACTCGCATCGCGCTTGGAATGCGCAAGAGCGAGAGCGGAACGCCCGCGCACTCTGCATCGAACCGATCGACGCGCCCCTTCGTGATTTGCTGCGACGTGCACTTCGCTTCACCGCATCCGAGATCGACAAGTGCTTGCGCCACGTGCGGTGCATCCGAGTCCGTATCGATGCGAAGATGCAACGCTGGGTCAAGGTCAAGTTGTCCACGTGCGGCGCGACCGAGCAAGAGTGGATTCGACCCTGGAAAGCGCCCGGCGAGTGCTTCGAGCAGATGGAGCGCAGCGAAGAGTTGCGATTGAATGCGCGCCTCGCGACCCTCGACACCGATCTCCTCTTCTTCCTGCGCTTGCGCGTGCTTGCGTAGATCAGAATGCGATGGCCGAGGAAAGTTCTCCATGCCCATGCGCGAGGCGACAATGCGAATCGCTTGATCGACGGAGGGCGCGCCGCCCTTTCGGAATAGGCGCACGGCGGCTGCGGCGAGTTCATCGGCGGACGAAGACTGGTGGGGAACGCTTCCGTCAAACATGGCGCGAGTGTAGGACAACCACTTCGCAAACGCGCGAGTAGAGTTACGACTGTTTATGCAGCCACTCACATCAGACGAATGTCGCGCACTCGGAACTCTCATTGAGAAGGCGATCACCACACCCGCGCAGTATCCACTCACGCTGAATGCACTGCTTCTAGGCATCAATCAGAAGTCCAATCGCGAACCTGTGATTGAGATTGATGACACGAGAGTGCTGCGCGCAGCCGATGGACTCGCCGCCAAATCCCTCGCGCGCGCGGTCAGCCTCTCGGGCGCGCGCGTGGAAAAATTTCGTCACATCGCGAATGAGACGTTTGGCTTGCGCGCGCCCGAACTTTCACTGCTTTGCGAATTGCTTTTGCGTGGCCCGCAAACTTCGGGCGAACTTCGATCGCGCGCGTCACGCATGCATCACTTCGAATCGATCGAGGTCGTCGAGAACACGCTACACGCGATGAGCGCAGTGATTGCGCTTCCCGACGGCAAGCCTCGCGAAGCGCTCGTCCGCGAAATCCCCGCAGCTGCTGGTGGACGCGCAGGGCGATGGATGCAGCTCCTGCAACCGACGCTCCATCCGCTCCATCTCACAGAATCGCGCACGACGCCCGCGCCTGCAAGCGCGCCTCTGCAGCCCGCGGATCCTTCAGAACTCGCAGCGCTGACAGCGCGCGTGAGCGAGCTCGAACGCGTCGTCGCAGATCTCAAGCAGTCACTTGGTTCAGGCTGATTGATGCACGGTCGTTGGATCTTCGCCTTCGACTCGTGCGCGCATCAGCAGATACGCCCGCGTTGCAAGTTCCCCGAGAA
>SIAK01000060.1 GCA_009691805.1 Phycisphaerales bacterium
CGATTCTCTCGACACCCTGCACCGCGCCACTCATGGGCGCAGCCGCAGCCTGGGCGGTGTTACAACCGACGAACACCGTACTCATCGTGTTCGCTGCCATCGGTATCGGCATGTCCTTCCCATACCTCGTGCTGAGTGCGTTTCCAAAACTTGTTTCGCGCATGCCGCGAGCCGGTGAAGCGAGCGAAGTCATCAAGCAATCGATGGGTTTGCTCTTACTTGCTGCGGCGGTGTTCTTCATCGGGAGTGGTGTATCGAGTTGGCTCGTCGAACCGCCCGATCCACCAGCGAAGTGGTACTGGTGGTGCGTTGCAGCGCCTGCCGCTGCAGCGGGCGTGTGGATTGTGATGCGCACATTCCAAATCACACGCGTGCCCATGCGACGCGTTGTGTTCGGCGGACTCGGTGTACTCATTGCGAGCGTCTCCCTACTCATCGGCGCATCGCAAACAGCGAAAGGTCCGGTGGATTGGATCCCGTATACACCAACTCGCTTCGAGGATGCGCTCAAGGCGGGCGACGTTGTGGTGATGGATTTCACCGCAGAATGGTGCTTGAATTGCAAGGCGCTGGAGAGCACTGTGCTGCACAGCAAGGCAGTGGCGGAACTTCTCAACAGCGACGGCGTGACGCCGATCAAGGTCGACATCACAGGCAACAATGAGCAAGGCAATGCCGCGCTCAAACGCGCGAAACGCACGACGATTCCGCTGCTGGTTGTGTATGCCTCCGATGGAACAGAAGTCTTTAAGAGCGATGCGTACACAACAACGCAAGTGATCGACGCGGTCGCGCAAGCGAAGGCACGCACGCAAAGCGGAACTGCAAATCCTTGACACGAATCGCACCGTTGAACGCCTTCTACTATTTCGTGCGCATCGAATGTGACAGCCATGCATCACGCGACAAGTTTGTCGCGTGGCTTCGCGACGGCCACTACGCGGCAGTGATCGCGGCAGGCGCGCTCACCGCCGAACTCATCGAACTGGATCTTCCCAAAGACGCAAAACAAGGCGCAATCCGTCCACTCGAGAGTCGCTACGCATTCGCAAGCCGCGAAGCATTCGCAGCCTACGAAGCAGGCCCCGCCGTCACGCTGCGCGCCGAAGGTCTCGCGAAGTTTCCGCCCAGTTGCGGCGTCCGCATGACGCGCAGCACAGGCGATGCGTTGTTTCATGCGTGAATGGATCAGGAAGGCATGGGCGCAGTAGTTTTCGCCGCGCACTTCGCTTGGATCATTGTGAGCGTTGCGATTGGCAGTTGCGCGAGTGGATCAAGGTGTAGCGCGGCGTTCACTTCGCACGCGCGGCGCCAGGACGCGCGGGCGTCTTCGTCGAAACCAGCGATTTCTTGAAGGTCGCCTAAGAGAATCCAGCGCATTGGTGAATGCGGCGCGGCGTGTGCTGCTTGGGTGAAATCTTCGAGCATTGACTGCGCTTTCACTTGAGTGACTTCAGCGCTCGCGCTCTGCTGCCTTGCGAACTGCAATTGCTCTAACTCGAGATCGCAGCGCATGAAAAGCAGTCGGAGATTCGCGCGAGAAGATTGCTTCGAGTGCGTCAATTGAATCGCGCCTTCTAGCGAGTCCGCGTCGTACGCCGCTGTCTTCACTCCGAGCGCCCGACGGCCCGATGCCGCGAGTTGCTTCACCGCTGCTTCTCGCGGCAGTCGGTTCCATTCCGCGCGATCACCGAAGATTCCCGCGTCGCTGAGAAGTTCCTGCGCAGCCTGCTTTCGCAGCGCAATATCGAGTTGCACGATCGTCGCAGCGACTGCTTGCATGCTGCGCGAAGCGAGCGCCGATTCGACTGCTCTCAGATGTGTTGCATCAATACTGGCCGCTCGCACGGCGTGCACGAGTTGGTCAACCTCTGCTTCGGTAGCCTTCCCTTGCGCGAGTGATTTCGACAGTGCACTCCACGCAGCGCGCACATCCGCAAGAGGACGCACGACTTCGGCCGCGCGTTCGAGGCGTTGTTCGACCTGACGCTCTTGCAACGCAAAATACAGCGCGCAGACTGCAAGCAAGGCAGGAACGCTTGCGAGCAGTTGCTGTCGAATCGATGACTCATGCGCGCACTCGGCGCTCTTTGCATCGGGCAACGCAAGTGTCGTTGCGCAGGCAAGCATCGCGGTCATCCACACGACGCTGCCCGGTAGAAAGAATGTCATTTCAATCTGCGCGTGTGCGAGGACGACGACTGCGCCCGCTACTGCAACGATGCCAAGGACACGCGAAGGCGCCGCGGCGAGCACAAACGCGCAGCACGCTGCGAGGCCGACAAACAGCATCCATCCGGCCGCGCGAAGGCTGAGTGAGAAGGTGTCGAGAATCGGCGCTTCGATGAAAGCTTGCGCGACGAGTCCAACGATGACGATGCCAAACGCAACGCGAACCGCGCGACTTGAAATCTCTGCTGCGTCAAGAGCTTCCCCCGCACTTTCCGTGAACGCACCCCGCATCGAGATCGCGAGCATCGCTGCCCACGCCATGCCGAGCGGACCGAGCAGGACGATCCAATCCACGAAGACGGAGTGCGCGGACTGAATGTCCTCCGGGCAATTGGAGGGTTTCAGTTGCATGAACGCGCTCTGCAAGCCGTCAGGCGCGACGCCAAACATCGGCATGTGCGCAAACGCACGCAGCGCGCCATCGAGATAGAGCGAACGCAGATAAAGGCTTGTTTCACCGAAGTTTTCGCCAAGCGTCGCGCGCGCAAGCATCGCCAAGAACGCGAAGCACGCCAGCACGACCACAAACTTCGGCTGCGGCGCGCGCGCCTTCCATCCACTCCACAGCACAACCGCGCAACCGAGCAGCAACGCGGCGATCGCACCTTTGCCGAAATTCAATCCGAGCATCAGGAGTGCGAGCAACGCGCAGAGCGAAACAGTCAACGCGATGCCGGAAGCGATGGACTCACTCGCGTCGCTGTCTCTTCGGCGGCTTCTCCACGCACTCACGGCGAGTGCGCACAGCACCACCGACGCAGTCGCCATCACGCTCGAGTAGGGATTCGATAATCCAAACCAACCCGTTGCTTCGCGCTGCATGAGTCTGCGGGTATAGGTTCGAGCCGCGCTCGAATCAGGTTCCCATCCGCGCTCGGCGAGCACCTGCGATTTGGTCGATTCAAACTGCGAGACGGTCGCGGCGTGTTCGACAAATGCCTGTTCCATGCCGCGCACGATGAGAGGCGCGCTCGCGCTGATCAAGACGCTGATCGCGACAATGCGCATCGCGCGCTCTCGCACGAGATGCGCGAGAGCCACAAACGCGCACGCCGCCGCAAGCCAGGTGAATCCGCGAAATGCGTCAGCCGCGTCTTGCGTTGCCCAATAGATCACGCTCACCGCAGGAACGACCGCGAGCAACACGCACCACTGCGAGAGTCGCCGACCCGCGCGTGCTTCCGCCACAAGTGCGAGTCCACTCGCGAAGAGCAGCAACGCGTCGAGAAACAAACTCGCCGCTGGCCCGATGCCGATGCCCGGCGTTGGATCGCGCGCAGGATCCACATCAAAGATCGGAATCGGCAGAATGACAAACGCGGTGCGCAAGACGGCGATCAACAAGATCACCGCCAACGCGCCCCAGCGCAGCACGCTCGGGTGGAAACTCACGAGGGCTTGTGCTCCGCAGCCGACGGTGCTCCATCGCCATTTGCACTGCGCGCGACGCTCGTTTCTAAAATCGCCATCGCCAGGAAAATCGCGAGCAGTTGCACTCCCACCAACACCGCCTGCCATGGCTCCATGCGTCCAAGCCCGATGCCCGAAATGCCTGTAATTGCCGTGAGAAGCCACAACACCGCAACCGCGCGGCGTTTGGAAAGCCCTAACTGCACAAGTCGATGGGAGATATGTTCAGGACCTCCTACAAAGGGGCTCTTGCGTTTACTCAATCGATAGAGCGTGACGAACACGCCGTCGTACAGCGGGATCGCGAGCACGATGATCGGCATGAACACTCCGTACCACGCAGTGCCGAGCGCATAGTCGGCGCGTTCGGGTGCAACGAAGGTCGTGCGTGCCGCGAGTGCTGCCAGCCAGAAACCGATGAAGAGTGATCCTCCATCGCCCATGAAGAGTTTCGCTGGTGGAACATTGAATGCAAGAAATCCCGCGAGCGCACCGACCAGCAGCGCGAGAGCGCCAGCGATGAAGTACTGCCCGTTGAGCATCGTCGCGACCATAAAACAGACGGCCGCGATGGCGGTGATGCCGCCCGCGAGACCGTCCATGTTGTCGAGAAAATTCACCGCATTCACAATGACGATGATCCACATCACGCTCGCCAAGAGCGAGAGCGCCGTCCCGACCTCTCCATACTCACTGAGAAAACTCAAGAGGCGCACATCACCAAACCACACCACACCCGCGGCTACCGCAACCTGCAGTCCTAACTTCGGCCAGGCGCGCAGCGCCCGTCGATCATCCACGAGTCCCAAGAGATGCAATGCCAACGCGCCGCCGAGCATCCACGCCCATACGTGCTGCGTCTCCGCGAGACGCGGCAGAAACTCGTCAATAGCCGGGACAATCGCTAACAATGGTTCTGGCGCGAATTCAATAATCGCGAACACAATCGCGAGCGGCGCGACCACCGACCAGAAAATCGCAACTCCACCGATGTTGGGAACCTTGCGCAGATCTTTGAAATGTCCTTCCGCGCCAGGCGAATCGAGCGCGCCCACGCGATTCCCCACATGGACAAGCAGCCACGAGAATGGAAACGAGAGCAAGAAGCCCACACCGACAAGTACAAGGACCAACGGAACCATCGTTGGCGTAGGGTACCTTTCCAATCCGATGGCTGCGCTCCGATCCCTCACCCTCTATTGCTCAAGTTCAACGAGCCTCGATCCACACTTCGCCGTCGCCGCGCGTGAAGCGGGCCGACTCACCGCCGAGCGCGGCATCACGCTCGTGTACGGCGGCGGTGGAATCGGGTTGATGGGCGATGCCGCGCGCGCTGCGAAGTCCGCGGGCGGTCGCGTCGAAGGCATCATCACGCAGAAGTTGGTTGACCTCGAACAGGCGTGGGACGGTTGCGACGAAATGATCGTCGTCGACACGATGCGCGAACGTAAACGCATTCTCATGGAGCGCGGCGATGCGTTTCTTGTCTTGCCCGGCGGACTGGGCACGTTTGAAGAGTTCTTCGAAACGCTCGTCGCGCGCCAACTCGGTGATCATCACAAACCGATTGCGGTACTCGATGACCATTGTTACTTCGGTCCGTTGCGCGCATTGATCGAACACGCGGTGCGCGAACGATTCGTGCGACCCGCTGTGCGGGAACTCGTGCAATTCGGCGCCTCGCTGCCGAATCTGTTGGACTGGCTCGCGTCGGACACGCACGAAGTCGCCGATCCGAAACGCTTTCTTCCGATGGGCTCAAGCAAAGGAGAGCAGTGAACCCGCGCGGCGAAGTCGTCGGAATCATCGCAGGGCAAGGCGTCCTCCCGATCCTTGTTGCGCAGGGCATTCGCGCGAGCGGACGCCGTGTTGCGTGCATCGGTTTGCGCGATCAATTCGATCCCGCGTTGCCCGCATTGTGCGATGACTTCGCGATCGCGGGCTTCGCTCGACTGAGTCGTTGGGTCAAACTCGCGCGTCGATTTGGCGTGCATGAAGCGGTGATGGTGGGAAGGGTTTCGAAAGCAAAGATGCACGACCCATTGCGCTTACTTCGGAATCTTCCCGATCTGCGCGCACTCAACCTTTGGTATCGTCGACTGCGACACGATCGTCGAACGCCCGCGCTCCTCACAGCGCTCGCGGAAAACCTTGCTCAAGATGGAGTGATCCTCATCGATTCCACGCAGTACATCCAAGAACATCTCGCGCACGCAGGCGTGATGACCACAACGAAACCCGACGCGCTGCAAACTTCGGATATCGCGTTTGCGATGCCGCTGCTGATCGAACTCCTTCGGCTTGGCATCGGACAGGCGTTGAGCGTTCGCGAGAAGGACACGATCGCTGTTGAAGCACTCGAAGGCACGGATCGGATGATTGAGCGCACCGGCGAACTCTGTCGAACCAAGGGATGGACGCTGCTCAAGAGTGCGCGTGATGATCACGACCGTCGCGCGGATGTTCCAACGATCGGCGTGAGCACGATTGAGAAGCTCCACGCGGCCGGCGGTCGAGCAATCGCGATCGGCGCGGGCAAGGTCATTTTGCTCGACAAACCAGCGGTTCTCGCAGCCGCGGATCGGCTCTCCATTTCGATCATTGGGATCTGATCGCTCGTTCAAATTGCGGCCGTTTGTGCTAGAATTCGGCACTCATGTCCGACGGTGAAAATGCCCCCCTTGATGATGGTTCCGCGACTCCCACTCCGAGCAATTCGGGCGCGGGTTCAAGCGGTGCTCCCACCACTCCCGCGACTCCCGCCGAACCACTCGTCCCGCCGCCGATCGATCGCATTGTCGACCTCGACATCGACCGCGAGTTGCATGAGAGCTATCTCACCTATGCGATGAGCACGATCATGGATCGCGCGCTGCCGGATGTGCGCGACGGGCTGAAGCCTTCGCAACGACGCATTCTCGTCGCAATGCATGACCTCAAGTTGTCGCCCGGCCGCAAGCAAATCAAGTGCGCGAAAATCTGCGGCGACACCAGCGGTAACTATCACCCGCACGGCGAGAGTGTCATCTATCCGACGCTCGTGAATCTCGGGCAGGACTGGAAGACGCGCTACATGCTCGTCGACAAGCAAGGCAATTTCGGTTCGATCGAAGGCGACCCTCCCGCTGCGATGCGTTACACCGAAGCGCGCATGACTGCCGCGGCGATGGCGCTGCTTGAAGATCTCGACAAGGACACCGTTGATTTCCGCGCGAATTACGACGAACGGCTCATGGAGCCTGTCGTGCTTCCCGCGAAGTTGCCGAACCTCTTGGTCAATGGAAGCAGCGGAATCGCAGTCGGCATGTCGAGTTGCATGCCTCCGCATAACGTCGGCGAAATCTGCCGCGCGGTGATTGCGCTCATTGATGATCCACACATCACGCTCGATCGTTTGATTGAAATCGTGCCTGGTCCTGATTTTCCAACAGGCGGCTCAATCATGGGCCGTCGCGGCATCATCGATGCTTACGCGACCGGCCGCGGCAAACTCGTCGTGCGCGGCAAAGTGCGTCACGACAAGGTCGGCGGCAAGAGCGCGAAGGGATCCGAGACGACGCGCGACGTGATCATCATTGAAGAGGTCCCCTTTCAAGTCGCGCAGAACGTCTTGATCGAAAAGCTCGTTGAAGTTTCGAAGAACGATCGCATTCCGGACATCGCAGATATCCGCAACCATTCCGGTCGCGACGCGCGCACGCGCATCCAAGTCGTCTTGAAGAAGGGCGCGGATCCCGCGGTCGTTGAGAAGCAACTCTACGAATTCACGCCGCTGCAGACGACGTATTCGATTCAAAACATCACCCTCGTCAATCATCAGCCGCGCACGCTGTCGCTGCGGCAACTGCTCCAGTGCTACATCGACCACCGCAAGGATGTGATTCGACGACGCACCGAGCATCTCCTCCGTCATGCGCGGCAGGCTGCGCACAAGTTGGAAGGATTGATTTTCGCCGTTTGCGATATCGACGAAGTCATCGCGCTCATTCGTTCCTCGCGCACGCGCGAAGAGGCGATCACTCGCTTGCAACAGCGCGCGTTCCGCATTCCGCGCAGCCACGAGCACGCGACGCTTGTTCCGGAACGATTCATCGCACGCAGTGAATCTGCAGGCGGCGTGACTCTCACGCGAGTGCAAGCCGAAGCGATCGGCGCGTTGCGATTGATTCAACTCGTTGGTCTCGAAATCGAGAAGCTCGCTTCGGAATTCTCCGCGCTGCTCGCGACGATTGATGAGCTAGAAGCGATTCTCGCCAGCGAAGCACGCATTCTCAACATCGTCCGCGTCGACTGCGAAGGGATGATCGAGGAGTTTGGTGACAAGCGAAAAACGACGATTGAAATCGGCGAAGTGGAAGACTTCGAGATGGCGGAGCTCATCCCTGAGCATGAAGTCGTCGTGACGATTAGCCAACAGGGTTACGTCAAACGGCTTCCGCTCGAGACCTATCGCACGCAGGCCCGTGGCGGTGTCGGCGTGAAAGGTCAAGAGCAAGGCGACGATGATTTCGTCACCAAAGCGATTGTTTGCAATTCGCACGACGATCTCCTCTGCTTCACAAACACTGGTCGCGTTTTCCGTCAGCAAGTCTGGCAGATTCCTGAAGGCGCGCGCACGGCACGCGGTCGCGCGATTCAGAACCTGCTCGATCTGCGCGAAGGCGAAACGGTGCGGACTTTCTTGCCCGTGCATGATTTCGAGAAGGGCGAGGATTACCTTTTCTTCGCGACTTCGCAGGGCAAGGTGAAGCGGACCGCGCTCAAGGATTACTGCAACGTGCACAAGGCCGGCATCATCGCCATCGCACTCAATGAGGGGCATCAACTCATCGGCGTCGTGCAAACGCGCGGCGATGATCATGTGCTGCTTGCGACGAGAGACGGCATGTCGATTCGGTTCCACGAAGACGACGCGCGTGTGATGGGTCGCGATGCGGCAGGCGTGCGCGGCATCGACCTCTCCGACGACGACGAAGTTGTCGGTGTAGTACGCTGCGAAACGGGACGCGATCTGCTCACCGTCACCGCAAACGGTTACGGCAAGCGCACGGATCTCAACGAGTATCTCGTGCAAACGGAAGACGGTTCCACGCGCGTGCAATCGCGCGGCGGCAAGGGTCGCATCGACATTCAAACAACCGAGCGCAACGGTCGCGTGGTTGCGATTGAAACGGTGTGCAACGCGGAGTCGGTCGTGGTCTCCACTTCAGGCGGCATTTTCGTGCGCGTTCCAACATCGTCGATCTCGACGATCGGTCGCAACACCCAAGGTGTGCGCGTCGTGCGATTGAAAGAAGGCGACACCGTCATCGCAGTTGCATGCGCGGGCGAAGAGGTCGTGGTGGATGTGGTGGTGGTGGATGTTGGGGCGGAATCCGCGCCGACTCAGAGCGCACCAGACGCAACCTAAGCACACGAGGCGTTTCCGATGGGCATTCACGAGTGGTCCCCTTCGATCTTGCACGTGGACCTCTCCGAAGGTCCCGCGTTCGCGGAAGATTTCGCGGAACTCACCGAGCGATTTCGTCGAGACGGGGCCGCTGCTCAGTTACTCGGTGTCGTGCTCGGCGTCGTGCTGGACATGTCGCGCGTCTCACACCTCGTGAGTTCGAATCTCACGCAGCTCCTGCAGCTTCGCAAGCTCGCGAAGGAGTTTCATTTCAAGATCGTCATCGTGAGTGTGCCCACCACGCTGTGGAGCGTCTTTCTCACGACGGGCCTTGATCGACTCTTTGAGTTCGCGCCCGATGTGTCCACCGGTCTCGCTAAACTCACCCTCACCCTCGAGTGATCGCACGCACCAATTTGTCGCATGAGCAGAATCCGCCTCCGTCGCAACTACCCCGATATCCGCTTCGAGATCATGCCGATGCTCGATGTGCTGCTGTTCTTGCTCACGTTCTTCATGTACTCCATCGCGTTCATGGTGCGCGTGGATCTCGTGCCGATGGAACTCCGCAAGTTTCATGGAAGCACCCCCGCGCGGCCCGCGGCAGCCGCAACCGTGTCGGTTGATCTTGACGGAAAACTTTTTCTCGACCTTGAGCCGATTGAGTTGCCGCAACTTTCAGCGCGGCTCCTTGAGTACAAGGCAGCCGAACCGGATCTGGTCGTCTACCTCGCCCTCGCGCATGGCGAAGGTCGCGTCGATCGCGCGCCGATCCTGCAGGATGCATGGGACGCGCTGAGTACGACGGGATTGAAGGTCAGCGTCGTGGGGCGCCCGAAGACGACTCCGAAATCGACAATGGAACAGATTCCCGTCGAGCATGCGGAAGACCTCTTGCAACCAACTCCCTAACGCCGCGATCGGAGGTGGGCTTGGGCTCTCCATGCGTTGGCGACATCGATGGATCTGGCATCGTCGATGCATCTGATCTCGCCTGACTGCGCGACGGCCGGGGCGCGTGCGAGTAAGTAGGCACGGACCAAGGCTGAATGAGCCATCCCATCCCAGACCAAACATCGCGAGGATGTTTTCTTTGATACTGCCCTTGCGCTGCACTGACCGCCGTATAGAATTGCTCGGTCAGATCAGATCGTCGTCTGGGAAGAAGCCTGTGCGCCGGGCAACGTGGGTGAGGCGCAACATTCAAAAAAGTTGGAACATAGACGCTTTGGAGTTCGCGTGATCTCGTTCCACAAACGAACGCGAAGCGTCGGGAGATAGTCGATATGGAAAACGATGCCCTGTTCGAAGAGATTGGTCAGCCGTGGATCGTGGACAGCAGTTGGACGGTGCGCCGCGCGCCGGCGTTTTTCGCTCGGGAAAGTAACGGTGCTGGCGTCCGGCATTTCTTCTCGCGTGAGAGTGTCCAGGAGCGCGCCGCGCAGTTGGCACAGGTTCCCGATACTGGTCGGCGATGGCTCCTTGAAGTCGCGTTCGGGCAGACATGCATCACAAGTTTGGAGCGATACATCGATGCGTCCACGCCCTCGAGGCTGTTCGCCGTTCGCTTCTTTCCAACAGGCGGATTGCACAACTGCCCGCAAGAAGTGGCCTCGCTCGCGCACCCATGCTTGCATGCAAATTTCGGCGAGCTTTCTCGGCTCACTCGGCGCGAGTTGGAGATTTTTCGCATGTTGGGTGCTGGATGTTCCAACGAGGAAATGGCGAAGGGAATCAGCCGAACCATTCGCCTCGTCGAGAGCATTGGCCTTCGCTTGCGCGTGCGGCTCGGTGGCGCAACACTTCGCGCTGTGATCGCGCGCTCGGCGCGCAGTGGGCTGCACTCGCTTTCAGAGCCGCACTGGTCGCAAATCCTCGCGCATCGACATGCCACGAAACCACGAGGAATGCTGATGCCTTCTCCGCACCGTGATGGGAGCGGTGCGTCCGAAGTAACGCACGAGCGATGACGGCGTGATAGACAGTTCCATCGCGAGAAGGCTACGATGTCACTGTGCCGACCTTTTGGCGAAACAATGCGCCGCTTGTCGGAGCCGTGGGATTGTCCCTTGCGGCTCACGCTTTCTTGTTGGCGCTGCACTTCACACCGAGCGACGCGCATGCGGGTGACGCTGCAGGCGGCAAGGGCGAGAGTCCGTTAAAGAATGACCTCGCGCAGCGCGAATTCATGGAACCCGATCGCGGCGCGCTTGACTCTGAACGCGCAAAAAAGATGATCGAGCATGCGAAGGAACGGCGACGCCGGCTCGCTGAATTGCCACCGCCGATTCCACTTGATCATGAAGACCCTGTGCGTCTTGGCGTCGATGACTCTGAAGCGCAAACGATGAATTGGATCGGCTACGACGAGTATCAAGAGCATCTCGCGGAACTTGCTGAAGTGGAACAAGCCGCGTTCCGCATGCGCGTTGCATCGGGCGCTTCAGGCACTGCGCCGACAGGACTTCCGCCGACGGAACCGAATCTCACAAGTGCGCAAGCAAGTGAGACTGCACTCGCTTCGACGCTGCCAGGAAACAGCGCGCCGTCGACTGCAAATGTTGAAGGGACGACGACGAATGAATCGAGTGTGACACCGCCGGTCGTTCTCGCGGTGCAACCTGAAGACGCAGCGACTGAAGAGAAACCAACGCCCGCTGCAGCGGCAAGCGCGGCAACTGCACCAGAATCTGTCGAAGCGCAAGCGGCGCACGAGGCGACCGCGGCAACGGATGCCGCATCGATTGAAGAAATTTCGCTGATCAAATTGCTCGATACGCCTGACGCACTTCCGAGCGAAGGCGAGCACACCGTTCCCCTTCCACCGCTGCTCGATCCCAACGCGCATCCGTCGCCCGATCAACCTGCGACTGAAGAGATCAAGCCTGTTCCACCAAGTACGGATCCGATCGCGCCTGAAGTCGCTCCGGCAATTCCCGAAACGATTGCAGCAGCCACTCCTGCACCCACGCCTGCAACACCGCCGAGCAACAACAGCGGAACTCCCGATCCAAACGCATCGCCGATGGATTCCAACGGCGGCGCGACACCCGCTGTTACGCCGACCGAAGAGACGGGCACGCAGCCGACGCCGCCGACACCTTCAGGCAAGCCGAGCGAAGTTGTTTCGCGCGAAGGCGCGCTGAGTGATCGCGAGAGTGATCCCACGAGCGTCATCGATGTGCCGCCAAACATCTGGCGCAGCGGTCGGCCGCTCGCAGCCAAGGGCATCACGCTGAAGACGAAACGCCCGACATTTACAGCGCTCAACATGATTGACGGCATCGGACGCAATCCGATCGCGGAGCTTGTCCTCGGCCGCGATGGCAAGACGCTGCGAGCGCGACTGGTACGTTCGACAGGAAATCCGAGCGCAGACGAAGCGCTCATCAATTCACTCTACGGCTGGAGCGCAAGCGGAAAGCAAGTAGAACGGCTCAAGCCCGGCGACACGATGACCATCCGCATTCGCTTGATCCTGCTGACGGATTGAGAGATTCAAAACACACGCCCGAGTTCAGGCGTCAGCGATTCACTCGCTGCGACTGAGTCGAAAGCGAATGCAACGATGTAGCCGCTGCGGCCAGAATCTTGCATGCGCGCTCAAACCGTGCGCGGGTGGATGCACTTCACTCCATCAGTGCACCAAGTAGCATCAAGAGAAGCGTGAGACCAATCGCACCCCCCGAGATGACGAGCGCCAAGATCGGCAGCGTCTTCGCACTCGTCGCACGCGTGAGATCGCCGATTGCAATCCCAATGGCGAGCACGCCCAGACCCGCAAGCAACAGCATGCAACAACCGACGAGCATTGCTGCCGCGCCATCTTCATCCATACCAGCTGGCGTCGCGGATTCAAGAACCGTCGCAATAGTGATCACCATCACAAACCCGAGCGCACATGCGATGCTCATGACGAGTGACGCGAGTCCCAATCCTGAATGCTTCGAAGGATCCATTCGATGTGGCTCCAGAGTCTGCGTTGATTTCAAAAATCCAGAAACTCGACCACGCCAACGGGGCTCACAACAATCTGCTGACCGTTCAAAGCCACCGTTGCGCCGCGCCCAGGAGATGTTCCAAACTGAACGACAATTCGAACAGATCCGCCGCGTTCGAATGCAAACTTTTCCCGCCGCATGTCTTTCGTCC
>SIAK01000015.1 GCA_009691805.1 Phycisphaerales bacterium
AAGTGGAAACCCACGTGCTCGATTGGCTCGTGCATGCGCTCGGACTTCCCGCGCGATTTCTTTCGCAAGGCGCGGGCGGTGGTGTCTTGCAAGACACCGCGAGTTCGGCAGCGCTTGTCGCGCTTGTGGCTGCGCGTGAACGCGCGACGCAATTCGAGAGTGACGCGCATGGCCTCGCGCATGCGGGGCGACGACTCACTGCGTACACGAGTGATCAAGCGCATTCGTCGATTGAGAAGGCCGTGCGCATCGCAGGTCTCGGCAGAGATGCGTTACGGATTATTCCAACGGACAGCACAGGTGCGATGCGCGTGGATCTCCTTCGCGCGCGCATGGCTGAAGATCGCGCGCTCGGGTTGACATGCGCCTTTGTGAATGCTTCCGTTGGCACGACGGGCGTGCATGGATTCGATGATGTTGCCGAGATTGCGGAGGTCTGCCGCGAACACAATGTCGATCGCCCCATCTGGCTGCATGTCGATGCGGCGATGAGCGGAACTGCGGCGCTCTGTCCTGAGTTTCGATTCGTCGTAGAAGGCGCGGAGTACGCAGACAGTTGGTGTTTCAATCCACACAAGTGGATGCCCGTGAACTTTGATTGCGATGCGATGTTCGTGGCCAACCGCAGCGAACTCGTGCGCGCGTTAAGTGTCCTTCCTGAATATCTACGCAATGCCGCGACAGAATCTGGCAAGGTCATCGATTACCGCGATTGGCAGATTCCACTGGGTCGACGCTTTCGCGCGCTCAAACTCTGGTTCGTGCTGCGCTCGTGGGGACTGCACTCGCTGCGCACGATGGTGCGTGAGCACGTCCGTCTCGCGCAAGAGCTCGCCGAGCGAGTGCGCGCTTCCAAGCATCTCGTCCTTGTGCAAGAACCGGAACTCAATCTCGTCGCAATCGCGCACGTGGATGGCGATGCTGCGACGGAAGCATTGCTGCAGCGCGTCAATGCGAGCGGCCACTCGATGGTCTCGCATTGTCGATTCCATGCAGGAGATGCACATGAACATGGGCGATTCGTACTGCGCGTGTCCATCGGCGCACTTTCCACCAAGCGTGAACATGTTGAGCGGCTCTGCCAAGAACTCTCGTTAGACTGACCGCATGAGAAACATTCGGCTTCTCCCCGTCGCGTTCGTTTGCCTCCTGCTGTGCTCAGGCTGCCGCACGTGGAGCGTCGTCACGGCGCAAGGGCCAGCCACTCCTGAAGTGCAGATCAGCGGCACAGCGCTTTCAAGTTCTCGCGAACTCGATGTTGCTGTGTGGACCATTCCCAATGCAGGACAGAGCACGGATCCTGCGGTGCGCAATAGTGTGGATGCCGCGTCGTGGAAACAAAATCTACTGCATGCGTGGACGACGAATTCCTACATCCTCGTACTCGCGATGCATCCCATCCCGCTTCCAAAGCGCACGATGGGATTCTCGAAGTCGGGGAGCGAGATTCTCGCGCCACTCGGTCGCGAAACGAAGGTTCGCGCGTGGATCATTCCTTCCCTTCCTGCAGACACAGAGTGGTGCGAAGATCCAAACGCAGCGCTCACGCGCGAGCTTGATCTTCGCCGCCTTGCGACAAGATGGGACATGCGAAGATACGGCAAGCCGTGGTTCCATGAGCCGTTTCCGCAGACAACCGCAGAGTTCGCCGTGCGTCTGGATCAACTCGCGGTGCCGATCGATGGCACGATGGAGATTCATCGCACCACTGAGTGGAGCACGCATGTAGAACTGCTCGGCACTGCGCAGGACAAACCTGTGCAACTCACCATTCACAGTCGACAAGTTGAAAAGTTCGATCCGAAACTCGCCGCGCAAAGCGTCATCATGATTCCGTTCCTTCCGATCCTCGCGATAAGCGTTGCTTCTGGTGGCGCAGCACCGTAAGCCTTAACCTTCAGCGAGCGAACGCATTTCGACGAGCACGATTTCTGGTGGGCAATGCACGCGCAGCGGAAACCACGCGCCGACTCCGCGCGTCACGATGAGATGCGAACCGTCACGCTCGTAGAGACCTGATGTGAATCGGTGGGTAAACGCAAGGTTGTGTTGAGGCTTGGTTCGACGCGCAATCTGTCCGCCGTGCGTGTGACCCGCGAGCGTGAGCGGCACGCCAAGCGCGCTCGCGGATGCGAATGCTTTGGGATTGTGCGCAAGAAGAAGATGCGGCATCACGCCCATCTCACGCAAACGCAACGCGTCATCCTTGATGCGATTCGACCAATCGATGCCACCCACGGTGAGCGCGCTGCCACGGCGTTGCACTTCAATGCATTCATTCATCAACACCGTGATGCCTACCGCGCGCGCGGCTGCAATAACTTTGCGCGGCGCGTGGAGATGATCATGATTGCCGAGCACCATAAAAATGCCGAGCGGCGCTTGAAGTTGCGCGAGTTCCGCGAACAAGAGTCCGCAATCATCCGCATGGAGATCGATGAGATCGCCTGTGAGCGCGACAAGGTCTGGCTCGGTCGCATTCGCGGTGATCACTGCTTCGCGAATGCGTTCGCTCGCGGCAAGATGACCGAAGTGAAAATCCGAGAGATGCGCGATCTTCAAGCCATCAAACGCGAGCGGCCAGTCGACATGTCCTACGGTGATCTTCGTGAGTTCAATCGGTTGACGAAGATGTCGCGCGCGCAGACGACCACCGGTGAGTCGATCGGGAACGACTGTGAAGAGCGCGTGTCGGATGCGCGCGCGGAGAAACTTCGTTGGATGACCATCCATGATGCGCTCAGAATCGCCAGGACGCGCCGACGACGATGCCTTGCAGACTGCCGGTGAGATCGATGTCGCGTCCGTCGTAACTTCCACCGATCAACTGATATCCCAAGCTCAATGCAAGGTGCGGCGTGCACCACAATCTGCATCCCGCGTCGATGTTCAGGGACATGCCGAATCCACCGTCAGATTGCAGCGGCATCGTTCCGCCAATCAGCACGTCGGTGTAGACCTCAAGTCGTTCCGCGAACGGCACCGCGTCACCGAGATCGAATCCAACATCGAAGCCAGCGCCGACGCTTGGGACGAGAAACGAATCATTGCCTTCGAATGTATCGAACGCTGTGGTGTCGCTGATCGTGCGTGACATGTTCACGAACTCCAACGCGACGATGCCTTGGATCACGAAGGAGAACGCATTCGAATTCGGTGCAGCCTTCGCGTCGCCGTCGGCTGCGTAGGGCTCCCACAGGTCGTACGCAACTTGCGCGCCGAAGATCCATGCATCAAAGGACGACGTGAACGCGTCGCCGTTGTTCACGGTGATTCCTTCAAACGACATTGTCTCCGCCGCGATTCCACTTCCACTTGTCTCAAACGACATCCCCTGCAATGCCACGTGAAACTTTCCTTCATGGATCGTCATCGCCGCGTTGATCGCGATGGTGCTGTCATGCAAGCCGATGTCTTCCACGGAAACTTGCGCCGCACCATCGTCGAAGTTCCCGACGAGTCTGGTGAAATACGCTTGCGCGCCAAAATCAAGTTTGAACGCGCCCTCTGCGTTAACCTCTTCAACAGCCGTTGTTGCCGCGAACGCAGTCACGACGATGATGGATGCAAGCATGGCTGACAGAGTACCTCCCCACAAACCCGACCGCGCCGACGCCAAGCGGTTCGGTCCCTTGACGATGACGCCCGACGGAAGAATTCGTTTGGGTCGCGGCTGCACGATCGTGCCCACGGACATCGAATGGAACTTCTCGCGCAGCGGCGGTCCTGGCGGTCAACACGCGAACAAGACGAGCACGAAAGCGGAATTGCGTATTCGTCTGCACGCGATCCTTGGGCTCGATGACGCCGCGCTCGATCGACTGCGCATCATCGCGGCGCGACATTGCGTGGGTGAGGGCGTGGATGAAGCACTGCTCATCACCGACAGTCAGACTCGCTCGCAAGCGGACAATCGTGACGCGTGCACTGCTCGATTGAGCGCGCTCGTTTCGAGTGCTGCGATTCGTCCCAAGATTCGTCGAGCCACAAAGCGTACATGGGGTTCGGTGACGCGACGCCTTGATGAGAAGAAACGCGAAGGCGATAAGAAGCAAGGTCGTCAGTCGCCCAACGACGATCACTAATCGCTTACGCGCCGAACTCGAGTTGCACTTCGCCTGTCCCCTTCACGATCTCGCCGATGATCATTGCCTTCTCGCCAGAACGCTTCAGCGCCGCAAGCACTTTCTTCGCGTGCGCGGGGCGCACGATCACGGTGTAGCCAATACCCATGTTGAAGACGCGGAACATTTCATCGCGTTCGACGCCGCCTTGTTCTTGGATGAATGCGAAGATCGGATGCGGCTTCCAGGATGTGCAATCGATGCGCGCGTCAAGGCCTTTCGGCAACGCGCGACTCACATTGCCAGGAAGTCCGCCACCCGTGATGTGCGCCATGCCCGAGATCGCCATCACACGCTTGTACCCAGCCACGAGTTTCACGATGGACTTCGCGTAGATGCGCGTGGGTTCGAGCAAGACATCAATCAATTTCTTGCCGCCGAAACCTGGGTACGCCTTCTTCAAGTCGAGCTTCTCATCTTTGATGATGCGGCGCACGAGCGTGTAACCGTTCGAATGCAATCCGCTCGCGGCAAGACCGATGATGATGTCGCCCTTGCGCACGCGCGCGGGATCGATCACGCGCTTGAGTTCCACAACTCCTACGCAGAATCCTGCAACATCGAAGTCGCCCTTCGAATAGATGTCGGGCATCTCCGCGCACTCGCCGCCGAGCAGCGCGCAACCTGCAAGTTCGCAGCCGCGCGCAACACCTTCGATCATCGCAGTCGTTTCAATCGGATCTAGTTTCGAGAGACCGAGATAGTCAAGAAAGAAGAGCGGCTCCGCGCCTTGCACGATGAGGTCGTTGACATTCATCGCGACGCAATCGATACCGACCGTGTCATAAATCTTCGCATCCGCAGCGAGTTTCACTTTCGTGCCCACGCCATCCGTGCACGCGACCAACACAGGGTCGCGATAGTTGCGCTTGAAAAGTTGCTGATTGAAGTCGAGGCGGAACATGCCTGCGAACGCTCCGTGATGTCCGATCACGCGCGAAGAATGTGTGCGGCGCAAAATGGGTTTGATGCGTTCGACAACTTCGTCACCGGCGTCGATGTCAACACCAGATGCAGCATAGGTAAGCGGCTTTTTTGCCATAGAGCGAGGGAGTGTAGCGGTCACGCGCACGCTTGAGCGCTCGCGAGTGCCGCGCGTTTCACCGATGCGTGCTTGCTGTACGATCCTCGCCCCAATGGCCATTCTCGTCGACGGAAACACTAAGGTTCTTTGTCAAGGCATCACCGGCGGCGCTGGCGCTTCGCACACCAAGGCGTGCGTCGAGTACGGCACGAAATTCGTCGGGGGCGTCACGCCTGGCAAGGGCGGACTCAAAGATCCAAACGGCATTCCGATCTTTGACACGGTGCGACAGGCTGTGGAAACAACAGGCGCTGATGCAACGATGATCTTCGTGCCGCCTTCGGGCGCTGCCGACGCCATTCTCGAAGCTGCTGCTGCAGGCATCCGCGTGATTTGCGCGATCACCGAGGGCGTGCCTGTGCAGGACATGATCCGCACGAAGGAAGCGCTCAAAGCATTTCCACACGCGGTGCTCATCGGACCCAACTGTCCGGGCATCATCACGCCCGCGCGTCGCGTGAGCGGTTCAGGCGCGGATGCAAAGTTTGAAGGTGGATGCAAGATCGGCATCATGCCTGGTTACATCCACACGCACCGCTCGAATGCGTCGAGCGGAAAAAACGTTGGCATCATCAGTCGTTCCGGCACGCTCACCTATGAAGCGGTCTGGCAAACATCTGAACTCGGCATGGGTCAATCGACCTGCGTCGGCATCGGCGGCGATCCGGTGCGCGGCATGGGATTCATCGATGTGCTCGAACTCTTCGCAAAAGATGATGACACCGACGGCGTTGTGATGATTGGCGAAATCGGCGGCACCGATGAAGTCGATGCCGCCAAATGGATTCGCGACAACATGAAGAAGCCCGTCGCGGGATTCATCGCCGGTCGCACCGCACCCAAAGGCAAGCGCATGGGTCATGCTGGCGCAATCATTGGTGGCGAAGAAGACACCGCGCAGGCGAAGATCGAAGCATTGCGCGCATGCGGCATCTTGGTTGCAGAGAGCCCTGCGGATCTCGGTTCGACGATGGCGCGCGCGCTCGGCATGTAATGAACTTTCGCGCTGCCGCGTTATCCTTGGGTGATGCGCTGCTTTCAGAAATCCACGACACTCATTGCGACATTCGCCAGCGGTGCGATGTTTGCTGCATCCTTCACGAACGCACAGACGGCGGTCACTGCACCGCTTGCGCCTGCGCAGTCGAAGCCCATCGTCGCACCACAGGTTGAACGACCGCTTCGACTCGCGATCATTGGCGCGAGTGCTTCCGCGGGTTTCGGTTGCTTTGCTGTGGAGACTCGCGAAGATGGAAAGTACGGCGCCGCAGTCGATCTGCAACGCTGCGTGAAGTTGGCATGCACCGAACGCGCGTGCGTCGTCACGGATCTTGCGAGCAGTTTATTTTTCAGCGCGCCTGTGAAACGCGGTGAAGGTCAGATGACGCGTGCGCTGAAATCCAATCCCGATGGCATCATCGCGATCGACTACTTGTTCTGGTACGTCTATGGATTCGACGGACCCACAGGCGACTTCCTCAAGGATGAAGAAGAGCGCGCAGCGAAACTCGAACTCGGACTCGCGCAACTCGCGTTGTGTCCCTGCCCTGTTGTTGTGGGCGATCTTCCCGACATGAGCGCGAGCGTGGGCAAGATGCTTTCGAGTTCGCAGATGCCGCAGCTTGCAACGATTGTGAAACTCAACACGCGGCTCAAGGAATGGGCAGCAAGTCATCCGCACGTGTGCATTTTCCCACTCGCCGCGCTCTCGGAAAAATTACGCGTCGAAAGCGTCATTGAGATCAACGGCGTGGAATGGAAAGCCACCGCCGATGAACCGTTGGTGCAAGACGATCTATTGCATCCCACCGCGCGCGGACTCGCGGGCATGGCTGCGGTCGCGCTGAAAGCAATCGATCCGCTGCTCGCGGAAGAGTTTCGCGCGAAGTGTCCCGCGGACCCAGCGGCGATCTTTCAGCACATTCAGAAGTCACTTCCGAAACTGCCAGAGTCGCGACAACAAGCGAAAGTGCCGCTGTCCACGCCATGAGTTTCGCTCAGGAGAACGCGCGCAGTTTCTTCGCAATCGCAGGGTCGCGCGCGTTGGCTGCGGCGCGTTCGGCAGCTTCTCGCATCGCCTGACGACCGAGCAATCGTTCCAGCGTCGGCGCGAGCAGTGCGAAGTCAGCACTCGCATCAGGTCCACGCAAGTTGCGTGAGAGCAATGCAACGGCGCGTTTGCCTTCGTCACCGTTCAGACTTCCAAGTCGACCGACCGCGAGATGCCAGAGCATCGTCGTGTCATCCGCGCGATGGGTCTCGCACGCGGCGTACGCATCGACGAAGGAGATGAAGTCGCGCGCGCGAAAGAGCGGACCGAGTGCATCGAGTGCAGCCGCCTTCGAGAATCCTGCCTGCTGCGACATTGGCCAGAGCGCGAGTGCAAGCGCCTCCTCGCCACTCATCACAAGGTCTCGCATCGCTGATGCAAATCCATCCGCGCTTGGAGCGGCCTTGAGAGATTGCAACGCAGCAATCGCCGCCGCACGCAAGACGAGCGCGCCATCTTCAGGTGGCTTGATGCGCTGCACGCCGTAGCGCGAAGGAATCATCGCAAGGTGCTGCGGGTCGCCATATCCAGTCGTGCGCCACGGCACTGCGAACGGCCCTTCAAACACGCGCGCCGAAACAAGCAACGGTGCGAGGTAGGCAACACGATCCGCCAACAGCGCAGGCGGCACAAACGCAGAAAGAAACGGTTCGTAGACAGAACCGTGATAGCAATAAATCCCCTGCTCGATGAATCGTCCACCAATCGATTCTGGATTCGCAGGTTGCGCGAGCGAAAAACTGTGAATGCAATGCACCGCCGTTGGCAGATTCGTGAGCGGAACATCATTCACATTCGCCATCACGTTGTTCTGCAGCGCGAACTCCCATTGCTGTCCATGCGAGTTGAGCCAGAGCATGCCGCAATTGAATCCGCCCATCAGTTGACGACGCCATGCATCGATCGACATGTCAACGCCCGTCACGACTCGCGTCGTGATTTCCGTTTTATTGAGTCGCTCCGCCGCGGGTTGCGGCGCATAAGCAGCCCACCCTTGCGTGCTCGGATACTGACTCATGAGCCATGTTTCACCAGGACCAAGGAACATCGAACTCATCGCGACAAATCCAGCGCGTTCCTGCGAACCGAAAATCCAACTCGCGATAGCCCAACGTGTGCCATCGTCATGCCGGCACAAACAATCCATCGTCGAGAGTGGTTCGTCACTCCGCACGGGCTGCGGAAGTCCAGCCGCTTGCAGGCGCAACTGCGGAGGAAGCATCGGCACGCACTTCGGAGCGACGCTGCGACAGATCACAACAGTTTCGATTGCATCGCCGAGTCCGCGCCACGCAAGTCCACTCGCTGCGGCAGCCGCTTCGGTTCGTGTGCGTAACTCCGTGAATCGATCCGCGTCAAGCGTTGCGAATTCATCACCGAATGCGCCATCCAGAAACGTGATCGGCAGGCATCGCCCCGCAGCAAGTGCAACGCCCGCAGTCCACGCTGGGTCATCCGTACTCATCAAGACAACGCCAGCGCTCTGACCAGTTCCGCGCACGAGTGCGGCGTTGCAGATCAATCGCTCACGCTCCACGCGCGCCTCGGGCCACGAGCCAACTGACGCGCGACGCACGACGCGCTCTGGTTTGAACGCACGAATGAACGACGGCGCAAATCGCGGCTCATCAAAGAGCACCGGCCAACGCGTTGTGCCTGTCCACTGCGCAATCTCCGCAACGTACGTCGCCGCATCAGGCACGAGCACAACTTGATCGACAACCTTGCGCTCTTGTTCAAGCGTTGCCACGCGAAATCCAAGTGCGACGGGCCAAGGGACTTCAGCAGGCGGTGCGGCGGCGGGCGCTTGCGCGAATGTGCGCAACGGAACGCAACTCAACATCAAGACGGCGAGCGCGACAGTGCGGTTCGATGAACTCATGCGATGCCTTGCGGAAGATATCCGCGCGCGACTGTGAGGAACGCATCGATCTCCGATTGCATGCGCTCGGGGGTCCAACGAAGTTCAAGCCCAAGCAACACCGCAACATCAGGCGCAACTTCCATCGCCGCGCGTGCATCGAGAAAGAGCGAGCGCGAACGACGCGCGAGCACATCTTCAAGCGTGCGCGCCATCTCATGATTGGCGGCGAAGATGACTTCGCTACCCGTGAGTTGCAAGCGCGGATGCAATGGTCGAGCGAGCTCGGGAAGCGTGGACTCAATCGACGCGATGTGACGCGCGTCGGAACCGTAGAGCGCGCGGCTCGAGCCGATGCCTGCTTCAAGTTTCGGCTCCGCTTCATATCCATGCACGCGGACTCGCGCGGTCTTGCATTCACGAGGCTCAAGCGCGCCCACGCGAATCGCCATGTCCACTGTGTCCTGCGCCATGCGGCGATAGGTCGTCCACTTGCCGCCAAGAATTGTGACCATGCCACTCGCAGACACACTGACAACGTGTTCGCGCGAAACTTTTTTCGATCCTTGCTCTGCGCCCTTCGGACGCACGAGTGGTCGCAATCCCGCGAACACCGAGAGAATGTCCGCATGCGTGGGTGCGCGAGAGAGATAGCGCGCCGCGTTGCGAAGGATGAACTCAATTTCTTCCGCACTCGCGCGCGGTTCGAGCGACAGATCTTTCGTCTCGACGTCCGTCGTTCCCACAAGCGCGCGCTCATGCCACGGGATCACAAAGAGCACACGACCATCATCCGTGTGCGGCACCATGATCGCCTCATTTCCAGGCAGAAACGATCGATCGAAGACCAAGTGCGCTCCACGCGCAGGTTCCACTTCGATGCCCGCGTGATCCGTGCCATCCATCGCGCGCACTTGATCCGCAAACACACCGGTCGCGTTGATCACGACGGACGCGTTGATGCGAATCATCTCGCCGGTCTCTTCATCACGCACAATCGCACCACAGATGCGCCCTTCCGCACGAATCAATTCCGTGACGCGCGTGTAATTTAGGACAGCAGCGCCCGCAGTTGCCGCGGTCTTCGCCAATGCGATTGCCATGCGCGCGTCGTCAAACTGCGCATCGTGATACTCAATGCCGCCGAGCAATCCTTCTTCTTGCACGCCACGGATGGCGAGGATCGTTTCTTCGCGCGACAACCCGCGACTGCTTCCGAGATTGCGCTTGCCCGCGAGCGCGTCATACAACTTCATGCCGATGCCGTAGAACGGACCTTCCCACCACTGATAGCGCGGGACGACAAACTTCAGATCATGCACGATGTGCGGCGCGTTGGCTGCCATCGTTGCGCGTTCTTCAAGCGCTTCGGCGACAAGTCCGAAGTCCAAGTTCTCGAGATAGCGAACACCGCCGTGCACGAGTTTCGTGGAACGCGATGAAGTGCCCTTCGCGAAATCATGTCCTTCGACGAGTGCTGTTCGATAGCCGCGCGTTGCTGCGTCGACCGCGCATCCAAGACCTGTCGCGCCTCCACCGATGACGAGGACATCGAACGGCTCACTCTTGAGGTTCGAGAGCATTTCTGGGCGTTCAAATCGTGTCAGTTGCATGGCATCATCAATTCAGCAAAGGGTGGAAGTGAAGCAGGAATCATGGCGTATCCAGTGACCGCGCGCGCAAGACGGCATTCGCCCAACGCGCGCGCGCAGTCGCACGCTCCGCAGGATCCATCGAAGGCGCAAATGTACGTTCGATCATCGTCTGGCTGCCGAGCTCGTGCACGCTTCGCACGTGACCCGCGCCAATGCGCGCAAGATGCGCCGCGCCAAGCGCTGTGGTCTCAAGCACCTTTGGTCGCTCGACCATGATGCCGAGAAGATCCGCTTGCGTTTGCATGAGCAAGTCACTCGCCGCCGCTCCGCCGTCCACGCGCAACGCATGCATACGCGTTGGAAGCGCTGGCGTGATCGCACCGACGAGATCGGCGACTTGATGCGCGATGCCATCAAGCGTGGCGCGAGCGATATGCGCGCTCGTCGAGCCGCGCGTCAATCCGAGAATGCAAGCGCGCGCGGTGGGATCCCACCATGGCGCACCGAGCCCCGCGAACGCGGGCACGACCATCACACCACCCGCGTCAGGAACACTCGCGGCAAGCGTGTTCACTTCCTTCGCCGAAGTGATCATGTGCAGTCCATCACGCAACCACTGAATCGCCGCGCCGCCTGTGAAGACTCCGCCTTCGATCGCGTAGGTGATTTCGTCGCCAATCTTCCAAGCAACCGTTGCGAGCAATCCACTCGGTGGCTCAGGGCATTTCGTGCCTGCGTTGGCGAGGAGAAAACATCCAGTTCCGTAGGTGTTTTTCGCACTTCCGGGCGTGAAGCAACCTTGACCGAACAACGCCGCTTGCTGATCGCCCGCGATTCCGCAAATCGGAATCGATGCGCCAAGAATCGAAGCGTCGGTTTCTGCGACAACCCCTGCACTTGTCACGATCGCAGGCAACATGCTTGGTGGCACATTGAACATCGCGCAGAGTTCATGGCTCCACGTGCCCGTGCGAATATCGAAGAGCAAGGTGCGCGAAGCGTTGGACGCATCCGTCGCATGCACTCGACCCGAAGTGAGATTCCAAATGATCCAGGTATCGATCGTGCCAAACGCAAGTTCACCGCGCTCGGCGCGTGTGCGCGCGCCTGCGACATGATCGAGAATCCACGCAGCCTTCGACGCGCTGAAGTAGGGATCCGCAAGCAAGCCCGTGCGTTCGCGCAATCGTGCCTCGCGACCATCGGATTTCATCGCCGTCATCATGTCTGCGGTGCGTCGGTCTTGCCAGACCAGCGCGTTGTGCACTGGAATGCCCGTCTTGCGATCCCAAACGACAACTGTTTCACGCTGATTCGTGATGCCAATGCCGTTGATCTCCTTTGCATGCAATCCAGATGTCGCAATTGCCTCTTGGATGCAACGCAACTGCGTCGACCAAATCTCCATCGCGTCATGCTCGACCCAACCTGCTTGCGGAAAATGTTGGGTGAACTCCTGCTGAAAAACTCCGAGCACTGCATCTTGACCGTCGAAGACGATCGCGCGCGAAGAGGTGGTTCCTTGATCGATGGCGAGAATGGCGCGGCTGGACATAGAGAACTCACTTCTGCGCTGCACCGGAACCACTGTCGTAACCCGCGAGCCCCGCAACGCGCACGCTATCCGTCGCGCCGAGAATGCGTCGCAGCGCAACAATCGCTTTCGCTGATCGCTCACCACGTTCAAACTTCACCCGCTCGAACTCCATCGCGCGAGTTTGATATTCCTCCCAATCCTTCGCCTCCATATTGCCTTTGATCGTGGTTGGAATGAATTGCATGAGTTGCTCGCAGGACTCGTCGTACAACATCTCGTACTCCGCGAGCAGCGCTTCAAGCTGTCCGCGCCGCGCGGCATCAACATTTTCAAGCGCGAGCGCGGCGTGCAAGAGTGGTTTCGCATTTCGCGAGTCGCGAAAAACATTTGGATGCGCGAGCTTTCGACGCTCTGATGCAGCACGCTCGCGCGTTGCTTCAGGCATGGATGCGATCGCAACGTCGAGCACGCCGTTCACAAGTGCGGCGCCCTCGCTCGTGAGCGCGGCCTCCTTCACTTGCCATGCTTGGTAACGCACCTGCACCGCGTTTGAATCCACGGTCGCATTCGGATTTGGTTCCCACCAGATGAACTCCGCACGGCGCGCCCCTTCGTATCGAGCGCGCGCGAGCCCTTGCAGCGCAGTCATGCGTGTCCCAAACTCCGCAGCGCACTGCGCAACGAAGATTGCACGGTCAACATCCGCAAGTGCGAGCACGTCCGCCATCGCCTGCGGCGTGACGGCGCGTCCGTCGGAGGAGTTGTCCCAACGATTGCCGCCATTTGTCGCCAAGTCGATCAATCGAATACTGAGCAACATTGGGGCGATTGCGTGTTCCTCCGTCGAAGAACCCGAACCGAGCGCTGTGGCACATTCTTCGACAAATTCGCGATCGGCTGCGACGGCAAGGTCAAACAAGGCGACTTGTATGGAGATGAGTTCCGACACCTTCGCGGGGTCGATGGTGGGTTGCCCACGACCACGTTCAACCTGTGGCTCGATGTCGGTGCTGCTTTCTGCGGCGGCCTGCCCTTCTGTGTTCGCTGCGTTCTCACTCTCAAGAACTGCTTGCTCCACGGCCCCTGTCTGCGGCTGCCACATGTTCGACCACAGATTCGATTGCGCGAGAGTCGCTCGCTCGAGCATCGGTTGCGCTTGCGTCATGAACCGCTCCGTATACACCGCGTGCGACTGTTCGACAATCGCTCGCTGCGCGTCATCGAGTGCCACGAACTCGATAGCCTCGGCGACTTCGCGCGGCGAGATCGGTCGGAAATTGAAGGAATACCGCGCAGTGCCGTTGGCGGCGCGCGCGTCCTCCTCGGCGGCGCTCGCACTCGTCTCCATCACAGTTCGGTGCGCGTCATCATCAGGAACGGGCCCGTAAGGCATCGCCTCACCAAACGCGCCATCGCGTGCGACATACCGACGCAACGTAGCCTCGCCAAGAATCGACGCGAGTTTGTCCCATGCACCGCGTGCCAATTCCGTTCGGCGAGCTTGCGTCTCTTGCAGTTTGACCTGAATCTTCTCCGAGTCATCGCCCGGAAGCATGATCGGTGGGGCAACGAGAACATCGTTGACTACGACTTGCATCACGCGAAGGTCCGCGTCGCACCACTCCCGCTGGACGCTGAGCACACTCTCGCGCTGCGCGGCATCAAGCGTGTCTCCTCGCAAGACCCGCTGCATGGCGGCACCCACCGCGGGAGCGACGGTTTTTTCAATCATGCCGTTCGACAACTGCGCCGCGACCGTGCTGCCGATGTCATGCAACACACCAGGATCAAGTAAGGCGCGAAGACTCTCGAACCCGCCGTCAATTGTCTGTTTCATCGCGCGGCGCGCGCGGTTGAGCCCGCCGCCCGCCTCCTCCACAAGTTCTCGCTGAATCGTTTCGTATCGCGACCAATCTTGCGCGCCACCCTCAAACTCTTTCTGTAGCGCGAGCATGCGCGTCGCGAGCTTGAATCCGAACTCCTCCGATTCACGCGCGAGTTGCCGCTGCGCTTGTGTGGCGCGTCCGTCGTAATCGGCGAGCAGTTGGATTGCTTGCTGCTTCAGTGCCGGTGCAAGTTTCTGCTCGCCGACGAGTTGCGTGAGATCCACGTTCGATTCACCGCCGGCAAGCGACATCATCTCCATCGAACCGAGGCACTCGCGTTCGCGAGCGTCTCGCATCCGTTGCACCGCCGCGCTCTGTCCTTCACCGACAATTGCGCGCACTGCTGTTGTGAACGCGTCGTCAGCGTCACTCACCGTGCGCTGCACTTGGCGCATGGATCGAAAAAGTTCCTCAAGACCCGCGCCCTCACGACCGGCGCCTTGCGCGCGCGCGATGAATTGCGCAATCTCTCCGTTGCGGATGCGACGAAACGCGATGAGATATTCTTCATGCGCGGCATCAATCGCAAGCAGTTGCGCTACCGTTGCGTCCGGCAAATACCACACAAGAAACTGCTCAAGCCGCGCGGTGGTGATGGGATCAGGGGCAAGGCCCTGCGCACCTTGTGCGTGCGCGATTCTGCTGAACGCCAACATCGCGAGGAGCGAACAAACGCGCACGATCCGAATCAGAGAAAGCGGCATGGAAGTAAGAGTACCACGCAGCGTCGAAGCGACTATCGTCTACGCACGATGAGTACTCCAACTCCCACTGCGGAAACTTCCACCTGCTGCAGCACCAAGCACGCATGCGCGACGACCAGACCTCTCGGCGCGGTCATCGCTGATTCGCTGCATGTCACCCTCCATTACGGCGGAGAGATTCTGAAGAGCATCCCTGCGGAACGCTTCTGCGAAGTGCCCATCAACGACATTAATCACCCTGCGTTCTGCGTTGGGCATCTGGCGATCTACGCGAACAAAGTCTTTGAACTCATCGGACGCGCGGATCTCAAAGTCGCAATGCCATTTGGCGACGAACACTTCAAGAACGGCGCGCCCTGCGTCGCGCAGGATGGCCGATACCCGAGCAAAGAAGTGCTCGTCGGCACATGGACGAAAGCGTGGACTGCAGTCGCGAATGCGCTGCCTGAAGTTGACGACAAGACACTCGCCGGCGAGAACCCAATGGAAGGTCGCATGCGCGAACGATTTCCAACAGTGGGAAGCGTTGTGAATTTCCTCTGCGCTCCGCACAACATGATGCACTTGGGTCAAGTGTCGTCGTGGCGACGTGTGGCTGGCCTTGGATCTGCGATGTAACGAAAAAAATCGCGCCGTGACGCGCGATGCGACGGACTGAGATTGTGCTGCTTGAACGAACGCGTCGATGAAGATCGCGTCGCTTCATCATGGCTTGATCATGGCTTGATCATGGCTTGATCACGAGGCTTGATCACATGCCGCGATCTTCAAGCAACTTGCGAAGTCCTTCGACTCCGCCCGCTGCCTTCATGAGGTCCGCAAGCTCACGGCGTTCACGCGGGTCGGGCTTCGCGAGTTCGCGCTTCGATCGTTTCGGCGGCTTCGATCCACCAAGCGCGTTCGCAATGGTGGGATCTGTGCTGTTCTTTGTGTTGCCCGCTGGGTTCTCCGAGTTTGGCGCTGACGGAGTCGAATCGGGGAGCGACTTAGGATTCGCGGAGCGCGAACGACGCCGGTGCGCTGCGTTCGAGGACTTGAGCCGCGCTTGCATGCGCGCTTCCACCGAAGCGAAGTCAATCTCACCTTCCGCGAAGGCGCGCTGGATGACTGGATGCAGTTCGTCAGCGGTCCACGCAATCGACTGAATCAACCGTTGAATCTGAGAAGCGGTCAGCGAGCCATCTTCAATCGGAAGATCGGTAATGAGGCGGACCTCGCCGTCTGTTTCATCCATCGCGAACGATGCGATGCGCACGCGCCAGTTCACGGCGAGAAGCGCTTTGAGACCCGCTTCGGGGAATCGTGCATCTTCGAGTGAGTAGAGCTCTGGCGCGAAGATACGGAGCAAACGACCATCGTCTTGCAGTTTGATGACCACGATCATCGTGCGATGTTCGGCACCATCACTCGTTAGCGATGGCTCGCTGGCGTACTGCTCTGTGCGAAACGGCACAATCACTTCGCCGCGATCGCTCAGCACGCGAAAATCGAGACCCAGTTCGGCGACTCGCTGTACAAGTTCGGAAAATGTCATTGCCACGTTGAACCTCCCTTCGGGCGACGAGAGCCCGACATAACCAGTTGGAAGTATCTCACTAACGCACGAGCACGAGCATTCCCTGACGCAATCATTGTGCCATCCAAACCGTTCCCCCTGCTGATCAAATCGACGGATTGCAGGGGATGGCTTCAGCAGATTCACGCAACACACAGAGGAATCAGACGATTCCCTCGCCTGAAACGGCAGAAGAGTTCCCAAACACACCGCGATTACCGCCGCCACAGCATTCAGCCATCATCAAAGCACCCACCACGCCCGAGCCGCCCACGAGCAACGGAATCTATCCGCACCGCGCAGCAAATTCCGCGCACGCGCCCAAACACACACTCCACTACCGACGGAGTCGGTGAGGGGCCAAAAAGACTGAAGTGCACGCAGGATTTCAGGCGTCTGCGATTCACTCGCAGCGCCTGAGTCGAAAGCGAGCGACGGAATTTGTCCGCGCTGCGCGGCAGATTCCGCGCAAGCGCTCAACTACGCGCGAGCGCTCAACTACGCCTCTTAGCCGCCGACAAACCGAGCGGCGATGCTGCGCGCGAACTCGGGTTCGGTGGTTCCTTCCACAATCACGCGACCGTCGGGAAAGACGATCAAGTTGACGTTCGCTCCCGAGTCGGAAACTTCGCCGCGCAACTGACCGCGTAACGCTCCTGATTCAATTGTGAACGCGCCGTGCGGACGGAGACGTTCTGCCAACCGCCCTAAAAACTGCGCATCTTCGACGCTTCCAGCTGGAGCGATCTGCACTGCGTATCGACCACAAAGCACTCGCGCGCTTTGCGCGGCGGCGTTGAGAAAATCGAACTGCCCGCGCGCGCAGCATGGACAAGCAGGATCGCGAGCTTCGTGAATGTCCGTGCGCCCAAACGAGAAGTCCTCGAGATCAAATCGCGTGAGCACGTTGGCGAGCGACTCGCGCGAGTCCGCGGCCGCTGCGAGCGTGCGAAGCGCGAGCGCCGCTTGGAGCGATGCTGCGACGCCTGTTGCAGACGAGAGCACGCCCGCAGAATCACAAGTCTCTGCGCTTCCCATCGGAGGCACGACAGGAACGAGACAGCGAAAGCATGGTCCCGCCGCTGGTTCAGCTGATGGAGCAGCGAGGCGTGGAAACAGCAACGCTGCCATTCCGCGCATACCGACCGCTCCGCCGTACACCATCGGCAGTCCGCGCTGCACCGCGACGTCGTTCAAGAGCAACCGCGATTCGAAGTTGTCGAGACAGTCAATGAGGAGGGTCGCGCCCTCGGTGATGCGGAGCGCCGACAGAGGGCTGAATTCTTCCACCCACGCGCGCACTCGAACCTCGGAGTTCACCTGCGCCAACCGCTCCTTGGCAGCTTCTGCTTTGGGTCGGCGTGTCCGTGCGTCCGCTTCCGTGAACAGCGTTTGGCGCTGCAGATTCGTGAGGTCAACAAGGTCGCGATCCACGAGCGTTGTCGTGCCAACCCCTGCCCGCACACATTGCTCCGCCACGACGGTACCGAGTGCCCCGCATCCGACGATCACCACCGTTGACGCGAACAACCGCTCTTGCGCAGCCACACCAAAGTTCGAAAGCATCATCTGGCGGTGATAGCGAGTGAAGTCCGCGCGTTCCATGACGGACAGGGTAGCCCGTGCTGGATGCGCTCGCGCCTACACGAAGCGCAGCGCAAACGATTCCGTCACTAAGCGCACTCGCGTTCGCCTGCGGAAGTCGCTCGAGCCGCTCCACATGGTCGAGCCGATGGAGGCGTCGATCAAGCGCTCGCTCACGATCGGAGCGCGGATCGCTCTCGTCAGGATCGGGCTTGAGGACGACGCCTCCGAGTTTCAGCCACGCGTCGAAATCTTCAACCGCAAGTCCCGAAGGCGACGTCGTCAATCGGAATCGAAACTCCGACGTCGCTGCTGCCGAAACGATGCGATCACACGCCGGCGGAATTTTCCCGCGTTCGAGCAACGCGCGCAAAGATTCTGCGAGCAGCGCATGGTCGTTTTGCGTCGCGCTCCACGCGCGAAGTGCGCGCGCGACGTTCAACTTCGCGCTGCCAAGATCCGCTCGCGTTCGCGTGCGAAGGCGCAGTTCCAATATCGCCGCTTTCAATTCTGTGCAGCCGTCATCCGCTGCGTGCTCCATGAGCCCGCACATCCACGCGGTGTAGCGATCGTTCCAGGAGTTCCACGCTTCAATTTCGGTTCGCAGCGTCTCACAAGCATCCGTCGCGCGCTTGAATGTCCCCCGATCGAGGACACCGCTTCGCTTCCACGATTGGTACAAGCGCACGCGTTGTCGATCCGCACGCGGATCCGCCATCGCAGTACTCGCATCAAGCATGCGAAGAACGTCCTCCCAATCGAGCACGCAAGTCGGCGCCAACCGACGCAAGAGTGCTTCACGCATGAGCAGATCTGCAAGCGGATCATGCTCAAGAAGCGAACTCATGAGCAACCGTTCAGCGGAATATGGACTCAGATTCGACGCTAGAGCGCTCGCATCCACAAGCACCGCGGAAACCGCAAGCGGAGGCTCGGAGAGTGCGGATCCATTTTGCAATGCACGTGCATTGAAACGGCTCGCGTCCGTCGCGCTTCGCAACGCATCGCGCGCGAGCGCAACAACAGCAGCACGCTCGACATCGGACGCTCTCGCGAGAGCAGGAAGCGATCCGCATCGACGCGCCATCGCCTCGCTCTTCGCGACTTCATCGACGAACATCTCGCTCGCATTCCCCGCATCCGCGCGCGCTGACATCGCCTGCGCATTCGAGAGTGGTGCCACGAGCACGCACCAACTCAACATCCACGCGCAACAACGCAACTGGTTCGCGTCAAGTCGACGACCGCTCCATCGCAATGAACATTTCGCTAGCCAACCAACCAATTCCCAGATACCCCTTCCCATCACTCACCTCCGAATCCAACCTCCGACACTTCACATAACGCGCATCCGCGACACCGCTCACGCAGATGCATGACCCCAGTTCTACACGGAGAAAACACGCGCACTCCGTACTCCTTCCTTTTTTCTAGAACAAATTTTGAGCGTCGCCGCGCGCGTCACGCTCGGCGTTCAAGCGCGACTCTGCAGCAACGCCCGCGCCATCGCAAGCAGCACGTTGGGCGCAAATGGTTTGACGATGTAGCGTTGATGCGGCAAAATCGTTCCTTCGCGCAGTGCAGGATCGTCGGTGTATCCGCTCATGAAAATCGTCGGGATTCGCGGCGCGACCTTTTCAATCAGCCTCGCCATCTCGAGCCCCGTGTATCCACGCATCATCACATCACTCACGAGAAGATCAAACTTTGGTGAGCGCACCGCGATCGTGACAGCTTCGCGCGGATCCGCAACCGCCGTGACGATGTAGCCAGCCGTTGCCAAAACTTGTTCGATGAGCCGTCGCACCATGTCCTCATCTTCGACAAGCAGCACGCGCTCGCCCGACACACGAGGCGGCGGCGTTGCGCTCTGCTCGACCGTGTTGAGCGCAACGAACTTCGGTATGCGCACGAGAAACTTCGCGCCTTGCCCAGGTTCACTCTCCACCTCAATCTGTCCACCAACCTGCTGCACCAGTCCATAGACCGTCGACAAGCCAAGACCGCTGCCCTTGCCAATCTCTTTCGTCGTGAAGAATGGATCGAAGATGTTCGCCTTCGTTTTCGCATCCATCCCTGTGCCGCTATCCGTGACTTCAATCGTGAGCCAAGTTTTCGATTCCAGTTTCGTCGCATCACCACCCTCGGTGCTCACAGTCGAAACCTCTCGAGGAGTTTCCATGACCATCACAGAGACCGCGCCACCGTGCGGCATCGCATCGCGCGCGTTGATCACCAGATTCATCATGATCTGATGGAGCGAGGACGGATCCATCCACACTTTGCCAAGTCCTTCTTGCGCATTCACCGTGAACTGAATGTTCTCACCGATGAGTGGACGAAGAATGCGCTCGATCGTCTTCACTTCGAGCGCAGGATCAATCGCTTCTGGTTGAATGATTTTTTGCCGTGAAAACGCGAGTAACTGCTGCGTCAGTCCTGTGGCGCGATCTGCTGCAGCGTGAATCTGATCGACCCAGTTGCGCACCTGACCGCCTTCAGGCAACCTCGTGGACGCGAGCGAGGCATAGCCGGCGATTGCCATCAGGATGTTGTTGAAGTCATGCGCAACGCCACCTGCAAGTCGTCCCACCGCTTCAACCTTCTGGCTCTGTCGCAACTGCGCTTCGAGTTGTTCACGAACGATGAGTTGTTCTTCAAGCTGCTTGTTGCGCTCATCAAGACGCTTCGCAGTCTCTCGCAATCGATTCGCGAGCAGATTCAAATCTCCAAGCGTCAGGTCGCGCGTCTGCTGTAACACAAGTAAATCCCCGCGCGGATCGTGCGGTGGAAAATCGTCGAAGCTAAGCCCGTGCAACGCGAAATCTTCGAGGCGCACAATCCAAGGACCGCCGACGAACGAAAGATGAGCGCCTTGTCCTGCGCGCAGCATTTGCCCGCGCAATGCGAGTGATGGCTTCGACCGCACGTGGAGGAGAAAGATATCTGCGGTGCGTGACCAGATGGAATCAAAGTCCACGCAGCCGAGCGGTCGTTCAATCTCAAAGTGCGTGCGAACATCATCACCCACGCGAATCGTCGGCGCGAAAGTACTCCAGCGCGGGCCGAGCGCAGTGATACACAACGCGCGGTCGACTTCAAAACAGAAAGGAAAAAGTTCCGCAAGCTCCGCGCCCGAAAGCGCATGCGCGTTGCCGTCGCGAATCACGAGATCGAATTCCATCGAATGAAGAAGGTGTCATGCGCAGCGTCGCCTTCGACACGCACATGTGTAATCTCCGCATCGACGTTGAAGCGACTCGCGAGACCTTTCAATAGTCCCACCACAAATGGCGCCAGACCTGCACGATGCGAGTGATAGTGCAGCACGAGTGATTGCTCACTTTCCTCCGCAACTCGAAATGACGGCGGCTGCAGATTCGGGAACGAAAGTTTCACTCGCGTGTGCAGCGCATCGAGGTTTCGGAGGATGGTCGGGAACGAAGTGCCCGCGTTCTCTAGCAATCTTCCGTAGCCCGCTTCACCTGTGAAGAGCACCCAGTATTTTCCGAACTCTTCCAGAACCACGTCCGCGGGAAGATTGAGCACGGTGCAGGTTACGCCGACGAGGTTGTAGGTCACCGCATCGTCGTAACTTCCCATGGAAATGAATGGTTCGTCGGGCACGCCCACCTCTGAACGAATCTTGCCCCACGTCTCATCACCATACTTACTGCGAATGAGGCCCTCGACGGCTTTGTTGACGAGTCCGTACATGCGGAAAGCGTATCGACAGCAGTGCGTGTAGAGAATCAAACTGCGCGCGCAGGATTAAAAAAGACGGGCACCATGGTTGGGTGCCCGTCTTCAAAATTTCATTGAACCGAAGATTTCTTACCAAGCGAAGTGCGCGAAGGCCTTGTTCGCATCCGCCATGCGGTGCGTGTTGTCCTTCGTGGTCACTGCCTTGCCTTCGTGCTTCGCTGCGTCCCAGAGTTCCTTCGCGAGGCGCATGTGCATCGGTCGACCGCGCTCGCTGCGCGCAGCTTCAAGAACCCAGCGGAACGCGAGCGATTGCTGACGACGCTTGTTCAACTGCATGGGAACCTGGTAGTTCGCACCGCCGACGCGCTTGGAGCGCACTTCGACTGCAGGACGCACGTTATCGAGCGCTTGGTGGAAGAGTTCGATCGAAGAACGTGGAAGTGTTTCCAGCTTCTCCTTCTCGAGCTTTGCTTGGATCGCATCGAGCGCCGCGTACATCACGCGTTGCGCAGTGGCTTTCTCGCCACCTTCCATGAGACAGTTGATGAACTTGGCAAGCACGCGATCTTGAAAACGGGGATCGGGCTTGAGTTGCGATTCAGATGCTGTGTATCGACGGGGCATTGCAGACTCCTTATTGCTACGGTCGCGATCTGCGACCCTGTTCACCGCAGGCTTGGAGCGTGGGCTATCCCGAACTGAGGCCTGCGATTACTCGCTGTCACTTCAGACCATCCGAAGCGACGATGAAATTTGATTCTTCAGGCTTACTTCTTCTTCTTCGAAGCGGCAGCCTTCTTCTTCACGCCGTAGCACGAACGGCTCTTCTTACGGCCATCGACGCCGAGGCAATCGAGCGCACCACGCACGACGTGGTAACGAACACCAGGAAGATCTCGCACACGACCACCACGCACGAGCACGATCGAGTGCTCTTGCAAGTTGTGACCCTCGCCACCGATGTATGCCGTCACTTCATTGCCGTTCGTCAAACGAACGCGGCACACCTTGCGAAGCGCGGAGTTGGGCTTCTTTGGCGTAACAGTCCGCACCTGAAGGCAAACGCCACGGCGCTGTGGACATGCTTTGAGATCCTTCACCTTCGACTTGGAAGGCTGGTGGACGCGTGGGGTTCGAACTAACTGGTTGATGGTCGGCATAGCTGTAAAACCTGCGGGGGATCGAGAAGGATAGCGGGAACTGCAAGCGGTTGCAAAGGGGTGAATCGAGCAACTTGCAAAGAAGTTGAATCGACCCGATCGGACGTCACATCGCTGACTGAATCGCCGCGACCGCCAATCGGTCGCACTCGGTGTTCTGTGGATGCTCAGTGTGCCCGCGAATCCAACGGCAATGAATCGAGTGGTGCGCGCGAAGCTGGTCCAGATCACGCCAGAGATCTGCGTTCAAAAGCGCCCCCTCCTTCCGCTTCCACCCTCGCTTCTTCCAACCGTCGATCCACTCATTCAGCCCCTTCACGAGGTACTGGCTGTCGCTGACGACTTCAACCGCGTGTGGTCCAATAAGTGATCGAAGCCCTTCGACCGCCGCCAAGAGTTCCATTCGATTATTCGTCGTGTGCCTCTCGAATCCTGAACCAGAGCTCACCGTCGAACCCTGCTCGAGGATCCATGCCCACCCGCCAGGACCGGGATTTCCAGAACAGGCGCCATCGGTATAGAGAGAAACTCGAGGAGTGCTGGTGGAAAGGTTTGGAAGCGAGCTCGGCATGCGGGGATTCAACGAAAAAATCAGATTGACGAAAATGAAAATCGATGGCGAACCATAGTTCATGCGCACCGCAGGCTTGACATAACGCAGGTTTTTCCTAGACTAGCGATTCTTCGCTCCGCTCGCCCGACGATCTTCGTTCGGTGCGCGGCGCACAAATCCATTCGAGCACAGGACCTCGAAATGATTTGACATCTGCTGACTGCTTCCACAGCGGCGAGTCCCGTTTGCACAAGTCACCTCACGGGTGACTTCGACTGAAAGGTCTAAGACAGCCATGCTTCCAGCATTTCGGAAATCCCCAGGCCGTACTCGCCGCGGACGTAATCACCATGCGATCGCGAAGACGCACACCGTGCTCTGCCCAAATTGCGGTACCGCGAAGCGTCCACACTGCGCATGCTCTGGTTGCGGCTATGTTCGCCCGGGCCTGCAAGTGAAGATCGGCAAGAATCCAGAAGCCTAAGTCTGTGATGTGTTTCGCTCGCCTGTTCGACTACGATCGAGCACTCGGAGCGACCCCATGAATGATTCGCGAGCGGATACAGTCCGCGCGCTGATGTGTGTTTTCCCATTCTTCCCTTCTCTCCAGTACACGAGGTCTCGTTCGATATGAGGATTGGCGTCGACGTAATGGGTGGCGACAACGCCCCAGATGAGATCCTAAAGGGCAGCTTCGCCTCGCTCGCAAAGCTTGAGGCGACGGATGCGCTTGTTCTTCTTGGCGACGAGCCCACGATTCGCGATGCGATGCGCGAGCGTCGTATTCAAGATCCACGCATTGAAATCGTGCATTGCACGGAAGTCATCGGGATGGATGAATCTCCCGTGGAAGCAGTGCGATCGAAGCAAGATAGTTCCATCATTCGCGCCGCGAAAATGGCTGGTCCGCGACATGAAGCGCGCATCGATGCGTGGGTGAGCGCCGGCAACACGGGCGCGTGTGTCGCGGCAAGCCAGCTCTATATGCGGCGGCTTCCGAATGTTGTTCGACCAGGCATTGCGGTTGTCGTGCCGACCTTTGCAGGTCCGATCGTGCTCATCGATGTTGGTGCCAACATTGATCCGAAGCCCGTGCATCTCGCGCAGTACGGCGTGATGGGCGATGCGTACGCGCGAGGCATTCTTGGCATTGCGAATCCTCGGGTTGCGATCATGAATGTCGGTGGCGAAGAAGCGAAGGGCACGGACGGGATGAAGATTGCGCGCGAACTTTTGCGCAAAGCGGACGACCTCAACTTCATCGGATTCGTAGAAGGTCGCGGCGTGTTTGATGGCGATGCGGATGTCGTCGTGACCGATGGCGTCGTCGGCAATGTCATGCTGAAACTCGCGGAGGGATTGAGCGCGGGCATCTTCAAAGCGATCGCGCGCGAAGTGCTTGAGATTGATCCTGAACTCGCAGTGCGCTTTGAGCCCGTTGTGAAAAGCATTTATTCCAAGCACGATTACCACGAGTACGGCGGCGCACCGCTGCTGGGTGTGAATGGTTGCTGCTTGATTGCGCATGGTTCGAGCATCTCTCGCACGATCATGAACGCGGTCCATCGCGCGCGGCAATATGCCGCGAGCGGCATTAACGAGATCATCAGTACGCGTCTCGAAACAATCCAGGAACCAGCCGCTTCATGAACGCCCGCGCGCTCGTTGGCGTTCGCATTCTTGCCACTGGTTCAAGCGTGCCCGAAGGTCGCTTGACGAATGCTGATTTCGAGAAAATGCTCGACACGAGCGACGAGTGGATCGTGCAGCGCACCGGCATTCGTGAGCGCCGTGTCCTTGATCTCACCAAAGCAAGTGGGTTGACGCTCGCGCGCGAGGCGCTGCAGAACGCGATCGATGCGGCGAACATTCCAGCCAGCGAAATTGACCTCGTCATCTGCGCAACCGTGACGGGCGACATGACATGTCCTTCGACTGCCGCGCGCATCGCGAGCGATGTTGGTGCTGCGGGCGCTGCTGCATTTGATGTGGGTGCGGCGTGTTCGGGATTTGTCTACGCAATCAATCTTGCCGATTCGATCGTGCGTGCGGGTCGCGCGAAAACGGTCGCGGTCGTCGGCGTCGATGCGATGACGAGCATCATCGATTACGCAGATCGCACATGCTCCATTCTCTTCGGCGACGCTGCAGGTGCAGTGGTTCTGCGTGCCGATGAAAATCCTGCGCTCGGCTGCATCTATCAACACATGGGCGCGGACGGCACAGGTTGGGGTTCGCTCTACATTCCGCGGCAAGCGCGCGATATTCCGCCCTCGGATATTGAAAACAAGACGCGACTCGGATGCCTGCGGATGAACGGGAAGGAAGTCTTCAAATTCGCTGTGACGAAGTTCCGCGAAGTCATTGAAGACGCGCTCGCGAAGACGCAACTTACTCCCGATCAGGTGAGCCAATTCGTCTGTCACCAGTCGAACATTCGCATCATCGATGCGGCGCGCGAACGCATCGGCCTTGATCCTTCGCAGGTCTACGTCAACATCGATAAGTACGGGAATTCAAGCGCTGGCAGCGTTCCACTCTGCCTCGATCAACTCTGGCGCGCGGGCAAGATCACGCCTGGCAAGCCGTTCGTCCTCGTTGCCTTCGGCGGCGGGTTGACGTGGGCTTCATCCGTTTGGCAGACTCCCTAACTGCGCAAGACGCGACGCGTCCGCTACAGTTCGCCGCTTATGCAAACAGTCGTTCTCTGCCCAGGTCAAGGTGCGCAAGTTGTCGGCATGGCGA
Source organism: Phycisphaerales bacterium (assembly GCA_009691805.1). Lineage (GTDB taxonomy): Bacteria > Planctomycetota > Phycisphaerae > Phycisphaerales > SM1A02 > F1-140-MAGs142. The sequence goes on from SIAK01000015.1 coordinate 26,144, forward strand.
AGTCGTGGTGCGAAGCCAACGCTGACGCGCGCGCGATTTTCGAAACCGCGGATCGCCTCTACACGAGCGGTCCTGATGGTCGAACGCTTTCGGATCTCGCGTGGAATGGTCCGGCTGAACTCCTGAGTCGCACCGACGTCAGTCAGGCCGCGCTCTACACCGCAGCCATCGCATGCGCGCACGCGATGGGAATGAACGCGTTTGGCACGATTGTCGCGACTGCAGGTTTGTCGCTCGGCGAATACACCGCGCTTCATCTTGCTGGCGCATTTAGTTTCGAAGATGGATTGCGTCTCGTCATCGAACGCGGACGCTTGATGCAAAGCGCGGCGGAAATGTCCAAGGGCGGCATGGTCGCGCTCATCGGCGCGGATGAGGCGAGCGCACAAGCAGTTTGCGACGAGGCTGCGCAGGGCGAGGTGCTTGTTCCTGCAAACTACAACGCGCCTGGGCAAATCGTGTTGAGCGGACACGCGAGCGCCTGCGCGCGCGCTGCGACGGTGGCTTCTGAGAAGGGGTTGCGCGCTGCAGTCTTGAGTGTCGCAGGCGCATTCCACAGTCCACTCATGCAACCCGCAGCCGAAGGGATGGAGCGCGCACTTGCGCAAACGCAGTTCTCGCCCCTGCATCGAGAAGTTTGGTCGAATGTGACGGCTCAGCCGCACAATTCTGCCGATCTTGACAGCATTCGAAAGAGGCTCGTGGAGCAGCTCGTTTCCCCTGTACGATGGAGTCAGAGTTGCGCGAATCTGATCGCGTCGCTCGCAGCGCGACAACTTCGCGAGGGTACGATTTTCCACGAACTCGCTCCTGGCACTGTGCTCAGGGGTCTCATGAAGCGCATTGATCGCGCGACCGAGGTAACTAGTCATGATCAACCCGCGTAACAAATTTTCTTCGCGAAGTTCCCTGCTCGTGAGCGCATCGATGACCGCGCTCGTTGTCGCATCCCTCGTTGGATGCAGCGACCCCGCTCCGCCGCCACCACCACCCATGGTCGTTGTGCCTCCACCGCCACCACCACCATCGCTCACACCGATCTCGGAATTGATGGCGCGTTACAACATCGATCCACGCGTTGTACTTCCTGAAGATCGTGCGCCAAACACCGATCCGCAGCGCATCGCAGTGTTGCAATTCTTCGATGCATTCGTGCGTGGCAACGTGAGTGCACTCACTCCGATGCTATCGCCACCTGATCAGTATCAACTCGAGCAACTCGCGCTCAACAACGCATTCGAAGAACTCGCGAAGTCCATCTCGAAGTGCGATGTTCGATGCGGCTCACATGAGAGCGACGATTGCACACTTGCAGTTTTCAGCATCGGTGAAGAGTTCCAGCCACAACTCTGGGTCTACACCGTCAGTGAAAGTTCAAGCGAGTTCGATTCGATTGCGACACCCCTCAAGGTGCTCGACAAGTTGAGCGGTTCGGATTGGATCGCTGCGTGGTACAAGATTCTTTCCGATGAACTCGCCCTTGCGCAGAAGCCCGACGAAGTGGTCGAAGCCCCTTCGCAGGATCTCTCGCAAGAAGCAGATCCAGCGAGCGCCGCACCGGAAGCTGCGCCGGGCCTTCCGGGAGCGATGCCGAGCGGAAAGCGCACGCCTGGTGCTCCGATTGGCGCGCCAAAGCCACCTGGATTCGGCACGAAGTAAGCAGTTTGGGCGCATTGCGCCTTCACTGCAGCACGGACTGCAACTCCTAACGATCGACCTAAGCCCGCGCACGCGCGGGCTTTTTTCTTCCCGCCGCAAACTTGAGTTCCTCGCATCGTGCGTGGTGCGCGCATCAATCACCGCCGAACCTTGTACATTTCCGCATCGCCGCATGATCTGCATGCGGGGCGTTCATCCTCCTTCAGGAACTTCAGCCATCGACAAGCGTGTTGCCATCGTGACAGGAGCGAGCCGAGGAATCGGTCGCGCCATCGCCCTCAAACTCGCACAAGATGGCAAACACGTCATGCTCGTCGCGCGCTCGCAAGCGGGTCTCGACGCTGTCGCCGCAGAAATTTCCGCGAGCGGCGGGAGCGCAGAGTGCAGCGTGTGCGACCTTGCCGACACTGCAGCATTTGCAGCACTTGTCGAGAACGTCGCGGAAAAATGTGGTCGACTCGACATCCTCGTCAACAACGCAGGCATCACCAAAGATGGACTCGCGATGCGTATGAGCGACGAGGACTTCGACGCAGTCCTTCATGTGAATCTGAAATCTGTCTTCGTTGGTTGCCGCGCTGCGCTGCGCCCGATGATGCGCGCGAGATTCGGTCGCATCATCAATCTCGGCAGCATCTCCGGCATCAATGGCAACGCTGGTCAAGCGAATTACTCCGCCTCGAAAGCTGCGCTCATCGGTCTCAGCAAGACGCTCGCGAAGGAGATGGGCGGAAAATCCATCACATGCAACGTCGTTGCGCCTGGTTTCATTGAGACGGACATGACCGAAGCGCTCGGTGCGCAAATCAAAGAGCAAATCATTCCTTCCATCCCGCTTCGTCGACTTGGCAAGCCGGAAGACATCGCCGCGGCCGTCGCGTTCCTCGCAAGCGATGATGCGGGTTATCTGACAGGACAGGTCATCGTCGTGGATGGCGGACTTTCCTGCTGACCGAGTTGGACCGTGTCGGATACGCTGCGCATGCAGTTGCCCGTCGACCCCCTGTTTACACCCATTTCCATTATCATCTCTCCCCCGGTGGTGCGCTGCGCCGCCATTATTCAGAGGAGCTTTCCGTGACCGACGCCGATATTGAGAAAAAAGTCATTGAGTTGGTTGCCCAGAACCTTAATCAGGATGCTGACGCAATCACCAAGGATTCCAGTTTTACGAATGACTTGAACGCAGACAGCCTCGACATCGTCGAGCTTCTCATGGCGTTCGAGGAAGAATTCGAAACCAAGATTCCAGAAGAGCAAGCGGAAAAAATCCACACCGTCGGACAGGCGACTGACTTCATCAAGTCGGCGATGCACGCGAAAACTGGCAACTAACGTGACGCTCCTCGCGTGACTCCCGCTTCAACCGCATCTGCGCACCAGGGATCATCTGTGACTGAAACGGAGATCGAAGCCAAGGTTCTTGAGTTGGTCGCAGACCAACTTGGTCTTGCACGCGCAGAGGTTTCTCGTGAGAGTGATTTCGACAAGCTTGGCGATAGCCTCGACAAGACCGAGCTGATGATGGCGTTCGAAGATGCGTTTGATGTATCGATCCCCGATGAAACTGCTGCGGGCGTGCGCACCATCGGTGACGCCGTCGCGCTGATCCGTGAGCACATCGCAGCCAAGCAAGCTGAAGTTTGAGTCCATGAGCAAGATCCAGCGAACCATCACGCTTCGGCGAGTCGTTGTCACGGGAATGGGAGCGCTCACGGATATTGGGCTCAGCGCACCCGCCACCTGGGCGGCGATGAAAGAAGGAAAGAACGGCGTTGACACGATCACCGCGTTTCATATGCCCGAGGATTGGCCTGTGCGATTCGCTGGTCAGGTAAAAGGTTGGGATCCCGCGCCGCTCATTGATTTCAAAGAGCAGAAGCGCATGGATCGCTTCGCGATGATGGCGATTGGTGCAGCCGATGAAGCGGCGCGAGATAGCGGATTCGACTTCAAATCAGGCGATCCGTATCGACACGGCGTGATGATTGGATCAGGCGTCGGTGGCATTCTCTCTACTGAAGAGGCGCACGGAAAGCTGCTGCAGGGCGGCGTACGCAAGGTGAGTCCGTTCACAGTCCCGCGCCTCATGGTGAACGCTGCCGCGGGACAAGTTTCAATTCGATTCAATCTGCGCGGACCAAACTGCGCGACCGCGACAGCGTGCGCTTCAAGCGGCCACGCAATCGGTACTGCCTATCACGCGATTCAACGCGGTGATGCGGACGTGGTACTCGCGGGCGGAAGCGAAGCTGCTGTTGGTCAACTTTGCATCGGAACCTTCGCTGCGATGAAGGCGCTCTCGACTCGCAACGATACTCCGACGATTGCCTCGCGCCCCTTCGATAAGGATCGGGATGGATTCGTTCTCGCGGAAGGCGCCGCAGTGCTGGTGCTCGAAGATCTCGAACACGCGAAAGCTCGCGGAGCTCACATCTACGCGGAACTCCTCGGCTACGGCGTCTGCGGCGACGCGTATCACATCGCCGCGCCCGATGAACATGGCTCTGGCGCGTTCATGGCGATGACATTCGCGCTGCGTGATGCACAACTCAACGCCACCGACGTTGACTACATCAACGCGCACGGCACTTCGACGCCACTCGGTGACGCCGCCGAAGTCTCCTCGGTGAAGCGACTCTTCGGCGATCATGCGTACAAACTCTGCATGAGCAGCACGAAGTCGATGACAGGACACGGACTCGGTGCTGCTGGCGGCATCGAAAGCATCGCGGCGATCATGGCTGTCACGGAAAACATCGTGCCTCCAACGATCAACCTCGATAATCCCAGCGAAGGCTTCGACCTCAATTTCGTCGCCAAGACCGCGCAAGAGCGCCCTGTCCGAATCGCGCTCAATAACACCTTCGGATTCGGCGGACACAACGTCAGCCTTTGCTTTGGCCAGTTTGAAGATTGAGCGACCTCGTTTTTCGCGAAAGGTGGCAAGGAGCGGATGCCTTTTCAGGGGGCGACGATGCCTGCCTTGATCATGCCCTGATCATGCCCTCTTCATGCATGCTCAATCATGCTCATCTCTTCCTCGAATCCGAATTGAACTCCCCGACTCTCAACCTTGCCCGTGACTTCAGACGATAGACCCACTTATGGCGAACGATCTTTCACGTGTCCTCCGGCTTGAAGTGCCGCTGATCGTGCAAATCGCCGAGCGACAGATGACGCTTGCCGAAGTCACCGCGCTTGCGCCCGGTTCGATCATCGAGTTGCCCAAGCATGTCGATCAAGAACTCGATGTGCTCGTGAACAACCACCCCATCGGTCGCGGCAAAGCCGTCAAGGTTGGCGAAAATTTCGGCGTGCGCATCACCGATGTTGGAAACCGCGCCGAGCGCGTCGCTGCATTAGGCGCGTGACCCTCACGGTCGTGACGCGCTGCCTGTAATCTTCCTCGAGTTCACACGCGACGACCATTGATGGTCGTGACGCGCTCATCCGAATGGCAGGAGGCCGCAAGAGCAATGCCCCGCAATATTCCAGTAGGCAACGGCGAGATGCTCGTCGCTTTCGACGATCTCTACCGCATGCGCGACCTCTACTGGCCGCACGTCGGAATGCCCAATCACACCTGTGGACATCTGCAACGCTTCGGTGTGTGGGCGGATGGCCAGTTCGCGTGGATCGATAGCGAAGGATGGACACGCGATCTTCGCTACAAGCCCGACACGATGGTGACGGAAGTTCGCTTGCGACACGAGCGACTCGGACTCGAGATGTTGTGCAATGACGTCGTCGACTATTGGAGTCCCGTCTTCTTGCGCAAGATTGTCGTGACCGATCTCTTTGGTCGTCCTCGCGATGTCCGAATCTTCTTGCATCACGACATCAGTGTGAATGAATCCCCTGTGGGTGACACTGTGCATTTCGACCCGCAAAGTGGCGGACTCGTGCACTACAAGGAAGCGACGTACTTCCTCCTCAACGGTTCAAGCGCACAGAAGTTTGGTATCGATTGGTGGGCAACAGGAGCCAAGCGCATCGGCGATGCAGAAGGCACATGGCGCGATGCGGAAGATGGATTGCTCTCGCGACATCCCATCGCGCAAGGCTCGGTCGATTCCACCATCGGCCTCTCGGTTGCACTCGCAGGCTGGGGATCAGGCAGCTGCTTCTACTGGCTTGCCGCAGGAAAGCACTACGACGAGGTGCAGGAACTCAACGAGAAGGTGCGCTCGAAAACTCCACAGCGCATGATCGATCGCAGCGAAGCGTATTGGCGACTGTGGGCACTCAAGGAGCCGATCGATTTCTCGCCACTGCCTGAACGACTACGCGATCTCTTCGTGCGCAGCGAAATTATTCTTCGCACGCAGATTGATAATGGCGGAGCGATCATCGCGGCGAACGATTACGACATCACACACTTCGCGGGCGACACGTATTCCTACAGTTGGCCACGCGACGGCGCGCTCGTTGCACACGCGCTTGATCTTGCGGGTCACGGTGAACTCAGTCGAAACTTCTTCCGCTTCTGCGAGAAGACGATCACGAAGGATGGATACTTCCTCCATAAGTACAACCCTTCGGGATCGCTTGCCTCGAGTTGGCATCCATCGATCATCGATGGCACGCGCGTGCTCCCGATTCAGCAGGATGAAACGGCGCTCGTCGTGTGGGCGCTGCGCAAGCACTTCCAGATTTTCCGCGACACGGAGTTCATCAAGAGTTCTTACAACACGCTTGTGGTGGAACCCACGAACTGGATGATGAAGTACCGCGACCATAACGGACTTCCGCAGCAGAGTTGGGATCTGTGGGAAGAACGACGCGGGGTGCATCTCTTCACTGTTGCAACGACGATTGGCGCGCTTAAAGCAGCGGCTGCATTCTCGCAAGAGATGGGCGCCTTTGATCGCGCGGCGGAGTACAACGAAGGTGCCGATCGCATGCGCGGCGCGATGATCCGCCACATGTGGGAGCCTGAGCGACAACGATTCGCGCGCATGGCGATGCCGCTGCAAGATGGAACCTACCGACTCGATATGACGCTCGACGCAAGCGCGTTCAGCCTCTTCGCATTTGGCGCGCTTGCGCCCAACGATCCGCGCGTCGTCAGCCAGATGACTCAGGTGCGCGAGCGATTGTGGGTGCAGACTGCGGTCGGTGGACTCGCGCGCTACGAGCACGATTACTACCACCAAGTCGAACATGTGAAGTTGCAGGAAGTTCCAGGAAACCCGTGGGTCATCTGCACCTTGTGGTACGCAGAGTGGCTCATCGAGCGCGCGGAAAATCTCGCGCAGCTTGAAGAGGCGTTGCCGTACTTCCATTGGACAGCGGATCGCGCGTTCAGTTCAGGCGTGCTCGCGGAGCAATTCGATCCGTACTCAGGCGCGGCGATTTCCGTGAGCCCGCTCACGTGGAGTCATGCGACAGTGATGACGACGCTCTTGAAGTACATCCTCAAGCACGCGCGACTCACAGGACGACCGTCAGGAACGCTCGCGGAGCTTGCGCTCAGTCGGTCTGGTGACACGCAACAGTTCTGATTCGAGAACCGCTTAGTTGCGATTGCCAAACATAAGCGCGAGTCGGAAGACGAGCTTGAGTGCTTCGAGGAAGACCCACGCGAGCGTCACGATCAGACCAAACGTGAGCAGCCACTCCATCGCTTTAGGCGCGCCTGATTGCGCGGCCTGTTCAACCTGTTGCAAATCGACAAGCAGCCAGAGCGCGGCGACGATGAGCACGAGTGCGTTGATGCCGAGCCCAATCCACGCCGCGCTTCCACCTTCCATCGCACTGCCGAGCGAGAGGAACGGAATGCTCGCGCCGAAAAGGCTCATGATGAAAGAGGCGAGATACGTGAACATGATGCCGAGCGTGACGACGCCGAGCACCGAGGTAAATCGCGGACCTGCGCGGATGATGTTGAAGGTGTGCAACGCGAGCATCGCCGCCATCGACGCGCCTGTCACGATGAACGCTTGAATCGCAACGCCGCCGCCCACCGCAATACCCTGCGCTTGAAGGATGGAATCGAGCAGATACGAAATGCCGCCCATCACGAAGCCTTGCGTCAGTGCGTAGATCGGCGTGCCGATCATCGCAAATCCTGGCTTCGCCATAATCGTGAAGTAGAGAACCAACGTCACAACGAACGCGATGATGTTCACCATCATCAGCGAACCTGGATACGCAGCGGTGACGGAGTATCCAATCGCGCCCGAGCCGAGCGCGAGCAGTGTGCAGAAACCCGTCTTCGCCATCACGCCTTGAATCGACACCGTGGTCGAACGCGCGGCACTCCGCATTTCAGGCGCATTGAAAACACGATGAAGCGAGGAGTCAGAGAGAACGGGATTGGTGGATTGCAAGATCGACATTGAATTCCTCTTCCATGCGAACAGGGACACCGCCAAAGAACGCGCCGTGCACTCAGAGGAATGCACGGCGCGAATGATAGGCGGTTGGCGGCGAGACTTCATCCGCGGTGGCTGACTCGAAAGCGAATGCGACGATTTGCCCGCTGGGAGGCAGCATCTAGCACACGCAGTCGGACCTCACAGAATCTCCGCTGCGAGGCTGGCAAGATTGGAGCGCTCGGTCTTCGAGAGAGACACATGCCCTGCCACGCGCTGACCCTTCATGCGTTCGATGCAGTGGCTAAGTCCGTTCGAAAGCCCGTCGAGATACGGGTTGTCGATCTGACAGACGTCACCGCACAGCACGATCTTCGTGCCCTCGCCCACGCGCGAGACGATCGTCTTCACTTCGTGCGGGGAGAGATTCTGCGCTTCGTCGATGATCATGAATTGATGTGGAATCGATCGACCGCGGATGTAGGTGAGCGGCTCAAGAATAATCTTGCCGCTCGCCATGAGTTGATCGAGACGCTGCTCCGTCGTGCGACTTTCAACTTCAGAAACGTGCGCGCCCCGCGTCGAGAGCAGGTACGAAATGTTGTCGAAGATCGGCTGCATCCACATCGACAACTTCTCGTCCTTGCTGCCTGGCAGGTATCCGATGTCGCGCCCCAGCGGCATGATCGGTCGCGCAGTGAGCAACTTGTCGAATCGTTCTTCACGCAACGTCTTGTGTAAACCAGTCGCGAGTGCGATGAGCGTCTTGCCTGTGCCCGCTGGTCCGGTGAGCGTGACGATCTTGATCTCATCATCGAGCAGCAATTCCATCGCCATCGTCTGCTGCACATTGCGCGCCATGATGCCGTAGATCGGCTTGCGCGGACCTGTCACAGGGATGACGTGTCCTGTATCCGCGAGCATGCGACCAAGACCTGTGTGGCTCTCGTCGAGCTCATCGATGAGCAGGAGGAACTGGTTCGCAGTCGGTTCAACCTTGAGTCGATGCACGCCATCCGGCGTTATTCCGACGAATTCCTCGAAGCGAGTCACAAGAATTTGTCGCTCGTCATAGAGCTCGTCGATCAGATCGCCAGGTACACGCACGGTGAGGTAACCCGCGTGCAGGTAATCCGCGGAGACGCGATCCGCTTCGAAATCTTCGGCAGGAATGCCGAGCGCATCGCTCTTCACGCGCGCCGCAATGTCCTTCGAAATGAAGATCGTGCGCTTGCCCGCAGCATGCAGCGCCGCAGCGACCGACAGAATGCGGTTGTCGTTGATCGCGAGATCAAGGGTGAACGATGGCGTGCGCACAGCGTCGCAACGATCGATGCGAATCGAACCGCCCTGCTCATTCCAGCTCACGCCGACAAAGAGTGCCCCCTTCTCACGCAGACGATCAAGCGCTCGAATCGTCTGTCGAGCATTTCGCCCCGTTTCATCGTTGTTTTTCTTGAACGTATCGAGCTCTTCAATGACCGTCAGCGGAATCACGACTTCGTGCTCCGCAAACTTAAACATCGAGTTCGGGTTGTGCAGCAACACATTCGTGTCAAGCACGAAATGCTTTCGAACCCCCTGCTGATTTACTTCTACGCGTTGTTCGCGCGGGCTTTGCTCTGAGGCGTGATCGGCGTCTGAAACGGATTCGACACTCGTGCTACCACCTGTACCTGCGTCCATGCGGGTCCTCGCTTCTGTTGGTTGTCTGACAAATGAAGAGCCATGAGACTAAACCCTGAATTGTCTACAGGGATAGTGCTTCAGGACTGCACGCCTTTCAAGGGGAACTCGGGGAATCTCCGCAAAAGTCCGCTAATTCTTTGCGCGCGATCCACAGCACCGATTCACACCAATCGAAGCGATTCTCGGTCGGCAGTCGAAACGCACACGTCAAAGGAAAGCCCTCGCGCCGCGCTCGCTGCTCGGATCTGTTCAGCATAGACAGGAAGGAATCCGCGTTCGGTATTCGTGTGACCAGCGAGCAAGATCTCAACGCCTCGTGCGCGTGCAAGAATTGTTTCGTGGTGCGACATTTCACCCGTCAGAAAAAGTGACGCACCGGAAGCGACAACCGCGTCGAGTAGTGAGCCCCCACTTCCCGCGCACACCGCAACGCGTTCGTGCAGCGTGTCGGATTGACCCAATCGCGCGCAGTGCAGGAGAGACTGCACACCAAGATGTGCCTTGACGCGCGCGATGATTGTGGAAGTCGTCGCGGGCGTTGCAAGTTCCACCATGCGACCAGCGCCTTGGGTTGCGTCAGGGCGTGATTCCATTCTCATCACATCAAACGCAGGCTCCTCATACGGATGAGCGCGACGGAGTGCAGCGAGCGCAGCCGCAAGTGCATGACGCGAGCAAGGCACTTCAAGCCGAAGCTCAGGCACGCGCTCAAGTTTTCCACGCGTTCCAATCACAGGGTGCGTCGACGCGCCTGGTAGAAAAGTTCCACCACCGTGCGCCGCGAATGAGCACGCGCTGTAGTCACCGATGTGACCTGCGCCACTCGCGGTCAGTGCATCGCGCACGCGATCCACAGCGTCGCCAGGCACGAAGACGACAATGCGATATTCCTGCGATGCATCCAAACTCGACGCCTGTTGCAGAGGTGCGCGTGTTCCTTCGCCCATGCATCCGATGAGCCAGTCGTTCACGCCGCCAGCGACGTTGTCGAGTGCGGTGTGCGGTGAATAGATCGCGATGCCCTTGCGCACTGCGTCGATCGCCACTCGCGATTGCCACACAGAACCATCGAGCCGTTCAAGCGGTTTGAACAGCAACGGGTGATACGCCACGATCAGATCCGCTCCCAGACTCGCGGCGTCCTCGAGAACTTCAGGCAAAAGATCAATCGTCAAGCACACGCGCGCGATCGCTCGCCCATCACCGACGACATGCAGTCCGACCTTGTCCCAACGCTCCGCGAGCGAAAGCGGCGCGAGCGCGTTGAGCAGATCAACAACAGCGTGGAGTGCATTGTTCGACATAGAAATCTCTCAGCTCGAAGCAATCAACATGCCCGCGCCAAGTACGCCCGCGAGATCATTCAAACTACTGCCGACGACTTCACAGCCACTGCAGTTACTCGGAAACACAGTGCGTTCGAATTGTTTGCGCACGCGCGCGAGATACGGTTTTCCAAGCGCTTCTGCGAGTCCACCGCCAATGACAATCGTGTCAATCGCGAGCATCGTCACGACGTTGGCAATCGCGAGCCCGAGAAGATCCGCGCTTTGATTCAAGACCTTCAGTGTGAGTTCATCGCCGCGTTCATACGCCTTTGCAATCATCGCACTCCCGATACTGCCCTCATCATCACTCTTGCCCTCCGCCCCACGCTCGCGCAGCAATGCGTGCAATGCAGAATCCGGATGCATCGGAAGCAGTCTGCGTAATGCGTTCACAACGCCCGTGCGTGAGCAGATGTCTTCGACTGTCATAAAGCCAGGCTGACCACCAGGGAAAAGTACGACGTGTCCGATTTCGCCCGCAGTATGGAATGGACCGCGCCAAAGTTTGCCGTCGAGAATCAATCCGCCGCCAACGCCCGTGCCAACCCACACGGCGAGCACATTTTTTCGACCTCGCGCGGCGCCCAGTTGCGCTTCGCCCCACACCGCGACATTCACATCATTGTCGAGCGCGACAGGAAGTCGAAACTCCTTCTCGAGAATCTCACGCAGTGGAACATTCTCCCAACCGAGATTGCCAGCCTTGATGACCATGCCCTTGGAAACATCCACCGCGCTCGGTGCGCCAACGCCAACGCCGAGCAGTGAAGAAGGATCACACTTCGCATCCTCCATCGCGCGCCACACCGCTTCCACAAGGCGGCGCACGACAACATCGCGACCTTCGCTCGCCTTCGTCTTGCGCTTCGCGCGACCAACAACCTTTCCATCACAATCGAGAATCCCGACGGAGATATTCGTACCACCGAGATCGACGCCTGCGACAACCTTGTCCTTCGCAATCTTCATACGCGCAATTGTACTCAAGAGTTTTTTGATACCTTCGCGCCGTCACGATCTTTTCTGAGACCGCGCTCCGCGAGCTGCTATGACCGAACGAGAACTCTCCGTCCAAGATGTCCGTCATATCGCGAAGTTGTCGCGACTCGCACCTGACGACGCGACCGTCGAAGCGATGCGTTCCACGCTCTCCTCGATCCTCGGGCACATCGCGAAACTCTCGACGATTGATGTCGCGGGCGCGGAACCGATGGCGCACCCACTGTCGATTACCAATCGACTGGACGCGGATGTTCCAGGTCCTACGTTGTCGATCGATCTTGTGTTGCTCAACGCGCCGGCGAAGGTCGATCGATTCCTCGCTGTTCCTAAGGTGCTTGACGAGGGCGGCGCGTGAACACTCAGACCCATGCATGCGACGGGCTCGCCGCGATCGCTCAATCGGTTCGCTCTGGCGCAGTCACTGCAACGGCGCGTGTTGAGGCGTGCCTCACACGCATCGAGGCGCGCGGCGCAGAACTGCACGCCTTCAACGAAGTGCTTGCCTCGGATGCGCGCGCTGCTGCTGCGCGCGTGGACGCCGCGATCCAGCGAGGCGAAAATCCTGGCTCACTCGCTGGCGTGATCTTGGCGATCAAAGACAACATCGCAACGACGATTGGTCATACGACTTGCTCTTCGCGCTTCCTTGAAAACTATCGCTCGCCGTTTGACGCGACTGTGATCGGGCGGCTGCAATCGCAAGGCGCAATCGTCATTGGTAAGACGAATCTCGACGAGTTCGCGATGGGTTCGAGCACGGAAAACAGCGCATTCGGAGCGACGCGCAATCCTTGGGATTCCTCGCGCGTTCCGGGTGGAAGCTCTGGCGGAAGCGCTGCTGCGGTGAGTGCTAGTTTCTGTGACGCAGCACTTGGCTCTGATACTGGTGGTTCCATTCGACAACCCGCGAGCCTCTGTGGCTGCGTTGGTTTCAAGCCGACCTACGGACGCGTCTCTCGCTACGGACTCGTCGCGTTCGGATCGAGCCTCGATCAAATCGGTCCCTTCGCGCGTGATGTGCGCGGTTGCGCTGAACTCTTCGAAGCAATGGCTGGTCGCGATCCACTGGACTCAACGACTGCAGACCTCGAAGTTCCTGACTGCCTCACGCAACTCGATGAACCGCTGCGCGGATTGCGCGTTGGCATTCCGCGCGAGTATCGAAGCGAAGCAAACGCGCCCTCCGTCGCACGCGTGCTTGAGGATGCGATCAGTGCGTACCAATCTCTCGGCGCGACGATCGTGGATGTCGAACTTCCACTCACCGACATCGGCATCTCAACCTACTACGTCATCGCACCCGCAGAAGCATCGAGCAATCTCGCCCGCTTCGATGGAATCCGTTACGGCAAGCGTGCGGAGATGAGCGCAGGTGATGGGCTCGAAGAGCTCTACGCGAAGAGCCGCAGTGAAGGCTTCGGTCCTGAAGTGCAACGACGGATCATGCTTGGCACGTATGTGCTGAGTTCAGGCTACTACGACGCCTACTACAACCGCGCACTCCAAGTGCGTCGGCAAATCCGCGAAGAGTTCGACCACGCATTCACGAAGTGCGATGTGCTCCTAGGACCGACGTCTCCGATCCCTGCCTTTGAAATCGGTGGCAAGTCCGATCCGTGGGCGATGTATCTCTGCGACGTGTACACGGTGAACACGAATATCGCGGGCATTCCAGGCATTTCGCTCAACGCGGGATTCGCGCAAGAAGGTGGAGCGACGCTTCCCATCGGCATGCAGTTGCAAGCTCCTGCGTTCAGCGAAGCGCTGCTCTTGCGCGCTGCGCGCATGCTCGAGATTGCGCGTCCGCCCTGCTACCCCGCGTGAATCACGCGCTCGATTCTCGCGCGAGCGTTTTCATCAATGAACGCATGAGTGCGCGCATGGGACTCGACAGCGCGTGCGAATCAAGCTCGCTCCAACGCACATGCTTGCGTGAACGCACATGCAACGACTTCGGAAACTTGGAAGGTGCGCGCGTTGTGTCAAAGACTTGAAACTCAACTTCGCGATGCGTTGTCTTGAAGACGAACTGCTCGCGCGAGCAAAGTTCGTCGCTCACGAGTCCGAACGCCTTCGCAACACCCGCACGCGCAAGCCTCTTCGCACTCTCGACTGTCGGCGGCTGCCACATCGCGCCCCACAGTCCATCGGCCGCGCGTTGTTCAAGCAAGACTCCGCGCGAACTCTGCGCCAGTGCGATCGACATATAGATGCGTGTTCGCGCGGGTTTCTGCTTCGGCACTGGAATGTCCGCAGTTGTGCCATTCGCAAACGCCACGCATTGCTTTCGCAATGGACACTCGCCGCATCGCGGTGACCTCGGCGTGCAAATCGTTCCACCGAACTCCATCAGTGCTTCGTTCGCAACGCCAGGTCGTGAAGTTGCTTTCGCGTATCGCTCCGCTTCGCTCCAGCACCAACGCATGGATTCTGCATCGTTGGCAGCGCGTGCCACGCCCGCGAGTCGAAGAAACACGCGCGCCACATTCGCATCCACAATCGGAGCTGGTTCACCCGCGACGATGGATGCAACAGCCCCCGCGGTGTAACGACCCACTCCCGGCAGTGCCTCCAAACTCGCGCGCGCAGTCGGCGTCACTCCGCTGTGCTCCCGCACAATGATCGCTGCGGCCATTCGCAGATGACGCACGCGACGGTAGTAACCGAGTCCTTCCCACGCCGCGAGTGCGGTTGACTCCTCGCTTTGCGCGAGTTTTTTCGGAGTTGGAAACTGCCGCATGAACCTCGGCCAATACTCGACGACGCGCGCAAGTTGCGTCTGCTGCAGCATCGCTTCGCTCACGAGCGCACCCCAAGCCGTCCGCTCACTGCGCCACGGCAATTCGCGAGCATGTTTGTCAAACCACGTTGTCAACCGCGATGCGATCCACTCGACGTTCATGCTCAAAAAAGTCGGCGGAACCGCGTTGGAATCGACCCTTCGGCGTATGGACTCACGATGGTTCGATGCGCGCTTCATGCACAATTCACGGGCATCCCACAGGGCAAGTTGCCTTGCGGCAAGTTGGGGTGTCGGGTAGCGTATCGCGACTCGGAAGGCATTCCGCCTCACCGTTGGAGATCACTATGTCCAAGATGTTCTATTCGTTGTCTGAGGCTGCACAGAAACTCGGGAAGTCGGAGGCCGCCGTGCTCTCGATGTCCGACAAGGGTCTCATCCAGAAGAACATGCACGAGGGACAGGTGAAGTTCCGCGTTGAGCAGATCGACCTCCTTGCAGATGGCGAACCAGTGCTCGGCAAGACAGGAGGACCGATCGGCCTTGCCGACAGCGGCAGCGGCTCTCCGATCAACGTTTCAACTCCAACTTCATCAAGTTCGCTCCTCGAAGAGTCCTCGATCGGACTTGCGGATACCGGCGCTGCGGGAAGCAGCATGGGCAAGCGCTCGCTCGCCAACGAAGACTCGGGCGTGAGCATCTTCTCTTCCGGTAAGGGCGGCGCGCGCGGTGGCGTCGAGATCGGACTCGAGTCAGTCGGCAGCGGATCGGGACTTCTCGACCTCACTCGTGAGAGCGAAGAGACCGCACTCGGCGCTGAACTTATCGAAGGCGTGTACGGCAGCGACGCCGCGAATGATCTCCCACCTCCAGGCGCGAGCGGCATCTTTGAGCCCGTCGGCGGTAGTGGAAGTTTCGGCGGCGGCATGCAGGGCGGCGCGACCTTTCAACCAGCGATTGAAATCTACGACGGCGCATGGAGCGGCGTTGGCATCGGACTCATGACTGCAGCAGTCGTCGGACTCGTGTGCGTTGCGGTCTCCGCACTCGCAATCGGCACGGGCGGCAGTTCGCAACTCGCCACATTCTTTGCAGAAAACATGCTTGTGTGGGTCGGTGGACTCGCGGGCGTGACTGCGGTGTTTGGCGTGCTCGGCTTCTTCCTCGGTCGCGCGACTGAGTAAGAGTGGAGCACTCGCGCAGGTTTCTGCCTCCAAGCAGGCAAGACGCTGCACTCACTTCAGACTCATCCTGTGCACGCAAGGAGTTCGATGCTGCTGACGCGATACGGATTCCGCGAATGGTTCATCATCACTGCGATTGCCGCAGTGCTTCTCTTCGTTGCTGGGTACTTCGAACTCTATTGGCTTGCGATTGCTGCATTCGTGGTCTGGCTCGCGCTCGCGTCTTTCTTTCGCGATCCCTTGTTTCGCAAGCCCGCAACCGACAATGCTTGCGATCTCGTGAGCCCTGCAGATGGACTTGTGAGCGCGATCATCGAAGTTCCACAACATCCAGCAACAGATGGAATGCCCGCAACAATCGTGCGCATCTACCTCTCGGTGTTTGATGTGCATATCAATCGCGCGCCCTGTGCCTGCACCGTTGAAGCTCTTGATCACACTGCAGGCAAGTATCTCGATGTGCGCATCGAAGAGAGCGCCGCAGTCAACGAGCACATGCTCATGCGCTGCAAGACCACAACAAGCGGCATCGCCTTTGGCGTGAAGCAAATCGCAGGAAAAGTCGCGCGCGTGATCGTCAATCCACAGAAGCAAGGCAACACGCTCGCACGCGGCGAGCGCTACGGCATGATCAAGTTCGGATCAACGACGGAACTGATTTTCCCGACGAACGCAGTCGAATCCATCGCCGTCACCAAAGGCCAGCGCGTCAAAGGCGGCGTGACCGTGCTGCTCCGAATGCGGGCGTGATGCATAGTTGAGCGCTCATGCAGGTTTCTCGCCGCAGCGGCGAAAACACTGCATTCTCTTTCGACTCAGGCGCTGCGATGCATCGCAGACGCCTGAAATCCGGCGTGCACTTCAGCCTTTTTGTCCCCTCACCGACTCCGTCGGTAGTGGAGAGGATGCTTACTGGCTCTGGGGTTATGCGGCGCGGCGGTCTTGGCCGAAGGACTCGTCGTCTTCGTCTTCATCAGCGGCGAGTGCTGGGAAGGTGAACTTGCTTCGATGATGGACGCGCACGATGCGGTCCATCTGCTCGGCAAACACTGGTCGAAGTTCGTCGATGAGTGCGGCGAGATCGTCGCGGAATGCTTCGCTCGTGTGGCGGAAGAAGAAGAACACCGCGGTGCACTCGCTGCCGTGATGCGCAGGAAACGCGATGAGTTCCGACTCTTCAAGCACACTGGCTTCGATACCAAGCGCTTTCACAAAGTCTGCGGTGTCAGCGAATCGGTAGAGGTCATCACTCGCTGCGAGTCGATCGCAGACTTCGCCTGAAAGACGATGCAAGAGCGGCTCGGCAGTAGCGCGAGGGCAATCGTAATTCACATACGCGCCAAGCCCCCACTGCGACGGCTTCGAACCAGGGAGAAACACAGCAGCATTGGTTGCGCCGGTTTTCGTCAGCATGTACTCGAGCGCCGTGCGAAGAAGATCCTCAGGATCCAACTCCTGCGAGATCAGCCCACGGAACTCTCCTGCTGTCTTCGCGTGATCAACATCAGCGCTCGACCGCGCGGCATCTTCATGCGCCACGCGCACATTCGATGCTCCTGTCTCACTCGACATCGGCGAAGAGCCCGCGAGCCCCTGCAATTTCACGTGTCGGCTGTTGCGATCTCGTTCGCTGCATGCGGCTGCAATAGCCGTGCGCAATCGGCGCGGCGCTTCTTCGCTGTCGAGATCGATCCAATCGCGATATCCCTCGCGCATCGCGGTGAGCAAGGCTGCACTGCGAGCACGTGGACCAGCGATGACGAGATACGTTGTCGGAAGCAATCGACGCACGCGATCAGCAAGTGCTTCGCGGCGACGCGCGCTCACTTCGACGCTCACGAGCACAACTTCAGCGGCTTGCGATGCGAGGTGCATGAGCGCAGTCGATTCATCCTCGACAAATGCGAGATGAAACTCACCTGCAGGAAGTGAACCTTCAAGCGCGATGCGATTGACTTCAGGAAAGCCGACGCACAACACAATTGTTTTCACCTGCGCGCCTGAAGACATCGGATGCCCAACAGGATCGAAACCATGATCAAAGTTCTGCGCTTCCATGCGCTCCTCCTCAGCCTGCATAAGCCTCAGTTCGAGTGCGGAACGACGCACTGCGATGGGGCTCTCCTTCTGAGTTCGACACGAGCGCGCGTGACTTTCACTCGATCTCTCGATTCCATCCTCCAAAGCACGGATTCAGTTCACTCTGTGCGCCCTCGGTCGGGCTGAGAGTGTGCGTGGGCACGCGCAAGTCCTGTGCAATGCCCTGTTTGCAGGCGAATTCACGACATTCGTGAGAAATAGATTTCAGCGTGCGCTGTCGCGTGCATTCCAGATCGTGACCGCTTCAGGCTCACGCGGATACAGCGGAGCAAGTTGCAGTGGATCCATCCATGCTCCTGCATCGGAGCATGCCGCAGCAACCGCGAGCAGCGCGCTCCCGTCGGCGCACAACGACTCGGAACACAGCCCGAGTTTCTGCGCAGCGTGAGTCAGTGTCGAATCGAGATTCGCGTCGTGCACCAACGCAATCGGCGCGTTCGAATCGCCGCCACCGAGCGATGCAACACACTCGGTCAGCGCCTCAACTCCGCCCGCGATTCCAACTCGCGCAAACTCCCATCGTCCATCGCGATACACGCACGCCGCAAACCATGCGGTGTCCCTCTTCGATGCGAGGGCAACGACGGAACGTGTACATCCGCGCACACGGCGCAATGCTTCCGCTTCGACGAACGCGCTAGGAATTGCGATCACGCGCAGACCAAGCGCGGCCGCGATCCCCTTTGCCGTCGCGATCGAAACGCGCAGACCTGTAAAACTTCCAGGCCCAACCGCGACGGCAACTGCGCACAGTTCAGATTTCGCAACGCCGCTCTCACGCAAAAGCGCATCAAGCTCCGCATAAAGCATGTCGTCGCCATGCGTCGTCTGACCGACAAATGCGCGCACAAACTGCTGCGTGCCTTTCAGTAATGCGACGCAAGCGCGGCGTTGCGTGAGATCAAAGGCGAGCACACATCGCATCGCTCAATCTCCTTCGATTCGAAGATACGACGCGATCGGCACTGCGCGATCGATCGTCTGGTACGCAGTCGTCACGGGCTCCGCGAGATCGATCGGTAACACGCGGCCCTGTGGGTGATCACTTGCGAGCGTGATGAGTTTTCGAAACGGCGCATCGACACCATCGGGCACATGCATGTGACCGATGACGAACAACTTCGCGCCCCAAGCCGCGGCGAGCCGATCGAGTGAGACGTTGGAATGCCCTCGGCCCCACGTCATAAGAAACGCCGCGCCGAACGGACTCTCATAATCCTCTTCCACGAGATCGCGATCGAGCACGGTGAAATCAAACTGGTCGAGCGTTGCTTCGCCTGGTAATGAATGCGAGAAGTGCAGCCCTTGTTCCGTGCGAATCGCGACAGGCATCGCGGCGATAAACACATCGATCGCGTCAGCAACCGTGTCCGCTTCATCACCGAAAATCCACTCGAGGCCCGCGCTGAACTTCGCTGTCTGATCACCGCTGCCCTTGCTCACGCCATGACCGCGGTACTGCGAGAGTTCATGATTCGCAAGCACCGGATGCACCTGATGCGGGTACTCCAAGATCAACTCCGCAACACGGCCGAGCATTTGAAAGGACATATCCATGTCGTTGAGCAATCGATCGCCGTGAATCAACTCATGCAACGCGACATGGTTGTCTTCGCTTCGAGCAAGTTTCGCAAGGTCACAAATCGCTTCAAAATGCGGCAAATTGTCGTGAAGGTCGCCCGTGAGAAGCAATCGGCCACGCGAGGGAAGATGGATCGTGGAGTGTTTTCGAAACCGGCACGCATGAAGCGCCGCCGTCGCTTCCTGCATGAGCGCGCACAAAGCATCCGCGTTGCGCATCCAAGCGCGCATGCGTCCGCGCGTCGCGCTCACTTCGCGCTGCTTTCGGGAGTTGCGAGCAACGTAAATGGAATCCGACCACTGCCGGTTGCTGTCACGAGTTCAAGTTCACCTTCGATAGGACCACTCGCGCCTGCGATCGGTTCAAGTTTCACAACGACTACCGCGCCATCAGCGCCATGCGGTGTCACTGAGACAAGTGTCGCGGTGACATGTGCGACGAGCGAGCGAACGGATTGCACTTCGCGAAACCGAGGATTCGTGATCTGCCCCTTCGCGGGCGGGTTGTAGTGTTCAAGATCAATCGACACTTCTGCAGGCTTGCCGAAGGATGCGCGCTCCGCATCCACGAGTTGATCTTTCACGATCCAAAATCGCTCATAGCGCGCGGAATCTGCCTTGGAACCAGTGCATTCATCGCGCACGCGGAGCGGAATCGAAGGACATCCTGGATGATCGGTAAACACGAACCACCAGATCGGCATCTGTTCGCATGATTTCCCCGAGAGATCCCACAAGAGCGTGTACTCCGAGCGTGGCGCATCGGACTTCGGATCAAAGCCTAGGTAAGCGGGCTCCTTCCCACCCGACCGCAGGATGCGGAAGGTCGCGCCATCTTTCGAACGCAACTTCACGACACCGCGCACATTCTCTTTGAGCGCGTCGCAGTACGGAGGATCCGCGAGCACGGGGAGTTGCACATCACCTTTGATGGTTGCGACCACGGGTGGCACTTGCCCCTCGAAGACGATCGTGACCTTCGCGTCCTTTTCGCCGGGCGCGCGTGGTGCTTTCAACGATGCATCAAGCGCGAGCGTTCCACCTGCGGCAATCACACTGCCCACGATATTGCTGATGTCCGTGCACTTGCAATTCGGGATGGCGGCCTTCACAACAATCGGCTGGCTCGTGAGATTGCGAAGGAGGAAGTGCGCGGGATTGCGAGATGCAGGTCCGACTGGACCAAGCTCCACCACCGCAGGCTCCACCACCACCATCGCGCGCGCGGTTTGCGGCACAGGTTGCTGCGCGGCAACCGTGCGCACACAAAGCAGCGAGAACGCGAGGAAGACGAGCGAAAGCACGCGCGAAAGCATGGCGGGAGTGTACGCTCCCGCCACTTGTTCCCGAACGCAGATCCCCTGCGAGGCGCAACGCGCAGGTCAATGCATTCCATGGATATCGCAGCACTCTTCACGCCTGAGAATTTTCTCGCCCTCTCCACGCTGACCTTGCTTGAGATCGTCCTCGGTGTCGACAACATCGTCTTCATCGCGGTCTTGAGTGGACGACTTCCAGAATCGCAACAGCCGCGCGCGCGTCGCATCGGGCTTATTGCGGCGATGGTCATGCGCATCCTGCTGCTTCTCTCCATTACTTGGGTCATGGGACTCGGCAAAGAAGTGCTCGCTTTCAGCGCGTTTGGACAGGCGCTGAGTTTCTCGTCGAAGGATCTCATCCTCATCGTCGGCGGCGCGCTGCTGATGGTGAAGGCCGTGCGCGAGATTCACCATCTCGTCGCAGCCACGGACGAGCAACGATCGACCACGACGCACACCTCGTTCACTTCCGTGATCGCGCAGATCGCCTTCATGGACATCATCTTTTCGCTCGACTCCGTCATTACTGCAGTCGGCATGGCCGACGATGTGTCGATCATGATCATCGCCGTCGTGCTCAGTGTGGTCGTGATGATGCTCGCAGCTGAACCGATTTCGAAGTTTGTGCAACGCCGCCGCTCACTCAAGATGCTCGCGCTCTCTTTCCTAATCCTCATCGGCACGATGCTCGTTGCCGAAGGATTCGGCCAGCATGTGTCCAAGGGTTACATCTACTTCGCGATGGCCTTTGGCATTGGCGTGGAACTCTTGAACATGCTTGGTGACAGAATTCGCGCCAAACTCTCTCTCCTGAAAAAGTCCTGAGCTCCAAAAGAAAACGCGCGTGTCGGCGACCCGACACGCGCGCATGGATGTGCATTCGAAGCTGACTGCTTACGGAGTCCAAACGTTGAGCATTGCGGCAAGATCGGCAGCGTCCACTGTGCCGCTGCCATCGATGTCGCCCACGCCCGTGCCGCCCCAGTTGTTGAGAAGCGTTGCAAGATCCGCACCATTCACGTAGCCGTTGCAATCAATATCCGCAGGGATGCATGGAGGAGCGCAAGCGACTTCGCCGGTTGCTGGGATGATCTTGAAGATCTGACCCGTGCCTGCGCCCGAGCCGTGGTCGACAACATAGATCTCGCCTTCCACATCTTCACCAAACGCCACGATCTGATTGACCACGAAACCATCGACGGAGGTGCCGAGTTCGGTATTGCGCACGGTGTGCTCCGTCACTGCGCCACCCACGACGTAGCGCATCGACCAGAAATTGTTCGTCGAGTAATCCGCGTAGAAGTAGATGCCGTTCATGTCGGGCATCGCGCATCCGCGATACACGTTTCCGCCGGTGATGCAGTAACCGCCAGCAGTGCCCGCAGCATGCGCATGAGTGCGAATCGCTGGTGTGAGCGTCGCTGCATTGCACGTGCAGCCTGTGAGTCCCGTGCAAGTCGCACCTTCCGTGCAGCGCCAACCGAAGTTACGACCGATGAAACTTGCGCCCGAGACCCAGTCGATTTCCTCACTGGCGTTCTGACCAACATCACCGATGACGATGTCGCCAGTCAATCGATCGAAAGACCAACGCCAAGGATTTCGAAGTCCGATCGCCGCAATCTGATCGAGACCAGCGATCGCGCCGTAGTAAGGATTCGACTTTGGATTCGTGTACATCGGATTCGTGCCCGTCACTGCAGGCGCGATGCGAAGCATCTTGCCGAGGTACGCATTCACGTTCTGCGCGTTGGCCGCAGGATCATTCGCGCTGCCGCCGTCGCCTGTACCGATGTAGAGGTAACCATCGGGACCGAAGTTGATGCAGCCACCGTTGTGATTGGTGTACGGATCCGCCCAGCTGAGAACCGTCGCGCCCGTGCCGATGTCGGCGAGGTTTGGATTCGCTGCGTTGCGGTTGTAGCGACGCACGACGTTGGTGTACGCGCTGCTTGTACCGCCGGTGTAGTACACGAAGAAGACTCCGTTATTCGTGTAGTCAGGATGGAACGCCATGCCTAACAGGCCCTGCTCATCACTCGACGATGTCCCGTTGGTCACAAGCGACACATCGATGTCGAGGAACGGCGTCGTGAGCAGCGTGCTCGTCGACTTGTCGTAGATTCGAATCGCGCCGCGCTTCTCGATGATGAAGATGCGGTTGTTGTCGCCAGGCGCATGACCAACCCACGTTGGATAGGTCACGCCAGTGAGCACGCGCTTTGTCTTAAGCGCGGTGCCGCCCGCGAGTGCGGGAGAAGAAATGAGCGCTGTGAAGGAGATAGCCGCAGCAAGGCAAAGAGTGAGTGCGTTTCGCATAGGAAGGATCCAACAATCAAAGGCATGAAGTGAGTTCAATGAACATCACTCCTACAGGACAT
Organism: Phycisphaerales bacterium; assembly: GCA_009691805.1. Lineage (GTDB taxonomy): Bacteria > Planctomycetota > Phycisphaerae > Phycisphaerales > SM1A02 > F1-140-MAGs142. Next base: position 49,447 of record SIAK01000015.1, read on the forward strand.
CTTTCTGAGCAGAGAAGAGTAACTCCGACAGAGGGTTCGTCCAATAGAAACCTACTGTTTGGCGGGAAAGATACGTCTTCACTGCCCCCGAAGTTCCCTCTCAAGCGCTCGCATTTTCGGAAGGGACCGTTTCTATTGGCTGTCGCGGCTCTCAACTGAAGCTCGAAGTGCCTGCAATGCGCTTTCAAGGCGCGAAATGGCGCCATGCAATCGTTCTGCTGCGTGTGCAATCCTCTCAGCATCAAGATCTTCGATCGCTTCCGCAATCTCAGGCAGGACACTCGTCCCATATCCCGTAAAGCGATCGGTCGCAGCATAGAGATTAGAAAACCACGGTCGCCCCGCAAGCCCGCTCGGTGCTTTGAACGCAAGCCGGCAAGAGCACAACGCTGCACGCGTTGCCGCGCTCAATGATTGGTTCTTCGCGTCCGCCATTCGCAGCGCCTCATCACAACGACTCGCGAGCGTTCCAAGTTTGTCGACGCGCAACGCGAGCGCTTCGAGCACATCAAAGGGAAGTTTCGCTTCTTGCGCCTTGCGCGCCGCGCCCGTCAACTTCGCACTGAGCACCTCGATGCTTCGCTCCGCACCGAACCCAGCAACGGACGCATCACTCATGCGCGCGACGAACGCGTTCGTCAATCGTGTGACGAGTTCAGCGGCGCGATAGTCCGAACCCACCGTCGCCTGATACCACGCGACCGTGTCGTAGTTCGAGTGATAGCTGTTGCCCAAACTTCCACCCGATCCAATCGCAACACTCGGCACGAGCGCGCGACACCAGAACGCAACGTGATCGCTTCCGCCACCGAGTTCTCCGATCGCACGCGCGGAGCCTTCGGGAGAAACACGCGGAAGAAGATCAAGTGCCGTGCCGTCACCATCTGGTGCGGGAACTGCGGATGCCGCGCGCAACACTTCATCCTGCAACCACGGTGATGCAGAAAACGACGGCTTCAATCCCATCGCCGCCATGTCAAGATTGATGTACGCAACGCATCGCGCGCCGAGTTCCCGTTCCATCCCTTCGACCCATTCCGTCGAACCGAAAATGCCGTATTCCTCGGCGCCCCACGCTGCAAACACGATGCTGCGATCGGGTCGATGTCCCTCTTTCGCAAGCAACGCGAAATTGCGCGCGCTCTCCATCAAACACATCGTCCCCGCGAGTGGATCCGCAGCGCCAAAGCACCACGCATCGTGATGGCATCCGACAACGACGAATTCTTCAGGAAACACCGCGCCCTCAAGTCGACCGATCACATTCGCGGTGGATTGCGCAATGCGCTCTTGCTCAATCTTGAGATGCAAGCGAACTCCCGCTGCACTAGCACTCGCATCGCTCGTCAATCGATACTCGCAAGGAAGTCCGCCGATCCACGCGGTTGGCGCGATCGCGCCTTGCATGCGCGAAAGAATTTCGCGCGCAGCGGCGTAACCAATCGGTTGCACGGGAATCTTCGGCAGCAACTCTTCCGTCGGTGCGCGCACAATTCCTGGCACTGACTTGCGGCCTGGCGTGCCTGGATCTCCTGGATACGGCAGCGTCAGCAATGAACCACGCTGAATGCACGTGTCATTCGCCCAACCTCCACTCTCGGGCCAGACACCGCCTTTGCCCGACCCTGTGTCACTGGGATCGGTGAAAATCACGAGCGCGGAACATCCTGCGTCCTGCGCAAATTTGGCTTTGTAACCGCGGAAATTTCCGCCATAGCGCGCGAGCGCGATCTTGCCTTTCGTCTCGATGCCAAGCGTCGCGAGTTGCGCGAAATCTTCGCGCGTGCCGTAGTTCACATACACGACCGCCGCTTCCACGTCGCCTGATCCACTCCATGCATTCCAACCAAGATTCAGATCCGGATGCGCGGTCTGTGGATCCACCGCGAGATTTGGTTCCGTGATCGCGAGTGGGAACACGCCGCGCCGTGGCGGCGTCACGCCATCAGGTGTGGCGGGAAACTCCACATCCACAATCTCAAGCAGTGATTCCTTCGGACGCGGAAGCAAGAGTTCGAGTCGATCAATCTCCACCGTGAGTCCGAAATCGACGAACGCTTTCGCGATGCGTTCAATCTCGCGCGCATCTCCTGGTGATCCCGCGACGTGAGGTTCACTCGCCAACAGCGTGTGCATCTGCGCGAGTTCAGTGCGCGAGACTTTCTCCACGACGCTTGCGACGAAAGGATCGACGGTTGTTTGCGCGAGCAAGAGTGCGCTAATGCTCGAGATAATCAAGATCACGATCGAAGGTCTCCTGAAGGCAACTCACGGCAACAATCCCAATGACGCAACACGCAATTCCTAACCACATCGTTGCCGAAACAACACCCAACGTTGGACTCAACCAGAACCAAACCCATGTCACAGGTACTGCGGTCGCGCGAATGAAATTCGGCGCGCTTGTCGCAGCGGTCGCGCGCAAGTTCGTTCCAAACTGCTCGCCCGCGGTCGTGACGATGACCGCCCAAAATCCCGTCGCCGCGCCGACGACTGCCATAAGCCAGTAGAAGCAAGTGTCACTCGCGCCTGCGCATTCCAAGAACAGCACGATCGACGCAATGAGCAAGACTTGAAACGAAATGATCGCGTAACGGCGACTTCGCAAGTACTGGCTCAACAATCCACACGCGATGTCGCCGACCACAACGCCGCTGTACGCGAACATGATCACTTTCGCGGGCATGATCGGCGTTGGACATTCGAGCGCCGTCCCAATCTCAGGCGCGAAGATAAACATCACGCCGCCGACAAACCAGATCGGCATGCCACCAAGCACGATGCACGCGAAGCGCGCGCATCGTCGCGGTGGCCACAGCAGTTGGAACGGATTTCCGAGCGACACACTCGATTTCGCGCGAGTGGCTTGAAACAAGCCAGATTCACTCACACCAACGCGCAGCGCGAGAAGCACAAGACCGAGGATGCCCCCGATGAGATAGCAATGATTCCATGCGAAGAATTGCGCGGCGATACCCGCTGCGACTGCGCCGCACAATCCGACCGCAGCCACCAGCGTGGTCGCAAGTCCGCGTCGCGCTGTCGGAAGGAGTTCACTCACCAGTGTGATGCCCGCGCCGAGTTCACCAGCAAGTCCAAATCCCGCAGCAAAGCGCAGCACTTCGTACTGCCACACGTCCGTGACGAATGCGTTGAGCAGATTCGCAATCGAATAGAGCAAGATCGAACCGAACAGCGTCTTCAAGCGACCGAACTTGTCGCCAAGCATGCCGAAAGCCAGCCCGCCGCAGAGCATGCCCGTGAGTTGCAGATCGAGCAGATGCTTGCCGAGCAGTTTGAGTTCCGCAGGATCCGTCACACCGAGCGCCTTGAGGCTCGGAATGCGCAAGATTGAAAAGAGCACGATGTCGAAGAGATCGACGAAGTAGCCGAGCGCCGCGACAGTGACCGCGAGCCACGCGCCGCGATGGTTGAAGGACGCGGATGCGTTCGAGGGCAAACCTGACTTCATGTGCGCGATAGTATCGCTCGCAGAAAGACACATTTGCACAGCCGCGCGATCCACAAGCCTGAAGTGTCATCCGCTACACTTCTCCACCCCACAGGACAGGTGTCCGAGCGGTTGAAGGAGCAGCATTGGAAATGCTGTGTACGGGTAACTGTACCGGGAGTTCGAATCTCCCCCTGTCCGTTGAAGCAACGCATGCGCGACCGAGTTCATCTCGGTCGCGCTGTCGTTACAGGATGCCTTGCAGCTGCTTGCGCGCAATCGCGTTCCAACCACGATTTGCCGCAGGGCTCGCGGGTGAGGGATGCAACAGCGTTGTGATCTCGACGCCATCGCCAAGCGCGCGACGCGCAGCTTTCGACGCGAACGCGCCCACTCCAATGATGATTTTAGGTTGCACGATTTCGCACACGCGACGCAACGCGTCATCGCACGCGCAATCAAGTGGCGCGCGTTCCTTCGCGCTCAATTTGTCGGGCGTGAGATTCGCGCCTGTTGCCGTGACGAATGCAAGCGGGCACCAATTCCACACGAATGCACGACGAAAAAACGCGCGCGCAATAGGGAACTCTTCTTGCATGAGTCCCCAAAATCGTCGACCGCTCACTTCACTACGCGTACACGCGAATCCTTCAATCGGACGCTTCGGGTGCGTCTCACGAGGTTGTTTCACAACGCCATCGATGCGGAGGTACTCGCGCACCGCGGCGATCTCACCAAACGGCACGCCCGTTTGCGCCATGCCGAAAGGCCCTGGATTCATGCCTAAAAACAGCGCATGCACAGGCGCGCAAGCGAGTTCGAGATACAGCTCATGCGTTTCCCGCGCATACGCGAGTGGGTTGTAGACCACGCTCACATCACCGCCAAACGACAGCGCGTCGACCTCGCGACTCAGCGCGCGCGAAGCTAGCACGAGCGCGCGAGAGACCGCTTCAGATGGCGCGCGTTTGCTTGGCACGTCAACAAAATCCTGCGAGGCGCGCAGCGAACGCGCCGCACACCGCGCCAACGATTGGGCCGACGACAGGGACCCACGCGTAACTCCAATCACTGTCGCCCTTGTTCGGAAGTGGAATCAATGCATGCACGATACGAGGCGCAAGATCGCGCGCGGGATTGATCGCGAATCCGGTGGTTCCACCGAGTCCAATACCAATCACCCAGAGCACGCCCGCGATGCAAAATGCAAACCAACTCCAAGCGTCGACGACCGCGCCTGGTTTCAACTCGCTCGACTTCATCCACGGCGAATGCACGAGTGCCATAATCGCGAAGACAAGCGCGAAGGTCGCGAGGGCTTCACTCACGAAGTTCCAAAACGGCGCGCGAATCGCGGGTGATGTGCAGAAACAAGCGCGCTGCACTGCCGCGTTCTCCGTCCTCGACCAATGCGGCATGAAGTGAAGCACGACAAAAACTTGTCCCGCAGCGGCACCGAGCAATTGCGCACTGATGTAAAGCGGGAGCAGCGAAGCATCAAAGTGTCCGATGCACGCAAGCGCGATGGAGAATGCAGGATTGAGATGCGCGCCGCTGTACGCAGCGATCATCACACCAACGAAAAGCGCGAATGCCCAACCCGTACAGATCGCAAGCCAGCCCGCGCCTTCACCTTTGCTGCCACGCAAAAGCACGCTAGCAACACATGCGTTTCCAAGGAAAATCAGAATCGCAGTTCCAAGAAATTCCGACCAGAAGAGCGCGCTCATA
>SIAK01000061.1 GCA_009691805.1 Phycisphaerales bacterium
GTCACAACTCTCCCGAAAGAACATTGACACACATGCAATTGAAGAACACTCTCCTCGCTGTTGCGACCACCGCAACCCTCAGCCTCGCCGCATTCTCCGTCGCGCAACCACCGGTTGCTCCTCCAACCCCAGCACCGGCACCAGCGCCAACACCAGAGCCAACACCAGAGCCAACACCAGAGCCAAAGCCAACGGATCCAAAGCTCGCGCAAGATGCGCCAAAGCCAACGGAACCAACTCCTGCACCAGCACCAGCACCAGCTCCAGGCACCGAGCCAAAGCCAGTTGCTCCAAAGCTCGCGCAAGATGCGCCAAAGCCAACGGAACCAGCTCCTGCACCAGCACCAGCACCAGCTCCAGCCACTGAGCCAAAGCCAGTTGCTCCAAAGCTCGCGCAAGATGCGCCAAAGCCAACGGAACCAGCTCCTGCGCCAGCACCAGCTCCTGCGCCAGCACCAGCACCAGCACCAGCACCAGCACCAAAGCTCGCCTGATTTCAAAACGAATCCACTGATTCGGTGCTCAATGCTGCGCTTCGTGAGGCTCCTCACGGAGCGCGGCTTGTTTTTTGTGCAACTGATTGAGACGAGATTCGAGGATTTCCGTCCCGAGCCACTTGGCGCGATGCAATCAGTGACATCGCTCGTCGTTGAAACTCCGCCGGGCATTCCGCTCTGCAAAAAAAGGAAACCGAACATGCAAGCAAACTCCATGACCAGATTCGCTTTGATCGGAATTGCTCTCGCAGCCGCTGTCGCAATGACGGCGAGTGCTGGAAACTTCGCACCTCCAACCGCACCTCCAGGTGGCGGCGGCCCACCAGCGCCACAAGGACCAGGCGGCGGTCGCCCTCGTTCGTTCGATGATCTGTTGAAGGAGTTTGACAAGAACGGCGACGGCGAATTGACCGAAGAAGAGTGCGGCGAGCGTTGGGAGCGATTGAAGCGACTCGACAAGAACGGTGATGGCAAGATCACTCGCGAGGAGTTCGATACCCGCGCACCGCGTACACCTCGCGGTCCCGGCGCACCGCGTGGTCCCGGCGGCCCAGGAACTCCACCAGCTCCATCGCCCGGCGCGCCACCAGCGCCGCCCGCGATCTGAGCCCCAATCGAATCGAATTCTTTAGGTTGTTCAGAGTTTGATGAGGCAGCAACACCGTGACGCACGCGTCACGGTGTTGTTTTTTTGCGTTGCACTCTCGCAATATCCAAAAACAGATCAGGCGCATTGGTTGCCCAATGCGCCTGAACGCCCGAAACATTCGTGTTCCATCGGTGTCAGTGTGCTGCTGCAAGGCGCATCGCAAATCCAGTGAGGAACTGGAATCCGCTAGTGCCGACGGTCTCGGAATTGAAGGTGTACTCCACCGCATAAGTGCCAGGGGCAACTCGGATGTCGTAGCGGCGCACATCGAGCGTGTTGAAGAGATCATTCACCAACACTTCGCCTGTCAAGACATTCACAAGTCGCATGCTCGACTCAGCCTCAGGCGCCGGGCCCCAGAAGAGTCGCAACGTGTGCTTACTCGTGAGCGTTGCGATCTGCTCCGTGCTGATAGTGAACTCAAAGTTCAGCGATTCCGAAGCAACGGCATCCGCTCCCGACGACGAGCTCACGATGTTGTTTTGGTCGTACTGCACGCGAGTCGGCTGCATCGAGAGAGAGCCGTTCGCCGCCGCGCTCATGCCTGGCCCAGCTTGAACGTACGACGAGACTGTGCCTGGCGCGCTGATGAAGTCGCTGTCACTCCCCCATGATGCGCCCACGCTTGCAGTGGTCACCGCACTCACGTTGGAGTACGTCGCCGCGATTGCGAGTTGTGCAGTGCTCGCGAGGATGGCTGCAAAGATTGCGAGTGGGGACAGGGAGCGGGTGTTGAGCTGAGTCTTCATTTGGGTGCCTCTGTTCTGCGGATTGGAGAAGTTCTGTTCTGTCTTCGCGCCGCTCGCCGTGTGAGCTCCACAACGCGTTGACAACCACTTCCGCACGACGATCCGCTATCTCTCAATCTCACTCACCTATTTCTCGATTCCGCTGCTCAACGTGGCATTCACCCCTGAACGAACACGTCGCAACAGCGCGCGGCTTCAAAACCGCGACTTCTCTTCATCACAACAAGTTGTCAAACATCGGTTTACGCCCGCATCGCCGCGGCAAGTGCGGCAAGTTCTTCGACAGAGAATGCGCCCGCACGGCGACAGGACGCGTGTAAGTGCGGCGAAACACCGAGCCAGAGATTCGCATTTTTCGCGCGCACTCCACCGCCAGGAACCACTTCGATTCGCCGAGTGCCGAGTCGGATCGCTTCTGCGCGAAGGACTTCGGCATCCGCGCGAAGGACTTCGATGCGCGCTTCGATCGACACGATTGCGGCATCCCATCCAAGCACGCCTGCTGTGACAACGCGAACGATTCGCAATGCCGCGAGATCTCGCATGCCGCGCGTGCGATCTTCAACAAGATCAAAGCTTCGCAAGAATGCGACGAGCAATCCCATGCTCTCTGCGTGATCGCGCAATCTTGCGCACGCGACAAGGTCAATCGCCCCCCGCGCTGTGAGCAATCCGATCGCGACAGAGTGCGCACCCGCGCGCGCACTCATTTCAATCTCGCGCATCGCGCAATCCACCGCGCGCGGAGTCGCTTGAAATCCCGCGATATTCAGCGTTGACGGCAATCCGTTGTCACGCGAACGAATCATCGAGACGACGGTGCAGCTCGTTCCCTCCACCGCTTCCACACAACCACGCAAGACATCTTCGCGCGGCGTCCAACCTTCGCTTGAGAGGTCATCGCACACCTCGATGCGCGTTGCGATCGGCGCGCAGAGCTTTGCCGACGCGACAGCATCAATGGGTACTTCAATCGTTCGCCGTTCGCACACATTGGATTCGATCAAACTGACTTCCCCTTCTTGACGAGTTTCTTCGCGGCCTTCTTCGCCGTTGTCTTCGCAGTCGTCTTCGCACTCTTGCGCGTGGGCGATTTCACTTCTCCCTCTGCGGCGCGGAGTTTCTCGCGTTTCTTCTGATCCGCCTTGCAAATCATGCCTCCGTGTTGAGACATAATCTTGTACGCGCGTTTCACCAGCGCGAATGCATCGTCAAGCGTCATGCTTCCCTTCGCCCGAAGCGCGAGGCAATACTTCCCCGACATTAAAGGCTGCAATTCCGCGCCCATCTCCTCGAATACCTCTCGCGAACAGCAGTAGACCATCGGAGCCTGCACACGCATGGCGAATCCGCCGATCCACTCCATGTCGCGCACGACCACTGGAAATCCGCGATACAGCTGAATGTCCTTCACACCGAACGCGCCTTCAAGGAGCGCGCAGAGTCGCTCCGCAATCGCGCGGTCTTTCACGGCTACCGTCTTGAGGTAGCGACTGCGGGTGTAGGGCGCGAAAAATGATGCGTCGGTCACGAGGTGACCTTCGGTCGAAGCGTTGCAACGCGACTATTATACTCTTGAAGATCGAAAACATTCAGAATTGGAGTAATTCCACGCACCGCCATGGGACGAAAGCGTACAGGGCGACTATACTGATCGCTCTCGCCGGTGAACTCAGTGTTGCGCAATCGAAAAGGATTGCACAACACGGCCCTTCAGAAGGGTTTTGGGATCTTGCCGGCCGCTTGGATCCTCGCAACGGAAGCGAATCCACGCGCCACCTGGCTCTCCCCAGTCCACTCGGTCTCCGCGCCACCTGATTTTTCAGGGCGGATCCCCGACACATCGCTGATCTCTGTTGATCAACGGACTTAGGCTTGCCTCAACGCTCCGCGGCATCCGATTTATGCCGCAGCAAAAGGTCTGTTGTCGTTTTGAAGCATCACGCATCCCCGTCCCCTGAAGTTCTCGCACCCATTTCTACGAGCGCATTTGCAACCCTTGGTTTGCATCCTGCACTGCTCGCTGCACTCGTTGAAGACGAGTACGAGATTCCCACTCCCATTCAAGTCCAAGCAATTCCGCCAGCGCTCGCTGGTCGAGATTTGCTCGGCATCGCGCAAACAGGAACCGGCAAAACTGCAGCGTTCGCGCTGCCGATTCTGCATCATCTGCTGAACGATCCTCGCGGCGCAACCAAGCTTCCGCACGGTCGTCGTCCTCGCGTCTTGGTCCTCACACCAACGCGCGAACTTGCCGCGCAGATTGGCGAAAGCTTCGCGCGCTACGGACGCAACTCCGCGCTCAAGCACACCGTCATATTCGGTGGCGTTGGTCAAGGTCAACAGGTGCGCGCGATCTCTGCGGGCGTTGACATTCTCGTTGCAACCCCAGGTCGACTGCTTGATCTCATCGGTCAAGGGCACATCAATCTCGGCGCAGTGACCTTCTTCGTGCTCGATGAAGCAGATCGCATGCTCGACATGGGATTCATTCAGCCGATTCGGCAGATCGCACAATTGCTCCCAGCGAAGCGTCAAACGATGCTCTTCTCCGCAACGATGCCAAGGGAGATCCAAGGCCTCGCCGAGCAACTGCTCACGAAGCCGACCAAGGTCGCAGTGACTCCTGCGGCAACCATTGTCGAAAAAATCACGCAGTCGATCTATGGCGTCACGAAGGCGCTCAAGGTTCCGCTGCTCGTGCATCTGCTCCAACGCGACAACATCGAATGCGCACTGGTCTTCACGAAGACGAAGCACGGCGCTGATCGCGTTGTGAAAAAATTGCGCGGCGCGAAGATTGAATGCGACGCAATTCACGGCAATAAGGCGCAAAATCAGCGCACGCGCGCGCTCGACGCGTTCCGACAAGGCCACACGCGTGTGCTCGTCGCCACCGACATTGCAGCACGCGGTCTTGACATCGATGGCATCACGCACGTCTTCAACTTCGATCTCCCAATGGAGCCCGAGGCATACGTGCATCGCATCGGACGCACGGCGCGCGCAGGTGCGTCGGGCATCGCCATCGCGTTCTGTGATCAAGATGAGCGCGGCTTGCTGCGCGATATCGAACGCATCACCCGTCAGACGATTGAGCGCATCGCACTGCCAGAAAATCTTCCACAGCTCGAACCGATTGCGGACGAACCGCGCGAACCACGCGAGAGTCAAGGTCGACGCGGCGGCGGTCGAGGCGGCGCTCCGCGCGGTCGTCAGGGACAAGGCGCACCACGAGGTCGATCGAGTTCAGCGACTGGCGCACCAACGAGCGGCGCAAAGCCTGCTGCAAAGCCGCATGCACGCGCGCGCGATGATCGCGGCACTGCTCCTCCTCGTCCACATGCACGTTCGGCTGCTCCACACACGAGCGCCGCAGGTGGTGGACACCGCAAGGGCACTGGCGGCAATGGCTCAGGACCAGCGCGCGGTGCTTCACGCGGCGGCTGGTGATTTCTCGTGCATACACTGTAAACACGAAAGCGGCTGACCACAGGGTCAGCCGCTTTTTTCATATTCGTTGCGCAGCGCAGACGCGGTCGATCACTCGCGTGATGCCATCATCGCAAGCATGTCGACGCAACGGCTCGCGTAACCGAACTCGTTGTCGTACCAACTGATGATTTTAAAGAACCGATCCGAAAGTTGAATCGACGCCTTTGCATCCACGATCGAACTGCGTGGATCGCTGAGGAAATCACTCGACACGACTTCTTCTTCGGTGTAGCCAAGCACGCCTTGCATCGCGCCTTCGCTCGCAGACTTCATCGCCGCGCAAATCGCGTCAAGGCTTGTCGCGCGTGTTGAACGGAAGGTGAGGTCGACGCAACTCACATTTGCAGTCGGCACGCGGAAGCTCATGCCTGTCAGTTTTCCCTTGGTTTCAGGCAAAACCAACGCGCATGCCTTCGCCGCTCCTGTCGAACTTGGAATGATGTTCATGTACGCGTTGCGACCGCCGCGCCAATCCTTCTTCGACGGACCATCTTGCGTCGGTTGCGTCGCAGTCACCGCATGCACGGTCGTCATCAGACCTTCGTCAATGCCACAGTGATCAAGCAGCACCTTCACAACAGGCGCGAGGCAATTCGTAGTGCAACTTGCGTTGCTGAGAATCGTGTGCGCGCTGGGGTTGTAGTCCTTTGAGTTCACACCGAACACGAATGTCGGCACTTCCTTCTCACTCTTCGTCGGCGCGGAAATCAGGACCCGTCGCGCTCCTGCGGTGAGATGCTTGCCTGCCTCTTCCGCAGTCGTGAACAGTCCCGTCGACTCAAGCACATAGTCCACACCCATCGCCTTCCAAGGCAGTTGCGTGGGATCCTTCAACGCCGTGCATTGCGTTGCACGACCGTTGATGACGATCGATTCACCCTCCGCGCGCACATCCGCAGCGAAGCGACCATGCGTGGAGTCATACTTCAAGAGATACGCGAGATTGTCCGCAGGCACGAGGTCGTTGATCCCAACGATTTCAATACCACCGCGCTGCGTTGCGATGCGGCAGACCAGTCGTCCGATTCGACCGAAGCCGTTGATTGCGATCTTCAGAGCCATCTCGTAAGTCCTACATTTCTATCTAGAGGCGAACACGCACCATCCAAAGGCGCGCGAAGGGTCGAGAGGATAGCCGCTCAACGAACCCGTCGACGGTCGTTCAACAGAAGACCTAAACAACCTGCGCTGCTAGACTGCGCGAATGTCCGTTTTCAAGGCGATCACAGCCCTTTTCGCATCCATCCATTGCTGCGCTGCCCTGCTCTGCGCGCAGACAATCGTTCCTCCTCCGAGCACGCAAGCGGTGCAGACAATCATCGTTGGAATTTTTGACGCGCCGCCCTACTCGGAGCCCGTCACGCAGCCGGACGGCAAAATTGCGTGGGAAGGAAGTTCGATTCGATTGCTCGAGTCGATGACAACGGATCTGCGCATGAAGTTGGTGTATCGCTCTGGTACCGAGCAAGAAATTCTTGATGCGCTCGCGGCGGGAACGGTCGACGTCTGCGCATCACCGCTCGCGCCCACGATCGAGAACATGACGCGCTTTCAGTTTTCGTACGCCTACACCGCCATTGGCATTGCTGCTGCGACTCGCATGGATGGCGCGCTTGAGTCGACCTTTGAACTCCTGCTCGTTGCCGTTTGGGCGCCTGAAAAAACGCACCTCTACTTGATTACTCTGATCTTTCTCCTCTGCACTGCGCTGGCGGTCTGGTGTGTTGAACGACGTCAAGGCGGTCACTTCGAATCACATCCTTGGCGTGGCATCGGCGCATCCCTCTGGTGGTCGATCGTGACGCTCGCGACCGTGGGCTATGGCGACAAGGTGCCCGAGTCATTCATAGGACGGCTGATCGCGTGTGGTTGGATGCTCACTTCGCTCATTCTCACGGCGCTCTTGACGGCAACGATTGTTAGCGCCATCACGCTCCATGGATCGGGGCGAACCACTTTGCATTCCTCCGCGGACCTCTTCCGTCTCCGCGTTGCCACTGTGCAATCTGGAGTTGCTGCGGATTGGCTGACGGCGCTCGGCGTCTCCTTCATCCAGTCGAACACGCTCGACGATGCGCTGCAAATGCTCGAAGAAAAGCGCGTTGATGCCGTCGTCGCGCCCGCGACGTCACTCGCGCAATCCATCCGCACGCACGACGACCTCACGATTGTTTCCACGCGATTTGCCGAAGAATACATGTCCTTCGGCATCGCGCCAACGCACGATGATGCCTTCTTGCGTCGATTCAATATCGCACTCGTCAACGCGATTCCACGGCTCGCCAAGCACGACTCCGCGCGCATGGCGCCACCGATCGAGACGCCGCCGAATCCCGAACCAAGGACGGACACCGCGCCATGATCAGTGAAAATAATTCGCGCCCCTTTCCACTGCGCTCCCCCGCTTCCATCTTTGGACGCGAACGCGCCTTGATTGGCATGGTGCACTTGCTGCCGCTTCCTTCTTCACCTCGCTCACAGAAGAGCGCGCGCGAAATTGCGCAACACGCGGTGGAAGAAGCGCGACTGCTTGAGCGATGTGGATTCGATGCGATTCTTCTTGAGAACATGCATGACGCGCCGTACATGCTCGGCGGCGTCGATCCTGAAACGATCGCGGCGTTCACGCGCGCCGCGTGCGAAGTGCGCAACGCGGTGCAAGTTCCCATCGGCGTGCAGGTTCTGTCTCATGCGAATCGCGCCGCGCTCGGAATCGCACTCGCCGCAGAGGCTGCGTTCATCCGCGCTGAAGGATTTGTGTTCGCGTCCGTGGCTGATGAAGGACTGCGTGCAGAAGCAGATGCAGGCACGCTGCTACGCGCGCGTCGTGCGATGGGCGCAGAGCACATCGCGATCTTCACCGACATCAAGAAGAAGCACTCTTCCCACGCGATCACTGCCGACACCTCGCTCGATGAACACGCACAAGCAGCGGAATTCTTCGGCGCAAACGGCGTGATCGTCACGGGTACAGCGACAGGCATGGCGACGCCGATCGAAGATCTTGCACTCACGAAAGCCGCGACTGCGCTGATCGTCCTTGCAGGAAGCGGAGTCACGAATGCTTCCGTGAAGGACACACTCGCGCATTGCGACGGTGCAATCGTCGGCAGTGATCTCAAAGTCGACGGTCGGTGGTACAACGCCATCGACCCCGCTCGTGCGGAACGCCTCGTCCGCGCCGCGCGCGCCTAACCTTCGCTCACTTCGCCCACTTCTCCCATGCAGCTCTACCTCAACGGCGCAATCATCGATCCCTCGCAAGCACACATCAGCGTGCTCGATCGTGGATTCCTCTTTGGCGACGGCGTGTATGAAGTCGTTCGATTCTTTGATCGGTACGGAGTCGCGCTCGAGTTGCACACGCGAAGACTCGCGCGAAGTCTCGCGCTCGCTGGCATTCAAGGATTCGACGCGAACACCTTTCCGCAGATTTGTCAGCAGCTCCTCGAGCAGAACAATCTCGCCAATGCGACCATCTACCTGCAAGTGACGCGCGGCGTGGGCGCGACGCGCAGTCATGTGCCCACTGCGCCGATGACGCCGACTGTGGTGGCCATCGCAACTGCGGTCGAACCACTCGCCGCACTCACCGCGCCGCAAGAGATTACCGCGATCACCGCGGAGGATCTTCGTTGGCGGCTCTGTGAAATCAAGACGATTTCACTCATGGGCAACGTGCTGCATTTGATCGACGCCGACGCAAAGGGTGCGAGTGAAGCGATTCTGCATCGGAACGGGTTTGTGGGGGAAGGCGCGTACTCAAATGTTGCCATCGCTGTCGATGGCGTGCTGATCACGCCACCTGTCGCGGATGAACCTCCGATTCTGCACGGAACCGCGCGCGCAGATCTCCTAAGCGCTGCCCAACGCATTGAACTCCCGAGCGCTGTTCGCCGTATCACGCTCGATGAACTCGCGCGAGCAGACGAAATCATGATCTCTTCTAGCCGTCGTTTGGTTTCGAGCGTTGTCCAACTCGACGGGCGCGCGATTGGAATTGGTCATGCAGGACCCATCAGTCGAGCACTCTTCCATGAGTGCTGTTCAGATATTCGCGGTGCCATCCGCGCGCGCGCTGCATCAGAAGCGTCGCACATCACAGCCTAAGTTTGCTTTCACTGACTTCTTCTATGTCACACGCACCTTCCAACGCAGCACTCTCACTCGTCGCCATTCAGGTCGGGAACACCCGCACGAAACTCGGCCTTTTTCTCGATGGAAAACTCGAGCGATCCGTCAAGTTCGAGAAAGAGCAATTCGCGCAGATTGTCGAAGAGGTCACGCGCATGTGGTCGGAGCTGGATGACACCCAGAGCTCAGCCCTCGTGCTTTCGAGTGTCCATGAAGCTGCGAGCACGCCGCTGTATGAGATGCTGAAGGATCAACTCGGTGAAGAGATCTACCGCGTCGAAGAATCGATGCCCGTGCCGATCGGCACCTGCGTTGATGCCGGTACATCACCAGGATCCGATCGCCTCCTCAACGCCGCGGCCGCATTCGAACTGCTGCAAAGTGCGTGCATCATTGTCGACTGCGGCACATGCGTGTGCGTGGATTTCGTCGACGGCGAAGGTGTGTTTCACGGTGGCGCGATTGCGCCGGGCGCGCGCATGCAACTCGACGCGATGCATCATGGCACTGCGCAACTTCCCCTCGTTCCATTCGCGAAGCCCGAAGGTGATCCTTGGGGCGCGAACACTCCAAACGCGATGGTGCGCGGTGTGTATCACGGCATTCGCGGACTCGTCTGGCGTCTCGTCGAGCAATACGCGGAGCGTTTCGGTGGCTTCCCACTCGTGGTCGCAACCGGCGGAGACGCTGCGCTCATCTTTGGCGAAGACGAACTCATCGATCGCATCGTGCCTGATCTCACCTTGCTCGGCATCGCCGCAGCAGCCCGTGCTGCACTCCTCCCTGAATCAGAGAGTGCAATGCCCTCCGCAGCGCGCGCGGAACTTGGCGCGCTCGGCACAGACTGGGCGAACTTCGATGATGCGGACGAAAGCAGTGCGAGTGAAGGAGTCGCAGAAACAGAACGACCTCGCGCAACTCGAAGCGCACCGACGAAGGCAACACCGAAGTCCGACGCACACAAACCGCACGAACACGGCGAAGGCTGCGAAGACGGCGGTTGTGGTCACGAACATTGACATGCGATGATGGATGCACTCGCCTTCGAAGTCTCTGCCTTCCGCTCGACGCCGCACGGCGCGGGCGCAGTTGCGACTGTCGAACTTCTCGGTGACGTCTCGCCTGTGCTCGCGGCACTGTGCGGAAGTGACATTTCCATCGGCGCACTCTCGCTGCGGCGATTCGATGACATCGATGAAGGGCTTGTTGCGCGGCTCGCACCAGAGCGCGCGATTCTGTTTCCGCATGGTGGAACGCGCATCGTCGCGCTCCTCGCAGCCTGGTTGACCGCGCGCGGCGCGAACTGGATTGAAGATCCACTTTCGATTCGCGATGGTATTGATCCGATGGAACTTTTCCCAGAGGCGGAAAGCAAAGTCGAAGCATTTGCGATGACGACGCTCGCGCGCGCGCAGAGTCGACTCGCGGTGAAATTGCTGCTCGCGCAAAGTGCAAGATGGAACGCATGCGCGCCGACAGCACTCGATCTTCCCCGCTCGCGCAGACTCAATCGACTGATCGATCCTCCGCGCGTTGTGCTCGCTGGACTTCCGAACGCGGGCAAGAGTTCGCTCTCCAATCGATTGCTCGGTCGTGATGCATCGATCGTCAGCCCTGAAGCGGGAACGACGCGAGATGCCGTTGCCAGTCGCCTTGATCTCAGCGGACTGAGCGTGGATTGGCTCGATTTGCCGGGTTTTCGCGCGCTCGACGATGCGAGTGTCGCTTCAAGCGAACAGCGCGCGATCAAGCTTGCCCGCTTGATGCTGCAAGATGCGGACTACGTCATCGCGCTCGCTGCGCCCGATGCGCCCTGGCCTGCGCTCGAGCGCGCGCCAGATCTTCGCATCTTCACCAAGTGCGATATGCCGGATGCACGCGCGAGTGCGCACGCGCAGGACGCGCAGTTGTTCGTTTCATCCGTGACGGGCGAAGGCATCGACGCGATGGCCAAGCACATCCGCGACGCGCTCGTGCCTCCGGAAGATCGTGCGAACACCGCGCCGTGGGTGTTTGATATGCGCCTCGCGCCGGAACTCGCGTAACCCCACAGCTCGCGTGATTAAAGCCCCATGATCGAGTAGCCGCTGTCGACGTAGAGCACCTGCCCTGTCGTACCGCGCGAAAGATCACTCAACAAGAACGCCGCAGCATCGCCCACTTCATCCGCAACAATGTTGCGAGGAAGCGGTGCTGTCTGCGGAATACGATTGAGAATCTCGTCAAATCCACCGACCGCGCCTGCGGAAAGCGTCTTGATCGGACCTGCAGAAATGAGGTTGCATCGCGCGTTCTTTCCGCGACCCAGTTCAACGGCGAGATATCGGTTGGACGCTTCAAGCGCAGCCTTCGCGACTCCCATCACGTTGTAACCAGGCACCGCTTTTTCCGCGCCGTAGTAACTCAGCCCGATCATCGACCCGCCATCTTTCAACACCGACATCGCGTGATGGCCCATCGCCATGTAACTGTACGCCGAGATATCGAGCGCATTCGCAAACACCGCGCGCGGCGTGGCTGCGAACTTACCGAGCTTGAGCCAATCCTTGTCCGCGAATGCGATGCAATGGACGACATAATCAATCGAGCCAAACTCCGCGCCCATACGCGCGAAGCACGCTGCGATCTCCTCGTCGCTTCCGACATCCATCGGTTGCAGCCACGGATTTGCAACGCCAAGCGCCTCCGCGATCCTGCGCGTGCGGCGTTCCATTTTCTCACCAGGCAAGTGGGTAAAGCAACACTCCGCGCCCTCACGCAGCAGACTGCGCGCGATCGCGGTCGCGATGCTCGTCTCATGAAGGACACCAGTCACCAAGCCGCGTTTGCCAGTCATCAGACCCATAGAACTCACTCCTGTAGGCGCAACGCCATCGAGACTCGACGGCGAGCATGCGAGATCCTATCGCCCTCTCGCACCGCTCGTCGCAAGGGCACAGAAGCCGCTACGATGTCCGCCCATTCTGCGTGCGTAGCTCAATTGGATAGAGCATCGGTCTTCGAAACCGAAGGTTGCAGGTTCGAGCCCCGCCGCGCGCGTTGCGAAAAGTTTCGCAAATCATGCAAAAAGCCCTGCGAAAGCGGGGTTTTTTCATTTTGCATCTCGCGTTGCGCTCCTTCGTGAGTTCGCATCGTTTCGCACCGTTTTGCACCATTTCGCGCCCCAACTGCTGTCGGTACTGCTAGCACCAAATCAGTGGCTCGCGCGTCGCTTGTTCCCGTCGCTCGCAACGGTTCCGCCGATGGCGGCAAGATGGAAGAAATTCTCTCTATCGCGGCCGTCGTATCGGTCAATCCGAGCATCGTGTAGTGCTTGAGCGTTGTACGGAAGTCGCTGTGCCGAAGGATGCGTTGCGCAACCTGCGGAGTGACCGCAGCGCGCGCAAGGTTCGTCGCCAGCGTTGCGCGAAGTGCATGCAAATCAGCGACTCGGCCTTCCGCATCCACAAGTTCGATGCCGGCGC
>SIAK01000016.1 GCA_009691805.1 Phycisphaerales bacterium
TGCTGAAGGATGTTGATCTTGAGCGAGTTGTTTCCATCAGCGCTGCCGATGAAGAAACCACTGTTGTAGCCCGAGGTCGCGCCCGAAGCCTGGAGGCTTTGGCGGGTCTCGGAATCAGCGAGCACGTCTTGGACGATGCCGCGGATTTCAGATGCGCGCTGCTCGGTGAGCCATTGGTCGCCGTTCTGCGCCTTGATGGTTGCGAGCTCAGCCTTGAGCTCCGCAATTTGTGCGAGTGTGTCGTTGCTTGTTTCGACGGCGCCAAATGCCAACGAGGCAAACGTGGTGGCGGCGACGATGCCGACGGTCTTTGTCAAACTCATTCTTGGAACTCTCCGTGCTTTGCGGAAACTACGGTGCTTCGGCCGCAGATTCCTATTGGTCATCCACCCGTTCGTGTGTGCCCGAACCACTTGAGGTACGAGCCGAACGGTCAATCTATCCATCGGCAGCATCCTGCCGACCTAATGAAAGAGGAGTATAAGCCGATCTTGCGCAAGGGTGCAACTGAGGGGGTACCGAGGGGTTCGAGCGGCTTTGATCGAGAACCTGCTCGGATGCGTAACTGGCTTTGAATACGGCATTTACGCCACATTCGCGCGCGCTGCGTTGTCCACAGTTTGGGTTCCAATTCCCGCGACCGCAAATTCGCTCAGGCGTATTTTTATTGCGCACTAACGGTCACGAGCGCTCGGATTGCGGTGCGCGAATTCCTTTTTCGCGGTGCGTTGACGCTGCACTTTCTTTCGATTCAACAGTGCTCGCTTCACGCGAATGACTGCGCAATTCCAACAACGCGATTGCATCCGACACCGTCGCAACGCTCCGCACTTCGCACTTCGTTCGAGCGTTCGCTGCGCGTTGCGCGCGTGCTGGAACGATCACGCATTCTGCGCCGCGACGCTCCGCTTCTGCGATGCGTTGTTCGAGTTGCGCAACGCTGCGCACATCACCTGTGAGTCCAACTTCACCGATGACAACAGTGGAAGGCGCGAGCACGCGACCGAGAAAAGCGCCCGCAATTGCGAGAGAAACTGCAAGATCAAGCGCGGGCTCGGTGAGTTTCATGCCGCCGACTGTTTGCACGAAGACATCTTGATCCGCGAGTCGAAGTCCTCCGTGCTTCTCGAGCACTGCCACGAGCATCGCAAGACGATTCGTATCGAGTCCACTCGCGCGCCGCTTTGCAGCACCGAGTAATCCAGGCGCAACGAGCGCTTGCACTTCAGCAAGAAGACCGCGCGTTCCTGCCATCGCTGCGGCCATTGCGCATCCAGGTCGCCGAGGCCCGCTTGCATCCGTGCCGAGTGCGGCGGACTCGACTTCCACAAGTCCCTCGGATTGCATTTCGAAGATGCCGATTTCGTGCGTCGATCCAAATCGATTCTTCACGCCTCGCACGATGCGCAGCGCGGTGTGCCGATCGCCTTCGAAGCTGAGAACGACATCGACAAGATGCTCGAGCAACTTCGGCCCCGCAATCGCGCCGTCCTTCGTCACGTGTCCAACAATGAGCACGACCGTGCCCGTGGACTTTGCCAAGGTGACGAGATCAAGGCAGCAGCGACGGAGTTGCGTGATCGAACCAGGCGCAGCTGCGATGTCAGGTCGGGAGACGAGTTGAATGGAATCGACCACCACCAAACTTGGCGCGAGCCGACGCGCTGCTTCACCAATTCGCGAAACGCTCGATTCGCACATCGCGTGAAGGTTGCCGCCAAGCGGCGCGAGTCCGCCCTCGCCTGAAAGTCGCGTGGCGCGCAACTTCAGTTGTTGTGGACTTTCCTCGCTTGAGGCGTAGAGCACGCGCTTTCCTTCCCGTGCGAGTGCCGCGGCGGCCTGCAGAAGAAGCGTGCTCTTGCCGATTCCGGGATCGCCACCGAGCAAGATCGCGCTTCCTGGGACGAATCCGCCGCCGAGCACACGATCGAGTTCCGCAACGCCGCTGCTTATGCGCGAGAAGTCCGCGTCGCTCACGCTCTCTATAGGAGCCGCGCCCGCGTGCGAACCACCGCTGCCGCCCGCAGAGGGCCCGCTCGAACTCGCGTCCCACGGCGCATGCTGCGCGCCCGGCGTACTTGGCTCCACAACGAAGCGCTCAAGCGAGTCCCACGCGCCGCAATCTGGGCACTTTCCAAGCCATTTTGGGTGATTTCCGCCACACGCGTTGCAGAGGAATTCAATCTTCGCTTTCGCCATGGGATGAATCTACACGCGCTCGCGGCGTGGATCGAGCAATGCATCGGAAGTTCGGGAAGTTCGGGAAGTTCTTCAGATCGGGCAGACGAGTTTTAGAGATGCCGTCGCATCTGCCACGCCCAGCGCGCGTACTCGAGCATCGAGTGGCGGCGAACTTTCGCGGATGGCCATTTCGAACGATCGCTGCCAAACGCCGTTTCTTCGCGCCACTTCCAATACCTGCCACCCACTCGAAACCGCGTGGCGATGCCGAGACGAAGAAGACCGAGGAGTGAAGCGAAGAAGTTCAATGGATCGAGATCGGTCCCTGACGAGGATCGGGCATCGCGCGATCGTCGAGCGCGACTGCAGGGCGACCCGCGAGGGTGCCTTCGCCATCAGTGACAGGAGAGAATCGGCTGCCGATCATTCGGATGCGTTTGTTCGAGTCGAGGCTCGACGGCATGATCCAGTGGAACACGTAGATCAGCAGCGCGCAGATGATCGAACCGACCCACAGGTAGCGCACCGCGTCAAAGTAGATCGCGAACGCGACCATGAGCACGAGAATCAGCGACGCAGGAATCAAGCCTTCCCAAGACAGGCGCATGAGTTGATCAAAGCGGAAGCGCGGGATCGTCCAACGAATCGCCATTGCGAAGCCGACCATGAACGTGATCTTCGCCACGACGACGGAGATTTGCAGCAGGGCGATGAGTGGCGTTGCGGCGAAAGGAAGGTCGTAGTCTGTGAATGGATTCAGCGACCAGCCGCCGAGGAAGAGCATGACGAAGAACGCTGAACCTGTGATGAGGTGGAAGTACTCGCCAAGGAAGTACAACGCGAACTTCATCGACGAATATTCGGTGTGATAGCCGCCGACAAGTTCGCTTTCCGCTTCCGCCAAGTCAAACGGCGCGCGATTGGCTTCCGCCAAGAGGCACGTATAGAAGATGATCGCGGCGAGCGGCTGCTGCACGAGATTCCACTGCCCTTCGAGCTGCGCGTTCACGATGGCGTACGGCGTGAAAGAGCCCGCAGCAAGCACGACGCACAGAAGCGTGAGCCCCATCGGAATCTCGTAAGAAATCATCTGCGCGCCTGCGCGAAGTCCGCCGAGGAAGGAGAACTTGCTGTTGGAAGCCCAACCACCAAGCGCAACGCCGTAGACGCCCAAGCCTGCAGTCGCGAGGAGATAGACGACACCGACATTGATGTCTGCTGCGATCAATCGCACTGGGTACTCAACCCCCGCTTGCGCGAGCCCGAAGAATTGCACGACTGCAGTGATGTTCACTTCGCCGCCCCACGGCATGATGACGAAGCCAATGAACGCAGGCACAACGATGAACGCGGGCGCGAGGATGAAGAGCGCGCGATCAACCCCTGCTGGGTTGTAGTCCTCTTTCATCATGAACTTCAGACCATCCGCGAGCGGTTGAAAAAGCCCGCGAGGTCCGACGCGATTGGGTCCGACACGATCCTGCATCCACGAACTTAGCTTGCGCTCAAGCATGACGCCATACGCGCAGCCGCCAAGAATCACATGGAGCATCACGACGACAAGCAGGACGCCAACAAGCGCCTGCACCATCGATGGATCAAGAAGCGGAAGGTACGAGGACAGGTCCATAGATTTCGGAGTGTAAAGGATCGAAGACGGCTGTCGACCGCATCGACTCGAATACGAATGCGACGATTAGACCGCTGCAGCCAGCCACCAGCACGAGCGCTCAACTACCGACGGAGTCGGTGAGGAGACAAAAAGACTGAAGTGCACGTCAGAATTCAACCGTTCGCGATTCACTCGCGACGGTTGACTGGAGAGCGAGTGCAAGATTTGGCCGCTGCGGCCAGAATCTTGCGCGAGCGCTCAACTCTCGGGAAATAATCTTGCATCGCGGTGACCGTCCATGCGCCTGCGCGCAGCGCTGCGATGGCGTGCACCGTCGCTTTGGCTGCAGACATCGTGGTGATCATCGGGACACCGAGTCGCACTGTGGTGGCGCGAATGCGACCCTCGTCCGTGCCTGCGCCCTTCTTCGTGGGCGTGTTGATGACGAGTTGAATCTCGCCGTTCTGCAACATGTCAAGCACGTTGGGTCGCGCGCCTTCTGTGAGCTTGGCGAGTTGACATGTGTTGATGGAATGGCTCAACAAGAACGCGTGCGTACCGCGCGATGTGTAGACAGTGAAACCCATCGCGACCAAACCGCGCGCGACCGTGATTGCATCCTGTCGATCGCCTTCGCGCACGGAGAGAAACACATTGCCCTTGGTTGGAAGACTCACGCCCGCCGCCATCTGCGCTTTCGCAAACGCTATCGGCAGCGAACGATCCGCGCCCATCACTTCGCCTGTCGATCGCATCTCAGGGCCGAGCACGACATCGACGCCTGGGAACTTGCTAAACGGGAAGACGCTTTCTTTCACCGAGTAGAAACCAGGATGGTCGAGTTCATGCACATCAAGTTGCGTGAGTGAACGACCGAGCATCACCTGCGCAGCGATGTAAGGCCACGCGACACCGTTGGCTTTACCAATGAACGGCGACGTGCGGGACGCGCGCGGATTCACTTCAAGCACATAGACATCGCCGTCTTTCACAGCGAATTGCACGTTCATGAGCCCACGCACACGCAGCTTCGATGCAAGTTTGCGCGCGGCATCCTTGATCTCTTCCACCGTGCGCTCAGGCAGCGAGAACGGCGGATAGATCGCGGTGGAGTCACCAGAGTGAATGCCCGCTTCTTCGATGTGCTCCATCACGCCGCAGACAATCGCCTGCTGCGGATCCGCATCATGCGCAAGCATTTGCGCGCGCGTCGCTTCGAATGGCTCGAAATCCGCGACAACGTCGACATCGACCTCGGTCGCATCGTTGAGGAATAGATCAATGAGCACAGGCGCGTTCGCGAGATCACTCACGTTGACTGCAGTCGTCATGTAGGTCCGCAACGCCACTTCATCGGAACAGATTTCCATGCCGCGACCGCCGAGCACGTAGCTCGGACGAACGAGCACGGGGTATCCGATGCGCTCTGCACACGCGACGGCTTGCTCAAGACTGCGCGCGATGCCACTCGGTGGTTGCTTCAAGCCCATGCTGTCGAGCAGCGCTTTGAATCGATCGCGATCCTCCGCAAGATCAATCGACTCGAGCCCAGTACCGACAAGTGGCACGCCTGCGGTCGCGAGACCGTGCGCGAGATTGAGCGGTGTTTGCCCACCAAACTGCACGATCGCGCCCACCACTTTGCCGCTGCGCTCGGAAACATCTTTGCCGCCGCCATTCAATCGCTCCACCACATTGAGCACATCTTCAAGTGTGAGCGGTTCGAAGAAGAGGAGATCACTCGTGTCGTAATCCGTCGACACGGTTTCTGGATTCGAATTGATCATCACACTCTCGAAGCCCATGTCGCGCGTGGCGAATGCGGCTTGACAGCAGCAGTAATCAAACTCAATGCCTTGCCCGATGCGATTGGGACCGCCGCCGAGAATGATGATCTTCTCGCGTGCAGTCACGCGAATTTCGTCATCGACGCAAAGCTTGCCGTTGATCGTGAACGGTGCTTCGTAGGTTGAGTAGTAATACGGCGTCGCGGCTTCAAACTCCGCCGCGCAGGTGTCGACAAGTTTATAGACGGGCTCGATGCCGAGTCGCTTGCGATGCGCGCGCACTTGCAGAATCGTCGTGGGCGAAATCTCGCCGAGGTAAAGATTCGCCAACTGTGCATCGCTGTAGCCGAAACGCTTCGCTTCGAACAACGTCGCCTGCGACAGTGCGTCAAGCGATGGCACTGCGACGAGCGTGTCTTCAAACGCGACGAGCTCGCTGAGTTCGCGCAAGAACCAGGGATCAATGCGCGTCGTCTCATGGACACGCGCGATCGACCAGCCCATCTTGAACGCGTACCGCACGTAATAGAGTCGGCCCTGCGAAGGCACCGCAAGCTTGCGCACCAGCATGTCTTCAGGAATCGGCCAGACAACTTTCGCGCGATCTGCGGTCGTTGCCGTCGCGGCTTGTTCGGGCGTTGACACGCGCGTTGCTGCGAGCCAACGATCATTCGCATCGAGTCCGTATCCAAAGCGTTTCACTTCCATCGAGCGAATCGCCTTCTGGAATGCTTCTTTGAACGTGCGACCAATCGACATTGCCTCGCCGACAGACTTCATCTGCGTGGTAAGCGTTTCATCTGCTTCAGGGAACTTCTCAAATGTCCAGCGCGGCATCTTCACGACGACGTAATCGATGCTTGGTTCAAAGCACGCACTGGTGTTGCCCGTGATGTCGTTCTGCAACTCATCGAGGGTGTAACCGACGGCGAGTTTCGCAGCGATGCGCGCGATCGGAAATCCAGTGGCCTTCGATGAAAGCGCGGAACTGCGCGAGACGCGCGGATTCATCTCGACGACGACCATCTCGCCATCCGCAGGGTTGATCGCGAACTGCACATTCGATCCACCTGTATCCACGCCGACCTTGCGCATGATCGCGAAGGCTGCGTCTCGCATCCGCTGATACTCCTTGTCGCTCAGCGTGAGAATGGGCGCGACGGTGATCGAATCACCCGTGTGCACTCCCATCGGATCGATGTTCTCGATGCCGCACACGATGACGCAATTGTCTTTCGCGTCGCGCACGACTTCGAGTTCATATTCCTTCCAACCCAACACCGATTGATCGATGAGCACTTGACCGATCATGCTCGCCGCAATGCCGCGACGAATGATGTCATCGAACTCATCGCGGTTGTACGCGATACCGCCGCCTGTTCCACCAAGCGTGAACGCGGGGCGAATGATCGCGGGCAATCCGATTTCCACCAGAAACGCGCGCGCGTCTTCGAGATTCGTAACCGTGCGCGAGGGCGGCTGCTTGAGTCCAAGCGCTTCGACAATCTTGCGGAACTCTTCGCGATCTTCGGCGCGTTGAATGACCCGACGATTCGCGCCGATCATTTCAACGCCGTGCTTCTGGAGCACCCCTGTGTCCCACAGCACGCACGCGCAATTGAGCGCGGTCTGCCCACCGAGCGTGGGAAGCAACGCGTCAATCGGATGACCCAGCGCCTTCTCCTTCTCGATGATTTTCTCGACGGCTTCTGGCGTGATCGGCTCGATGTAGGTGCGATCGCTGAACGCAGGATCGGTCATGATCGTCGCGGGGTTCGAATTGATGAGCACCACGCGATAGCCGTCCTCGCGCAGCGCCTTGCACGCTTGCGTGCCTGAGTAATCAAATTCGCAGCCTTGCCCGATCACAATAGGACCGGAACCGACAATCAAGATTGTGTGGATATCGTCGCGGCGCGGCATGCGGTCGTGGCTCAGTCCTGTAAGGGCGTTTAGATTGGAAATCTCAGTGGATCCGTCTCGAACGTGTCCATTGAGGTCGGGGCAAAATCGCGAGCAGTGTAGGTGCGCAGTTCCTCCGTGTGCGCGTGAACTCAATTATCATTGCGAACAATGGGCGCATGGCCAATCTTTCTTGTGCTCAGCACTTGGCTGATCGGAGTGGGTGCATTTTGGCTCATTCTGCGCCCCTTTCTGCGATTGAGTTGCGTTGGACCGGCGGGCACGGGGCTCTGCTGCTTCCTTGGGAAGTACTACCTCCGCTACTTTCAGGGCGCGCGCTACCTAGGGCTTGAACTTGTCCCGCGCGAGATCGATGCCCGCGGGCTCATCGTCGTTTCTAATCATGTCAGTGGCGTCGATCCCGTGCTGCTCCAGATCCCCTTGCGTGCGCACATTCGTTGGATGATGTCTGCGGAAATGATGGTGCCGAGTCTGCGCTGGTTTTGGAAGCAGGAGCGAATCATTCCCGTTTGCTACGACAATCGTGATGTAAACGCTGTTCGGATGGCGCTCGAACACCTTTCTCATGGCGGCGTGCTCGGGATTTTTCCTGAAGGTGCGATCGAGCGGCCTGCGAAACAGCTGCGTCCGTTTGTCGGCGGATTGCGGGTGATCGCGACTCGCGCGAAGTGCCCGATCTTGCTTGCTTGCATAGATTTGTCGGGTGTCAATCCCGCAGCCGAACCGGTAGGAGCGTTCGCCTCACTCTTCAGTGTCACCCGCCCTGTCGTTCGATTTCTCGCGTATGTTGACCCTGCCGTCACCCCGTACGGCAAAGACATTGGGGATCGCCTTCGCGAGCAGATGCAGGACGCCCTTCGCTATCCTGACAATCTGGTTCCGCTTGACGCGGTCGATTCCGTGGTTGTGAATCGGAATTTAGCAATGATTCAGAATTACGAGACCAGATCACAGCACGTTCTTTGAAGTCAAATGATTTGAATTTGTAGCGAATATGCAATGATCTGCAACGATAAGCTGCCAAACTGCTGAGGTGCACATGATTGGACGAATCACCGGAACCCTGCTTACTGTCGAGAACGGCACCGCCGAGATCGGTGTCGGCTCATTTGTGTACGAAGTCTCCGTTCCAGGCTACGACATCCCATCACTTTCGATGCAGATCGGCGCAGATGTCGGATTTTTCACCCTGCATTACCTAGAAGGACAAGGTCAAGGGTCGAGTTTCATTCCCAAGCTCATCGGTTTCCAATCCAAGAGCGATCGGGACTTCTTTGAGGTGTTCACGACGGTCAAAGGCATCGGGAATCGGAAGGCACTGCGCGCGCTGCAAACTCCGCCGTCACGGATTGCAGAAGCAATCGTCAACCAGGATCCAAAGTTTCTCGCGACGCTTCCTGAAATTGGCAAGCGAACGGCGGAAAGCATCGTCGTGGAACTGAAGGGGAAGGTCGACAGTTTCCTTTCCAACACGCGCCGCGGTTCCAACAGCGCCGGCGCAGTTTCGCATGCAACTCCCGCACACGCTTTCGCGGAAGACGCGGTGCTCGTACTGCTGCAACTTGGAGAAAACCGAATCACCGCACACGGGTTGGTTGAACGCGTGCTCGCCGTTGATCCTGAAATTGCGAGCGCCCAGATCCTCGTCACCAAAGCGCTTCGACTTCGCGGCAGTGTGTGAACGGAACGCGCTTCCGACGCGCCGCTACCCACTGCACGCGCAGCGGCGTGCCGTATCTTCCCTCCTATGCATCAGTCCCCTCGGTTCGCCATGATCATGGCTGGCGGAAGCGGCCAACGATTGTGGCCACTCTCGCGCAAAGCACATCCCAAACAGTTGCTCCCGATTGTCGGCGGGCGATCCTTGCTCGCGATGGCTTGGGATCGATTGGATGGATTGATTCCCGCGACAGATCGGCTCGTCTGTAGCGCGGAAAATTATCGTGATGCGATCACGACTGCGCTCGCTGGTGTCGCGCGCGAAAACTATCTCGGCGAACCGATGGGTCGCGACACGCTCAATGCCGTCGCACTTACTGCGGAGATCCTCGCGCGACGCAATCCGCATTCGATCTTCGCAGTGCTGACGAGTGATCACATCATTGAACCTGCGGAAAATTTCCGAAAGCGACTCGCGGAAGGATTCAAAGTCGTTGAAGCGGATCCTCGACGCTTCGTGACATTCGCAATCACTCCGACCTACGCAGCGACGGCGTATGGATATGTCGAACGCGGCACAGCCATCGCAGGATTCGACAACGCCTTCGAAGCAACTCGTTTCGTCGAGAAACCTGAGCGCGAGCGAGCTGAGCAATATCTCGCGAGCGGGAAGTTTGGATGGAACAGTGGCATGTTTATTTTCTCTGCGCAGCATTTCATGCGCGCGGTGCAACAGTTTCATCCTGCAAATTTCGCAGCCATCCGCGAAATCGCAGACGCGTGGGAAACACCCAAACAACGCGAGGTTCTTGAACGCGTCTACCCAACGCTGCCGAAGATTTCGATCGACTATGCAATCATGGAGCCCGCCTCGAAGCAAGATGGCACGCATGACTTCAAGGTCTGCGTGCTTCCGATGAGCCTGCAGTGGCTCGACATCGGCAGCTATCCGAGTTACGCGCAAGTGCTCGAAGCAGATGCAGATGGCAATCGATCTAACGCGCACTGGACGAATGTTGCATCGAGTGGATGCCTCGTACTCTCGGATGATCCAACGCACGTCATCGCCACCGTTGGTTGCCAAGATCTCGTGATCGTGCACACGAAAGATGCAACGCTTGTCTGCCCGCTCTCGATGAGCGAGAAGGTGAAGGAGGCAGCCGAGCGCGCGCCTTCTTCCGTGCGCTAACGCATGCGGTATCTCTGCATCGATCTTGGTGACCGCCGCACGGGCTTCGCATCGGGCGACGATGTTGTCGGCATCGTGCAACCACTTGAAGTTGCGCAAGCACCCACGCCCGAAGCGCAAGTTGTCGCAGCACTCGCGATGATTGATGAGTACGGTCCGCAGTGCGTGGTTGTTGGGCTTCCCTACAACATGGACGGAACCGAGGGGCCGCGCGCGCTCCTGGTGCGCGAGTTTGCCGCGGAACTCACCCGTCGATTGCCGAAACTTCCTCGCATCGCGCTTGTGTTTCAAGATGAACGACTGAGCAGTTTCGACGCAGAACATAGGCTCAATCGCACGGGGCGCACGCATGGAGAAAAAAAGGCACTGCGCGATGCGCTCGCTGCGTGCGCGATTCTCGAAGACTATCTTCGCGTGTTGCGTGGCGACGCTTCGAGCAACGAGCCAGCAGAGGACGACGCATGACACAAGCGCCACCCGCGCACACGCTGCAATTGACCGACGAACAGCACGCCGTCATTCGTGCGACGCCCGATGCGCATTTGACGGTGCTCGCCGTCGCAGGCAGCGGCAAGACGACGACGATGGCGCATCGCATCGCACATCTTGTCAAACATCACGGTGTGCGACCAGCGCAAGTGCGCGCGGTCATGTTCAACAAAGCGGCGCAACTGCATTTCGAACGCAAACTCGACGCGCTCGGCGTCGACACCTACGCAGCGAAAGTGCAAACGTGGCACGCATTGAGTTACGCATTGATCCGCGCGGCAGAAGCGGATGGCATGCTCGAGCAAGCGCCGCTCCTGACCGATCAAAGCGCGATCTTGCGCGCGGTTGGAGAGTGTGCGCGCGAGGCGCTTGCGGATCGCGGTGAGAAGTCGGAAGAAGATGATGGACGCGACGCGGAGACCTGCCTCGAAGCGATTCGCGAGTGGAAGTCGATGCTCGTACTGCCCGGTCATGCGGGACACGCGGACGATGACTTTCTTGTTGAAGTCTATGCGCGATTCGAGAAGCGTCGCGCGCGTGAACACTTCCGAACGTTCGATGATCTCACCGGCGACGCCGTGACACTCCTCGCCACCGATCGCGGAAGAGCTGCATTCGCCGCGCGATTTGAGCATCTCGTCATCGACGAGTTTCAAGATGCGGATCTCGCGCAGTTTCGTCTGCTCGAACTGCTCGCAGGCTCGCGCGCGCGCGTGACTGTGGTGGGCGATGATGATCAGACGATTCACGAGTGGCGCGGCGCGCGGAGTGGATTTATTCGCGGCGGCTTCGCGCAGCAGTTCAAGACGCATCAGCACGTCACGTTGCCACTCACCCGCTCATTTCGCTTCGGCGCAGCGATTGCGCAGTGCGCGTGGAACGCAATCGCTGTTTCGCAGGAACGCATTCCGAAAGATCTCGTCGCCCACACGCCGCGCAAGCCTTCGCGGGTGATCTTGCGCGCGACGGCGACGGAGAGCGACGACGCAATCGGGCTCGACGTCGCCGAAGCAGACGCGCTCATTGAAGACATTCGCACGTTGCGAGAAACTGGTGTCTCGCTGCGCGACATGGTGGTGCTCGGGCGCAGCTGGACGCAACTGCTCGGAATGCAGTGGCGACTGTTGGCTGCGGAGATTCCGTTCACCGTCGATCAACACAACGCGTTCGTGCACGATCCATCGCTTGCGCTGATGCGTCAGTACCTCATGCTTGTCGAGCGCTTTCGCTCGCCACTCGATGATGAGTCGGCGCGCGTGCTCGGCACGGTGGTGAACCGGCCGTTTCGCAAGGTTTCGAAACAAGGCATCGTGAAAGTGATCGCGGATGTGCGACGCGCGGGCGGCAGCATCGCAGACGTGCTCTTTGACGAATCGGCGCACAAACTCGCTGGTATTTTCCCAGGTGCATCAGGTGCACTGCGCCACATGGGCAGCGTGCTCATGAAAGCGTCACGCATTGCGAACGAGCCTTGCGGCGCAGCGATGGTCATTCGTCTGTTGCGTCGCGAAGTGGAGTTCAAAGAAGCGCTTGCCGCGTTCCGCAGCGAAGAATCTGTCGCGGCATGTTTGCGTGCGTACGAAGTGTTCGAAGGATTTGCGCGCAGTAGTGCGTGCACATTGTCCGATCTCGAACGCATCGTGCATGAAGTCGACACGACACAGAGCGCGCCACTCGAACAGTGCTTGCGCGTGACCACCGTGCATCGCGTGAAGGGGCTTGAATGGAAGCATGTCTTCATCCCAGAGTGCGATGAAGGCCGCATGCCGATTCTTGGAGAAGCAGAGAGCGCGTGCTTTGATACGAAGGACGCATCCAAGACGGACGGCCGCTCGAAGGCACTCGAGAGCGAACGCCGATTGTTCTATGTTGCGTTGACGCGCGCGTCGGAGTGTTGCTGGATTTCCTGCGGCGATGTGCAGGCGCGGAGCCGATTCATCGACGACGCACTCATCGAAGAAACCCAAGCAGCGCTCCATGCATTCGCGCAGGCTGCCGATGAGAAACCGATGGACCCTCGAGCCAAACGCGCGCTCCTCGCGACACTGGGTGAGTCGAGCGTTGCGCGTCGCGGCTGCGAACAAGCATTCGCAAGCGTTTGAACAGCGAGCGGATCACGTTTCGTTCGTGCCGCCCGCACTCGCGTGATCGAGATACCACTTCAACTCGCCGGCGAGAGGCGCGATACCGAGGATCGGAATCTCGTGAAAATCATCTGTCCTCTTCGCGATGCGCGCGAGCATCTGCGCCTTCCCTGCGCCTAACACCAGCGGCGCGATGCATCGCGATGCGTTGAGCAATCCATACGTCATCGTCAATCGATCGGGCGGCACGACGGACGCGCCGCGATTGAAAACCACAAGTCGATCCGTTGCGTCTTGCGCGATGGAATGCGGAAACAAGCTCGCCGTATGTCCTTCGTCGCCCATCCCGAGCAAGACGAAGTCGAGTCGATCGTGACCTTTCTCGCGCCAACTCAGCGTGTCACGCAATTCCTTTTCGTAACGAACATCTGCGTCGGGCAGATATGCAAGCATGGGATGCACTTGCTCCTTCGGGATGTCAGACGCTTCGACGAGAATCTCTTGGATCTGTCGCCAGTTCGATTTCTCATGATCAAAGGGAACACATCGTTCGTCGACCATCCACAAATGCGTGCGAGCCCACGGAAAGCCGCGCGCGCGCGGATCCGTCATGAGTTGCTCATAGAACGGCATCGGCGTGGAGCCACCCGAGAGCGCGAGATGAAAGTCACCAAACTGCCGCACACACTGCGAAGCATGAATGATGAGATCCGCCATCAGTGCGTCATACGCTTCAAAGCGACTCGCGGAGAGATGCACCTTTCCAGGAAGTGCGGGAGCAACGAGGGTGGACTCTTCCACCGCATAAGGCTCGTCGCTCTCGGGTTGCGCTGCTGCGGAATCGCTCATGCGTGTAAGGGTACCCGAGCCACTTCACACGATTGTGTCACGTGTCGTTCCAACTTCGACCTGCACCAAGCAGCGCGCGCGCACTCTCTGGTCCCCAAGATCCGCATGCGTAATTCGCTTGAATCCCCGTGCGCGCGAGAGCAGAACGCGCGTCGAGGAATGGCATACAGGCGTTCCACGCGCGCTCCACTTCCGTCTTGTGCTTGAAGAGCGTTTGATCGCCACGCATCGCGTCCAAGATCAGTGGACCGTACGCCTCGACAGGATCCGCTTTGAATTGGCTCGCATAATCCAACCGCATGTCTGCCGCTTCGATGCGAATGCCCGCGCCCGGAACCTTCGCGCAGAAGCGCAGCGAGAATCCTTCGCCGGGCGCGATCTCGATCACGATGCGATTCGCTTCGGGCGCGTTCGGCATGATCGTGCGGAACAGATTCGCCGCTGGCGGCTTGAACTGCACGACAATCTCCGTCTTCTTCTTCGCGAGCTTCTTGCCTGTGCGCAAGAAGAATGGAGTGCCCGCCCAACGCCAGTTATCGAAATGCAATTTCAGTGCTGCGAAAGTTTCGGTCGTTGACCCCTTCGCGACACCGGCCAGTTCGTGATACGCGCTCTCTTTCGCATCGGCTGCGAATTGTCCGAACGCGCAGTGCGACAGGACTTCGTCCGCGGTGGGGATTTGCATCGCATCGACGAGTTTGATCTTCTCTGCGCGCACGTTGTCGGCGGTGTAGCTCGACGGCGGTTCCATCGCAACAAACGCGAGGATCTGAAAGAGGTGCGACTGAATCATGTCGCGCAGCGCGCCTGTTTGATCGAAGAACGCAGTGCGTTGACCGACGCTGACCGTTTCCATCGCGGAAATCTGCACGTGATCGATGTACTGGCAATTCCAGATCGGTTCGAAGATCGCGTTCGCAAAGCGGAAGACGAGCAGCGCTTGCACGACTTCTTTACCGAGATAGTGATCAATGCGATAGGTCGACTCTTCTTCGAACGCACGACCGAGCGCGCGGTTCAAACTCTCTGCACTCGCGATGTCGTGACCGAATGGTTTCTCAACAATGATGCGCTGCCAAGATTTCGCGACGGGATTGATCGAACACCAGCGCTTGCCTTCCGTCACGAACGCTGCCGCATCGATCTGCGCAATAATCGGTTCATACAAACTTGGCGCGACGGACAAGAAGAAGAGAAGGTTGTCGGGAAGTTTTCGCGCCTTCTGAATCTCATCGAGACGCGCGCGCAGCGGCGGGTAGCACTCTGCAGTTGTCGCGTCGCCCGCGAAGTAGTGGACGCGAGACGCGAAAGCATCCCACTTCGACTCCACATAACCATGTGCGTTCTGCGCGACCCAAGGCTTCAGCTCCGCGCGCCACTCAGCATCCGTCTTCACAGTGCGACTCACGCCAAGAATCACTGTCGCTTCAGGCAACGTGCCGCGCACGAACTGCTCGAACATCGCAGGAACAAGTTTCCGCGACGTCAAATCGCCAGAGGCACCGAAGATGACAAGCGTGCATGGATCGGGCAAGTGCATGTGATGAGGTTACCTGATGAATTCCAAAGGGAGATCGAGCAATGCGCACGACCCTCCGCCTCCCACCGACGGCGTCGGTGAGGGGAAGAAAAGGCGGAAGTGCACGCACGATTTCAGGCGTCTGCGATTCACTCGCAGCGCCTGAGTCGAAAGTGAGTGCAAGATTTGGCCGTTGCGGACAGAATCTTGCATGAACGCTCAACTACGCTCTTGGGTGAAACTTCCGCAGAACTTCGTTGAACTTCGAACGATCAACATGCGTGTAGACCTCCGTGGTCACCACGCTCGAATGCCCGAGAAATTCTTGCACCGTGCGGAGATCGCAGCCTCCGCGCAGCAGATCTGTCGCAAATGAATGTCGCAGGACGTGCGGATGCACTTTCGAGAGTCCAGCGATCGCGGCGTAACGCTTCACGAGTTGCCAGACCGCGACACGCTCAAGTGGCTTGCCACGCACGCTCACGAAAAGCCGGTGATCAGAGGTCACTTCATCGCCTTGCACGAAGTTCGCGCGCGATTCCTGCAGCCATCGTCCGATCCAACGCAGCGCGTGTTCACCCACGGGCACCATGCGGTGCTTCGATCCTTTGCCAATCACATGCAATGCGCCTGTAGTTTCGCTGTATTGATTCAATCGCAGCGATCCAACTTCAGAGGCGCGCAAGCCACTCGCGTACATCGTTTCAAGAATGGCGCGATCGCGAATCCAGAGTTCACCGTGCTCGTCGGTCGGCGCTTCGACGAGCTTGCGCATATCGCCTGGCGACAAGACGTGCGGCAGTTTCTTCCACTTCGTTGGTCGCTCAAGAAGTCGCGCTGGATCATTCGACAACTTGAGCGTCGCGTGGAGATATCGAAAAAACACGCGCACCGTCACGACATGACGGCCGATGCTGTTGGGCTCCAATGCGCGCACTTTCGAGAGAAATCGCACATGCTCGAAGAGGTGCTCAGGCTTGACTGCACTGAGTGCAGTGATGCCGCGCGATGTGAGATCGCCGAACAAGTCGCGCAAGTCGCGTTCGTACGCTTCAAGCGTCAAAGCCGCGAGGCCCGCTTCAACTTTGAGATGCGTCAGGAAACTCCGAAGCCCCGTGGCGAAACTCTCCGAGAGATTGCTCTCGGTCGTTGCCTTGACTTGCGTTCGTTTCGACGGCGACCGCAATCGCGAGAGCCGCGG
The DNA here is from genome assembly GCA_009691805.1 of Phycisphaerales bacterium. GTDB lineage: Bacteria > Planctomycetota > Phycisphaerae > Phycisphaerales > SM1A02 > F1-140-MAGs142. The sequence continues at coordinate 16,494 of SIAK01000016.1, forward strand.
CGGTGGCGACAATGCGGAGATCGCTCGCGAGGTTGATGTGGAGGAATGGGTTGCCGCGATGCGCGAGCGCGGGCCCTTCGATTTCGTCGAAGGTGGCGCAGGCTCGAAAGTTTCCGCAGCAGTTCGAGAAGGCTTCATCGAGATGACCGAGTCGGAGATGGGGACGACAGCGAGCGTCGCCGCGCTCGAGGTGAGGGCACAAATCCGAGTAGTCGGCGAAGGACATGAGGTTTGTTGTCATCGGTCGCTCTATGCATCACGCGGCACAATCCGACGCACAAGACAGAGCGATTGGGGTCTTCATTCCACCAATGGCGACGAGACTGGCACCGAACTTGCATGAGTCGCTTGGGTTCATCGCCCTCTTGATCCGGAGTGATCGAGAAACGGCAAGGAGTGCCGAACATGACGCAGCGACTCGACAGCATTGCGCACCTCATCCTCTCGCGTTCGGCAGTTCCTGCCGAGCGTGGTTCTGTTGCGCTGCCTCCACTTCCTTCGATTCTTTCCCTAGGCCGAGAAATCATGCGGTTCGGGACCATCGCAGCCGCTCTTGATCGTTCTCGCCGCGGCGCGGTACTGGCGAAGTTCGAACAGGCACGCGCTGTGCAGTCTGTTCCATGCTTGGTTGTCTCGACTGAAAGGAGCGCATCATGAATTACGGATTTCACCTCTCTACTGCCGGCGTGATTACGCAGATGCGTAAGCTTGATGTCATCGCGAACAATCTCGCAAACGTGGAAACTGTCGGCTTCAAGCCTGATTTCCTCGTTGCGGTCGATCGAAAGCCAGAGCGACTTGAGAACGCCGATGCTGCGGGCATTGAGCCAAATCTACTCTTAGAGCGTCTTGGGGGCGGCAAGTTGTTCCTGCCCACGCAAACAGATTACTCAGAGGGCTCGATCGATCCGACTGGTCGCGATCTCGACACGGCGATCAAGGGCGAAGGATTCTTCGTGGTTGAAAATCGTGATGGCAAGTCTGGCGACAAGTACCTCACGCGCAATGGCAATTTCGAAGTGGATACGAAGGGCCGGCTCGTGCTCTCCACGAGTGGTCAGCCCATGCTCGATCACAGCGGTCGGCACATTCATGTTGATTCCACGAAGAAGATCGTGATCGCTCAAGACGGCAGCGTTTCGCAAGATGGAGACACGGTCGGACGACTCGCGCTTGTCATGCCCGCGCAAATGAGCGCGCTCGTGAAAGATGGACGCAACGCGTTCCGTCTCATTGGCGGCAAAGTGCAGCCTGCTGCCGCGAGCACTGCACAAATTCAACAAGGCGCACTCGAGCGAAGTGGCACGGATCCCGTGCGCACGCTCGCGTCGCTCATCTCGACCACGCGCGCCCTCGAATTCGGCACGCAGATGCTTAGAACACAAGACGAAATGACTGGCCGACTCTTCCAGACCTACGGCCGAATGAGTTGATGCACACACAAGCACTCGCGGTGACACACACCGCGATGCACTTCGGAGACACACCATGAGCGCAATCTCTCTCAATGCTTCCGCCAGCGGCCTGTCTGCAATGCAGACAAGCTTGGATGTCATCGCCAACAACCTCGCCAACGTGAATACGTCTGGCTTCAAGAGTTCGCGCGTGAACTTCGAGGATTACTTCTATCAAGAGTACGCACAGCCAGGTATTCCTGAAGGCAACGGCAACACGCGACCAACAGGGCTTTATGTTGGACTCGGTGTGCAGGTGAGCGGAACGCAATTGAACTTCGAACAAGGCGCGCCTGAACCAACAGGACAACCACTCGACATCGCGATTTCGGGTTCTGGATTTTTCCAAGTGATCGCTGAGGATGTCGGCAGCGGCATCGGCTACACGCGCGCAGGATCCTTCACGGTGAATGCGAATGGACAGATTGTGATGTCGAACTCACAGGGCTACATCCTTGATCCTGAGATCACAATTCCACAAGACGCAAGCGGCATCACCGTGCAACCGAACGGTCAGGTCACCGCGATGCTTCCTGGCGAAACCGAAACGACGGTGCTTGGTCAGATCACGCTCGCGAACTTCATCAATCCCGCTGGACTCGAGACTGTTGGTTCCAACGTCTACGCGCCCACTTCCGCAAGTGGTCAACCCTTCGAGAATGAACCTGGTCAGAACGGCATGGGCACGCTGCAAGGCGGCACGCTCGAAGCATCGAATGTCGATCCCGTCATCCAACTTGTTGGACTCATCAAGACGCAACGGGCATTTGAATTCAACTCGCAGGTCATTGAGAGCACCAGCGAAACACTCCGTCGCATCGCTGAACTCCGCGCGTACTAAGACTGAGTAACTCCTCGAAATCCGCAGGAAACCACTCGAATGCAACGCTTCGCCTCACCATCACTCGCTGCGCAAATGTTCGTCCTCGTGGGCGCGCTCACGACGTCGCTCACGGCCGACACGATCGTGCTCAAGAGTGCCGTGCGGCTCGCGCCCGGCGCCACTGTGGTTCGACTCGCAGATGTCGCGGCACTCGAAGGCGCCACCGCGCAGTCGATGGCGGAAGTGAAAGTCGCTGATGCGTCAACCTCTCCGTTTGAGCTTCGTCTCGAAGTTGTGCGTGAAGCACTGGTCGCCGCACAAGCGAACTTCGCGAAGCTCGATCTCTCGGGACGCGTTTGCGTCGTGCGCCCGGGCGCGACTGTGGTTTCACAGAGCGCAGCAACTCCCATCGTGATGCCCGCACTCGCTGCGCGCACGCGGCCTGCGGAAGCTGCGCGCTCGATCATCGATCCAGTGGAAGTCTCCAAAGACGCGACGCCGCTGGGCGTGTGCGCGCAATTGTTCCTCGCGAAATTGCACAGACGCGGCCTTCCACTTCGACTCGAGTGCTCGCCTGAGGACCTCGCGAAACTCGCGCCACGCAGCGGGACCTCCGTGGACGTGCTTCCGCGCAACTCGCTCGAAGATGAGTTTGTCGAAGTCGAACTTGTCTTCCGCAATGGCGGACAGATTCTGGCACGCGATCGTGTGCGCATCGCCCCGAAACTGCTCACCGAGTGCGCTATCACGCAGTTTCCCATCGCACGCAGTTCGCGTGTTGATCAAAGTGAACTGAAGTCAGAGCAACGCTGGCTGAGCCCAAAGATAAGTGCGACTGCGCTCACACTCAACGCTGCTGCCGGTCGCGTCACGCGCGTGCATGTCGCAGCCGGAGCGACCGTACTCGCGTCGCAGGTGAAAGACGAAGTCGTTGTGCACAAGAACGACAAGATCGTGGTGCGTCGCGAGGTTGGACTCGTTGCGATCGAGATCGACGCGATCGCAATTGAAGAAGGTGCGATTGGCGACATGATCACGCTGCGAGCGACGAGCAAATCTGCGAGAGGCGCACGGAACGCGAAAACGTCGGAGTTCACCGCAGAAATCACAGGTCCAGGCAGCGCGACGCTGCGAGGTCAGTCGACGCACTCGAGCGAGGCAGCCTAAGAAGCGCGACGGAGACTCACGATGCACACACCTACTTCCACGCTTTCCAAACTTGCAATCGCCGTTGCATCACTGAGCATCTCCATGCTCTCTTCGCATGCGAACGCGCAAACAGCGCCGACGAACAGCGGCCCGAACAATCGAGGCGCCGTCCCCGCATCGACGCCGAGCACAGCAACCCCACGCGCGGTCACGCCCATCGCGCCGGTACGAGAACACAGCGGACGCGTGCTTCGCCAAGACGAAGCGCCGCCGCCACAAGCCACGCAGAGTCTCACCGCGCAAATGCTCGCAGCGCAGCCTGCGTTTGCTGCAGACGGAACGCGTGCTGACTACGGATGCCTCTTCGCGGTTTCCGATGTTGAGCCGAAGCTCTTCGCGATTCACGATCTCATCACCATTGTCATCAGTGAATCGAGTCGCGGAAAGAGCAAGCAGAACGCGAAGGCGGACAAGACTTTTGCGCTTGACGGAGGCATTCAGAATTGGCTCACGAGCGACATCATCAATCCAGCGGATCTTCCCGCGTTCAGTCTCGACATCGAGAAGGATTTTCAGGGCAAGGGCGACTACCAGCGCACCGATGATTTCACGGCGCGCGTGACCGCTGAAATCGTTGAGATAAAACCAAACGGATTGCTCGTCCTCGAAGCACATCGCACGATCGTGCAAGATGAAGAAGAACAAACGATCATGCTCACGGGTCTCTGCCGGCCCGAAGATGTTGACGCGAACAATCAAGTGCCCTCACATCGCGTCGCCGACGCGACAATCAAGAAGATGAACAAGGGCATGCTGCGCGATGTAAGCGAAAAGGGAATTGTCGCCAAAGTCCTCGACGCACTGTTCGCGTTCTGATCGACGGATGCCTCGCAGCATCGACCGCTGCAATGCCCCGCATGGAACCGCCACAGAAAGATCGCAGCCACTGGCCGATGCACATCGGTCCGCTCCACGATCCCGATGCCGCGCGACGCGAGATGGCATACTGGATGTCATGACCACCCGCTGAACGGTTGGCTGAAATGGGTCGCTTGCGAGAGGAGCACGATGGCCCACAACCAAGACTGGCGCGAGTTGCTGTTGTCCTTCAACGTCCACCACGCTGAGTACATCATCGTCGGCGGCGTCGCACTCGCGTATCACGGACACCCACGATACACAGGTGATCTTGATGTCTTCATCCACGCATCGCGCGAGAATGCTTCGCGCGTCCTCAGTGCACTACGAGACTTTGGATTGGGCTCACTTGCTCTTTCTGTCGACGATCTCGCGCTTGACCATCGTGTCATCGAGATTGGTTTCCTTCCGGGGCGCGTAGACCTCCTGACATCCATCGATGGCGTTGCGTGGCAGGAAGCTACATCGAACGCAGAGATGGGCGACTACGCAGGAGTTCCCACGCGCTACATCTCAAGAACGGACTTGATTCGCAATAAGCGAACCGAAGGCAGACCGCAGGATCTCGCTGACGTAGCGCGACTCGAGTCACGCTCATCCTCAGTTTCACCCGAGTGATCGCGGCCAGGAGATGAGATGCATGCGGTCCTTTGCGAGGGCGAGCGTTGCTTCTGCTGTGCGGTTGGCGCGCGCGGTACCTTCGCGCAAGATCTCGAGCACGAGATCATCGCGACCTTCAAACGCCGCTCTTCGTTCGCGCATCGGGGCGAGGAGGACGTTGATCGCCTCCGCAACTTCAAGCTTGATGTGACCGTCACCGATGTTGTCGCCGCGCGTGTACTTGTCTTCGAGTTCTGCGACGCGCGCTTTGTCCGTGATGAACGTGCGCACGTATTGAAACAACGCGTTCTTCGTGTCACCAGGTTCCGTTGCGCTCGCGCGACCGGTGAAGATCTTCTTCACCTTCTTCTCGACTTCCTTCGGTGGATCGCTGATGAAGATCGCGTTGCCAAGTGACTTCGACATCTTGTTGGTGCCATCCACACCGAGCAATCGTCCGACCTCGCCAACATCAGCATGAGGCACGGGAAACACGCCGCCCTGCGCAACATGATCCTTGTCTTCCGTGTGCTCATCCACGCCACAGAAGATGTGATTGAATCGGCGCGCAACCTCGCGCGTCATTTCTAAGTGTGGCACTTGATCCTCGCCGACAGGAACGCCTGTTGGACGGAACGCGAGGATGTCTGCGGTCTGACCAACCGCGTAGAGTGGAAAACCAAACGAATACGTGTCGCCGAGCCCCTTCAATTCGATCTCCGTCTTGAGCGTCGGATTGCGCATCACGCGATTGAATGGGATGAGCATGGCGAACAAGAAGGTCAACTCCGCGATCGCGGGAATCTCGCTCTGCACGAAAATCGTCGCGCGTTCCGGATCAATCCCCATCGCGAGATAATCGCGAACGATCTCAATCGTGTCTCTCTTGATCTCCGCACTCTTCTGCAATCGCGTCGTGTACGCATGCACATTGGCGATGATGAAGTAGCAATCATGCGAGTCCTGCAGCGAAACGCGGCGCTTCACACTGCCCACCCAATGTCCAAGGTGCAAGCTTCCCGTTGGCGTGTCACCCGTGAGGATGCGAGGTCTTGATTCGCGCGTGATGGCTGCAGTCATGGCGCGAAAGATAGGCGAAACCGCGCGTGACGGGTGCAGCTGCAATTCAACCAGCCGCGACGGCGATGAGATTGAAGGCGTTGAACGCTGCGTGGAGACCAATCGATGCAGCAAGCGAACCTGTTCGCGCGCGCAGCCAACCGAGCGTGAGTGAGAGCATCACGAGCAGCAGCACGGATTGCATAACTGCTTCGTCCGTGAGTGCGGGCAGATGCACCGCGGCGAAGAGCACGGAAGTCACGAGATTCGCTGCAAGTGGCGTGAATCGAGCGCGACGCAACGATGGAAGCAACATGCCACGCCAGCCGATTTCTTCGGCGAATGGAACGAGTAGTCCAGCGTTCAAGAAAATGAGTATCGACTCCGCCCCGATTCCAGACTCTTGCAGCCGCACGAGTGTCGTGTGTGCGACCTCTGGCGTTGGCGGCAAACCCCACGCTGCACGAATACTTTCCACCAAGCTCGCTGCACCCATCAAGACGGGCAGCACGATCACGAGTGATACCGCGCCATACAAGAACAGCACGCACCACCGACCCCAAGAGCACAAGTGCGCCTGCGTGTAGCCACGGGATTGGAAGACGGAACGTCCATAAAAAATCTGCGCGAGCGCGGCGACCGCGAGGGGCAAGCTCGACTGCCAGCCCACCACTGCCTCCGCTCCCATGCACATCGTTGTCGCTGCAGATGCACCCGCACCGACAAACACGAAGACGATAAATAAAAGAAGTCCCGTTTCTGCAACAACGGGTCGGTAGCCGATGTCCTCTCCGACCGATATAACGCGACGCACCCGCTTTCGAAGGCGGCGTGCAAGGGATGCTTGAACTGGCTGTTCTACCGTCATGAGTGCAGTGCTCGAAACCATCATCGCGCGAAAGCGCATCGAAGTGAAGATGGCCAAGAGCGCCGTCACTTTACGCGACCTCAAGGAGCGTATTCGAGAACTCGGTCGCCCTCGCAATTTCTTCGGCGCGCTTGTCGATCGCCGCCATCCCGATCAATCGCACGTCATTGCGGAAGTGAAGCGCAAGAGTCCAAGCGCAGGAATCATTCGCGAAGATTTCGACCCTGTGCGGGTCGCTCGGCAGTACGCCGCCAACGGCGCGAGTGCGATTTCATGCCTCACCGACGAAGTCGATTTCGGTGGGCGACTCGAATACATCCATCAGATCCGCGACGCGATCAAACTTCCAGTGCTTCGCAAAGATTTCATCATCGATCGCTATCAACTTTGGGAAGCACGCGCAGCGGGCGCGGATGCAGTACTGCTCATTGCGGAAGCGTTGCCTGAGCGCGACATCATTGACTTTCAAATCCTCGCGACTGAACTCGGCATGACCGTGTTGCTCGAAGTGCACGACGTCGAGAATCTGCTTCGCGCAGTCAACATCGTGGGCTTCCCCCATCCGAGTTACTCCTTGCTCGGCATCAACAATCGCGATCTGCGCACGATGCAAACGAAACTCGAACACTCGATGCGACTCGCGGAGTTGATTGAGGATACGAGCGTGCTCGTGAGTGAATCAGGCATTCGCACGCCCGACGATCTCCGTCGATTGCGCGCGCATGGCATTCAGATTGTGCTTGTGGGTGAGCATCTCATGCGTCAGCCAGATCCAGGAGTCGCACTCGCTGCGTTGCTCGAGCGACCGCCTGTTGTCGTGGACTGATCGCGCCGCGTTACGTGCTCACGAGATAGAAGCGTGCGATGCGCGCATCGAAAGTCGTTCCATCTTTCCGCGACATCGTGAAGCTTCCTTCCATCGTGCCCCATGGAGTCTCGAGCGGCGCGAAGCTTGAATATTCGAAGCTCTCTCCGCAACGCAAGAGTGGTTGCTGTCCCACGATCCCTTCGCCGACGACGGTCTCGACGTCGCCATCCGCATCCACGATGCTCCATCGGCGTGCGATGATTTGCACGAGCGCGTCGGATTCATTCGTGATCGTCACGCGATATCCAAAGATCCACCGCCCGAGCGCGGGTTTGGATTTGGACGCGAGATAACTCGGCTCCACTTGAATGCGAACGCCTTCCGTCGTGCTGTCAGAAGCGTGCTTGGAAGGAGCGACGGGTGATGTTGGCGTCAGTGACGGCATTGCAAAGAAGAGGGTACTCCTTCTCTCCTGCGGAGCCTAACTTCGCTACGCTTGAATCTCATGATTTTGCTCCCCACCCTTCCCACGCTTGCGATTGTTGGTGCCACTGGCGCTGTTGGTCGTGAAATGCTCTCGATTCTTGAGTCGCGCGAGTTTCCCGTTTCGAAATTGCGCTTGTTTGCGAGTGCGAGAAGTGCGGGCACGCAGATTCCCTTCCGCTCAGAGATGCTCACGGTCGAGCCGATGGTGGAAGGTTGCGCTCGAGGCGTGGATATCGCGCTCTTCTCCGCAGGCAAAGCGATCAGTCGCGAGTGGGCTGCGCTGTTTGTTGAGGCCGGCGCGTTCGTCATCGACAACTCCAGTTGCTTCCGCATGGATGCCGCGGTCCCGCTCGTGATCCCGCAAGTCAATCCGCATGCGCTTGATGCGATGCAAGAACGCGGCATCATCGCGGTGCCGAACTGCTCCACCATCATCGCGCTCGTTGCGGTGACTCCGCTCCATCGCGCGCTCACTGTGGAACGCATGATCGTGAGCACGTATCAAGCCGCGAGTGGCGCGGGCGCTGCTGCGATGCAAGAACTCGAACAGCAAGCGCATGCGTTTGCCGCGGGCACACCGTTGGCGACTCCGATCTTCGGTCGACAGTACCTCTTCAATTTGTTCAGCCATAACAGCGCCATCGGCGAGGATGGCTTCAATGAAGAAGAGCGGAAGTTGCTCACGGAGACGCGCAAGATTTGGAACTCGCCTTCCGTTCGCGTTGCAGCAACGTGCGTTCGCGTGCCTGTGTTGCGCGCTCACGCGGAATCGATTCATCTTGAATTTGCGCGCTCCACGAGTGAATCCGAAGTGCGCTCGCTGCTTGCGAATGCGCCTGGAGTACGCATTGTCGATGATCGCGCAGCCAATCGCTTCCCTGAGCCAATCGATGCGAGCGGTGGCGATGATGTGCTTGTGGGTCGAATTCGGATGGACCCGAGTGTTCCCGATAATCGCGGCGTCATGCTGTTTGTGGCGGGCGATCAACTACGCAAGGGAGCAGCGCTCGACGCTGTCGAGATCGCGGAATGCTTGCTTGAACGCTTTGGCGAAACGGATACGATGCCGCAACTCGATCACAGAGTGCATCGCACTTGGGGATTGGTGTAACGGTAGCACAACTGACTCTGACTCAGTTTGTCCTAGTTCGAATCTAGGATCCCCAATTCACCGCAACGAAACAGGCGCCGCACGGCGCCTGTTTCGTTTCGCAATGTGCGTGCGTTCTTCAGAGTTGCGGATACTGCACGGCGCGAATGCCGCGCAACCAAACGCGTGGTCCGCCAGCCGTTGGTTGAAACCACGCAACGAGATCAACCGATTGATGTTCCATCGCGTCGGAACCACCACCTTCAAGCAGCGAGAGATTGAACTCGTAACACGGACCAACTAACGCGCGCGTGCGCGCAGCCGCGACGAGTTCCGCAGAGAGTGACCACTCACGAATCGGCGCAACGCCAGGATGGGTGGGTGTTCCTGCTTTTCCTGGAGGGAAGATCGCGAAGTGAAACTCGCCGTCACACCAGTGTGGCGCAGGATGCGGTCGCGCGAAGAGAAACACCGTTACTTGCAGCGTGTCAGGACGATCATTTCCATCGGTATCGACAGGCTTTGGCGCGAACGTGATGGCAATCGCATTCGGCAACATCGTCACGGGCGGCGGCGCGACCTCGATGGGTTTCGCAGCCATCGGCGCGCCGTCGGATGTGGTACGCGTCGTCTGACAACTCACTACGGTTGCCGAAAGCGCAAGCAGAGCAATGCGCAGAAATGGAGATGCATGCGTTGTCATCGAGAAGGCGTAGTTCCTGCGGGCGTCGCTGGAGTCACAGGCGTCACGGACGTTGTACTCGGAATGCTTCCTTCAGGAGAGTCCGCTGCTGCAGGCTCACTCGCAGCACCGATTGGTGCTTCAATCGAACCGTCGCTCGATGTGCGTGTAGACATCCCGCGCAATTCGCCTTGCCGAATCTGCTCGACAAGCGCTGGTGGCAGCGTGAGTTTATTCAGCGCATCCGCCGACAGGGACGCTGCAGTCGCTGCATGAGGCGAAGAAGAAGTTGGAGATCGCACGACGTGCGGTGTCAGCACGATCAACAGCTCGGTCTTCGAAGAGTTCTCCTTGAATTGTCGGAAGAGCGCGCCAATGAGTGGGATGTCGCCGAGGAACGGAATCTTTGTGTCAATGCGCTCGAAGCGATCACTGATGAGACCACCGATCACCACGGTCTGGCCATCCTTCACCGTGACCGTCGTCGTCGCGCGTCGACGCGTCACAACTGGACTCTCGAAGTTCTCCGAGATTTGCGTGGTCTGCAACGACAAGCGGGAAATCTCAGGCTCGATTTCCATGCGCACGAATCCGTCGGGATTGATCGACGGACGCACCTTGAGCAAGATGCCAATCTCCTCGGGTGTCACGCTCGATTGCTGACCGGCTGCAGAGAAACTCACGGAGTCTGGAAGTCGCACCGTCTCACCGACCTGAATAAATCCGTCGGAGTTGTTCTCCACCATCACCGAAGGATTCGAAAGCACTTGCACGCGACTCTGCGACGCGAGCGCGTTGATGAGAAGTTCGAAATCTTCCGTACCGATCGCGACATTCGGCGTGCCTTTGTTGGAGAAGAGTGAACCGAAGAAGGGCGCGCCCGCGCGTCCACCGATGCCCGGCACGTTGCCCATCCCTGCAGCGATGCCGACATCTCCAATCGTGCCCCGTCCAAACTCTGGTCCGATGGATTCACTCGAGTCGAGCGAAATTTCCGCAAGCAGCACTTGAATCAACACCTGCGGCGGATCAACATCGAGTTCCTTGATGATCTCACGCACTTGCTCGAGATACTTTGGACTCGCGTTGACGAGCACCGTGTTGGACTTCTGATCGCCGACAACCGTCACTTCGCGTTCAAGCAGTTTGGAAGCACTCGGCAATTGATCTGCGGAGAGTGTGGCAAGCACGCGCTTCTGGTCTTCCGACACAAACTGACTCACCACGCGCGCGACTTCGACCGCCGACGCATTTTTTAGCGCGTAGATGAACGTGTCGCGCGTGTTCGTATCTTCCTTGTCAAGTTCAAGGACGACCTTCTCAACCAACTCCAGGAAATTCGCGGTGCCCGCGACGATCAAACTGTTGGTGCGATCGTCGACCGTGACAGAAAGAGATTGCCGCGCATCAGGAACGAGCGAAAGATCGCTGCCGATGTAACCCGCCGTCGAGCCCTCCATGGAAGGCGACGCGCCTGCGACAGCGTTTGGATCGGCTGGATCCGTCTGCTCTCGCGGCTTGAGGACATACAGATTGCCCTGCTGTTTCAGATTGAAAAGTTCTTGCAGCACGCGCGCCAACGCGTCCGCGTCGGCATTCGCGAGTTTGAAAATGCGAATGTTCTGCGAGCCCGACATCGAGCTGTCGAGATCGCGAATCATCTGCTCAATCAATTCCATCGAATCACGCGGCGCGCGCACGATGATCGTGTTCGTCCGCACATCTGGCGTGAGCGAAATGGAGTTGCGCACCGCCGCGCTCACTTCGACCTCGACGCCTTCATCGCCCGCGCCGCCATCGAGTTGTTTGAGATACTTAAGAATCGTCGCCTGCTGCCCACCACGACCATTCAACCCGCCGCCGGAAAGCACGCTCTGCACCAGTCCGACCATTTCAATGACATTCGCACTCTGCAGCGTGATGTACTTGATCTCGACCACTTGTGAAGGCTTCGCGCCATCCAACTGCGCGACAAGCCGACGCAGTGCTTGCACGTCCGCTTCTGATCCACTTGCGATCACTGCATTGAGTCGCGTCTCCGCACTCACCTGCACAGATCGATCGCCACGACGTCGATTCTCTTCCGTGACGTACATCTCTTCGAGAAGGCGCACCATCTCTGGCGCAGAAGTCTTCGCGAGCGTGATCACTTCGAACGGTCTTCCGCCGAGTGAATCTGCCGCTGCCTTCGCGAGCAGATCCACAAGCCCGCGCACGACCTCAAAGTTCTCCGCACTCGCCGCAACGATGAGGCTGTTCGACGCGACATCTGCTGTGATCGAAACTTCATCGCTTGCAGTTTGATTCTCACCAAGCGAACGGGTGCGATCGCGCATGAGTTGCTGAATGCGCGGCGCAATCTGCTCCGCGCGCGCAGCCGTCAACGGAAGCACTTGCACGTTCACTGCGGGATTCGAAGGCAGCGCTTCAAGACGCGCGACGAGTTCTGTAATCGCCTGCGTGTCTTCCGGTCCACCCGCAACAAGCAAACTCGACGTGCGGGGATCTGCAATGATCAGCGGCTTCGCGCGCCGCTGCGCTTCGGGCGAAAGTTCCGCGTACCGACGCGCCATCACCGCATTCACAGCAGCGGCGATGCGATCGGCATTCGCCTTCTTCACGGCCACGACTTGCACAAGCCCCTCGCCGAGTTCCGCAGGTGTGTCAAGTTCGGACACGAGGCCGACAATAGTCTCGTAGACATCATTGCCAGCAGCAACAAGCAACTGATTGGTGCGGTCATCCGCAATCACCGTGGCGCGTTGAAGATCCGCGGTCTCTGGCTCGACGCGTCGCAATCGTTCCACGCGCGCATCCAATAGTTTCTGCACCATCGGAGCAACACGCGCAGCGGAGGCGTGCACCAATCTAATCGTCTTCACTTCGCGAATCTCAGGCGAGATGGCTTGATCGAGGCTCTTCAGCAGTTCCTCAAGCACGATGAAGGAACGCGGACTTGTCGAGATCACAATCGAGTTCGTGCGTTCGTCAGGAATCGCGCGCACTCGATCTTCTGGCCGCACAACCTTTGAAGCGACCTGCTGATCAAAGAGCGACACGAGCAGCGGCGCAATGCGCGAGGCGCTTGCATGCTCGACGGGATACACGCGCACCAACGCTCCAGGTGCAGCCGCCTCGACATCGAGTTGCTTGATGAGTTCGACAACGAGGTCCATGTTCTGCACCGTGCCGACGAGCACCAACGCGCGCAACGCAGGCTCGGGTCGGATCACCAGTTGCGAGAACGGCACAAAAATTTCACTCTCAATCGCAGCGATGGGCGTGCCATCAGGAGCCGTGCGCGCGGCGCGAATACGCGCGACTTGCTTCTGCATCGGCGCGGCTTCTGGCAACTTCGTCGAACCATCAACGAGCACTGCCTTCAACATCTCCGCGAGATCGGTCGGATCCGCGTAGGTCAACTTCACGATGCGTGGCTCGACCCAGCCGATCGCGACATTCGAGTCGAGTCGATCGCGAAGCACTTCTACAAACGCGACTGCCTCTTCCTTGCCCGCAACAATGATCGTGTTCGTGCGATCGTCCGTCGACATCGCGACGCCTTCAAGCAGCGCCTTTCCCGTTTCGCTGTCGGGCACTGCCATCACACTTGAACCTGTCACCTGCCCGAGGACTTTGCCCTGCGCGAAAAGTTCACGCACGATGCGCGCAAACTGCGTCGCTTGCATGTTCTCAAGCGGGAAGATGCGCACCACCGCTGCATCGGTTACAGGCAAGCGATCAAACAGCGCGGCGATTTCTTCAAGCGCGCGCACGTTGTCCGGAGTGGACGACAGGAGCAAGGAGTTACTCGTGACATCTGCAAGCACGCGAATCGGCTTCTGTAAATCAAGCGCGATGTCTCCCGCGTCGGTGCCCTCGCGCTGGATGCGAAGTCGGCGAATCTGCTCTTGCAATGCAGTCGCAAGCGAAGATGGCTTCTGCCCTGCGACCGGAGGCGCGACGAGTTGCTGCAAGGTCGCAGCGACGCTCGTCGCAGAAGCATTGCGAAGACGCACAACGCGCGCAGTCCCTTCTGCTTCTGGCGGATCACTATCAATGCCCTTGATGAGACTCAGCACGATGTCTCGGTCCGCTGGATTCGCAACAACAACCAACGCAGCGCGACCTGGAACTGCAGCAACCTTGATCGGTTCACTGATCACCCGTGACGGCGAGTCGATCGGTTGCGCCTTATCGAGTCCAATCGTTTCAACAATCTTCTTCGCATCTTCGGGCGCGAGGTTCTTGAGTTCGATGATGAAGATGCCTTTGTCTGCCGCAGGCGCCATCGCATCAAGTTGCAAGGCAAGCGTCTTAATCTCTTCGAAGAGTGGACCCGTAGAAGCGACGACTAAACCGTTCGACGCGGTATCCACTTGAATCGACAATGGAACGCCGGCTTGCCGTGCTCGCTCCGCAAACGCGCCGCGCAACGCACCCGCGACGCGCACAGCGGACGCCTTAGTCAACGGAAGCAAATGCACCGCAAGACCTTCGGCTGCAGCCTGTTGCTCAAGTGCTTCTGCAATCGCGAGGATCTGCGCGAAGTCTTCATCGGAAGCGCGCACGATCAGCGCGTTGCTCGTCATGTCGCCGACAATGCGCACACCGCGATCACGACCAGAGTTGCGCGAGGGCCCGTACACGCGCTCAATCGCGCGCGCGAGTTGCTCCGGGTTGCCGCTTCTTACAGGAATGAGGCGAGCTGGAGGAAGTCGCGCGTAATCAGGCTTGTCGAGTTCTGCGATGACTGCCTCGATGCGACGCATTGCTTGGGCGGATGCGCCGACAACAAGCGTGTTCGACAATTCATCCGCGCTGCAACTGACCATGTCTTCTGACACAGGCGCAACCACCACAGGAGCTGGTTGCTCGCCAGGCTTTGCTGGTTCAGCAGGCTTCGCTGGCGGCTGCTGCGTGTGGAACGCTTCGTTGATCGCGTCGGCGACGCCACGCGCGTCAGCATGCAAGAGCGCAATCACGCGCAACTGCCGTGATGCGTCCAATTGCTCAGTGTCGAGCTTCGCCACCAGCTCACGAATGCCCGCCCACTCACTCTCCGCCGCGGAAACAACGAGAGAGTTTGTCCCCGCATCGGCGACGATGCGCACGGATTGCTTCGATGGAGAATCTGTGTCGAGCGCGAAGCGTCCATAGAAGTTCGAGAGCGCGGTCGCCACCGCGGGCGACTTCGCATGCGTGAGTGGAATGAAATCCGTCACACGCGGCAGACTCGATGCGATGTCAATCGATTTGAGAATCTCGTTGATCGTCACGAATTGTTCGGTCGTGGCAGCAACGAGCAATTGATTGCCCGCCTCGCTCGCATCAATGCGCGGCGCTGGCACTGCTTCGGTCCCTTCGCCGACAAGACGCGAGAGCGTGTCCGCGACCATTCCTGCAGCAGCGTGCTGCAAGACAATCACGCGATATTCAATCGCTGCCTTCGCGGGAACCTCTTCGAGTTGCTTGAGCACGGACGCGATCACTTCGAAACTGAGTTCATCTGCGGTGACGATGAGCGCGTTGGAACGTTTGTCCGCAACGATGCGCGCGTTCACTTGCACGGCGGGCGCAGCAGGATCAAGCTTGATCGCAACGCCTTGCGTGCGTCCCTTCGAATCGAGTTGCAACGCTTGCGTGAGAATGCGAACCGCTTCCTCCGCCTTCGCGTTGGTCAACTGAAATGTGCGAATCGTTGTTTCGGCGGCGCTTGACGGAGCATCAAGGCGATCCATCAACGCGCGCACTTGTTCGAATTGCTGCGCGGGCGCATTCAACACGATGCTGTTCGTGCGAACATCTGCTGTGACGACAACGCCTTGCACGCTCGAACCGCGTCGCGCGAATTGCTCCGTCACGAGTCGCGCAACATCCGTCGCTTGCGCTTTCTTGAGCACGATGATTTCAATGCGTCGCTCTGCACCCGAGGAGGGGAGATCCAACTTCGCAAGGAGATCGCGAATGACGCCAAGCTCCTCTGGCGTTCCTGCCACAAGCAACGCGCCGCCCGCTGCTGAGGCGATGACCGTCGCGCTCGATGCACTGCCCGATGCAGCGCTGCTCTCGGTGAGGAAGAGGTTCAGCGACTGCGCAAGTTCCGAGGCTTCCACGAACTGCGCGTTGAGTACAGCGGTCGCACGGTCAGGTGCAGCGAGCGAAGCGTCAAGCGAACTGAGCAACCCGGCGACTGCCTCGTGCTGCGACGCGGTTGCGCGCACGACAATCTGCCGAGACTTCGGGCTTGCAAAGAGTGAAGAGCGACCACTCGCATTCCCCGCTTGCGCTTCTCCTGGTCGTTGCGCGCGCTCGCCAAGCGTCTCGCGCACAAGCGACGCGAGTGTGTCCACATCACCGTGCTTCACGGCGTACACCTTCACGAGTCGTTGTTCCGTTTCGGATGGCGCAACATCGAGCGACGCGACGATGCCCTCGACAAGCGTGAAGCGATCTCCACGACCCGCAACGATGAGCACATTGCGGCGATCATCCGCGCGCACAGAAACAGCGTCTTCCGCGCCAGCGCCGCCCATCTCTGTCAAGAGTGTTTCCACGGTGCGAGCAATGTCGCCAGCGCGCGCGTGCGCGAGTGGCACGATGCGAAACTGAAACTCTCGCGCGGCCTCTGGAACATCAAAGACTGCGACAAGTTCCGTGATCTCCGCAAGGTCCGTGTCATTAGCCGCGACAAAGATGCTCTTGCTGCGCGAATCGCCGACGATCGAAATCGTTCGCGCACCGGAACGCGCACGACCACCCGAAGCCAAGCGCGCGCGATCATCAAAGAGGCGTTGCAACGCCTCAGCGACACGCGTCGCGTCCGCGTGCTGGAGTCTCACAGGTTGCACCTTGAATTCAGACGATGCGGGTCGGTCGATCTCTTTCAGTAGCGCACGAATCTCCGCGCGCACAGATGCATCCGCGCGCACGAGCAGAACGCCCGCGCCGTCTTCAGGAATCACAAGGACCGACGCGCGGCGTTCGCGATCGCTTCCAACAACGACCTGCTCAATCATCTTCGCAGCAACAGTTGGCGTGAGTGCGATCAGTGGAATGACTTCGAGCGGCTTCGCTTCACTCGCAACAGGTTGATCAAGCGTGGCGATGAGACCATCAAGATCTTCAAACTCACCCGAGCCACCCACAACGATCGTATTCGTGCGCGCATCCGCTGCGAACTCTGGCGTGCGGACGACGATGCCCTGCTGCGAAAGTCCTCGTCCACGCGATGCATAAATCTGTGTCAGCGTCGCGGCGATATCCACAGCGCGCGCGTTTTTCACCGGAATAATGCGCACGGTCGGAAGCGCCGCGATTTGTTCGCGATCGATATAGGTAATGAATCGATCCGCGAAGGCGATTGCTTCGGGCGAGCCAATGACAGTCACGGCATTCACGCCAGGTTCCGCAAAGACGCGAACTTTGGATGGATCGAAAGTGAGTTCTTCCGACGCTGTCCCGTTCGAACTGAGCGTCACCGCTAACGCGCGGATGCGCGCACTCCCTGCACTAGGCTGAGAGAGTTGACGAAAGGATTCCGCCACGCGCGCACTCGACGCATTGGTGAGCGGATAGGACCGAACGACGACGCGCTCGGTTGCTGTGCTGCGCGCGAGCGTCGCAATCAACTGCCCAACAGATTCGAAATCCGCATCGGTTGCAATGACGAGGAGCGCGCGCTGTTCAAGATCGGCGACGATCGCGACGCGCTTGGTGAGATCACCAGGCGCACCACCACTCGGTGTCATCTTTGCGATGGATTGCTGCACGACGGTGGCAAGTTGCGCAGGATCGACGCTTGCGGGAAGTGGAATCGCGCGAATCTTCGTCGCGCCTTTTGGCAATCCGTTCGAGGCTTGCTCGACAAGCTTCATCACGCGCTCAATCTCGCGTGGGCTTCCAAGCAGTAAGAGACTGTTTGTCGCTTCATCGACGGCGATCGTCACGCCGTTGTCTTCGTGTGTCGTGTCGTCTGTCGTTGGACGCGTTGGAACGAGGGGCGCAACTGGCGGCGCGGCCACTGCGGGCGTTGGAACGGGACCACCATCTTGCGCGATAGTCGCGAACAGACCTGCAAGAATGTGTGCAGCAAGTGGCGCGAAGTGCGGATCTGCTTGCGATCGCCCGCCCTCTGGCGCAGTCGATGAAGGCGTCGACTTCGCAGGCGCTTCTTCATAGCGCTTGAGCAACTCATCCACGGTGATGACTTCAACACCACCATCTTGCGATTCCAACATACGGCGCAGAAGTGCAGCGACTTCAGCAGCGTTTGCGCCTGATCCATCGAGTGGCACCGAGCGGAACTGCCGATTGCTCGCGACTGTTGCACGATCAAGTTTCGAGACGATGCCTTCAATCGCGGTGTACTGCGCTTCGGTCGCGCGCACCAGCAGCGAATTACTCGACGCGTTCACGCGAATGATCGGCGGCTGCTCATCGCTGTCATCCATGTCGAACACATCCGCGAGTGCTGCGGCGATTTCGGTTGCGTCTCCGTTCTTCACCGTCAACACTTGCACGAAGCGAGGCGCTCCGCCTGTGCGACCTGCATCGAGTTGCCGCAACATTTCTTCCGCAGCATCGAGCTGCGAAGGCGTTGCACTGATGATGACCGCATTGAGGCGCGCATCCGCCGCGACCTTGAGCACCGGCTCCTTCACAAGCGGCGCACCGGATCGTTGGAACGCCCGACCTTGTCGCGCAGTGTCATCGACGAGCAGTCGTTCGATGAGCGGCGCAAGCGTTTCCGCTCGCGCAGTCTTCAGGAACACCGTGCGTACACGCGCCGCATCACGCGGGCCTTGCACATCAATCGCGGCGATGATCTTGTCTGACTCCACCAACATCTCTGGCGAACCCGTGACGACGATGGCGTTGCTCGATGGCTCCGCACTGACCACGGGTTTACGGGATTTTGGGTCGGCGGCACTCCGCGCATCGAGTGCTGCTTGCACACTCGGCACAACATCCACCGCGGACGCTTGAATCAAGGAGTACACACGCGTCTCCGTCGTCACGCCTTCGTTGCGCGGCGCGTCGAGCTGCGCGATGATCTCATTCGCCATCGGCATGAGCGCTGTCGGCGCAGTCACAATCACGCGCATGTTGAGCGAGTCCGCAACAACACGAGGCTCCGCGACAGGCAAGCCTGCACGCACAATCGCCGCCAACTCTTGCGGCCAACGGGCGCGATCACTCAGCATCGGTTGCAGCGCAGAAACGACAGTTTCTGGTGCGATGTAACGAAGTGACACGACGCGCACATCACTGCTCGGCGCGGCGAATGCTTCCGCATCGAGTGTCGTGAGAATGCTCTTCGCGCGCTCCGCTTCATCCTTCGAACCCACGATGAGCACAGTGCCGCTTCCAGTCGGAACACTCAATTCAACTTTCAGCACTCCACCGGTAGGCCCCGTGCGCTCAAGCACGCGCGTCACTTGTTCGGCGAGATTGCGCGCGTCACCCTTGACTGGTGTGAACACAAACCACGTGCGCTCGGCGAGATCAAGAGGCGAGTCCAATTGCGTGATGAGACCCTCCGCGACAATCATGACGCGCGATGCGCCTGACACGATGAGCGAATTCGTGCGCGCATCTGCTTCGACGCGCACAGGCGGCGTCGCATCGGGCTGACCACGATTGCGCCGCATCCGTTCAAGCACGATGCGCGGATCCGTTTCCTGTTGATCAGCGAGCAGCCGCTGCACGAGCGGCGCAACTTTCGCAGCATCCGCATGCTTCAACGGGAATGTTTTCGCATCGACTGCGTCGAGGTTGGGCGAACTATCGAGCTCCTTGATGAGCTTCTCCGCGATTTCCAAATCAGACGCGCGTCCCACCAAGAGCAGTGCATTCGCGCCGCTTGCAGCCATGACCTTCACGGAGACCACTTCGCCTGTCGCTGGATTGATCGCACTCGCAAGCGCTTGCGTGAGTGAAGCGGCAATCCCGGCAGCATCTGCATACTGCAATGGACGAACGCGCACGCTCGCCTCATCAAACGCACTTCCCGTCGATCCATCGCTGCTCGCTCCCGCAGGCGCATCGAGTTGCGCGATGAGCGCTTCAGCAACAGGCATCAACACATCCGGCGCACTGACGATGATCGTGTTCGAGCGGCGATCCGCCGCAACGTCGAGTGCTCGCGCGCCTTCTCCGCGAAGGCTTGGCTCCACTTGCGCAAGCCGTCCTGAAAGAGTTTGTTCAACGAGTGGTGCAAGTTGCTCCGCGCGCGCGGACTTCAATTTGAAGACACGCAACGTCGTCGCAGGAACACTCGTCCCCTGCACCCCCTTCACGACCGATTCGACCTTCGTGAAAATGTCGGGAGGACCACTCACGACGAGCGTCTTCGATACTGGCTCCGTGCTGATGACCGCTTGCGCACTTCCAGCGCCGAGTTGACTTGCGGCAGCAAGTTGACGCAGCGTCGCCGCCATCGCATCAAGACTGCCATCGCTGATTTTCCACGTGCGAATCTCCGCGGGCGTCGATTCCTTCTGGCTATCGAGTTGCTCAACGAGCTTTGCGAACCCTGCCATGCGCGCCATCGGCGCGTCGACAATGAGCGCGTTCATCTGCGCGTCCGCACGCACAACAACTTCGCGCGGCTTCGCAAGTTCAGGTCGTGCGCGACCCCGTGGATCTACAGGCACTGTCGGCTGCGGGAACATTTCATCAAGCGTCTTCGCAAGATCAACCGCGCGCGCGACAGCGAGCGGAAAGATGCGAATCTCGCGATCGTCCGCGCTGCCCTTGTTCGCATCGTTGAGATCGGCGATGACTGCTTCGATCTCGGGGAGAAGTTCCGCATGTGCGGAGACGATGATCGCGTTGGTCTGCGGCTCAGCAGTGATCGACACAGGTCGCGCACTGCGATCTTCGAGTGAACGCTGCGCGTAGGTACTCGACAGCGCTTGTGCGAGCACCGTCGCGTCTGCAGTCCGCAGTTGAAGAATGCGAATGGGCGGAGCAGTGCCCGATTGCACATCCATCGACTTCACCAAACTCGCGAGCAACTGGTGTTGCGTTTCCGACGCAGCGATGAGCAATGAATTTGTCTTCTCAACGCAATCGATGATCGGCTCGCGCGCGAAACCCGCCGCCGAACCCAAGCGCCCTTGCGCCATGCCATCGAGGAACAACTTGGCATCCGCAGCCTTTGCGTACTGCAATGGAATGACGCGAATGTTCGCCGCAGGGGCTTGCGCGCGAAGCACTTGATCGCACGCTGCAGCGAAACGCGTTGTGGCTTCCTCTGTGCCCGACACAAGCACAGTGCCATTGGGCGCGTCTACTTCAATCACGACCTCTGGCGTTGCACCTTCAGGCGATTCGCTCGCAAGCAACTTGCCGACGCGTTCTGCAAGTTGCGCAGGATCGAGAGTCAGTGCATCAATCACCCGCAAGGTCTTGCGCACCGGAACTGCTTGCAACTGTTCGAGCAATTCTTCCGTCTTCGCGAATGTCGTGTCATCACCCGCAACAATGAGCGTGCGGCTCTCGATCGATGTCTGTACAAGCACTTCGACAGACTTGCCACCATTCGCCGCAGGTGTGCTCAACATGCCGCGCGCTGCGAGGTCGCGAAGATTCTGCGCGATCTTCTCCATGTCGCCGCGCTCCACGTGATAGGTGCGTAGCGTTGCCTGTGGAGGAAGTGGAATGCGATCGAGTTCCGCGACAAGTGATTCGAAACTCGTGCGTCGTTCCTTCGGTGCTTCGACGATCAAGGAGTTGGTCGTTGGATCCGCTGCAACAAAAACTTCCTTCGGCTTCTGCAAGTGTGGCAAAGGACGACCGCGTGAGTCGAGCGGCATCGGCGGTGTTGGAAACAATCGGTCAAGCGCAATCGCGAGATCTGCAGCCTTCGCTGCCTTCAGTCCAACCACAAATGTTTCGCGAGCCGAACTCTGACTCGTGTCGCCTGCGCGATTCAATTGTTCGACGAACTCACGCACGGATTCAAAGAGTTCTGGGTGCGCACTCACAACGAGCGTGTTCGTGGACGCGTCCGCTTCAATCTTCAGCGGCTTCAATCGACGCTCCTCAGGCGAGCGTTGTTCAAAGCGCGCGTTCAACATCGCCGCAAGCTGTGGCGCATCGCCTGCACGCAGTTGTAAGAGCCGCATCGGTTGCAACTCGCCCGTTGCAGAAACATCAAGCTCACGCACGAACGATTCAAGCATCGCAATCTGCGCGGGTTCTCCCACGACGAAGATCGTGTTCGTCGCGTCGACGACTTCGATCGTTGCGTTCTGCACTGCGCGCGAAGGATCCAGCAGCGTGGACTTCGCGACGAGTTCGGAGAGTTTCGGTGCAATCTCCGAAGCCTTGCCTAACTTGACGGCGATCATCTTGCCCGCGCGCGGTGGCGGCATGAGTTGGCGCGCTTGTTGCAGCGCCTGCTGATAGCTCGCGACACCTTCGCGTGAGCCGCTCACGATGAGCATGCCACTCTGCATATCCGTCTCAATTGTCGGGCGATCCATCTCCCCCGGTGCTGCACCCTGCGCAAGCACCGCGAAGACCTTGTCGGCGCGCTCCATCAACTTCGCGGGATCAATGCCGGCCATCGGCACAGTCTGCACCTGCCAAGAACCTGGCGCGGCGCGATCGAGTGACTGCACGAGCGACTGCAAGGTTGCGAACTGATCGGGGCTCGCACTGACGAGAAGCGAGTGTGTGACATCCATCGCATCGACGCGCGGTGCATCAAATGTTGCGCCGTCACGCGGATCGAGCATCTGCGCAGCGAGAGCGGCAACTTGCGCCGCGATTGCGGAGGGCAACGCGTGCTTCACCGAAAGGACGCGCGTTTCGCGATCCACGGGTCGACTCTGTTCCAACTGCGTCAAGAGCGCCGCGAATCGTTCAATCGATTGCGCGCTTCCGATGAGCACGAGCTCGCGACTCACAGGATCGAGTTCGATGCGAATCGATCGCGATGTGTCCGCGGCAGGCGTCTGCGCTTCAAACAGTTCACGCGCGCGCGCGACGACAACCTCGGGCTGTGGCGAGGTGACTTTCAACAAGCGCACCTGTCGCTCGATATTCACAGGAAGATCAAGCACTGTCACGATTTCACGGATGCCCGTGATGTCTGTGCTGTCCGCAGACACAAGAATCGTGCGTCCATCAGGACCGGCAACGACGGTCACCTCTGATTGCTGCCGCGTGGTCAAGAGCGACTTCAATGCTTGCAGCACCGTGTCACTCGTTGCATTCGTCAACGGAATCGCGGCAACACTGCGATCGCCTCGCAATCGATCGCCACGAGTCGCGCCAGCCTTGAGCGTGAAGCCTTCCATCTCCGCGACAAAGCGTTCCGCATCATCAATCGATTCGAGCGAGCCGACCAACGTCACGCGATGCGCTTCAGGAAGCGCGACGATTGTCGGGCGCTTCTCCGGCGGATATCCCGCGAACAACTGCTCGAGACGACTCTTCGCATCCACCGCTTCAACCTTCGTCAGCGTGAGTGTCTTCATGCCGCGACCAGGCGCAGCTGTCGGCGTCGCTCCACCAAGCGCTGGCACGTCGAGCATCTCGATCGTCTGTTGCACTTGATCGATCTTCGCGCGCGAACCACGCGCCACGATCGAGTTCGTTCGGTCATCGGCGGCGATGACAAGTCCCGCGACGCGATTCTCTTCGACCTTCGTGCGCTTCCCATCACCTGCATTGATGACGTACTCAATCACACGCTCGCCCATGAGTGCGCTCAAGCTTGTGAGCAACTCCGATGCTTTCGCATGGTGGATCGGAATGAGTTCGATGATGTTCTCAACATCTTTGCGATCGAGTTCATCGATGATGCGCTGCAAGCGTCGCACCTGCGCAGCTGTCTCCACAAGAAGCACTGCGTTCTGTTGTTCAAGCGCCGTCACAGAGCCGTAACTCGCGACGAGATTCTTCAGCTGCTCCGCAACACCCTTCGCTTGCGCGTTCATCAACGGAAGCACAACTGTCACGATCGTGTCATCGGTGACCTGTGCAGGAATTGTTCCGATGTAGGTCGGCACATTCTCACGCTTCATGTCATCGAGCTTCTGCAGGAAGAGGCGACCGCCCTCCGCGCGCAACATGCACTGCTGAGTCTGCAGCAGAATGTTCAACGTCTGCAAAGCTTCATCCAGCGAGTACTCGCGCGGCGAGATGTAGTCGACCGTGCCTGCGGGAACTTCCGTCTCGCGCACCACCGGCCAACCTGTCGTGCGACTGAAGTAGTCGAGCACTTGGTCGTAGGTCTGTCCCTTGAAATTGAAACTGAAGCGCGGCGTTGCAGTCGGATTCTGCGGAGGCGCAGCAGCGGTGTCTTGCGCAGCAATGGGAGCAATCGCAGTTGCATCCGCAATGACGGCCGACGCAGTGCTCGAAAGGCAACCGACAACGACAAGCAGCGAGAGCGCCTTGCTCGGTGTTGAAGAGTCAACACTTGTTCGACCCTCCTGTTGAGTCGAGCCGTTGATGATGCGCGCCGGTGTCAAATCTGCCATGCAAACTGCCTCTCTCCGCCTCACTCGCAGGCGGCTGAATACATTGCTACTGCCCGATTGGACTTCGTTGCGCCAGATTGTCACCAATCCGAACGCGAACGCGACCTCCCGAACTTTCAAACTCCGCGAGGTCGTAGGCGACTCCACGGAAAACAAGCTCTCCAACTGTTTGCCCAGGCAAGAGTTGTAGAGCGGAACCATCTGCACATCGCAAGAACGCTTCGTCTCCCGTGGGTCCACGAACAACCCCTGTTAACTTCCAGGTGCTGTAGGGAAATCCAGAATTGACGACAGTTGGCGTTTGCGCACCATTTCCATCTTGTGGCAACACCGCGATCGGAGCGATCGTTGCTGGACTGGTTGCGACCACAATCGCCGCAGGCTTCACCGATGGAATGAAGTACGGATTCGAGGACGCGAGTGCTTGATAAGGCGCGAATCCAACCACGGGATCGCCTTCGCGTTGAAGCTCCGCACTCGGCTGCGCGCCAACGATAAACATCGCAGTCAATCGCACCGTCATGCCGACTCGCTCGTTGCTCGACTTCGGATCGAATCGAATCATGTCGATGCGGTGGAGCCAAGGTTCCGAGGCGATGCGATAGAGCAGTTGAAGCATCTGGTCATACCGACCTGAAGCCGCGACTGTCGCTTGAATCTCTCCGAAGTCAGGTTCATCACGAAGCTTCTTGAGACTTCCCTTTGCGAATTCACTGCGTGCAGGAGTGCCCTGAATCACTGCAGTGCTCGTGCCAACGCTTGCGTCAGGAAGACTCAATTCCTCAAGCACGCGATTGACTCGCGCACGCAATGCACTATCGACAGTCTCCGCTGAACCACCAAGCGAGCGATTAACGAGTGACTTCAGTTGCGCGGCGCGCTTCGGCTTCGCGGCTCGCTCCGCTTGTGCATTCGTGAGCACGCCGCTGGAGAGCGCGATCGATTCTTGCGCAGTTGAACGCACAGTCGTGAGCCGACCAGAGCCCGCGAGAAATGCGATCGTCACCGAGCAAATCGCAACTGCACAGAGCACGATGACGAAGCCGAACCGCTTGAAGTTCGCCATCATGGCGAACCTCCTGCTGCACTCTTGGGAGCAGCCACCACAGCCTTGTTTGGACGAAGATCTGTCGTGCGAATCACATACGCGAATGGGTACGGAAGTCGACGACCTCCGCGCGCATCCGCACCGGTGGATGTCACGCCGAGAGCCTTCGATGCGACGAGCGCATCTCGCAACGCGTCTGCAGTCGCGCGGTCCTTCGCCTCGCCATCGAGTGTGAATTTCAACTCACGTCCGGACACTTCCCACTTGTCGCGCGTGAACTCAATCTCGCCTGCTGCGAAAACACCCGAAAGTCCATCGAGCACAACTTCACGCGTGTCGGGCGCAAACTTTCGGAACTCCGCGAGATAGTCCATCCAGGCAGGATCGGACTCCAACCAAAGCGCAATGTGCTTGAGTCGGAACTCTTCGCGCTTGGCGCGCTGCAACTCCGGAAGCGCAGTCGTCGCTTTCTCGCGCAGATCATCCGCGCGCGCTTGCAACGACTTCATTTCGAAGGATCCTGCTGTCCAACCCGACAGCACTGCGAGCACCGCCACACCGAGCAGCGTGAGCGCTCGCTTGCGTGTGCGAGCAGCGCGATCAAGAGGCTGCGCAGGATGCACGAAGTCCACCGCGCGCGCTGCACCAATGCGCGCAAGCAACAAACCTGCAAGCGGGAAGCAAGAAGAGCGCGCGATCTCGCCTTCCACATTCGCGGGCAATCGAATGCGCGGATGCGTCTCCAGTCTCGAAGCGGAGCAACCGACCGCTGCTTCGAGTTGCGGAAGAATCTCAGAGGCAAGCGCAGCGTCACTCAACAAGAGTGCGCGTGCAATCTCGCGACCCTCGGTGCCACTGCGAAGTGCGAGCAACGCGCGACGAGTTTCGACAAGCACGCGCGCGCTCCGCGCCGACACATCGCCACCAATGTCTGCTGCGCGCGAGAAGACCGGCGCGCCGTTTTCCACGAGCAAGAATTCGACGCGATCCGCGACGCAATCAATCGCGAGCACGCAATCGCTTGCGTCGGAATCGAGTGAACGCAAGAGCTCAAGTGTGCCCAGCGTGCGCACGCTCGCTGCGGATGGTTGCAGGGGAAACAGCGCGCAAAGTGCTTCTAAACGAGACGCTGACACGGCCGCACCCACAATCGTGCTCGCGCCGTCTTGCGATTCGAGCACGAGGTAATCCGTCACGCCAGCGCCTTCTACCGGGAGGTCGCGGAGCAACGCGAGTCGCGCCATGTCACGAATCTCTTCCGCGTTGTCTGTCGGAAGTGCGATCGTGCGCAGCATTGCATCCAAGCGAGAAATGCAGAGCAGCGCACCGCCGTCGAGCGCGGACTCGCCAAAGAAGTTGGTCGTAGCACTCTGCGCTTCCCATGCGCGGCGGACCGCAATCATGCCGCCGACTACATCTGCTTCAATCGCTCGCGCTCCACCTTCTGTAACTTCAACAACACACTTCGGAACGCTCGTGCGAGCGCTCGACGAATTCGAAACAACACCACGCAACCGCGCGAGGAGCCCTCGCTGGCTTGTGTGCTGAGGTTTCGAATTGCGGTTGATCGCGTCTGTCATTCAACCTCTCTAGAATTTGCGGCACTGCGACAGAACACGCGGAGGGAGAGACTCTACCGCTTGATGCTCGTCTCGGTTCAGCGCGGCTTCCTTGAGGAAACCCATCGCCCGACTGCGGGCGCCCCAAGCGGGTGTCGTAAGTTTGGAAGAGGGTCTATCTTGTCAGATTCATCTTCTCGCGGCGAAAAAATATCCGGATTCGAGAAAGTCACTTCGGTGAAATCAAGAAACGCGTTATCAGCAACGGCCGCCGCAGCGCTCAATTCTTGCAACATCTGCTCGCCCTCTGCATTCACTTCGGATTCGGCTGCATACACCGCACTTTTCGCTGCGATCGCAGAGAACGCTTCGAGCATCGATGTGTCCCGCAACAACGCGATGCGCGGCATTTCTTGCGCACAGTCGATGACGCAATCGAAGCGCGCGGTGTTGCGTGATGGCGTGTGCGTGGATGCACCTGCTGTGGTCTGTTCGAGTGGTTCGAAACTTGCTTCGAGACGGAATCTCCACTGCAGACTTCGCGCCGTCACTCGCGACGCGAGGACGACGAACTCCTCATGCGTCACGATGCCGCGTTCGACAAGCCACGCGGCGCCGCGTCGTTCGTGAAGGCTCAGCAGCGCGCGTTCCTCAACGATGCGCGCCGCGCGCTCCGCGCCAATGCCTTCGATCACGCGAAGCACCGCCACGGACGCATGATTCACACTCACCCGTCCACTGACGCGATCGCCATCAATCAACGTCATCGAAAGGAGCGCGCCATTCCACTGCTCAAGAGAAAGCGCTTCCGCGTGCAACGCTCGAACGATGCGCGACTCAAACGATGCTTCATCACCTTCCTTGTCCTTCGATGCGCGCGCAGCAACTCGAAGGAACGCATCAGAGCCAAGGCGACGAAGGCGTTGCGTTGACGCGTCGTCGAGTGCTTCTTCGAGCAGCACGCGCGGCAACCCTTCATCGTCGAGCATTGGATCCGCCGCGAAACGCGTCAGCATCGCCGACAGTTTCGGTTGCGTGAGCGCAAGTGCTTCGATCGAACCCGACGCGAGTTGCTCTCGCAGCTTCACGACGGACATCTCTCCAGCGGCGCTCTCGAGCAACTGTTCAAGAACGAGATCCGTCGCGCCCTCGATCGCAAACTTGCCTGATTCCGCCTCGAAAAACGTGCCATCCTCGAACGGAACAAGTCGCGCGACAAGACGCTCTTCTCCGAGAATGCGCTCTAGAACTTCGCCATCGCGCGCGGGAAAACTCGGAGGACTTCCCCCTTGCAACAACTCTCGCCGCGACTCAGCAAGCGTCGCGCTCACGAGCGTCACGCCATCAAGCGCCGCCGCGCGAGCGAGTGCCGAGCGCGTTCCGCCACGCGTATCCGCGATCGCGCCGCGCGCAATGGCGATTGCGCCAGCCGCAGCGAGCAGCGCGACTGCGAGGGCGATGAGTACCGCGATGAGCACGAACGACCGAAGATTTGAGCGAGAAACACAGGTCATTCGCGCTCCACTTCTGCTTCGAGCGCTGGCGCTCCCTCGCGCGCTTCCAGTACAGCGCGAGGATCAATTACCGGCGCGTCAAGCGTGCGAAACAATCGCCGTCGATCCGCCTCCCGCGCGATCGGGCCGACCGACGCGTCGCTCCCTTGCTTCTCAAACCAAATCGACGCTTCAATCGCAACAGGAAATCCGCCATCCGTGCGCGCATCAAACGCGTCCTTCCAACCATCGCGCAGCAGATACCGAATGCGAAACGCGCGGACTGGAGCATCGAGTTGCGCAGCGCCGCGGCCAAGATCGAGCGCGATTCTTCCGTTCACGCATTGAACGTGCATCGACGCGAATTCACTCGGCGCGGCATCTTGCTGACCTTGCATCGGTGCGCTCAATGCACTTGAACGCACGCGCAGGGAAGACTCGCTTCCCACAATGCCGCTCGCGTGATGATCGTCCTCAACCACCGCGGTCTCCATCGCGCGTTCGATCGCGGAGAAGACTGCTTCCGCGCATGAAGCTTCGGTCGCGCGCTCTGACAGTTTCGTGCGAGCAATCCCGATGTCCCACGCAAATTTCCCAATCGCGCCGAGCAACATCGTCGCGATCGAAATCGCGAGCAACACTTCAAGCAGCGTCATCGCGCGTGCGCATTGCATCGCGCATCGTCCGCGCCTCATGGCACTTCCTCGTTGCGAAGTCGCACCAGTCGATCGCGTTCCACAATGATGCGCGACTGCGTGCCTTCAACCGGATGCACCGTCGCAATCGCGCGCACGAGTCCCGCGACTGCAGTCGGCTCGACAACGATCGACACGGTGAACTCAACATCTGTTGTCGGCGAACTTGCGCCGCGCAGTTCGTCCATGGCGACAAGCCCGGCGTCCAACTCAATCAATCGAGAGCAGGCGAGATCGTCTGCGCGTGCATACTCGGCAGCGCGACGCACACCGTCGTTGGATCCCCGCACGGTTGCAATGATGACTGTCGCGCCCGCGACAAAGAGCGCCAACGACAAGAGGAGTTCCAGCAGAATCCCCGCCCGTCGCGCGCGAGACATCACTCGTCCCCAGTGGCGTCGTCATTCGAAACAGGCTCAAATTCAGGGCGATCCTCTTCAGTCGACACGATCGCTGGCGCAGCGCGTCGCGGTCGTCCGGTGACGGGATCGATCGCAAGACTTCGCGCGTGACCACCCGTTGTCGCGAGAATAAGTGTTGGCGCAATGAGCGCTGTGCCGTCCGGCAAGAACAACGCGACGACGCGAGACGAGACCGCTGCATCGACTTCGCGATCCACTTCTGCGTCATCGTTGTCGAGCGCATCCGCAAGTCGAATGCCGAGCGTCATCCCTTCGGGCAAAGTCCAGCGCGCCCAGGAGGCTTCGATGCACGCTTCTCCATCGGCACCATCGTCCTCGTCGAACTCCGCGCGCGTATTCGATTCTGTTTGGTTGCTGACAAATCGCGCCTGCAGTGTCTCAACACCTTCGGCACTTTCCTCCGCGACAATTTCAACGGGCTTGCCTTCCTCACGCGCAGCAGCACGGGCCATCACGAGTTGCATGGTGAGATGGTCCTCGCCCGCATCAAGTTCATGTCGAGAAAGCCAACTCCACGCGTACGGCAACGAGAGTGCTGCGAGCAGCAGAAGAATGCTGATCGACACGAGGATTTCAAGGAGTGTGAAGCCGCGTCGCGTCATCGCACGAACTTTCGTCAGCCACCCGAAGGTGTGCCGCTTGATGAGCTGCCAGAGAATTCGCCGAGGTCATCACCTTCAGCGGCCTTGCGCGCGTCGTGATTGGAAATGTCGTCTTCGGTGCCCTCTTCGCCATCTGGCCCGATGGACACGATGTCGAAATCAAGACCTTCCGTTTGGCTTGGAATGTGGAAGATCCACTCGCGTCCCCACGCATCTTTCGGCGCTGGGTTCTTGAGATAGGGACCACCGTACTTCGCTTGGTCTTCGTCGCTCGCGATCGCTTCTTTCGACCAGATGACGGCGAGACCCTCTTCCTCCGTCGGCCAGCGCTTCATATCGAAACGGAACGATTCGATCCCGCGTTCGAGCTCTTGCATCTGGAGCCTGGTCGTTCCAACTTCGCTCTTCTCTTGCGCGCCGATCAGATTGACAAAAACCAATCCGCCAATCGCGAGCAAGATCCCAATCACAATCAGAAGTTCAAGAATGGTGAACGCGCGGCGTGCGCGACGAGATACTCGAGGTGTCAATCGCATGAAATTCTCCTAGGAAGTGGAAACCCAACATACTGACACTACACCAAATCGATCCACGCGGCGCAAGAGTTCCGAGAACCGCCACAGGATTACGCGCGCGCACAGTATGGGACGCGCGCACTCACAGCTGCGACGACATTTGCATCATAGGGAGCACGAGCGCGAGGAAGATGAAAAACACGAGACCCGCGAGGCCCAAGAGAAGCGCGGGTTCCATCAACTTCAAGAGCGCGGTACATGCGCGGTCGACGCGCCGTTCCATCGTGTCTGCGAGCGAGACGAGCACGGATGGCAAACTGTTCGCGCTCTCGCCCACCGTAATCATCTCAATCACGTCTTCCTCGAACAAGCCACTCTGTGCAAGTGGCGTAGAGAGTTGCTCGCCTTGCCGAACAGATTCCGCGGCTTCGGTGATTGCGCGCGCCATCAACGCATTGCCCGCTGCATCACGCGCAATCTCGAGCGCGCTGATCATTGGAATGCCATTCTCTAAGAGCGTGCCGAGAATCCGTGCGAAGCGCGCGACAGCGAGTGATGCGAAGAGCCCTCCGACTTTCGGGAGACGTAAGAAGCGGCGCGCGATGTTCAATCGCAGGCTCTCCTTCTTGCGCGCGACTTGCACTGCGATCGCAAGCGCGACGACAAACGCAACCATCAACGGCCACCACGCGACAACGAGTGCACTCGTTCCTAGGAGCAATCTCGTGGAAAGCGGCAATTCCATGTCGCCGAAAAGGTCTTTAAACTTCGGCACAAAGAAGATGAGCGCACCGACAATCACGCCGAGCGCCACCGTCAACAACACCACCGGATAGAGCAGATTGCCGATGATCTTCGCGCGCAACTCTGCTTGGTTGTCGAGGAATGCGCCGAGTCGCGCGAGCACACTTTCAAGGAACGCGCCACGCTCGCCCGCTCGCACCATCGCGATGTGCACTTCTCCAAACGCGTGAGGATGCGCCGCCATCGAATCGGAAAAACGCTCGCCCCTCGAAACCGACTCCGCGACTTCCGCCCAAATCGCCGCGAGCTGCGGATGCGATTTCCCTCGCGCAAGCAAACGCAAGGATCGCAAGAGCGGCACACCTGCGCGCAGCAGCTCCGAAAGTTGTACGTAGGAACGCGCGAGGATTCGCGTGGAAACTCGTTTGCGATTACGCGCCGTACGCGCTGGTGTCACACGAATCGGCGTGAGACCGCGGGTCGAAAGATCCGTCAGCACAGATTGTTCGGTGTTGCCGTCGGCGTTTCCGCGAACGCGACGACCACTTGCATCGCGGGCGATATAGGCAAAGGTCGGCACACAATCAGAGTACCAACACTCTGTTTAATCCCCGCGGGGTTGCGGTTCAAACCTCGCGAAGTTGCGCGCGCTTCTCTTCACTCCATCAACTTGCGCGACGACGTTTGCCAGCGACGATGCCTGCGAGTCCAAGTAGTGCGAATGCTCCTGGTGCAGGAACGGACGCGAATTCGAAGGTGATATCCAGCGTTTCTCCCGCGCCTGCTTCCGAGAGGAAGAGACGCATGCCTTGCGAGATCAAGAGTCCTTCGATCATTTCCGTCGATGTCCCGCTGCCACCGGAGTTTTCACCTCCACTCGACGAACCAGGCCCGCTGCCTCCCTCTCCACCTTCCGAGCCACCGTTCTGGACGACGATCAAACTTCGGAAGTCAACGCGCAATGCGCCGTTCAATCCAAGCGAGACGAATCGTGTCATGCCCGTATTCGTGTCACCTGCGATTGCATCCGCTGCGAGAACGCGCGCGGCAAGCGTCGCTGCACTTTCATTCATGTGCTGCGAGACTGGTCCTGCATAAGAGAACGCCATTTGCGCCGATGGATCTGCGCCGCTCACAGCGAGAAGGTCAACATCCGCGCCAGGGCTTGATGGACCGTATGCATTGGTTCCTGAGTCCTGAATCGTGATCGACTTCAACACCATGCCGGGGGCCGCAGACTGCGCCGCTTGCCAGATGTTCACTTCAATGATCGTGCGCATGCCCGAGGCATCAACACTGGAACTGAAGCATGGCGCGTAGGAGCCCGAGTACGAAATCGTTGGGCGCGCAGGCAAGTGCCGCACCGATCCGAGTCCGACGATTCCAGCGTGCGCGACCGTTGCGAACACACCGCTCGAAGCAAGGCATGCGAATCCAACAACAGATTGAAAGTTCATAGTCTTCATATGTCTCATCACCTTCTCGCAGCCGCGACTTGAGTCCCCCACAGGCCTCCTCACGCGTTGCGCGAACACTGTAAAAGTGCCCCAAAAATGCGGCTTTCCTAGGGGTCTGAGTGTGTGGCGATGGTCACGCACAACACGCGTGCCGCGTGCGCCGTCCGCACCGACTATGTGGGCAATGCGTGCAACGGGAAGGCGTGTTTATCGCCCCCGTACACTCGGTGAAATGCCATCGAATCCGCGCGTCATCAGCTTGCTTCCTTCTGCGACGGAGTTGTTGTGCGTGATGGGTGCGGAAGATCTGCTCGTTGGTCGAAGCTACGAGTGCGACTTTCCTGCGGCCATTCGAAATCGACCTTCGCTGACGCGCGCGCGAACGCTTGGTGGCAGTAGCGCGGAGATCGACCGCTGCGTGCGCGAGACGCTGTCGGGTGGCGCGGCAAGTCTCTACACGCTTGACGAAGCGCGCATTCGCGAATTGAAGCCTGACATCATCTTCACGCAAAATCTCTGCGAGGTCTGCTCCATCGATCTCAAGAGTGTCGAGCGCATCGCGGCCGAGCTTCCGCATAAGCCAGAGATCATCAGCCTTGATCCGAAGAGCATCTTTGATGTCTTCGATGATCTTTTGAAAGTCGGCGATGCAGTCCATCGTGCGGAGGATGCGTCCCGCGCGATGGTCAAACTGCGCGACGGATATTGGAGTGCGATTGATTTCGTGAATCCATTCATCCCAGGACCCGAAGTGCTTTTTCTCGAGTGGATGGATCCAATGTTTGTGGGCGGTCATTGGACTCCGCAACTCATTCAAGATGCGGGCGGGCGGCATTCGCTCAACCTGCCCGGCGCAAAGAGCCGCCAAATCAGCCCAGAAGATGCGCTGGAAATCATGCCAACACGCGTGCTCATCGCACCCTGTGGATTCAATCTGCAGCAGATTCGGGGGGAACTCTCCACACTGACCACGAGCCGATGGTGGCCACTCTTGCCCGCAGTGCTCGAAGCACAGCCAGCGCACGTGCTGCTCGTGGATGGCAATCAAATGTTCAATCGTCCAGGGCCGCGCCTGGTGGACGCGTTCCGATTTCTCGTCGGTTGGCTGAACGATCGTCCGGAATTGATTCCCGAAAACTTCCCCTTCGAGACGCTCTGAGTTCTACCCTGCTCACTCAACGCACACGAGAGGGTTTCACATGCGCATAGATCAGTTCACAACACAAGCCCAAGCCGCCGTTCTCGAAGCGCAAACGCTCGCCACAAGTGAGCAGCACGCTGAGGTACAGCCGTTGCATCTGCTCATCGCGATGCTTGCGAGTAAGCAAGGCGGCGCGAGCAGTGTGTTCGCGCGCGCAGGAACAGACGCGGCGCGCGTGTTGGACATTGCGCGTGCGGAGATGCGCCGCCTGCCGAAGATCTCGTCGAGCGCGCAGGCCGGAGTTTCTCGCGAACTCAATGAAGTGTTCACGAAAGCGGAGACGGAAGCGAAGCGGATGAAGGACGCGTTCGTTTCCTCGGAACATCTGCTGCTCGCACTCGCAGAAGTGAAGAGCGACGCGAAGCAAGTGCTCTCGACACTCGGTCTCGATCGCGCGCGGCTTCTCGCAAGTATTGACGCCATTCGCAAAGCGTCAGGTGTCTCGCAAATCAACGATCAAAATGCGGAAGACACCTTTGAAGCGCTCAAGAAGTATGGCATCGATCTTGTGGAGAAGGCGCAGCAAGGAAAGATTGATCCTGTCATCGGACGCGATGAAGAGATTCGCCGCTGCATGCAGGTGCTTTCGCGACGCACGAAAAACAATCCAGTCTTGATCGGCGAGCCTGGCGTGGGCAAGACCGCGATTGCCGAAGGTCTCGCGATTCGCATTGTGAATGGCGATTGCCCTGAGTCGATGCGCGACGCACGGCTCATCGCGCTTGATGTTGGTCAACTCCTCGCAGGCGCGAAGTATCGCGGTGAGTTTGAAGAGCGACTCAAGGCGGTGCTGCGTGAAGTTGCGGCGAGTGATGGTCGCGTCATTCTCTTCATCGATGAACTGCACACGATTGTTGGCGCAGGTGCGAGCGAAGGCGCCGTCGGCGCGGGACAACTTCTCAAGCCCGCTCTCGCGCGCGGCGAACTGCACTGCATCGGCGCAACGACACTCGATGAGTACCGCAAGCACGTCGAGAAAGATGCGGCGTTTGAGCGACGATTCCAGCCCGTGCAAGTCGGCGAGCCCACTGTGGAAGACACGATCGCGATCCTGCGCGGACTCAAAGCCCGTTACGAAGCGCACCACGGCATTCGCATTCAAGATGGCGCGATCATTTCCGCCGCGACGCTTTCGCAACGCTACATCACCGAACGATTTCTTCCTGATAAGGCGATCGACCTGCTCGATGAGGCTGCGTCGCGCTTGCGCATTGAGAATGATTCGATGCCTGTCGAACTTGATGCCGTGCGCCGGCGCATCATGCAACTCGAGATTGAGCGAGAAGCGTTAAAGCTTGAAAAGGACGCGGCGTCGAAGAAGCAGTTGCACGGTGTTGATACGGAACTCGCAACGCTTGGTGAAAACAATCGCGCGCTGACATCGCAATGGCAGTTGGAAAAGAAGGAACTCGACGCAATCAAAGCGATTCGCAACGAGATTGAACGCAAGCACACGGAACTTGAACAAGCGAAGCGTCGCGCAGATCTCGCCACCGCGTCGCGCATTCAATATGGCGATCTCCGCGAACTTGAGCAGCGGCTGCACCTTGCTGAGGACGCGCTGCGCGCACAGCAAGCGACCGGAGCATCGCTCGTCAAAGAGGAAGTCGACAGCGAGCAGATTGCGGAAGTGGTCGCGAAGTGGACGGGCATTCCTGTGACGAAACTCCTCCAGAGTGATCGCGAAAAACTACTGCACATGGAGAGCGAGTTGCAGAGACGCGTGGTTGGTCAGCGCGAAGCATGCTCGGCGGTGAGCGAGGCTGTGCGACGCAATCGCGCAGGACTTGGCGAGCCGCATCGACCGATCGGCTCGTTCCTGTTTCTTGGTCCAACAGGCGTTGGCAAGACCGAACTCTGCAAGACGCTCGCGGAGTTTCTCTTCGACACGCAAGATGCAATGGTGCGTATCGACGGCAGTGAGTACATGGAGCAACACTCGGTGGCGCGACTCATCGGTTCGCCGCCAGGCTACATCGGTCACGACGAAGGTGGCCAACTCACAGAGGCTGTGCGTCGCCGACCGTACTGCGTCGTCCTCTTCGATGAGATGGAAAAATCGCACCCAGAGGTCGCGAACATCCTGCTGCAGATTCTCGATGACGGCCGACTCACCGACGGGCAGGGACGCACGGTTGACTTCACCAACACGATTGTGGTGATGACGTCAAACATCGGTTCGCATGCGATTCTCGAAATGAGTGAGAAGGGCGAAGATGAGTCCATCATCGAAGCGCATGTGCGCCACCTCCTCAAGAAACAACTGCGACCTGAACTCATCAATCGCATTGATGACATCGTGCTCTTCCACGCATTGACGCGCGAGCAACTTGGGTCGATCGCCGAAATCCAGCTAGGGAATCTTCGGAAGCGCCTGCAAGCGCGGGGCATCCAACTCGGCGTTTCGCAGGCTGCATCGCTCGCGCTCGCGGCCGAGGGATACGACCCGCAATTCGGTGCGCGACCACTCAAGCGAGTCATTCAGCAGCGCATCGAGAATGTGCTCGCAAGCAGACTGCTTACAGGCGAGTTTGCGGAAGGTGACACCGTGAAGATTGACTACCAAGGCAAGAGTTTCCTGTTCACACGTGAGTCGAGTCAGCACGATGATCAACCGCGCGACTCAACGCGCGCGGTCCCGCACTGATAAGCGCGGCAGCGGAGGAAAACTCCCGTTTG
>SIAK01000062.1 GCA_009691805.1 Phycisphaerales bacterium
GAAGGCGAGGATCCTGGTCATGTGTTGATGTTCATGCCTGGAGTGTTTGAGATCTTGAAAGCGACAGAACGCGCGAAGATCGCCATCGCCAGAACCGGCATCGACTGCGAAGTGCTTCCACTGCACGGATCACTCACGCCTGACGCGCAAGATCGCGCTGTGAGTGCAGCGGATCCTGAACGGACGCGACGCGTGATCATTGCGACGAATGTTGCCGAAACAAGCCTCACGATTCCGGGCGTGCGCACGGTGATTGATACGGGGCTTGCGCGCATCCATCGCTACGACGCGCTGCGCGGGCTCGACACACTTCGCGTTGAACCGATCTCGCGCGCGAGTGCAGAACAGCGCGCCGGCCGCGCAGGACGCACAGCACCAGGGCGCGCGATTCGCCTCTGGAGCAGCAGCGAGCATGCACGACGCGAGATGCACACTCCGCCCGAAGTCGCGCGCATCGATCTCTGCGCGACGATGCTCGAGACGATGTCGCTCGGCGTGCGAGATCCGCTGCATTTTCCGTGGTTAGACGCGCCTGACATGGCGCGTTTCGAAGAGGCGCGACGCACACTGGTGGCGCTTGGCGCGCTCGATGCGCAGGGCGGACTCACTCGCATTGGGACGAGCATGGCGAGTGTGCCCACGCATCCTCGGCTCGCGCGCGCGCTCGTGGAAGCACAACGACTTGGTTGCACGACGCGGGTTGCGCGCATCGCTGCGTGTATCAGTGATCGCGATCCTGCGGATGGCGTCAGTGCGCAGGCGCTGCAATCTCTGCTCGATGCATCGGATCTGATGAGTGACGCGATTGCGCGCGAAAAGTTGATCGAACTCTTCGACAAACGCGGCGCGCCACCCGCTGCCGATGCGCTCGCGTGCCGCGAAGCATCACTCGTTGCTTCACAACTCGAGCGCGCCATGGCACGAATGCCACGCGGCGGCAACGACTCATCGACCGATGCCGTCTCGCAAGCGCTGCTCGCTGGTTTTCTCGATCGCATCGCGTTCAAGCACGAGCGCGAGCGACTCCACTGCGCGATGCAAACGCGGCGCAAGGTCGAACTCGCGAAAACTTCGATCGTGCGAGCGCAAGGATTTCTCCTCGCCCTCGAAATCCGAGAGAGCGGACCTGAGCACGATCGACTTGTCTCGATTCCTATCGCGCATCCTGTGCCGCGCGAACTTGTCGAGGCTGCGTTGCCAGAGCATTTCACCACGCGCATTGCGACGCAGTGGAACAGCGAACTTCGCGCTGTCGAGTGTGCGGAAGAAGAATTGTTCGCCGGCATTTCGATCTCGCGTAAGGGGCGACCCGCGACACCGTCTCCTGAGGTCGAGGCGGAACTCGTGGCCCGTATCCGCAGTGGAGAGATCAAGTTCGAAGATTGGGAAACGCACAGCGAACCGTGGATTGCTCGCGTGCGTTGCGTCGCCGAATGGTTTCCTGAACGGGCGCTGCTCACCTACAGCGACGATGATCTCGCCGTCTTGCACGCCGAACTCGTCACCGGCTGCGTGCGCGCGCGGGAGGTGGAAGCGCGCTCATCGCTCGATGTCATCCGCAGTGCGCTCTCGTGGGAGGATCAACAATACATCGAGAAAACGGCTCCCACAGCGCTCACTCTGCCGAGTGGTCGCAAGATGAAACTGGAATACACCGTCGGCGAATCTCCGCGAGGACGATCGAAGATTCAAGATTTCTACGGTCTCGATGAAACACCCAAGATCGCGGGAGGTCGCCAGAGCATCACGCTCGAAATCCTCGGACCAAATCTTCGCCCGCTCCAAGTGACGCAAGATCTCGGAAACTTCTGGC
Organism: Phycisphaerales bacterium; assembly: GCA_009691805.1. GTDB lineage: Bacteria > Planctomycetota > Phycisphaerae > Phycisphaerales > SM1A02 > F1-140-MAGs142. The sequence goes on from SIAK01000062.1 coordinate 1,814, forward strand.
GCGTGCTCTATCCCGAGATGCGCAACGCACTGCGTCGACGCTACCCCCGCCATGAATGGCGATGATGCAGCATTACCGGGGCGCGCCGAGTTTTCTCCGATCAAACCACAACCGAGGAGACCATGGGCCTGGGGTCGCGTATCCATAACTTGCGCCGCCAGCGGAAAACGGCTGCAAGGGAATGCCACGACGCTGCAACCCGGTGGAAAGGTCGCCGATCACGGAGCTGCCTGCGTGATAGGACAACATCGTGGTGATTCCGCCATAGCCCCAAAAACGAGATCGAAACATATTGAGATGCGACTCTTCGGAGACATCATGCTGGCTCGTAGGCGGGCGGCCTGGGAGGGGGGAGTCCTCCCAAAAATCGAGTCCAGACGCCATGATGACTTCCGCTGCTCCTTCCGAGAGCGCGGCCGACGGAAAGGGAAACAGATTCCAAGTAGACCACTCCGTCTCAAGTGGCGCCAACGTTTCTTGGCGATACCCCTCGACAATTTGATCCATTGCGCGCTGGTATTCCGCCGACAGAGACCTTCCTTGACTGGCCTGATAGTCGCGATACGCGTCTAGGCGCATCGTCAGTGCGTAGGTTCCAGTCGCGGCGATGGCCGCGACCTGCGTCGCAAGAGTAATGCGCTCGGCGTTGTTGAGGAGGTCGCTTGCATGCAAGAGGCGGCCGTACACCTTGAGCATCTCGTTGACCAGTTCATTACGACAGCGAATTTCCGTTGTAAACATCGGAGGCAAATCTGGCGCCGGCGCGGACGCCACACACAACATCTCGCGGACGTGCCCTGCGCACTGTTGCGCAAGTTGCGGCGTCATACGCAGCGTCGTCGGCACCGCACCTGCCAACTCTTGCAAGTAGACGCGAAGGTCCGCGCGTAACGCCGTTGCGGTGATTTCATCAATGGCGCAATCGGCGATCGCTCGTTCAACCGCTTGTGCGAGTTCCAACTCGACCACGCGTACGCCAGCTCGCATGGTTGCCATGCGTGCCGCGAACGCTTCGACAATCTCCCACGCCATCGCGTTGTAGCACGCACTCGCACAGATCGAAACGCACGCGCCATCAAGTGGCAAATACAACTGCTTTGCGTGCATGCTGAGCCGGCTCGCGCCAATGCCTTGCAGGGCGTGAACGAGTTCCTCGCACACGCCTTCACTTGCGCGCCATCCCTCAAGAAGCCGCAGCGCGCACTGCTTCGCATCCATCAGCTCTACCCACGCCAACAATTCCGCGAGCGTACGAATGGATTGCCCGCGCACCATGGGGCGAAGCGCCTTCAATTGCGTCTCGCATTGCTCGCGGAGCACTACCCGCGCATCGGCATCTGTCGCGTCGGAGAGCATTTGGCAATGCGCTCGCAGTGCACGCGCTTGCATCAATTCTGAAGCAAACCGCGCACCGTCCCGACGCGGCGCAAGTGGATCTTCGATGGCACCGCTTGCGAGCGCACTGATGAAGAACGCACTCTCGCACTCAGCAGGCGCAGCGCCGCCCACAAGATCAACAATGTGCAGCCGGTCGGCAGAGAGCGCGCAGGATTCCATCGCGTACCAAGGCGCGTCTTTGCGTTGCGAGGCAAGTGTGAGCAGCACAATGCGATCGGCATCTTGGTGCACCACTCCAATCACTCCTTGTTGGGAACCTGCTGCGCCGTAAAACTCAATGATGTGGTCACCGAGTACCGCAACGAGAACTGCATCCTCAATCGCATCGCGTTCTGCGACCACCGCATTCGCGGAGAGCGCCGCATCGGCGTGCTGAGTGTTCGGCGATGCGACAACAATCACACCGTTCAACCAAACAACCGCGCAAATCACTGACGCAATCCACGGACGAAACGCCTGTCTTGGGAAAAGCATAGATTCACTCCTAAGTCTCTGAATGTTCCGCGCCATCGAAATCACAACTCATAACGCTTCGTTTCCGCCCGTCGAAGTGGGCATCGACCAAACCGAGTCTGCGGCACAACTGTCGCAAAATTCTGCCTCTTGGCCTGCGACGGGCGCGAAACGGATTTTCACTGGTTGGAGATCAACTTCCGTCAACACTTGGGCGGAGTCCCCCGCGGAAAGCGACGCTTGACTATGCACTGTGCCTCGCAGTGTAAATGGGACGCCATTCTGTGCCATCTCAGCCCCAACACAAAAGTTAGCTTTGAAGAACAGCCTCTGTACGTACTTCGCTCTGGCAACCGTCCCTCCAATATCGAAACTCCAATCCGCGCCGATGCCTCCAGGACCGATCTCGAATCCACGCGCTATCGTGGACTGACCCGTGCAGAATCCAGCGCCTGAGACGGACTCAAGGCGCCTGCCATTGAGGCGAAACTCTAGTTGTGCCTCTGGATTCGTCAAGGGGAGATAAACCTGCAACACCGCTTCCCCAGCAACGCTTGCGCACGACGAACCGCAGCTCGAAGTGATATCGAGTTTCGATTTCAAACTCACTCGGCCTCGGATTGTGACTTCGAACCTGCGCGCGCCAATTCCGCTCGTCGAGTAGACCGCGCTCGTGCGTTCTCCAACCAGAAACACACTTGGAGAGTCTTCGCTGCACGGGCAAGGTGGCGTAAAACTTCCAAGGCTTTGCACATTCTGGATGACTACTGCCTGAGCAGAAAGATAGTCCACGTCTCCGATCGACGTTCCCTTCGCACACGCAGTCACGAGCGGCTTCGTCAACCCCGATGTGCCGCACGAGAGTGGACCGCCCTCCACGAGATTCATCGGACAATCTTCGCTTCCCAACGGGTACAAGGCGCGGCCTTCAACAACGCCCCACCCCGCACAGTCAATTCCTTCTTCGCCAAGCGGCGGAGGTGGAAGCGGCGTAGGTGTAGGCGGCGCGGCGAGCGTGTGGTTCTGACTGAGTAACGCGCACATAAACAACGCGCACGGTTTCAGCCTAGGAAAACGCGCGAAACGAGGGGATTCACCTTTGTGTTGTGTTGTGTTGTGTTCTGTTCTGTTCTGTTCTGTTGTGTTCTGTTGTGCATGTTCCATTCCTTTATGCGCGCGCGGGGCTGCGCTTGATCAACTGATGGTGAACTACGCAGGCGGCAATTTAAAAAGCGACGTGTTGGCTGTCAAGAAAAATTTCACGTTTTTCATCGCGCACTGTGGGTTCGGCGATGCGATGCGCTCTTCACTGCAAGACGCGTTTACGTACATCGCCAAGGAAGCGCACGATTTGACCTTGCTCTCGTGGGGTCGATGCGCTCTCGACATCACTGCCCCAGAAATCGAGAAAGCGCGTTGCGCCATCCGAAGTCAATGACGGCATTGGATTCGTCGTCGAATCACCGCCCTCGCCGCCGCCACTCATTCGCTCGTTGCGTCGTGTTTCGCCGCGCTTCGCGTCATCCTTGATGTCCTTCAATCGTTCGTCGTCGCTCTCTTCGCCTTCCTTGCCCTTCGTGATTTTCTCGCCTGTCTTCATCCATCGCACAAGCCAGTTGTCGATGTACTTGCCCCGCTCTGACTCAGGCACATCGAAGTAACCCGATGCCCCTTGCGCGAGAATGTCTTTGGCGAGGAGTCGCACGTTCTGCGTCGCTTGCTCTCGCGCGGGACCTGCGAGTCCCGCGAGAAATGCAGCGGCAGCCGCGGAATCTCCCTGACTGAAATTGCGGAATCGATCCGCGAGACTCAAGAGATACGCCAACCGTTCTTCAAGCGGAAGTTTCGAAAAGTCCGCCATCGAGAGATAGCCAAACACATCATCAACCGGCGAATCAAAGATCGATGGCGGCGATCGGAATCGCACATTCGTCCACCAATAGACGCCACCGCCGAGAAGCAGCAGCACCGCGCAGACGCTTGCGCCACGGCCAATCTGTTGGCGCCGCTCAGTCCACAATTCTGCGACGCGCTCATTCATGCGCCAGCGAAAGTCAGCGATTGTGTCTGTGATGCTCATGTGGTTCGTATTCCCGCACGGGTCCGCTCAGTCAATCCTGCGCAACGTCTGGTTCGATTTCCACTGCGCGCACACTGCCATCAAGATACACCCCGTTGCGCGGAACTCGATCGCCAATCTTGTGGCGGTCTTGGCTATCCGTGATCAACGCAAATGCTCGAGGGTTCGAGATGTAGAAACTTGTCACGAGTTTCCCTTCTGCTTCCACTCGACGGCGCTCTCGAAGCCGCGCGCTCATGGTTGCGTCTTGCGAAAGTAGAAACGCGAGTTGCGCTGCTTGCATCTGAATCTGCGGTGAATAGCGGAGAAGCCCCGGGACATAGAAGTAACTCGTCCCTGTCGAGAGCGACTCGTCCTCATCCATGTCCGCAGGGCAGCGCCAGCATTTGCAGTCGATGTCGATGAACCCGTCCAGCAACGCAGGCAATCCACCGACGGGACCCGCTGGTGTTGCCGCGGGAAGAAAATCGCATATCGGGATGAGGTCTCTTGTGAGCCGTCGATACGACTCAAGGCCGACAAAGAGTTGACGCAATTGCGACGCGCAGGCAGCGCTCTCTGCTTCGCGTCGCACCGCCGACAGTGACGGCAGCATGATCGCCAACAATGTCGTGATGACGCCGATGACGACGAGCAATTCGATCAGCGTGAACGCGCGGCGAGAACTGGAGGAGAGGAAGCGCGACATAGGGAACAACATCGTCGATGCAATCGGTGGAACGAGAGCCTCGCTTACTGTAGCAACTGCATCTTGGTTTCTTCAATCGCGTGAAAAGAGCACAGACAGCGCAGTTTTCTGCGCCTGCAGACCGGTCACTCTTCAAACATGGCTTCGACAAATCGGTCGGGATCGAATGCCTGCACATCTTCGGGGCGTTCGCCCACGCCAACGAGTTTCACAGGCACATCAAGCTCATCCCGAATCGCCACCACAATGCCGCCACGCGCAGTGCCGTCGAGTTTCGCGAGAAAAATGCCCGTCACACCCGCAGCGCTGCCGAATGCATGCGCTTGCGCGATCGCATTTTGCCCACTCGTTGCGTCAAGCACCAAGAGCACTTCATGCGGCGCGCCTGGGATTTTCTTGGCGACCACCTGCTTGATCTTCGTGAGTTCGCGCATCAAGTTGTCTTGCGTGTGCAAGCGACCTGCGGTGTCGACGAGCAACACATCCACGCCGCGCGCAACGGCTGCTTCCGCTGCATCAAAGACGACCGCAGCAGGATCCGCGCCCGCTTTGCCGCGCACGAGTTCAACATCCAATCGCTGCGCCCAGATCGCAAGTTGCTCCACTGCTCCAGCGCGAAACGTGTCCGCTGCCGCAAGCAGGACTGTGCGTCCCTCGTCCTTCAAACTCTTTGCAATCTTCGCGACGCTCGTCGTCTTGCCGACGCCATTCACGCCGCACACGAGAATGACCGTCGGCTTCTGGCCAGCAACTGCAAGCGGCTGCGACGCACTCGTCCAACGACTCTTCAGCGCGCGCTTGAGATAGGCGATCGCATCTTCTCCCGTCAACGCAAGACCTGCGCTGAAGTCCGCACGCAAGCCTGCAATGATTTCTCGTGTCGCCTTCACGCCAACATCTGCGCCGATGAGTCGTCGCTCGATTTCGTCAATGAGTTCGCTCGAGAGGCGTTTGCCTTTCAAGAGTGAACGGAGTTGCGCGCCAAACGCTGCGGCGGTTTTTTGAACCCCCTTGCGGACGAGATCGAGAGCGGCGCGAAAGATCCCCATGAGATTTACGTCGCTTCGCTCGCGGGCTTCGGCAAGCGCGCATTATGAATGCGATCGAGGATCGCGTTGACGAATCCACCTGATTTTTCCGTCGAAAACCGCTTCGCGAGTTCCACTGCTTCGTTGATCACGCGTGCAGCATTGCCTTGCTGCGTCGCGCCCTCTGTAGTGGAAGTTTCACCTGCGGCAGCAGGCGTGCGCCCCTCACCGTGCATGAGTTCGTACCACGCAAGACGCATGATCGCGCGATCAAGCATCGGTTGGCGATGCACCGGCCAATCCTTCGCGTAGCGCGCGATGTCGGCATCCGCTTCTTTGCGAAACTCCCACGCGAGTGACGCGAGCGCGAGGCCCGCTTCGATCGCTTCGCTGCGATGCAGCGCCGCTTCAGGATCGAGCACGCGCCGCGTTGACGTTTCCGTCACGAGTTCATCACTCGCGAGCGCTTCCTTCTCCGCCAACTCAGCGTCGCGCGCGTCCGCTTCGAACAACTCAAGTTCTTCGAGACCCGTGCGAACAGAATCGAGATCCTTCGCGCCGCCCGCATCAAATTGATAGAGCGCCGCGATGGCGCTCCGTCGGCGCGGAGCAACGTTGCGAATTCTCTGTGTGGCGCTCTTCGCGCGAGGTTCGCTCATCGGGACGCCCGTCCGAGAGGAAGTTCAAGAATCGCTTGAATGCTCTGCGCTGCCGCAATGGATGCGCGCATCGCTTCCGCACCCTTGTTGCCCTTCGCTCCACCTGCTCGCGCTTCGGCGTGTTCGATCGATGGGCACGTCAAGACCCCGAATGCAACAGGCTTGCCGCTGGTTGCAGAAATATGCGCGAGCCCATTCGCGACTGCTTCACAGATGTACTCGTCGTGACGCGTCTCACCTGTGAGGACGCAACCGAGGCACACGATCGCATCAAGATCTGGTCGCGACGCAAGCGTGCGCGCGATCGAAATCAATTCGTAGGAACCAGGCGCTTCGATGCAGAGAAGATCTGTTTGCGTACCACCCGCAGCGAGAAAGCACGCCTGCGCGCCACTCAACAAGCGACTCGTAATCGCATCGTGGTATTGACTTGTGACCACGCCAATGCGGAGTCCTCGGGCATCGACATCGGGTTGAACGCTTGCACGCATAAGGGGGCAGAGTGTAGGCGTTGTCGAACGCGGGAGTGGTACTCTCAAGGCGTGCAGGTCCTCACAAACATCCTCTCGACAGCGCGGCTGACGCGAGCAAGCATCGCTTTAGGCGCCGTGGCGGATGTTTGGCTTGTGGTGTTGCTTTCGCGCACGCTTGAAATGCCAAACGGTGGCGCTGAAAACGCGCTGCCGCTGTGGATCGCCCTCGTCGCAAGTGCGCTGACGGCGGTTGGATTTTTCAGCTTCGGCGGTGTGCTCAACGATCTTGTGGATGTGAAGCGCGATCGCGCGCTCTCACCTGAACGTCCGATTCCTGCGGGACAGATTCCACCGCGCAATGCCGTGCTTCTTGCGAGCGTGTGCTTGCTGTGTGGAGTTCTCGGCGCGCTGCCGTTTGGTGAACTTGCAGCAGCACTTGCACTGCTTCTCGCTCTCTCGATTCTGCTCTATGACGCTGCGGCGAAATACATTCCCGCCGCGCGCATCGTGCTCTTCGGTGTACTCAGTGGTATGAGCATGCTTGTCCCGAACGGACACTTCCCGTTTGCATTGATCATCGCGATGGCGATGCTGCAATCGATCGCGACTGCGACGGCGTCTTACATGGTGGAAGGAAAGCGCCCACTGCTCTCGCGAAGGTCAACAGGCATTCTCATCGTTGGGATTCTCGCCGCGATCAGTGGAGCGTTTGTTGTCGCGGAGGCGACGAACACTTCGCCTCCGCTCCTTCCATCCAACATGGACTGGAAATCCTTGCTGATTCCCGCGAGCATCTTCACGCTCGGTTGCGTGTATCTCCACTTTGCAGCGCGCGCGAAATGCAAAGGCGATGAGCCACGTCATCGAGGCGATCGCATCTTGCGACGCGGCGCGCTTTGGCGGGCGATGACCGCCGCCGCGTGGTTACTTGCGGCTGGCCTCATGCTCGAAGCGATCCTTCTCGCAGCGACTGCGGCGCTCGGGTTCAGCGCGATGGCAATCCTGCGAAGTTGCACGCCTTCGCCTGACGGTCCGCCGAAGTGGCGTTGACGCGCGTTGACGCGCGAGGATGCATGCATTCGGTACCATTCGCGGCGTGCAACGCCTCGCGACGCTTCTTCTCGCCCTTCCAACTTCTTTGTTGTTCAGCGCGACGCCTTGTGCAGCGCAAGTCGTCGACGCAACCTCGACCGCGCCGACGCAGCGCATCGCGATCAACGGACAAAAGTTGGGTGGATTCGTGCTGCCGAGTCAACCGCTTGATGGCAACCTCGCACTCTCGGCGACGAAAGCAAGTCGCTGGAAGGTTGATGACACGCAGCGCCTCCTTCTCGAAGGCGAAGTGCGATTCAAACTTGGTTCCTATCACATCACCGCCAAGCGCGCGCTCGTGTGGATCAATCGACTTCCGACTGCCAACGGCGTGGTGACGCAAGTTGCAGCATGGTTTGAACGCGCGGAAGAACCAGCGCGACGCGCAGGAAGTGGTGCGAGCGGAAAAGATCTGCTGATTACCGGTTCGTTTCTTGGTGAAACGCGGATTTCGCTGGTCGTTGGAACGGAGCAGGCGCCAGCTTCAAGCGCGTTCGTCAAAGCGGGCGAAGCGCGCCTCGCGTCGTACTTACGCCAACTCGCGGCAGGCTCGCAAGGGCTTTCGTCGCAGCCGTTGATGCACATCGCACCAACTATTCCCGAGCAACCGCTTCGTGTTGGTGATGCGTCACTGCCTGCGATTGTTGCGGCGGATGCAGGACTTCCCACGAGTATCGAAGTGCGCAGCCCGCGCGTGGATGTTCCGATCTTTCAGCCCGATGGAACGATCGCGTTCTCTGCGAATTCGCTCGTCCTTGATGAATCGAAAGATCGCGTCCTGTTGACGGGCCACGTGGAGATTGAATACGCCACGGGCGCATCGCGCTATGGGCAAACCCTGCAACTGCGCGCGGAACGCGGTGTTGTGTTTCTTGCACCAGGCGCGTTCGCGTCCTTGCGCAACAACTCGCGCAGCCTCAACGCTGATCAAATCGCGGGCATCTACCTTGAAGGCGCCGTGCAAGCGACCGATGGCTCGTACACCATTCGCGGCGCGCAGATTTACTACGACCTCGCGAACAATCGCGCAATGATCATCGATGCTGTCTTGCGCACCTTCGATCGACGACGCGGCGATCTTCCGCTCTACGCGCGCGCCGCAGAGCTTCGTCAAGTCGCCGCCGATGAATGGCAATCCGACTTCGCAACGATTTCAACGAGCGCGTTTTTCACGCCGCATCTTTCCATCGGCGTCGACAAAGTGACTGTCACGCAGCAGACGGATGAAGAAGGCGGCGGCATGTATGTGCGCAGTGAGGGCGCGGCGATTCAGGTCGGCGGCAAACGGATTCTGCCGTTGCCTGGCTTTGAAGGTCCAGTGACAACGCCTGCGATTCGTGGCATCAAGACGGGATATGAGGAATACAAGGGACTGCAGATTTCCACGGAGTGGGATCTCATGCAGCTCCTCGCGATGAAACCGGTGGATGGCCTCGACGCGGAGTTGACGGTCGAGGCATTTTCGGAGCGCGGCCCTGGCGTCGGAACGATCTTGAAATTCTCCGAGAACATGACTGTCGGCAAACTCGACGCGTATGCGCTCTACGACTTTGGCGGCACTGATCTCACGAGCGCGGGCATTGAAGTTGAACAAGACGCTGCGATGCGCGGCATTCTTGAAGGTGAGTCGACGACAGACTTTTCTGAAGACGCGTTCGTGCAGACGCAATTGAGTGCTATCAGTGATGAAACCTTTGTGACGACCTGGCGTGAACGCGATTTCGATCAACGCCGCGAGTATGAAACGAGCGTCTACTTCGCAGACACCGCAGACAATTCGTCGCTGTCGTTGCTGATGAAGTACGACCTCAACGACTTCATTTCGAACTCATACCTTCTCGCGAGTCGCGGCTACTACGTCAACAAAGTTCCTGAGTTTGATTACTCCCGATATGGCGACAAGCCACTCGCATGGTTGACATGGACGCAGACGTGGAGCGCGACGATGATGAGCCTCAATCCCACACAAGGGACGCCGAACTCGCTCGGTGTGTACGCAGGGACATTTCCTGGAGTAACACCAACGACGGACATCTTCGACGCGTACGAGGCTGCGGGGTATCAGAACAATTGGGTGTCGCGCCTCTATACGCGTCATGAGTTCAGCACGCCGTTTTCGAGCGAGACCGCGAACTTCACGCCGTTCATTTCCGCGGACGGCACGGGATACGTGAGTGACGAGTTCACGGAGTACTCTCAGGACGCATCGAACTTGCGCGCGCTCTTTGCCATCGGCGCGCGCATGAGTGCGCGCTTCACTCGCGTGGATGACGCCGCACAGAACAAGCTGCTCGACATCTACAGATTGCGTCACATTCTCGAGCCATACAGCACGCTCTGGGCTGGCTACGACTCCGTCGGCAATGGCGACATGCCTGTGTATGACCAGATCATCGAAGGTGAATCGGGCGGCGCTGCAATGCAATTGGGGCTTCGACAAACGCTGCAAACACAGCGCGGTGGCCCTGGCGCGTGGCAGAGTGTCGACTGGCTCAAACTCGACACAGGTCTTGTTGTGAACGACGCAGGGAGCGAGTTTCAGACAGACCCTGTTAATCCGCTGCACTACGCGCAATCGCCGATTCCACAGTTCTACTCTTGGCGTCCTGAACTTTCGCAATGGGGAAGTAACGCCTACGGCACGATGACGTGGGCGCTGAGTGATGCGCTCACGCTCGGAGGAACTGCCACGTATCTCTTCGAAGACCGCGACAACATCACGAATGATGAAGGCTTGCTCCCCAATCTCGCGCTGGGATCTCTCGGCGTCGAGATGCGCCACGATCCATCGCTCTCGACGTATCTCGAGTACCGATACATCGCGCCCACGAACAGCGAGCTGCTGCAGTTAGGCATGCTCTATCGCGTGGGCAAGAAGTATCTCATCGCGTTCAGCCC
>SIAK01000017.1 GCA_009691805.1 Phycisphaerales bacterium
CCGCTCGCCATCGATGCACACGTCACGAGCGGAATACCGCCAAGCTCCGCGCCTGCGAGTCGCGTTGTCCCTGCAGGAATACGCGCGGCGAATTCGTTGCCGAGTCGCGCGAGAATCGCGGGGTCTGTCGAGAAGAGATATTTGTCGAGATAAAACGTCGAGGTGCGACCGCTGCGCAAGGTGAAATTGCCGCGCAAGAGGCTCGCGCCTGCGATGCGCGCTGCGAGTTCTTCGCGCGAGATTGTGAGCGCAGTGTTTCGATCGAGCGTGGATGGCGTAGACATGTCGCTGATCATACGGCTTCAGTCGCAGGCGCTGTCGGAACGACAAGTCCCTTGCATTTCGCGAGCACAATTGCGCCCGCAATCCCGCACGGAATCACCACGACAAGTTCCGCCGTGCGGTTGACGAGTTCGGCGACGATCCCTGCTTCCATCGTCGCGCCCGCGAGCATGGGCGTGAGCAATCCAACGACCCACTCTCGAAGTCCGAGTCCGTTGGAGATGAACGGAACGAGTGTCGTAAGGCAACTCGCGGTTGCGAGTACGAGTGCGCTCTCATACGAAACAGGCGAACCGATCAACCTGAAAGCGCACCAGTATCGGAGCGCCCACAAGAAAATCTCCGCGCTGCGAATGACGAATCCGAGCGCAAGCGTGCGTCCTTTCGGAAAGAATCTTCCGAAGAGAGCAAGGAGCGGCGCGATGAAAACAAGTTCCGCAGGCAAGTCCAACGACTGGCAAACCCACAGCAAAGAAACCGCTGTCAATGCTGCTGCAAACGTCAACCCCATCGCTTCGAGAAGGGTGCGCGCAGATTGCACAGGCGCGATGCCGTGGCGCACCTTGTGATACGCAACGCGACCGATGAGACCAGGCTTGAGTGGAAGGTAGTTCGCGAGCGTGGTCGAGGCGATGAGTGCTTGCATCTCCCACAGTGGAACGCGCGCAAATCGCACGATCAGCACGTGAAACAGCAACCCCGTCAGCATGATGCCTACAAACACACAACCAAGCATGAGCGCGACAGTCTCTGGCGGTGGATCTCGCAACTCCGCCATCGCCTCCGCAAGTTGCGCGCGTTTGAGCACTGCGAACACGACGGCGCACGCCATCAGAAGCAATCCGACGACAAGCCCAACTGGTCGCGCGTAGCGGCGCACCTTTGGATTGTTCAAGAATCGTTCGACGGCGTGCATACGTGTAGTGTCGCGATTCCGGCATCTCTCGTGTTTTGCCGTGTGATCGAAATCGTCACTTCGAAATGTCGAGGTTTTCGCGCCGCTCTTCGACGATACCTAGGCGATGATCTTTGAGCGCGCGCGCAAGCGGCTGCGCTTCAACAGGACCATCCCGCAACGTCAATTCAATCAGCGCTTCATCAGGCGATTCCGTCCGTGCGACAAGCCGTGCCATGCGAACAAGTGGATCGGGGAGCGCATCGAGCGCCGCGTAGAAACCTGCAAGATTCTTGCGCTCTGGTGGCACCTGCGCAGCAACCCAGGCTGCTTCGAGAGGTGTGAGGCGCGCGATCGCAGGTGCGAGCGTTGCTGCGGCAGTTTCAAGCGAGCGTTGCGCATCTTCGCGGATTGATTCGGGCCGCGTTTCAAGGCGAGAGAGAGCGCACGCGAGAAAAGCTACGGTGACAGGCGAAGGCTTCGTCGATGGATCAGAAATCTGCGCAATCGCTTGCGCAACCCACGCACTTTCAACACGCATACCTTCAACGCGCACGGTGTCGGATTCCACTTCAACCCCAAGAGGCCCCGGCTCCATCCCTGAAGTCGTCGTGCGCCAATTCAGGATTCCGTGCACGGTGGCAAATCCGCCGACTGTGGGATCCAGTTTGAACATGCGTGTGCCATCGCCGATCGTCGCGTCATAAACCGCGGTGACCGATTCACCGGGCGCAAGTGCAAGCCGTGCACTCAACGAAAGCGCTTCATACGGCGGAATGCGCGTAGCAACCTGCCCTGACATACTCAACGAGCACGCGGCGGTGGCGGTATCGCGAAGGGGTCCGTTCGGCGCAATCGCGATCGGCCAATCACCACGATTAGTGACGACGAAATCAAATCGCAGCGGCGCAAAATTTTCGGTGATGCGCTCGCGTGGCTTGATCGTCAAGAGCAACACAGATTCCGGATCCTCCACGACCTTTCGAAATCCAGCGGGCAACGAGGCAATCGCGTCAAGTTTCGGCGCGTCAGGAAAAATCTGCGGCGTGGATCCGAGCAATCGCCAGACCGACTCGCGCGCGTAGAGACCAAGTGCGGAAGCGGACTCGGCCTTTGCGAGTGCTAGAAACTGGCTCGCTGCGTCGCGCAATCTTCCTTGCGCTTCCAACGCCATCGCGAGTCCCATCTTGGATGCGGGATCCGCAGCCGAAAGCGGCGTGAAGATCGACTCCGCTTTCGCGAAGTCGTTCGCGCGAAACGCAAACCAGCCATCAAAGCGCGCGCGTGCTTCCGCTGAAATCGGAAGCATCGCAACTCCGGTTGCGAGTGAAGTTGTAGCGCCCTCCACAGTGCCGCCTAGCCAGAGCGCAACGAACGCGCGCTGCAGCCAAAAAGAAGCGATTTCCGCTTGATCAAGCTTGACTTGTTCTGCGGATTGAATCGCAAGTTTGAAGGCAGAATCTGTGTTGATCACAACCACCGCCGCGCCTTCCAAGCGGCGTGACACCAGCATCGCTGCCACATTCGTAATGAGAACTGGCGTGGGAGGAAGTTGCATCTCCTTCCGTCGTTCAAGACTGATGAGCGCGCCCCGGCGATCAATCTCAGCACGAAGTGCAAGATCAAGTTGCTGCTGTCGCCGCGCATACACCGATTCCGCTGCTTGCCACTGTCCACTGCCCCAAAACGATAAGAGCAGATCCGCGAGCAGCGTGTCGTATTCCACGTTCGGACGCGACGTCTGCAGGACTTTGCACTCGATCTCGAGAATTCCCGCCGCGCCGTTGTACGCTCCGTTGTCGAGACAAATCTGCGCAAGCGCAAGCGCGGTCAATCCGTCCGCTGGATTTGCCAGTGCCGCTGCGCGCAAGAGTCCTGCTTCTTCGAGCACGCCCACACGCAATCGCATGAAACCTGCGGCTTCATTCGCTGCATCAGGAAACCACGGATCCAATCGCGTCGCTTCGAGCAACCAGTGTTCGTATCCTTCAAGATCTCCCGTGCGCTTGTAGAGCGTCGCGAGCTCATACGCCAAGCGCGCCGCAACACGCGGGCCAATCTGGGGAATCGACTCAGGCGCGAGCATGCGCAGCGAGACGGCGATGCGCGCTTCCGCTGTTTGACGTTGTTCAATCACGCCGAGCAAACGGCGCAATCGAATGCCTTCATCCTGTGGATCAAGTCGGCTCAATGCTTCGAGCGCGTCAACGCCGAGCTTCGCGCCGATCGGATCTCCCTCTTCAAGCACGGCTCCGAGATCAAGCGCAACTCGCCAGATCTCTTTGTTGGTTGGAGCGAGTGCGACGGATTGCAGCAACAACTCTCGCGCGGCGTCGAGCGATCCAAGAAAAACGCGCCCGCGTTGAAGGCACTGTCGAGCAGACTGGGCAAAGTTGCGGGCGAGGCCATCGCGAAGTTGCGCTTCGGTCATCCCTCGATCTACTACCGCAGCCGTGCTCTGCTTCGTCTGGTCGATAACTTGTGCGCTTGGCGGGTCGATCGGAACGACTGCGTCCTGCGCGGCATGCGCGCATTCAGTCGAACTCGCAAGCGCAACGCAAAGTGCCAGCGGCAAGCCACTGAGCAGCGTGCGGCGCAATCCATTCGCCCCACACACGGAATTGCGACTGCGCGCGGCTACCGCGTCCGCAGGAGTTGCGTGCTGATCGGTTGAAGGTTCAAACGGAGTAGGCGTCATCTATGGCACAAGATCGGCAGAATCTCGCAGTGCAATGCATCTAACGTTGCAGCAATGAGAGTAGTCAGCAGTCCGCGCTGTCGCAACAGCGACAACGCGCCATGACGCCGCAAATCAAATCTGCGCTCCGCGAGGAGCTCCGTTGTACGATCGGATGATTGACAGTCCGAGCCGCGCAAAGTAGCGTTCCACGCTCGATCCTGCACCCACGGCGCTTGATCTTCTGCCAAACCAATACCCATGCGCTGCTTCCGACCGCTCGCCGCTTTCGCCCTCGTCGCTTCCACCCTGCTCACGGTGTCGCACGTCAACGCGCAAGCACCGAATGCGTCGACCTCACTCGATCGAACAGTGCTCGCGAGCACTGCGCCGCTGAGCGACGCGCAGAAAACAGCGATCCAAACCTTCGCGACAGCGGAGATCGAGACCATCGGAACTTCGTCGGATCAGGGCGACCTCGATGCCGCGCGGCGAACGCTGACGGATCCACCACGCGACCCAGCTGCCACTGCGATTTTTCGCCGCGGTTACTCGACCGTTCTGACTCCGTTGCTCGTTCCCGTGGCTGCAGGAACCGATCTTCGTCGTTCCATTCTTGCGATGCAAGTCTTGCGCTTCCTTCGCTCCAACGAAGCGCTCGACGCGCTCCTCAATCGCGCAGCCGCGGCGACTGAGAAGGACGCAACGCGACGCATTGTTGCATCGGGGCTTGCGACCGATCTCGCGTTGGACGCTGACCTCTCTCCAATGCAGACGGAAGCGATCGCCAGGCGATTCACGATCTGCGCACTCGCGGAAACCGATGCCTTCGCGCTGCAGCAGCAACTTGAAGGCTTCAGCGCGCTGCTCAAGCGTGCGCAGCTGACGCCAGACACAGCAAAGAACGTGCGCAAAGCGGAGTTTGAAGCGATCGCTTCACTCGCAGTTTCGATCGCGCAGACCAAGGGCGCAGACGCGCGCGTCGGCTCCGTGTATCGCGCACTCATCAGCGTTCGCAATCAGTGGGTTGAAATGCCGACTGCAGAGAAGACGATTGCAGCGCCGCAACTCGCGCGCGGGCTTGTCGAACTTCTGAAGGCCTCCGACAAGCAATGGACTGACGGACACGCAAATCCACAAGCATCCGCGGCGTACATCGGCATGTGCAACAGCGCGGAAGTTCTCCTCCGAATCGTCGATCGATCGATGCGCCCGAACGCCCCCCGCACTTCAGAAGATCGCGTGCTCACGAAGACCTGGGAATCCTCCGACAAAGCCGCATTCACCGCCGAAGTAAAGCGCTGGTCGGACGCCGTAAGCGCCTACAAGTAAGTCCGAGCACTCGCGACGGTTGAGTCGAAAGCGATTGCAGTGTTTTCGCCGCTGCGGCGAGAAACCTGCATGAGCGCTCAACTACGCGACGGAATTTGTCCGCGCTGCGCGGACAAATTCCGCGCAAGCGCTCAGCTACCCTCAGTTCAGATACGCTCAACGCGTGAAGGTTCTTGCGCCGTTTTTGCTGCTGCTCGCTGCGCTCATTGCGACGACGTATCTCGATCCGCCGCTGCCGCGCGCGGACCTTGTCATCCTTGAACGATCCGATTGCTTCACGCTTGATCCGCAGCGGATGAGCTATCAGCATGAGATCCGCCGCGGCGCGACGATTTACGAAGGGCTCGTCGCGCTCAATCCGCAAGATTGCTCGATCAAACCTGGCGTTGCTGAACGATGGGAAACATCCGGTGATGGTTTGATGTGGACGTTTCATCTTCGCCACAACGCGAAGTGGTCCAATGGCGATGCCGTAACTTCGCGCGATTTTCTCTATGCATGGCGACGCGCGACGTTGCCTGAAACTGCGGCGGACTACTCAGGTTTCTTCTTCGAAATCGAAGGTGCCGAAGAGTTCTTCCAATGGCGCGTGAAGGAACTCGCCGACTTCGCGGCGCGCGCGAAGGAGTCTTCGCCAACGCTCGCCGACGCGCAAGCGCTGTGGGATGCAACCGAACAGCGCTTTCGCGACACCGTTGGCATTCGGGCAGCGGATGACTTCACGATTGAGGTGCGCCTGCGTCGTCCGCTTCCCTACTTCCTAGATCTCTGCGCGTTTGCGCCGTTCTCTCCCGTGCATCGCGCGTCGGTAGAAACATGGACGCATCTTGATCCTGCGAGTGGACGCATGGAGCAATCGCATGGATGGACGAAGCCTGGATTCCTCGTCACGAATGGTCCGTATGTGCCGACAGTCTGGCGATACAAGCGTGACATGCGCTTGGTAAAAAATCCTTACTACTGGGACGAAGCGCGTGTGCATGCGAAGACGATCGAAGTGCGCGTGATCGAAAATCCAAACACGCAAGTCCTCGCGTTTGGCGCGGGCGGCGTGGATTGGGTGCCTGATGTTGGACCGGAATACAAAACCGAAATGCTCGCGCAACGAAGGCTCTATGAAGCGCGACATGCAGTTGCCATCGGCGCAGCGCGTGATCGCGGGGCGGAACTCGATGAAACTATCCGCGTGCTTCCACCACCGACAGACGGTGAACGACGCGACATCCGCGCGCTCAACGCGTACGGCACGGATTTTTTCAGCTTCAACTGTCGACCGACAACAACGAACGGCGCAGTGAATCCGTTCGCCGATGCCGCGGTGCGCCGCGCATTCGCGATGGCCGCCGACAAACAAGCGCTCATCGATCGCGTCACGCGATTAGGTGAACGCGTCGCGACGACGCTGGTTCCACCAGGATCGATTCGCGGATACCCGCTTGTTGAAGGTCTTCCGTTTGACACGACACGCGCGCGCGCGGAGCTCGCCACCGCGGGGTGGATCGATCGCGACAACGATGGTTTCGTCGACGATGCCAACGGCAATCGCTTTCCAACGGTTGATCTCTTGTATTCGACCGCGAGCCCGCGCTATCAGAATCTCGCACTCGCGCTGCGCGACATGTGGCGGCGCGAACTCGGCGTGCCTGTCGAAGTGCGAGGCAAAGACGCGAAGTTGTACAAAGAGGATGTGAAGAAGGGGAACTTCAGCATCGCGCGTGGTGGCTGGTACGGCGACTACGGCGATCCTTCGACGTTCCTTGAACTACAGCGATCAACGGATGGCAACAACGATCGTGGCTACAAAAACCCTGCGTTTGATGCGATGCTCGATGCCGCGCAGAGTGAGAAGGATCCTGCGGTGCGTCTTGAGAAACTCGCAGAGTGCGAGCGATTCCTGTTCACAGAAGAAGTTCCGCTTCTGCCGATTTGCTCCTACGTCACCGTCTATATGTACGACCCTTCGAGGCTCGAGGGTATTCGTGATCATCCAAGACTCGAGCAACACTTCGATGAACTCAAGCGCGTGGACGCTGCAGCATCGGAGGGTGCGCGATGACACGCATGCTCCTCTCGCGGCTGATTCAATTGCCGTTCATCGTGCTCGCGGTCTACACCGTCACCTTCATCCTCGCGTGGATGGTGCCAGGAAATCCGCTCGAAAATCCCGAAGGCCGCCGACCACCACCCGAGATTGTTGCCGCCATGCAGGCGCAGTATCACCTTGATGATCCGCTCGCGTTCTACGGCGAGTATCTCGCGAAAGCCAGCGGCGTCGCGTGGCTCATGGGCACGAGTCCACATCCGTTTGACCTTGGTCCAAGCCTTCGTCAACCCGATTGGAGTGTGAATGAAATCATCGAAACGGGCGCGCCTGTTTCGATGCGATTGGGCATCAGCGCGATGATGATCGCACTCGCGATCGGCATCTTTGCGGGCGTTGTCGGTGGCGTGCGCCCCGGATCGATCGCCGATGTTTTCACGCAACTCATTTCGATCGCAGGCATCAGTCTCCCAAGCTTCGTCATCGGCAGCGCGCTCTTGCTGCTTTTCTCCGTGAAATTGAGGCTGTTTCCGATCGGTGGCGTGAGTGGAGTCGAGTCGCTCTTCTTGCCTGCACTCACGTTGTCCTTGCCGTTTGCCGCGTACATCTCACGACTCGTGCGCTTCGGCATGATCGAACAGATGCGCAGTGATCACGCTCGCACCGCGCGCGCGAAAGGTCTCTCGCAGCGGCAGGTTGCATTGCATCACGCGTTGAAAAATGCGTTCCTTCCCGTGCTTTCCTATCTCGGTCCCGCAACGGCAGCCGCGATGACAGGCTCGTTCGTTGTCGAGAAAGTGTTCGCGGTCCCCGGCATCGGTCAACACTTCGTCGAAGCAGTGCTCGCGAAAGACATCACGCTCGTGATGGGCATCGTGCTCGTCTATTCCACATTGCTTGTGCTCTTCAACCTCACTGTCGACGTCATGTACCGCTGGGTCGATCCGCGGATTGCGTAGCCGGAATCGTCTGTGCCAGTTGCGCTTCGACAGCGCGAAGCAATTGCAATTCCAATCGTTCGTCGCGCTCGAACGCCGTCCATCGCGAAGCATCGCGCGCAGCGGTTCCATCATCTTTTTGCGTGACATCCGTCATCGTGCCACGGACTGCACGCGTCCATGCATTGCGCTGCGCGCCCGGTTGAAAGCGTCGCTCCACACTCACGACAACGCGGAGTTCGAGTGCGCCTTGCGTGCGCGCAAGATCCGCAGGGACGACGCGTTCAGATCCTGCGATCACAGGGCCTGCAATCGGCGCGTCAGGATTCGTCGCGCTTTCTTGGAAGCCCGCCGGAAGAAATTCAAATCGCAATCGACGGCGCTCGAAGTTCAGCGACGCTTCGCCTACTTGCGAAGGAGTCATGTCATTCCACTCCCAAGGTTCGACAACGGAACCCATGAACGACGGTGCCGTTTCAATCACGCCTGTCTGTCGATCTGCGGTGACAACGCTGAAGCCTGCATCCTTCGCGGCCATACAGACCGCATCAAACGCTTGCGGGTAGGTCAATGGTGCAATGCGCGCAACCGATGACCCTTGAGGCGCGGACGCGCAACCACACGCGAACGCGACCATCAACCCGAAACTGACTGTGCGGCGAAGCAATTGCATCGGCGAAGTTTACGAGTTCTACGCGCGAGGTCGCGAGGACTTCTCGAGGAACCACATCCTGCGTGCCCGGCCACTCCTCACCTGCCGAGTCTCAGCTTCATCTTCACCACTTCTGCGCGTGATGCCGTTGATGGTTCCGCCGCAATGCACTGTCGAGCGCGTGCCGTGCGTCCGATACCCATCGAATCTCGCTCCCAAGAATCACCTCCGACTCGAAGGTGTCCCAAACAGGAATTTACGAACTTCATCAGTTCGAGAATCGTCTGTCATCCTTGACCTGCTCGAGTCCGAAAGTACCTTTGTCCCGCAGGCTGTTCGTGCATGCATGGCGCATGCAAGTTCTGAGTCGAGCCGCCCAACCGAAGAACCGTAGGTACGAACCATGAAGTCCATCAAGGCGATCCATCCATGCTCCCCCCGCAGCCGGCGCGCGCTCATGCTCCGTCGCGGTTTGCTCTTGCTTGGCAGTGGCGTCATCGCCCTCTCTTCGGTTGGCACCGTGCTCGCCATGCGTGCAGGCGGACAGGTGAAAATTCCCACAACCGCGGCCGACTTCTTTGAGAAGGGAACGCAGCCGCAACCAGACCCTGAACTCTTCGATCAAATCATCACCTCGCAGAACTGCACCTTCTGCCACAGCGATTATGGCGTCGATGTCGCGCCGTATGACTCGTGGGTGACTTCGATGATGGGGCAGTCCGCGAATGATCCTGTCTTCCACGCTGCACTCGCGATCGCGAACCAAGATGCGAATCTCGCAGGCATGCTCTGCCTTCGCTGCCACGCGCCTGGCGCATTCATCGGTGGTCGCACCGCGACCGGCACGATGGCTGATTTCACAACCGAAGATTTCGACGGCATCAATTGCAACTTCTGCCATCGCGTCGTCAACCCAGTGCTCGGTGCGGGCAGCGCGATCGCATATCCAACCGGTCCTGCGAATCCTGACAACGCGATCATCGCGAGCCTTACAAGTCAGAATCTCATTCCTGTCGGCGCCGGTAATGCGCGCTATGTGCTTGATCCGCAAGACAATCGTCGCGGACCATTTAGCGATGTGCCGCAGAACTTGCATGGCTTCTCTTCGTCGAACAATCAAGTCGAACTCATCACTTCGCCCTTCCATGAGAAGAGTGAATTCTGTGGAACCTGCCATGATGTGAGTAACCCTGCGTTCTCCAAGAACGCGAAGGGGCAGTACGTTCTTAACGCGCTCGGCAAGCCGCATCCCACGGACAATCCTGCCGAGATGATGCCCGAGCAACGCACCTTCAGCGAGTGGTCGATCAGCGACTTCGTGAATGGTGTTGGCTACGCCGACAACCGCTTCGGCGGTAATGATCCCGATGGCGTGGTTTCAAGTTGCCAAGATTGCCACATGCCCAAGGTCATCGCGGGCGGTTGCGTCTTCTATCAATTCGGCGCGCCGTGGATTGAAAGACCCGACATGCCGCAGCACTCGTTTGCGGGTTCGAATTCGTGGGTCATTCGCGGGCTTCGCGAACTCTACGGCGCCGAAGAAGCAGACTCGCGCGGACTGACGCTCGAACGCGTCGACGCTGCGACGGCGCGCAACGAAACGATGGTCGCGAATGCGTCGGACATGACGCTCTCGCAAGTGGGCGCGGATCTCAAAGTGCGATTGACGAATCAAACGGGACACAAGCTTCCGACGGGGTATCCCGAAGGTCGTCGCGTGTGGGTCAACGTGAAGTTCCTCGGCGCAAAGGGCAATATCATCGGCGAGCACGGCGCGTATGACTATCTCACCGCGACGCTCAATGAAGCAACGACAAAGGTCTACGAGAGTCGCTTTGGAATGTCGAGCGCGATAGGCAAGGCCGTGAAACTGCCACCAGGCGAGAGCTTCCATCTTGTGCTTAACAACGTGCTTGTGAAGGACAATCGCATTCCACCGCGCGGTGTGACGAATGCGGAACTCGCATCGATCGGCGCGCCTGTGCTTGGCGCGACCTACGCCGACGGTCAGTATTGGGACGACACACAGTTTGCAATTCCTGCCGGCGCAGTGAGTGCGTTGGTGACGGTCTATCACCAGACTTCTTCGCGTGAATACATGGAGTTCCTGCGCGATACCAATGTGACGAACACAGCGGGAGAAATCGCGCATGGTCTGTGGAGCGCAACGGGCGAGAGTGCGCCTGTCATCATGGACACCGCAACCATCACCCTCGCGCCAACGCTCTTGGGCGACCTCAGCGGCGATGGCGCAGTCAACGCGCAAGACATCGCGATGCTGTTGAACAACTGGCTCGGCTCAGGCGTTGGCGACCTCAACAACGACGGCATCGTGGATGCAAGCGATGTCACGATTCTGCTCAACGCATGGACAGGTTGATGATGGTCAGGTGAATGATGCATTGGTGCTAGTTCGAACGACGATGCTCACTCGCCCGCAGAATGCGGGTCGTTCGTCACTATGAATGCAGCGCGTGGAGTTCCCGAATGAGATCCTCGAACACATGCGTGCCTTGCGCGAACTCGCGAGATGCTGCGCGCATGCGTCAAGCGATGCGATTGGGTTAAAAGTGCAGTGCGATGCGAGATCGCAACGGGTGATGCCAGTGTCATACAATTTGCCGCGTGCAGACACAGACAGAAATTCGCGCCCTGCTCGCGTCCCGCGGGTTGACGCCCAAGCATCGCTTCGGGCAGAACTTTCTCGTCGATCACAATCATCTCAAGCGGTTCGTCGCCACCAGCGGCGTGCACGCGCAATCGCTCGTCCTTGAGATTGGTCCTGGCACAGGCACGCTCTCCGAGTGCATTCTTGAAACAGGCGCGCAACTCCTCGCGTGTGAACTCGATCGCGATCTCTGCGGTCTCTTGCGCGAAACGCTGCTGTCGAAATTTTCGACGCGCGTCACGCTCATCGAGGGCGATTGCCTCGATGGAAAACACACGATCAATCCCGCGATTCTCAGCGCGATCAATGGGCGGCCGTTCACCCTTGTCGCGAATCTTCCGTATCAAATCGCGAGTCCGCTGATGGCGATCCTCGCGTGCGAAACTCCGCACTGCCTCGGTCAGTTCGTCACGATTCAACGCGATGTCGCCGATCGACTGCTCGCGCGTGAAGGATGCGGCGAGTATGGACCACTCACGATTTCAATCGGCGCATGCGCAGATGTCGAACTTGTGTCTGTGCTTCCGCCCGGTTGTTTCTGGCCGCCACCCAAAGTCACAAGCGCAATGATCGCGATCCGTCCCAAGACAACGCCACTCATCGCAGCGGATGCGAGTTTGCGCCGCGCATTCAGCGTGTTCCTGCAGAGTGTGTTCTCAAAGCGACGCAAACAACTCGGCTCCATCCTCGGCCGCGATCACAGTTGGCCAGCCAACATCACGCCCACGCAACGCCCCGAAGAACTCACCATCGCGCAACTCGTCGCGCTGTGGCAAGCAAGTTCACCACCGACTCACCAGGTGTAGACGACGGTGTAGTCGAAGATTTTCTTGCCTTCGGGCGGGACTTCTGCTTCGAAGAGGACGGTGCTTGCGTTCTTCTTCTCGAACTTCGCGTTGGCTTTTTCGATCTTCCAATTGGTCCAGCGGAACATGCATTCGAGCACCTGCACCGATTGCACGGTCGCTTTCTGATTGCGAATCTCGATGCGGAAGGTTTCGCTCATGCGCTTGGCGGTCGTGTCGATCTGAAAATCCGTGCGCGTGCGTTCGCCGACAACATCAAATGCTTCACCGAGTTTGATGCGCACTGTTTCATTGCGCGGTGTGTGTTCGATGAGATCTTCGCCGATGAACTCGAGCGTTTCATCCGCAGGATCGAGCTTGTAAACCCGCACTTTGCCGGAGGGCAGCGGCATGCCGAGACCTTCGTTTTTCTTGTTTTCAAACTGCACGAAGACCGACGGATTACCCTTCGCTGCCATTTGAAATGCGCGATCGAGCATCGGTTCGCCAAACGCCGACATGCCGCCCGTGAAATCAAACACGAGTTCTTTCTTGACTTTAAACCCAACCACGGGAGGAAAGAGCGCGATCTGTTGCGTCGCGTTCTGCATCACGTCGGTCTTGCGCGGCAACGCGTAGAGGTGATATTCAAAGAAGCTCTTCTCTTCGAATCCACCGTTGTCCATCGCCATGCGCGGGGCTGGGGGCTGCATGCCACCGCTTCCAGCGCCGCGTTCATTTGATTCGATGCGCTGCACATCACCGGCGACAAGTTTGAGATCCGCGTTGAGGTAACTCGCGCCACTGAGATTTAACAGCGTGACCCACGCACTCATGTCCGCAGCGCTTTCACTTCCATCCAACACAAGGTTGTAATCCGCGCGCCAGGTGATACCCGCCGTTTGATACGTCGTGCGAATGAGATGTTCGCCCGCAGTCGCATTCGCGATCTTCCAGAGGAGCGTGGGTTTCGTGAGCAGACCTCCAGGCAATTCGCCCAGCGTGATCTGCGCGCCTGTTGCAGCGACGATGTGAATACCGTCTCCCGTTTGCACCACAAGCTGATTCTGCGTTGCGGAGAGCAGCGTGCCTTGAAACACTTTGAACTCGCCACCAATCGGACTCGAGATCATCACCTCGCGTCCGATGTAACGCTCGGTGAGTTTCGAAGGGCTCACAAGATCGAATTGAAAACTCTGCTCGATCACCGTCGTCGCCGCGTCCTCAAGATCGACAAACGACACGGTCGTTGGATCAATCCACGCAGCCACATCTGTAAACGAAAGCGTGCCGCTGCCCTGCGGCATCGTGACGCGACGCACGACCTTCACTACGCCATATCCAGGCACTCCCCACGGATTGTCGTTGCCCTGCCGCTGCTGTTGAATCCAACGTTGCGGATCGAATCCGCGCGGATCCGCGCTGCTATAGACGGTCAACGCAGTTCCTTCGACGGGCTTGGTCGGCGGCGCGCCCGTTGCAGATGCGTGCAGGAGCGAAGTTGCGAGCGCCATCACAGGAACAACCACGGGAGCGAAATGCATGTCGAGTTCACCTTTCTAAATGTGCGAGAGAATCAATTCAATCCAGCGAGTCGTCGAACAGTCATCATGAACGAACGCTTGAGTTGTGCGTGCATCGCATACACAGCAAGTCCATACGCGAGCACCGCGCCGAGTGATCCGACAATCAGCGAAACGCGCGCGGCAGCTTCGTCGGTCATGCTTTCAGGAATCGCGGTTGCTGGGTCAACGATTGCGACGAGGAGATTGATCGGACTCACTGCGCTGAGCGCTGCGCCAACATAAGGCACGGAACGCCCCGCTGTGAATCCACACAAGCCGAGCAATCCACCGATGCCGAACACCACGAGTGATGCTGCGATGACAGAGCCAATCGTGCCCTTCGTTTTCACCGACCACTGCAGCCCGATCATCACCGTGAACGCTGCTGTCGCGACAAGCACAAGCGGCACAAGCAATGCGCCTTCAGGAAAAATCAGCGGCACTGCGAGCGTGCTCACGCCGACCACTTCTTGCACTACAACACCACCCGGCGCGTTGAACCCGCCACACATCACGTACACCGACGCAATCGCAAGCGTCGCAAACGGCACGAGAATCATCGGCAGTAGAAACTGCACGAGTCCTTGCAATTTCCCCGCTAAATAAGGCCCTGGCTGAATCGGCGTCGTGAGCAAGATGTCAAGTGTGCCGTCTTCACGCTCGCGACTTACTGCGGTTGCGCTGAGGTTGAGCGCGGTGAGCAGCACCACAATCATCTCCGCACCCACAGTCGCGAGTAGTCCGAGTCGAAGATCTTGTGGCGTGATCGAACCTTGATGATGGAGTCCAACAAGAATGAGCGCCGCGAGAATGCCAAGCGCGAGAAAAATCCATCGACCCACAGCGCCCGCAGGACTTGCCGCGCGCAAACTTCGTTCACGCCACGCGATTGGATTGTTGCCCACGCGCCGCGATTCGCGTTCGCCACCTGTCATGCCGACCACAAACAACTTGCTCCACCACGAGACGCTTCCAGGCGCGCGACCAAAGGATCGAACGCGCAACGTTGACCACACGACCATGACGACCGACAGCAGAATTGAGAACCAACAGAAGGTTGCGGTCGGATACGCATACCACGCCGCCGTGATCGGGTTCGAGAATGTTTCAGCGCCGCGCGGCACATACGTGTTCGCAGCGAGCAACGCTTCAAGCGCGAGGAATGGATTGAGCGGCGCGAAGAATGTCGTGTACGACGCGCCTGTTCCCGCGCCGAGTGAACTCCAACTGCGCAGATACAAATCCGCTGCGTAGGTGACGAAGACATACATCACGACTGCGGAGTAGAAGACGAAGACCGCGCGCTTGCCGCCCGTTCGCGTCACGCTCAAGGTCACGGCAGTTGCAGCAACGAAGAGTGCGCTCGAACCTGCGACGAGGTAACTCATCACGATGGAAGTTCCAGGCACGCCGCCGAAAAACTGCGTGAGGATGAAGAGTGGCAGCGTCGAGAGAATGAGCGCGAGGACGAAGAACAGCCTTCCAAAGAGGTTGCCCAGCACGATCTGCATATTCGAGAGCGGTGTGGAGAGGAGAATGTCCCACGTCCTCGGATTCGCTTCCTGCACGATCGCGCCCGCCATGAAAACGGGGGTCAGAAGGACGATCAGCGCGACCTGTCCGAACGAGACGACCGAGAAGGCATTGGCGCCCCGCTGAGCGAGCTGGCGCATCGTTGTGTCCGAGCCGAGTAACTGCAGCAGCAGCACAGCGATCATGATCGCGAGGTACGCCGCGCGGAGGTAAAGGTCGCGAGAACGCCGAGAACCACCCGCGATAACCCGAATGCAGATCGGGTTGGTGGGAAGAAGTCGGGAGAACCAGAGAACGATTGGAGGCACGCGGGAAATCGTACCTTGACCCACGGACGAAATCGTCGGATACTCGCCGATGTCCAGACGCCGTACTTGCGTTTGGATCGGATTTGGGAGGCTTCCACTCAACTCCGCTTCCACCCGGTTGCCCACTGCGCGCTGCGCTTCGCGACCGTTCACAGGAGTTCTGGTCTCAACCGCCAGCACTCCCGGTCAGATGGCTGGCCGATAGATCGACTGCTGCCTTAGGTCAACTTTGCGTTTGGATTGCGTCTGACAATTGCATAGGGATGCGCGTGGAGCACGCTTGAACATCACGCTGGTGATGATCTGTGCGTGCAGGATGGCGAAACTTGTTTTGCCGTTGTCGCCGTTGCACATCCGACCTGAGATCTTGAACGCGAAGTTCTTGCAGCAATCGATTGAACGAGTCACGGTAGACGGTGCGCGTTGTGGGCCGGCGGGCTTCGCTTGCCTCCCCTCTATCAGAGGTCACCGTGCAGCACTTCCTTCTTCAAACAGGTAACGCAGCAGAATCCACCGTTTCGACGGGTGTCATTCTGACGATTGCAATCACCGCCATTCTCGCGGGCGTTCTCGGCATCCTTCTCAGTGGACTCTTCACTGGTCGTTCGTTGAAGTCTGCGAAAGCGGAAGCAGAGCGCATCGCGATGGACGCGAAGACGCAAGCGGAACTGCACGCGGAGAAACTCAGCGCCGAAGCAGAGTCGAAAGCGCGCGGCATTGAACTGGCTGCGGAGAAGCGCGCGACGGAGCGACGCACGACCGTCGATCGTGAGCTTCAGTCGCAGCACGCGAAACTTGAGGAGAGCCTCACGCGCGCGACCAAGCGTGAAGAGACGCTCGACCGCAAGCTGGAGTCGATCTCACAGCGTGAAACGCGCATCGACACGCGCGAAGTTGAATTGAAGGAAGTCACGACTGCCGCGGAAGCAATCGCGAAAGACAACACGCGACTGCGGACGGATCTCCAGGGTCGGCTCGCGCAGATTTCTGGACTGAGTCGCGAGGCTGCCACGGAAGCGTTTATGACGGAAGTGCGCGAGGAATGTGCGCATGATGGCAGCACGCTGCGGCAGAAGATTCTCGATGAAGCGGAGCGGGACGCGAAAGGAAAGGCGCGTGAAATCACGCTCATGTCCATTCAGCGATACGCCGCAGAAAGCGTGGCGGAATCGACCGTCCGTTCGATCAAGATTCCTAGCGAGGACATGAAGGGTCGCATCATCGGACGCGAAGGTCGCAACATTCGCGCGATTGAAAAGGCAACCGGCGCGGACATTCTCGTGGACGACACGCCAGGCGTGATCAGCGTGAGTTGCTTCGATCGCGTGCGACAGGCGATCGCTTCCGAAGCGCTGCAACGACTCGTTGCAGACGGACGCATTCACCCTTCGCGCATTGAAGAACTCGTCGAACAGTGCAAGCGCGACATCGAAGAACGCATTCTGAAGATGGGCAACGATGCCGCGGTCGAAGCGGATATTCGCGGACTGCATCCGAAGATCATCGAAGCGCTCGGCAAGATGCACTTCCGCACAAGCTATGGACAGAATGTGCTTCGTCACTCGATTGAAGTTGCGTTCTTGTGTCAGATGATCGCGGACCAACTTGGTTTCAACGGCGCGATCGCGCGTCGATGTGGCTTGCTGCATGACATCGGTAAAGCGATGGATCACGAGATGGAAGGCGGCCACCCAGCCATCGGCGCGGAGTTCCTCAAGAAGTACGGCGAGAAGAGCGAAGCGGTGCTCAACGCGGTTGCGGGTCATCACGCAGACATTCCTGCGACGACGCCATACACGCCCATCGTGATGGCAGCGGATGCGATCTCAGGCGCGCGGCCGGGTGCGCGCCGCGAATCGATGGAACTCTACATCAAGCGACTCGAGCAACTCGAAACGATCGCGAAAGAGAACCCGCATGTTGTGGAAGCGCATGCGATTCAAGCAGGTCGCGAAGTACGCGTGATTCTCGATGCCCGACACGCTGACGATGCAACTGCGTTTCAGATTGCGGAGGCGATTGCACGCCGCGTTGAAGCAGAAATGACCTTCCCAGGTGAAATCAAAGTGACGGTGCTCCGAGAAGTTCGCGCGGAAGCGTTCGCGCGGTAGCGCAGCCGCCACGAGCGCGCGCAGAGGATCGAACGGATGAATGAGAATCCGAAATCCGAGGAGTCAATCCTTCCGATGGATGCGTCTGTTTGGAGCGTCGACGCGACTGCGTGGGAGCGTGGCAGACAGCGGCTCGACAAGCATGTGCGACACGTGCAGAAGATTGTTGGGCTCGGCGGAGTCGCCGTTCTCCTGATTGCGCTTGGATTCCGAATTTTGCTATCGAACGTTACACCCACAGCGGCCTCGCATCTGACTCGGAGTTGGGGGGGAACTGCTGTCGGAGCAGTCGCGCTCGCTCTCTCTGCTGCCCTGTGGCTGCGCGAGCTTCGTAGAGCAAAGCGCGCGCGCGACGTTTTCACACGGGCGAGAGATTGCGGAGGCTGCGTGTGTCCATTCTGCGGCGAAGACATCACGAAATCAGCGTGTGTTCGACATGGACTGTCGCGCGCGCAGCAACCACTGCTCATCCGCTACTACGAAGCAGTCGCCGAAGGTGATCGAATTGAAATTGCACAGGCGTGGCTTGCGCTCGACAAAGAAACTGAGCGCTCGTGGATGAGACGGCGCGCGAGTGCAGTGGAGCGTTGCGGCGTTGCGGCGAGTATTCCTGGATCCACACTTCCAACATTGTTGTTCGCGATGCTGCTTGAAGCTGGGCGGGCCGCGCTCTTCTGCGCGACGATATTCAGTGCGGTCGGAGGATCGTTCAATGGCATGACCATCATGATGTTCTGGCCCGCAATTGGGGCAGCTCTTGTTGGACCAATCGCCATCCGCTCATTGCGGATGACATCGTTGCGCTGCAGCAAATGCAAACAACTCTGCGCGACTCCGCGAGGCGCGATCTGCCCTGAGTGCGGAAGTGACCTCACGAAGTTCGAAAACACAACGCGCGCGCCTGTTTTTTCCTGGAGGCCAATCCTATGGCTGCTCGGCGCCGTGATGTTGCCGGGAATCTGCATGAGCTCGAGCCTTCTGATCAAGTTCCTCCCGACCTCGGCGCAACTGACAATCGCTTCTTGGACGCACCGCGCGCCGCCTATGTTTTTCAATGATCTCAGTCGAACCAAACTCACCCCCACGGAAACGCTGAGTGCCGCGAAGACACTCATCGAGATCGCGCGGGAAACGTTGGACAAAGAGGTTTATGCGTTTGACTTCCTCGCACACAACCTCGCCACAGGCGTACTTCCCGCATCCATTGCAGAAGACGCCGCGCGCGCGACGGTAGAACCAACGCTGTCACTGACGGTGCAAGACGCAAGCGTCGACGCGCTTGTGGAAGTGCACTTCGGAAGCAATCTCTTCGGATCCAATCTGCGACAACGCTTCGTCTTCGGCGGTTGCAATGTTGATGATGGCGCATGGACACCCTCAGCGCATTGGTCGATCGACGGATCGGATCTCGATCCATTCTGGCGCGCGAATTCCGCCGGGGTCCTTCCCATCGAACAGACGACATTCAAGGCAACATTGCCACTGTCCGCAGGTCGACACACGATCAAAGCGCGCGGTTGGATCGTGGTCGTCGGGCATCCATGGCACCGCTACGAACCAACCTTCAACAGCAACGACACCCTCATCACTCCCGCAACAGCACTCGGCGCCTACCCAATCGAACTCTCCAAAGAAGTCGACATCAGCAGCAAAGCGCCCAAATGACAAGCCCGCGCTCAACCACACACGCAACGACCGACGGAGTCGGTGAGGGGACGAAAGACTGAAGTGCACGCATGAATTCAGGCGTCTGCGATGCATCGCAGCGCCTGAGTCGAAAGCGAGCGATGGAATTTGTCCGCGCTGCGCGGCAAATTTCGCGCGAGCGCTCAACTACGCACGCACGATTTCAGGCGTCTGCGATTCACTCGCAGCGCCTGAGTCGAAAGCGAGCGATGGAATTTGTCCGCGCTGCGCGGCAAATTTCGCGCGAGCGCTCAATCATGCCGCTTCGCGTAACTCATGCGAAGGTGGTTGCCGGGCGCGAGGTATTCGACTTCGCTCATGTATGCCTTCATGAGCATGACGCCGCGACCTGAGGGGATCTCGAGGTTTTCTTCTTGCGTTGGATCGGGCACGGTGTCGGGATTGAAGCCTGTGCCTTCATCGAAGACTTCGATGTCGATGCGATCCTTTGCGATGCTGCTTCGAAAGAGCACGCGTTTCGTCGCGTCGCCCTTGTTGCCGTGACGAAATCCGTTCACGACTGCTTCTTCGATCGCGAGTCGAATCGCGAACGCCGCCGCGTCGTCGTATCCGAATTGCACCAACGCGCTCGCAAACTCCTCTTGCAGTTCTTCAAGTCCAGGACGCAAGCCGTAGAAGCTGCGTTCGAAATGGAGGATGTCCTTCGCCGCGTGCATGGGGCTTGAGTCCTCGCGCTCAGGAAGCAAACACGATCGGTCTGACGTTACTTCGCGGTGAAACTGCCTGCTGCTTGCTCGACGCTTTCGTGAATTGAAAAGAGTCGATTCAGTTTCGTGATGACGAACATCTCATAGATGCGACGATCGATGTTGGACAGCCGCAACTCGCCGCTCTTCTTCTCAATGTTGTCTTTCAACGCGAGCAGTGTGCCAAGCGCGGCGCTGGACATGTGTTCCACGTTCTTGAAAGAGATGAGTACGCGCGGATTCTTCTCCGTCTCAATCGCAGTTCGAATCTCCTGCTCGATCTGATGGAGGTTGCCTTCATCGAGGATGTTCTTCTCGACGAACTCGATGCGGATCGAGCCCTCAAGGCGACGGATTTGCAGCAACGAAACGGGCATCGGATGGCTCCAGCGGAGGACGCTCTACAGTTGCGGGTGATCGACACCCAGCGAAGAGGGAAGCGTACCAATCCCCTGCCTGCAAGGCAAAAACATCGAAGGCTCGTCTTGCGACGAGCCTTCGGGAATGAACTTGTTCTATGCCGCGCGTCAACGGCGCATCAGCCCCGCATCAGCCCCCCATGGAGCCAATCTGCTCGCTGAGTCCTGGGAAGAGTTCGTCTTCGTTCTCCTGTTGGATCACGATTTCTGGACGAATCAAGATGACCGTCGAGAGCTCTTCTTCGGAATCGATGCGATTGGTGAAGAATCGATTCACGATTGGAATCTTCGAGAGCACAGGAATACCTGACTCGACTTCGAATTCCTTGAATCGTCGTTGACCGCCGAGCAGCATCGTGCCCTTATCAGGAACACTTGCTGTCGTCGCGACTGATGTCACGTTGATTTCAGGCAACTGAATGACGCCTGTGAAGGTCGATGCACGACCGCCACCGATGTCGCCACCACCCGCCGCGCCCTGCACAGGAATATCGCGGAAGTGAAGGTCATCGCTCACGGAGAAGTTCACGTTCATCGTGACGTAACGGCGATCCGCAGAAATCACGCCTTCGAGATCAAGCACGAATCCGACCTGCACAACACCAACCTCAGGTTGGAACGCGCCCGAAGAATCGCCCGTCACTGGAGTGAGACCTGAGATGTAGCTGACTTGTTTCGCAATCGTGATCCACGAACGTTGTCCGTTGAATTGCGAAAGTCGTGGCGCCGAAAGCATCACGTTGCGTTGATCCGCTTGCGTCGCCTTGATCAGCAAGTCGACTTGGATGTCATCCATGTACGACAACTGTGTGAAGCCTGCAGGCGTGAGCAACGCGGCCTGACCGACTGCGCCAACAGCAGCACCCGCGAGACGTTCATCGAGTCCGAGCGAGTTCTGCGAGAAGCCAATCGGCGCCCAGCCTTCTTGTCGTCGAATCGGCGAACCCACGGGACCGTAGACATATTCGATGCCCGTGCCTGCAGCATCCGGCACGCCAAACGCTGCGCCGGACGCTGGCGTGTTCGAGTAATCCGGCACATCATCAAGCGTGCCGAAGATCACAGGATCCTTCAACTGCCCGTTCTGGAATGGACTACCAGGGCCTTGGCCTTGGAAGAAGAAATCACTGAGGTTGAAGTTGGGATCGGCCGCGCGCGCCTGATTCCACATGTCATTGTTTGTGTTGAAGTAGAGATCGAGATCGATACCCACCTGCTCGAACCACTCCGTGGTGACCGAAAGCAAACGCGTCTCGTAGCTGATTTGCAGCGCACGAATCGCGCGCAACTGGCTGAGGAGACTTTCGATTTCGCGATGATTTCGCGAGGTGTTCGTGATGATGAGATTGCCGTTGAGCTCTTGAAGCTTGCCGGTGTCGCCACCTGCATCAACCCAACCTTCAGGATCCACTTCTTCCTGAATGATCGTCTTGATCTGAAGGATGAGTTCTTCGCGGGTCTTGCGCTCTGGATCTTCCTCAGGGTCGCCGATGAGGCCACCGCCACCACCGCCACCACCACTGCCGCCGCCACCACCACCGCCGCCACCGCCGCCGCCGAATCCACCACCGCCGCCACCACTACCACCGCCGCCGCTTCCACCACCACCGCCACTGCCGCCGCCGCTTTGCGACATCGCAGCGCTCAGGTTGAAGTCAGGAGCGTTGTCGAAGTAGGGCACTTCGAAAAGCAGATCTCGGATGTCGTAGACGATGAGGAAAGTCTTCTTGCGAAGTGCTTCCGTCGAGCTCACGACGACGATGCCATCTTCGATCGAGAAATCTGGGTGCGAGAGATCGTCGCCCATCTGCTCGAGCACGCGCTTGAGAGCAACGTCACCAGGGATGTTGGCAAGCTCAAGTGTCACAGTGTCTTCTGGATTGATGCCCGAAGCTTCGAGTGCCTTCCAGTCTGGATAGAAATCGGCGCCCGTCGTCTCCTTCATGTAATTGAAGACAGACGCAACATCGTTGTTGCTGAAGTTCACCGAGACTGGGCTCGAGAGAAGGTTCATCGTCGCTTGATTCTGCGCGGTCTCTTGGAAGCCCGAAGCCTGATTGCGCTTGCGCATTTCCGAGAGCTGCACCCAGTTGTCTGGATACTCAAGCACGCCTGTGAGCGATTTGCCCTTCGGGCGCGGCAACGATGACTTCGGAGGAACTGTTGCTGCGAGATTGTCGACTTCGAACTGTCCGTACGCTTCGCTGCGTCGAACCTGAATCTCCGAGTACTGACGATAAGAATTCGCCGTCTTGATCGCATCGCGCAACGCGAGCGCCGCAGGATTGTTGGGATCGAGTTGGAGTGCAGTCTCGAGTGCTTCGAGCGCTTGCGTGTAGTTGAACTCGCGTTGGAGTTGACGAACACGAATGAGGAGCGCGTTGATCTGCGCGTGACGCTGCGCGATCGCTTGGGCTTGCGCCTTCGCTGCTTCGGAAGACACTTCGCTGCGCCGACGATCTTCGTCGACCATCTTCTGCGCCATACGACCGTCTTGAACTTGCACGAGCAAACGCTCGAGCTCGGTCGAGAGCTTGGTGTATTCAGGTTGCGGAAGAATGTTGCGTGCGGTGTCGAGCCTCGCGCGCGCCCCAACGACCACGGATTCCGCAGTGTTGTAGTCGCCGACGGAGATCAATTGGTTCGCGCGTTCAATCGCGTTGTCTGCGGTGACGCGCGCGCGCTGCTGCAGAAGACCGAGGTCATTCTGCGTCTGATTCAACAGCGATGCCTGATCGAGTTGCGCCTTCGCTTGCTCAATCATCTGAATCGACTGTGCATCGCCAGGAGCTGCTTCTTGCACCGAACTCCATGCAGTGATCGCGTTGTTCCAATCGGACTTCGACGAGAACGCCTGCGCTGTTGTGCGAAGTTCGTCGACGCTTGGCCCTGCTGGAACGACGGGCGCTGGTGGCTCAACAACTGGCGCTGGTGGCTCAACAACTGGCGCTGGTGGCTCAACAACTGGCGCTGGTGGCTCAACAACTGGCGCTGGTTCAACAACTGGCGCTGGTTCAACAACTGGTGCTGGTTCAACAACTGGTGCTGGCGGTTCAACAACTGGCGCTGGCTCTGGTGTTGGCTCTGGTGTTGGCTCTGGTGTTGGCTCTGGTGCTGGCTCTGGTGCTGGCTCTGGTGCTGGCTCTGGTGTTGGCTCTGGTGTTGGCTCTGGTGTTGGCTCTGGTGTTGGCTCTGGTGTTGGCTCACTTGGAGCTGGATCCACTGGTGGATCGGTTGGCTCAGTCGTTGGCTCAACGACTGGTTCCACGGTTGGCTCCACCGATGGCTCAGGCGCGGGCTCCACTGGAGGAGGATCTTGAATGAAAAGTTGCGAAGCCACTCCAGCGGAAGTGACGCGCGTCAGGGCGATGGATCCCACGAGCGCGACGACCATGAGGCTTGTGAAATAGCGCGTTGCGGAGCTTCCGCTCGAGCCAGGCTCAATGAACGTCGAAGGGGACATCTTGAATCGCTGCATGCAGTTCTCCTACTCACCTTCTCCGTTCAACACGCGAATCGGCAGTCATTCGCGTCGAAGACGGAGCGTTGAAGTCAGACCATTTCTGGGGAACGAATCACACTTGGCAAGGCGCGAAATGCGACTCACCAACACGCACAGACTCCTCAGTTCGCGTAGCGTTTGAGTGCTGCGCCAATAAGGGGGTGGCGCAAGGTACAACCACCCTCCATCCTTCGCAAGGAGGACGCTGCATCGAAGTGTTGCACAAGTGCAATCAACCGCGCGATCCGCGCCATGATCAAACGCATGATCAAATCATGATTAAACGAGCGCGCCGACTGCTGCGAGTGCTTCTTGCGAGCGCTCCATGTCAGAGCGAGACACGGGCTTACGACTCTGCATGATTGCGATGAAGCAATCAAACAGATACGTCGAATCGTGCGGTCCTGGGCTCGCTTCAGGGTGATATTGCACGCTGAAAATCGGCTTCGCGGTGTGCCTAAAGCCAGCGCACGTGTTGTCGTTGAGGTGGCGATGCGTCACTTCGCCCCCGACCGCTGTCAGCGAAGGTTCATCCACGCAGAAGCCGTGATTCTGACTCGTGATTTCCACGCGCCCCGTCAGCAAGTTTCGCACGGGTTGGTTCGCGCCCCGATGACCAAACTTCAACTTCCAGGTGGTCGCGCCAAGTGCGAGTGCAAGCAGCTGATGTCCAAGGCAAATGCCGAACGTCGGAACCTCGCCTGCGATCTCGCGCAGGGTTGCAATGACGGTTTCGACCACTGCAGGATCGCCTGGTCCGTTCGAAATGAAGAGCCCATCAGGACTTAGCGCGCGAATCTCAGAGGCGGTTGCGGTGTGCGGGAGGAAGTGCACCGAGCAACCGCGCGCGGAAAGATGACGATAGATATTGCGCTTGGCGCCGCAATCGATCGCGACAACTTTGAAGCGCGGTGTTGCGGCCGTTGCTTCAATGCCTCGAGGGCGCCATTCACCCAAGGACTCCGTCCATTCTCCCCCGCTCTTTGGGCTCACCGCCGCTGCGAGATTCGCGCCTGCCATCGATGGAATCGACTTCGCGCGCGCGACCAATTCGAGATCGGTCGGCTTTGCATCGGTCGTCATGATGCCGCGCATCGCACCTCCAACGCGCAGTCGACGGACAAGCGCGCGAGTGTCGACTCCCGTGATCGCGGGAATCTTGTGCCGCTTCAGCCAGTCGGAAAGTCCTTCAACACTGCGGTAATTTGAGGGAATCTCAACGAGCTCGCGCACGACGAAGCCAGCGACGCACGGTCGCGCACTCTCGAGATCCGTCGCGGAAATCCCATAGTTTCCAACTTCAGGCACGGTCATCGTGAGGATCTGCCCGGTGTAGGAGAGATCGGTCAACGCCTCTTGATAGCCCACCATCGAAGTGTTGAATACAACTTCGCCCGAGCCTTCAACGCTCTCGCGCAAGAGTCCGCCGAACGCAAAGCCGTGAAAAACGGCTCCATCCTCGAGTGCGAGGCGTGCATGAATCTTTGGAATCGTGCCTGAATTGGACTCGGTTCGCGCAGGGAGCATTGCGACGATGATAGAGCGACTTCTCTCGCGCGTTCTCCAATCAGACGAACTCTCTTCCATCTATCCTCGCGCGCCGTTCGACTCCTTCATTATGCCTCTCCGCACCGACTCACTTTTCGCGAACCAAACCACCGACGCTCCCGCGGCGGCTGGCTTCGCGCTTGTTGCGGTCGAACGCGCGTTCGATCGCGCGCCTGAAGGGCTCACCTATCTCATTCCCACTGGGCTCGCGATGTTGCCCGAAGGCGCGCGCGTCCTCGTTCCGCTCGGTCGCGGGGATCAGCCGACCGCAGGGTGGATCGTCCGCAAAGGCGCGGACCTTTCTGAACTCACCACGCTCGGCTGTAACCCTGCGAAACTGAAGTTCCTTCTCGCGCAGGATGTATCCGAAGCGGTTCTGCCGAGCGAGTTACTCGCGCTCGCCCGTTGGATCAGCGGCTACTACGCCTGCCCGATCGGCATGACGCTCGCGGGCATTCTTCCAAGCGCGGTACGCAAGCAAGTGGGACGCATCACGCGCGTGTTCTACGGATTAGCAGAAGTCGAAGTCGACGCAACGCCACCCAAACTCACGAAGCGTCAACGCGAAGTGCTCGACGCCATCCGCGTGATGGAATTGCCCGCAGAGCAAGCGGCGGTGCTCCGTGCGACAGGACTCTCAAGCGCCGCAACACTGAAGCGACTTGCTGAACTCGGTTGTCTTCGCACAAGTAAACGCAGCACGATCGAAGCAGAGTGGAGCATGTCCGCAGTGGGTTCGGTAGCTGCAGTTGAACCCACGACAACGCAGCGCGAAGCGGTGGATCGCATCGCGACAACCTTTGACACCTTCGCGCAACACTTGCTCTTTGGCGTCACGGGATCGGGCAAGACCGAGGTTTACATTCGCCTCATCCAGCGCTGTTTAGCACGAGGAAAGAAGGCACTTTTGCTCGTGCCTGAAATCGCGCTCACACCGCAAACCGCTGGTCGCATCATTGCGCGCTTTCCCGATTCACGCGTCGCGATCTTGCATTCAGGGCTCACCGCAAGTCAACGCAATCTCATGTGGTCGCTTGCAAGTGACGGTGCAGCAGACGTCATCGTCGGCGCGCGCAGTGCGGTGTTCGCGCCTGTTCCGGATGGAACGCTCGGGCTCGTCATCGTCGATGAAGAACACGAAACGAGCTACAAACAAGATTCCGCGCCGCGCTATCACGGTCGCGATTGTGCGATTCGCCGAGCGCAACTTGCGCGTTGTCCTGTCGTGCTCGGCAGTGCGACGCCTTCCCTCGAATCCTGGTGGAACGCGACCGTGCGCAAGAGCAGCGCGCTCCATCGATTGCCTGAGCGCGCGCCAGGGCTCTGTGTGCCGAAGGTGACGATCGTCGATTTTGCCTCAGAACGTAGGCAGTTTCGTGACAA
Source organism: Phycisphaerales bacterium (assembly GCA_009691805.1). Classification (GTDB taxonomy): domain Bacteria; phylum Planctomycetota; class Phycisphaerae; order Phycisphaerales; family SM1A02; genus F1-140-MAGs142. Next base: position 27,033 of record SIAK01000017.1, read on the forward strand.
CAAGGTGCATCTCATCGGACCGATGCTCGAGCGCGGCATGCGAGAAACGCTCGACGCGCAAGGACAGGTGTTGCTGCTGCTCAATCGTCGCGGCTATGCAAACTACATCGCGTGCGCAGATCAGCGATGTGGTTGGACGGCGCAATGCAGCGAGTGCGACGCGGGCATGATCTGTCATCAAGATCGCATCGCGAGTTTGCAATGGGTGCGCTGTCATCACTGCCAAGCAGAACAACAGTTGCCTCGAAACTGTCCGCAGTGCGGCAAGACAGTGACGGTGTTCGGGCTCGGCACGCAGCGCGTCGAAGAAGAGTTGCTCAGACTCTTCCCGATGCTTGAAGAGAACAAGAGTCTCGTCCGTGTGGATGGTGACACGATGCAGACCGCGAAACATTTTCACAACTGCCTTGGGCGATTTGCTTCAGGGGAGATTCGCGTGCTAATGGGCACGCAGATGATCGCAAAAGGGCTTGATTTCCCGAATGTTCGGCTCGTCGGCGTGATCAGCGCGGACACCGCGCTCTCACTGCCAGACTTCCGCGCGGGCGAGCGGACTTTCCAACTCGTGAGCCAGGTATCAGGTCGATGCGGCCGCGGTGGCACTGCCGGTCGCGCAATCGTGCAAACTTTTTATCCCGACAATCCTGCGATTCGATTAGCAGCGGCGCATGACTTTGAAACCTTCGCCAGCCAAGAACTTCAGGACCGACGCGAATTCGGATTACCGCCCGCGCGTCGACTTGCTCGGCTCACGATTCGCGACGCGAGCGAAGCCATCGCGCGAGAAAACGCGGAGACTCTCGCGCACGCAATCCAAGCGATCGCTGCAACAAACCCACAATCCGCCGAGGTGCGCGGACCGCAACCAGCGCGACTCTCCCGAGTGGCGGGTTTCTATCGATTCGAGATCGAATTGCTCCACGACTCAGCAGTAGAGATCTCACGCATCCTCGCCGCAGCGCGCTCCGCAGACCTCTTACCCCTCGGCGAACGCCTCTCGGTCGACGTCGATCCGGTGAGTTAAGCGCGATGCAATCCAAGACAAAAATGATCGACGTGACAGTCTTAGCCTTTGTCGAGTAACAACATTCTTCTGCGACATTTGCAATGTGATCTTGCAAAGTTGCGAGAAGCGCAAGCGCTAGAAAAACGCATGGCCAGCTCAACAACAACCGCCCACCAATCGCGATGGCCGTTCACTTGGAGCGCCAAAGACAACGGTGACCACGCGGCGGTTCGCCTCGCAGCAGTAACGATGGCAATCACACGCCCGAACAGCGTTGCGGTCAACATGGAAACACGGAACATCGGCGCTGCGAATCCCCAGAACGCCGACCCCTGGCATCAGAGCCGGCGGAACCTCGGCTGCCTCGGATACCTCAGAGTCTTCAGGAACGCCGTCGAAACCGATCGATCTGTCGAGTCTTCGCTCGCGGCTCAGAATGCCACCAAATTGCAGCCGCACGAATCGCCCCTGAGGTGGTCCGCGCGACTGCGTCTTTTACCTTCGGAACGGAATCTCTCCGCCGCGACGATTCGGCGATGCGAGGTGGCTTGAGGCTCTACACTCATTGACCCCGCTTGCGGCTGTTGTCGCAGGGTTCAATCTGTAGGAGTTTTCATGTCGATGTCGTCCGAACGCCCCTCGTCTTCCGTCAACGGTTGGCAGGGTGAATATGTCGAATCGCTCTTCGCCCAATGGCAAAGCAACCCCGAGTCGGTTGCTGCTGAATGGCGCGATTTTTTTTGCGGCTTTGAACTTGGACTTGCGCAGCCTGTGTCCACGGATGCGGGCGCAACCGCGGCTCCGAGTTTCGCGGGCGTGCCCGCCGCGATGCCGGCGATTTCCGCTGCAACGCCGCTCGAGCGCAAAATCGATCGGCTCATCGAGCAGTACCGCAGCTGGGGTCATCTTGCTGCCTCGCTCGATCCGCTCGGCACGGCGCGACCGTTTCCTGCGCAGCTCACGCTTGAGGCGTTCGGCATTGACGATGCGGATCTTGCCACCGCGGTGCGTGTCGACACGCTGCCGTTACCAAATCCTTCCACCGTTGGCGAAGTGATTGCGTTCCTCGAAGAGACCTATTGCAGTTCCATCGGTGTGGAGTACATGTACATCGAGGATCCCACGCAACGCGCGTGGCTCGAGCGACGGATGGAATTGTGCCGCAACAAGCCGAAGCTCTCGGCAGAGCAGCGCACACGCGTGGCGAAGAAGTTGATCGAAGCGACCGCGTTCGAAGAGTTTCTCGCGACGCGTTATGTCGGCAAGAAGCGATTCGGCATCGAAGGCGGCGAGAGTCTGCTGCCGATGCTCGACACGATCATTGAAGCTGCACCTGCACTCGGCATCACTGAGTTTGCATTCGGCATGTCGCATCGTGGTCGACTCAATGTCCTCATCAATGTGATGGACAAAGCGCCAGAGCGATTGTTTACGGAGTTTGACGAGAGTTGGGAAGAAGGTTTCCTCAATTGCGCGGGTGATGTGAAGTATCACTCGGGCTACTCCACCGATCGCGCGACGCAATCCGGGCAAAAAGTTCGTCTCACGCTTTCGCCCAATCCTTCGCACCTTGCCTTTGTCGCAGCGATCGTGCTCGGTCGCACGCGCGGCAAGCAACGGTTGCACAACGACACCGATCGCAAAAAAGTTGTTCCACTCGTCATGCACGGCGACGCTGCATTTGCAGGCCAAGGCGTGATTCCGGAGTGCTTGAACATGATGCGACTCGACGGCTACACCGTCGGCGGTGCGATTCACCTCATCGTGAACAATCAAGTTGGATTCACGACGGAACAGTCGGACAGTTTCAGCGGTCGCTACTGCACAGACATCGCCAAGGGTTTCAGTGTCCCCGTCTTCCATGTGAATGGCGATGACCCTGATGCGTGCGCGTGGATCGCGCGGCTTGCGATTGAATGGCGACAAACATTTGGCACGGACGCGATCATCGATCTCTGGTGCTTCCGCAAGTACGGACACAACGAAGCCGACGAGCCGACGTTCACGCAACCGATGTTGTACTCGCGTGTGAAGAAGCAGAAGAGCATCTCGACGAAGTTCCGCGAAGCACTCGTTGCGCAAGGCGTCGCGCCTGCGAAGGAGCTCGAGACTTTTCAGACGGACTACATCCGTCGGCTCGATGAAGCGCAGACGCGCGCGAAGCAAGAGACGATCATTCCGATCATTGATCCGTATCAATCGTTGTGGAGTGGACTCACGCGTGCGTACACGCATGATCCGATCGACACCGCTGTTTCCGAAACGCAACTCGCGTTGCTCGCGGGCAAACTTGGCGCAACACCAGAAGGCGCGAAGCTCCACAAGGTCGTGCAACGTCTGCTTGAATCGCGCACGCAATCCGTTGCGAGTGGCACCATTGATTGGCCGACTGCGGAGTTGCTCGCGTACGCGACGCTGCTCACCGAAGGTCATCCGATTCGCCTCAGCGGCGAAGATGTGCAGCGCGGCACCTTCAGCCATCGACACGCGGTAGTGCATTGTCAGGAGACAGGCACGAGCTACCTTTCGCTCAATGAACTTGCGGAAGGTCAAGCGCGTTTCTGCGTGCACAACTCTCCGCTCATTGAACAAGCGGTGCTCGGTTTCGAATACGGGTATTCGCTCGGCGATCCAAAGATGCTTGTCATTTGGGAAGCGCAGTTCGGCGACTTCGTCAATGGCGCGCAAGTCATCATCGATCAATTCATCGCGAGCGCCGAGAAGAAGTGGTATCGATCCAGCGGACTCGTGCTCTTCTTGCCGCACGGCTATGAAGGACTCGGCCCTGAGCACAGCTCTTGCCGTGTCGAACGATTCCTACAGATGTGCGCAGACGACAACATGATTGTCTGCCAGCCTTCGACTGCGGCGCAGATGTTCCATCTCGTTCGTCGACAGGTGAAGCAACCGTTCCGCAAGCCGCTCATCGTGCTCACGCCAAAGTCGATGCTGCGCTCCAAGAGTGCGGAGAGTCGCGTGGATGCGTTCACGAAGGGCCGCTTCCACACGGTCTTGCATGACCCGACCATCACGGATGCGTCTTCGGTGCAGCGCGTCGTGCTTTGTTCGGGAAGCATGTGGCATCAGCTCGCACTGCAACGCGAGAAGAGCGGACAGACGGGCACCGCGCTCGTGCGGCTCGAACAGTTCTATCCATTCCCAGAAACTGCCGTGCAGAAGACGCTCGCGATGTACCCCAACGCGAAGCGATTCATCTGGGTGCAAGAAGAGCCACGGAACAATGGTGCGTATCGCTTCATCGAGACGATCTTCCGCGAGCATATGTCGCTGAAACTCGAGTTCATCGGTCGTAGTGATTCGCCCACCCCCTCGGGCGGTTCGCATCGCATGCACATGATTGAACAAGAGAAGATTCTGGTTGAAGCCGTGGGCGCATCCAAGCAGAGCGCGTCCACTTCTTCAAGTTCGAGCAAGGGTTCGACACACTAAATAGTTCGCGCGCGTCAGACGCACCTTTTCGAGATTACACCCATGACTGTTGACATCACCATTCCGAGTCCCGGCGAATCCATCACGGAAGTCACCCTTGGTGCGTGGAAGAAGGCGGACGGCGCCTGGATTGAGAAGGACGATTTGCTCGCGGAGATCGAGAGCGACAAAGCAACGCTTGAACTTCGCGCGCCAGCATCGGGCTCGCTCAAGATTCTGCAGATGGCGGGCGAAGGCGTGAAAGTTGGCGCTGCAGTAGGCGCTGTCGATACGAACGCATCGAAGCCTGCAGGCAGTGCCGCGTCGGCTTCGATTCCCGCAGCAATTGCGACAACCGACAGCGTGCGCGCGTCTGGTGTTGCCAAGAAAGTCGCCGCTGAAAAGGGCGTTGATCTCGCAGCGGTGCAAGGATCAGGCACTGCAGGACGCGTGATGAAGAATGATGTGCTTGCAGCAACCGCGAGTACGACTGAGGCAAAGCCCGTTGCGAAGTCAACGATCGCAACGATGCCCGCCACTGCAACGCCCGCAACACGCGCGTCGAGTGACGCACGCGGTGCTCGCCGCGAAAAGATGCCGAAGATTCGCGTGAAGATCGCAGAGCGCTTGCTGCAGAGTCAGCAGACAACAGCCACGCTCACGACCTTCAATGAAATTGACATGACCGAAGTCATGCGACTGCGCACCAACAACAAGGAAGCATTCGAGAAGCAGCATTATGTGTCTCTGGGCTTTATGAGCTTCTTTGTGAAGGCCGCCGTGAGCGCGCTGCAGAAGTATCCGCGCGTGAACGCGTACATCATCGGCGATGAGTTTGAGTATCACGATTTCTGCGACGTCAGTGTTGCTGTGGGCACGGATCGCGGACTCGTCGTGCCTGTGCTCCGCAACGCGGAGACCATGTCCTTTGCGCAGATTGAGAACGCAATCCGCGATTTCGCACTACGCGCGCGCGATGGCAAGTTGACGGTGGATGAAATGACCGGCGGCACGTTCACTGTGAGTAACGGTGGCGTCTACGGGTCACTGCTGGCAACGCCCATTCTCAACCCCCCGCAGTCAGCAATTCTCGGCATGCACGGCATCAAGAAGCGCGCCGTCGAAGATCCAAACAACCCCGGTCAAATCGCACTGCGCCCCATGATGTACATCGCACTCAGCTACGACCATCGCATCATCGATGGCGCCGAGAGCGTCGGCTTCCTCAAGCACATCAAAGATTGCATCGAACATCCAGAGCGACTGCTCCTCGGAGTTTGACACAACGTTGCGCGAGTCTCAGAAGAGCTGTTAGTCCACACTCGCGATGCGTGACTTTGGGTCATACGGAAGATCGAGACCGTGGGGCACGCCGATGTATTCGAGGGCGCCGTTCATGATCTTCGCGGCGCATGGACCAGCGAGCGCGCCACCACCAACTCCATCGCCGAGTTTCTTTTTGTCGGGGTCTTCGATGGTGACGAGAATTGCGAGCTTCGGTTGGTCGTACGGTGCGCCGAGCAAGAAGCTCGACATGTAACGATCGGCGTAGTAGCCACCCTTCGGTGCCGCGAGTTGCGCGGTGCCTGACTTACCGAAGCCTCGGTAATGCAGAATCGGCTTGAGTCGCCTGCCGGTTCCTTCGGTGATGACCTTCTCCATTGCTTCGCGCGAAACCATCACGACAGGTTCCGTCAACACAGGAATCGGTACTGCACTCGATCGCGCACCGACGAGCATGCGCATCGGAACCATCGAGCCATCGCGACAGAACGCACTGAACGCGTGCACCAGTTGCAACGCCGAGACGCTCACGCCTTGACCGAACGCGACCGATGTCTGCGCGCGCGTGCGATTCGACCATTCATCGCGCGGCGGAAGTTGTCCTGCAGTCTCGCCGGGAATTCCAACGTCGGTCTTGTGACCGAATCCGAATCCCGACAGCATGTCCTTCATCTCTTGCGTGGACATACGCAGCGCGACTGTCGCCATGCCTGCGTTCACGCTCTTGACCAGCACGTTTTCCCATGTTTTCGTGCCGTAACTCGACTTGTGCGCTTCGTGAATCGTGCGCTTCGCTCGACCATCCGTCAGCGTGAGTGGACCTTCAGGAAGTCGAATCGTTTCGTTCGGCTTTGCGAATCCGCCCTGCACCGCCCACGCCCACACGAATGGTTTGAAGATCGAGCCTGGTTCAAATGGATCCGTCACCCAACGCATGCGCGCGAGTGACGCGTCGATCTTCGCACCTGGATCGGTGGTGATTGGAGTTCGACCAGTCTCATGACGAATCGTGTCGCACGCTGCGAGAATCTCGCCCGTCTCCGTGTCGAGCACGATGCATCGACCGCCCGATGCATTCGCTGCATCGACAGTCGCGCGCAATTCACGCTCGGCGATTTCTTGAATCACCATGTCGATCGAGAGGACAACATCATCGCCCTCTGCACCAACTTGCAATCCATGCTCGGGAATTGAAATGACCTGCCCGCGATTGTCGCAGAGATAGGTGACGCGACCGTTCGTGGGTGCGAGCGTCTTCTCCGCGCGAGACTCGTAGCCTGAGAGTCCCTTGTGATCCGTGCCGACCTTGCCGATGATCGGTGCAGCAAGTACGCCGTATGGATACGTGCGCACGGGACGCGGTGAAAGCACTGCGCCAGGAACTTTCGCGCTGCGCAACGCATCGACTTGCGCGTCATTCAACTCGGATGCGAGCACGATGTAGCGAGGAAACTTCGCCCACTGCTCTGCTGAAAGTTCCTGCTGCAAGACCTGCAGTTCAGGATTCGTGCGCTGCGTGATTTCTGCAAGCACGTCGGCTTGATGCGTACCCGTCGCCGTCGCAACGCGTGCCGCAAGATCTCCGAATGGATCAAGCGACGGTGGCTCGATCCCCTTCGCTTCCATCGCTGCTTTTTTCGTCTCACTCGCGCGCGTCCAGAGTTCGAGCGCTTCTTGTGCTTCTCGATACACCACTTTAGGATCGCAGTAGACGAACCACCCGGTCGTGTCTGTCGCAACAACCTGACCGCGTCGATCGAAGATCGTGCCTCGCGGGAATGGCTCCGCGAGCGTGCGTTCGTGCACGCTGGTTCCGTTCTTGCGAACCATCGAAGCTGCGAGCATTTCCGATGGATTGGATTTCAACCACTGCACACGCGCGCCGGTCAAGATCAGTGAGCCCGCGATCGACCATGTCGCGATGCGCGACCAGAAGGCAATCGTGGTCGCGCGCGTAGTTGCGGTGGCGCGCGTGGTTGGTGTGATTGATGTCATCCGCCCAATCTCCCGTGGTCTTCGATGTCCTGCGCGATGGTTTCATCGTCGATGAGCCGCACTGCCTTCGCTGGGTTGTAGCGATAGAGAATGGGCTCCCACTTTTCTCCGCCACTCGTCAAGAGTGCGCGTACTTGATCGGGGCGCACAGCCGTTGCGATCTCAGCGCGCAGCCGACTCGCGGCGCGTTCATGGCGATGCAATTTGAAATGCATGCGACTGATTTCCGCCGCCGCGTCAACGCGCTGCTGTCGATTGACGAGCAACGCACCCGCGGTCGCGCCAAGCACCAGAATGATGATGCAGATCTTTGCAAACATGTTCGCCATCCTCGGCGTGTGCACGAGCGCGTCGCGCGGGACTTAGTTGTTGGGAACGCGCAGTGAAGCGCCCGCACGCACTGCGTTTGGATTGTTGATGCGATCACCATCCGCTTGCGTGATCTCGCCCCAGCGCGCGCCCGAACCGAGTTCGCGCTTGGCGATTTCATACAGCGTCTGGCCTTTGCTCAGTGTGACGGTGCGGAACGCAGCGGCTTGCTGCTGCTGCTCGCCCGCCGCTTGCATGTTTTGCGGATCGATAGGGAATGCGTAGTTGCCACCTTGATCGATGATCGGCATCGCGGCAACTGCCTTCGAAGGATCGATCACGTCGAGCGGTGGAATCGAAATCTCTTGACCGATCTTCAACGCGCTCGACTTCACGCCATTGAGCGCTTCAAGCTGCGCGGCGTATCGCGTCGTGTTGTAGTACTTCCGCGACACAACGCCGAGCGTCTCGCCCTTCGCGATGACGTGCACGCGTTGCTTGGGTGTGGGCAGCGCCGTGGGTTCGATGAAGATCTCCGCGACAACTTGCGGTTGTTCAATCTGCAGCGGTGGCTGCACGCGCACGATGCGTGTGTCTTTGAACTGAGGCATCGTCTGCGGAAGCGGAAGATTCTCGCGACCGAATTCGCGCGGCGCTTCTGGTTCGCGCGGCAATCCCGTGGGCTCCTTCGAACGCAAAGCGATCGGCACAGATGCGGGACCCGAGCGCGCGGACATATGGTCCGACACGAGAATCCCAACAAAGAGGAGGAATCCGAAACCGATGATGAGTGCCAGCTTGTTCTCGCGTGTCATGCCATGCGTCCTTGCAGTGCGGTCCACGCAGTGTGTGCTGCGCTTGATGCCACTCTCAATCCGGACGACCGACCATGGCTGTCCGGAGTTTTGCTGAACGAGCACGCGGATTTTCCGCGAGCTCTGCTTCCGATGCGACCATCGGTTGCTTTCCCTCGAGACGGAAGATGTTCCGCTGCGAGAGTTCGACGAACAGGCGTTTCACCATGCGATCTTCGAGGCTATGAAACCCAATCACTGCGGCGCGCGCTCCGAGATTCATCCAGGTGGGCTTGCCTTCATGCGCGCGGATCGCAGCGAGGGCGAGTTGCTCGAGAAACGCACGAAGCGCACCGAGTTCATCGTTCACTGCGATACGCAAAGCCATGAAGGTTCGCGTCGCTGGATGCATCCTCGAAGTTCGCGCCCTTGAGCCATATGCCTCACGAACGAGATCCGCCAGTTGCGTCGTCGATGTGATCGGCGTTCGTGCGCGAGACTCGACAATCTTCGCTGCAATCCGCCGAGAAAATGGCTCTTCGCCGAGTTCAAAAAGGATGTTCGCGAGATCACGCTCGCTGAGCCGCTCGAGGAACTGTGCTGCGGTCTGCCCCACCGAGCAATTAAGTCGCATGTCGAGCGGCGCATCGTGGGTGAAGCTCATCCCACGCAGCGGGTCGTCCATCTGATTGGAGGCGAACCCGAGGTCGGCGAGCACGAGGTCCGCGCGAAGCGAGCGTGCTTCAAGTTCTCGACCGACCGAGCTGAAACTTCCGTGCATCGCAATCGGCTTGATGCCCGACTCGACCTCGACCCTCTCGCTCGCGTAGTCGAGGTTCGCGCGATCGAGATCGATGAGCACAACGGTGCCGTTTGGGCCGAGCTGTTTGGCGATTGCTGCCGCATGACCACCGCGACCGGCGGTGCAATCGACAAACACATCACCAAGATTGGGTCGAAGTGACTTCAGCACCTGTTCAAGCAGAACAGGGATATGACCAGATGCATCTGTCGTTGTGGTCACGATTCCTGCTGCGGCGAGGAAACTGCCGCTGCGACAGGTTGATTTGACTCGACAGCAATTTTGGGCTGCGACGCGAAATCCGTTTCCCATCGACTCCGAAGCGCAATCTTCAATGCAAACGCGCCGAAGCCACCAAAGAGCACGATGATGACGGCGTATACGACGCGAAGTCGAACGACATGATCGATCGCGAGCGCGCCCAACGTCACGCCAAGCAGCGCGAAGGCGAACGCGACTAAGTAGAGCGTCAAGACGGCAAGCTTCACATTGCCGTTGAATGCACGCTTCAGCAGATGGTGAATGTGATTCGCATCGGGCGCCGACATCGGCACGCCCGCAAGTTTGCGCCGCACAATCGCAAGCGCAGTGTCCATAATCGGAAGCGCGAAGATGATCAATCCCGCCGCGACGAGGTGCGTGTCACCGCGTTCGCCAAGCATCAGAATAATAACGACGAAGAGATATCCGATCAGCAAACTTCCGCAGTCGCCCAGAAAGATGATCGCTGGATTGAAATTCCACGGCAAGAATCCGAGCATGCCTCCAAGCAGCGCGAGGCACAACACGATGCGCGCACCCGCGAGCGATTCGAATGGATCGCCTTCAACTCCTTGCGCTGCCATAAACACGCAGAGCACGAGAAGACCGGTCGCCATGATCGCGCTCGTCCCGGTCAACAATCCATCAAGTCCATCAATGAGATTCGCAGCGTTGCATCCGCCAAGCACAAATATCGCGATGAGCGCAGTGCCCGTCCAGTAGTAGACATCACTGCTCGCAACAGCCATGCCGAGCAAGTTGAAGAGTACTGTTTGCGGTTCACCGAAGATCGGAAAGAGCGCGCCTTCTGCAACACGCGTGCCGACATCTTCAATCGCGAGCGCGGCTGCAGCGACAAGCTGTCCTGCGATTTTCAATCGCGGATCGCACTTCCAAATGTCATCCGCGAGCCCCGTGAACGTAATTGCGAGAATGCCGATGAGCACTGAGATCGGCACAGGGCCGAGCAAGCCCGCAGGACCATCGACGATGAGGTAACTCGAGCCAAGCGCGACCACGATGCCGAGGAAGACGGCGAATCCGCCGAGATACGCGATCGGAAATTTGTGTTCCTTGCGACTCTCGTTCGGATGATCGATGATGTCGAGTGCGATCGCGCTCTTGCGAACGATGGGTGTCGCAATCAACGTCACGACAAACGCAACGGCAAACACGAGCGCGTATCCATTCAGCAATTCGAGCGCGGCATGCGCGCCTGCAGCGAAACTTCCCCCCACGGGAAAGTTTTCGATCGCGGAAGGAACTTGCAATGTGTTTCCTGGAATCAACTGCATGATGCGCCTCGCGTGTCAGCAGGCGCGTGCAAACTTGGGCGAAGTTCTGCAGCGAGATCACGAATCGTTTGGTCGAGCGAAATCGTGGGCGCGAAACCTATCGCCGCTCGCACGCGTGTGAGATCGGGTTGACGCACAAGGAGATCGTCAAATCCGTGCGCAAATGCCTGCGCGTAGGGAACCAAGCGCACGCCAGAACGCGATCCAAGCACGGCAATCACGCGCTGTGCGAGTTCAAGGATTGAAATCTGCGTGTCGTTGCCAATGTTGAAGACGCGCCCTGCGCACTCTGGTCGTGCGAGCAATTTCGGAAGTGCAAGCACGACATCGCGTGCGTCGCAGAAACATCGCGACTGCATCCCGTCGCCATGCACTTCAAGATCCATCCCCAGCAACGCCGCTTGTACGAAGCGAGGCAACACCATGCCGTACTCGCCAACTTGACGCGGACCAACGGTATTGAAGAAACGCACGATGTACGCAGGGAGTGCGTGTTCGCGGTGATACGCGAGCGCGAGATATTCGTCGATCGCCTTCGACGCTGCGTAGGACCAACGCGTCAATGTTGTTGGACCATAGATCACGTCATCGTCTTCGCACATCGGTGTGCGAAGACCCTTACCGTAGACCTCACTCGTCGAAGCCATCAGCGTGCGACAGCCGCCACGCGCGGCAAATCGAAGCAGTGCGCTGGCCTGCTCCACATTCGTTTCGATCGTATGAATCGGTCGTTCCACAACGAGTCGCACGCCCACCGCTGCTGCGAGGTGATAGATCACATCAAAGTTGTGCGGATCAAGTGCAGGGAGTTGCGCAGAAAGATCGCCTTCGATCAATCGAAAACGTGTCTGCCATTCCGCATGCGCTTCAATGCGCGCAAGATTCGAACGGCGACCTGTTGAAAAGTTGTCGATCACTGTCACGGCTGCGCCGAGCGCGAGCAGATGCTCCGCAAGATGAGAGCCAATGAATCCACCGCCGCCGGTGATCAGGACTCGCTCTCTAGGTGTGTGCGTCATCGGCAGTACTCACAAAAATCTCTGCGCTCTGGAAACGCGGCGATGCTACGCGCCACCGTACTTCGCCATCGTCTCAAAGTTCTTCCTGAAGTATCCGCCAGCGGTGTTGATCGGACGACTCAACACGACACCAATGACTTGCGCCTTGGTCTCTGTCAGTTGAGCCGCCATGCGCGCCACAAGCCCGCGCTGCTCTTGGAATGCGCGCGCGACAATGAGTGCGCCACCCACTTGATTCGCGATCGTCGCGCCATCCGCGGCGACGACCGCAGGCGGAGCATCAACGATCACGATGTCGTACTGCGCCGAAGCTTGCGCGAGGAATGAAGTCATCTGCGGCGTGCCGAGAAGTTCATAGACGCGAGTCTCAGGCGTACCCGCGCCCACGCAATCCACACCCTCGCCTGCAGATCGAATGATGGAGCCAAAGCCAGCACCGCCCCTGAGGAAGTCGCCGAGTCCAACTGCATCAGGTTCGAGACCCATCGCTGCGGCAAGATGACTGCGACGGAAGTTCGCGTCGACCACGAGCACCTTGCGCCCTGCAGCCGCGCCACTCTCCGCAAGATTTGTCACAAGGCATGTTGTGCCCGCCTCGGGAAGTCCACTCATGCAGAGCAGCGTTTTCAATCCCGCAGCGTCCATCTGTTTGAAGACCTGGCCAGCAATCTGTCGGCAGCTTTCGGCAAGCACGCTGCGTGGCGATTCGCGCACAACACGCTCGACCTTCTCAGGCGAGAGTGGATCTTCAGAGAGATCGGGCACCATGCCCAAGAGTCGCAAGTTCGGAATACCTAAGAGATCCGATGCGTAACGCACGCGTTGATCAAGGAACTCACGCAGGAAGATGATTCCTGCGACCGCGCCGAGCGCGATGGCCGCGCCGAGTGGAAGCATCAGCTTCCACTTCGGGAACGCGAGAATACGAGGCGTCACCGCAGATTGTGAAATCGTGACGCGACGCGCATCGTCGCGCGCCTTCAGCTGATCGATGCTACCGATGATCTCGACTTGCTTCGATCGTTGCTCCACAAGCCGCCCGCGTCGATCCTGGAGTTGCTTCACGGAAGAGAGTGCGGATGCGAACTCCTTCATGCGGGTCTGCTGCGCCGTGAATTCCGTTTGAAACTTGTCCAACAGCGTTGTGTAACTCTCCGATTGATCAGAATACTCCTTGAAATCTGCGGCGAGATTGCGCTGCAGAATGCGGCGCACGAGCGCGTCACGTTCTTGCACTCCCGCGTTCGCCTCACGGTCGGCACTGATCACGGCAGGATGATTCTCGCCAAACTTCCGCTTGACAGTCTCCACGGCGACGACCAAGAAATTGACCGACCGATTCATGTCGGCAAGTTGAGGGTCTTGCTCTGCGCTTCGAATGTCGTCCGCCGATGGCTCGAGCCTTCCGTCCATCTTGTCATGCGTCTGCTGTCGGCGGGTTTCCGAGAGCGTGAGAAAATTCTTCGACTCGTTGATCTGACGAGACGTGTCTTCGAGCATCAACAACATGTCGTTGCGATCATCGTTCAACGATGTCATGTTGCGCGACGAAATGAACGTCGCGATCTGAGTGTCGAGATCATTGAGTTCAGTTTCCATCTGCTCAAGTTGCTTCTTGAACGCGCCACGGTTCTTAACGAATCGCTCCTCTTCGCGTCGACCCTCTTCGGCGGTGTAGGTCTCTGCGATGCGATTGAGCACGACAGGAACGTCGCCTGCGACATGCGTTGACCAAGAGAGTTCAAAGTACGCGGTACGGCGCTTGTGACCAGCACTCAATTCATCTTCGAGATCATCCACAGCATCCGCGACAACGAAACGCCCGTTCTCGTCTCGGTACCCTTGACTCCAGGTCGTTTGCTCGATGTCGCGATTCGACACGGCCTTCTCCAGCAATTGCCGCGACAAGATGCGCGCAGCTTCCGTTTGGCCAAGACGTTCAACCGCCTCTTCAGTGCGATCGTCGCGAACAATGACGTCGCCGACCTCTTCTGGTGGAGCGCGAAGTTCAAAGAGCACGTTGGCCCAATAGAGCGGATAGACCATCGAGAGGACAACCTGCGCGATTGCTCCGAGCCCGAGCCCGACAAACAGAGTGATGACAAACGTCCAAAGATGCTGCCTGAGGATGCGTACTGGATCGATGCGAGGCGCAGCGACAGTCGCCTGCGAATTCCGCGGGCGGTTCGAAGGTTGTCGTGCATCAGTAGGTCTAGAGGGCGCTGCGGTCATATAGATTCTCGGTCAGTTGCATCGTGCAGAGAAGGCAGTCGCCTTGAGCGAAGTCTCGATCTATTCACCCCTACGAGCCAAGCTTCTTCGCGAATGCATTGATTTCCGCCAAGAGTTCTGGATCGGGGTTGAGTTCTCGCGCTCGTTGCAACGCGAGTTTCGCATCCGCGGGCTTGCCTTTCAGTTCGTACGCCTGCGCGAGATGCAATGATGCCGATGCGAGTGGCTTGATGCCCGCAGCTCTGCCAAGAATCGTGATCGCTTCGTCAGGTTCACGTGCTGCAATGAGGAGCACGGCGAGCGTGTCCAGATATTCAACGCGACTCGGTTGCATCTGCACTGCGCGGCGAGCCGCAGGAAGTCCCTTCTTCGGATCTCCTAAACACTCGTTCATAAGGTACGCATAGTTGTTCAGCACTTGATCCGCATTCGGGGCAAGTTCGAGTGCCTTCTCAAACATACCAATTGCGCGCCCGCAGTCGCCCTCGCCCTTGCGCATGAAGTAGGCACCACCGAGGCGGTCGTAAAGTTGCGCGAGTATCATCGGTGAGTTCGCGAGTTCGGGAGAAGCCACAACCGACTCGATCATTGTGATCCCACGAGCCCTGCTCGATAGATCTAGCAGTGCGAACTCGGAGAGGAACGCATCATCCCACGGCGACTTCGTTCCGCCAGCCGCTTCCGTCACGAGTGCTTCGAGTGCTGGAAGTTCTGCTGGCGCGAATGTTGTGCGCAACGCGCCATGCCAAGCTTCAAGCGGTTGCGGATTTCCAGCAATTGCCTGCGAGAATGCCGATGCGCGAGATTCGCGCAGATAGCGAAGTGCTTCGGAGCGATCGTCTTCTTTGAGTAGCGCGAGACCAACCATGCCCTGCAACGCAGGACTGGATCGAATGAGTTCCGCGCGACCACGCGCAAGCGCAAGGACGCCCTTCGGATCCTTGGCGCGCAACATCGACTCCGCTGCCTGCACGAAGACATTGATGTCATTGCCATGTTCCGCAGCGCGCATGAATGATGCCGCGGCCGCTGCGTACTCGCCGCGCGAAGCGAGCAGATTGCCGAGTGCGATATGCCAAGGGGCATACGCAGGGATGATCGCAATGCCTTCGCGAAGCGCCGACTCAGCCTTCGCCATTTGCCCCGCCTCCAGGCAGAGGCGAGCATATCGCTCGCGTGCTTCCGTCGACATCGGAGCAATCTTGAGGAAGCGTTCAAGCTCCATCACCGCACCTAGGGTGTCACCGCGCGCAAGGAGCACTTCACTCCGCACCGCGCAGGCGATGAAGTACGCGGCGCCAAGTTGCACTGCTCGATCCGCGGATGCAAGTGCTTCGTCCGCGCGCGCACGATCATCCGTCAATTCGAAAAGCTTGCGCTTCAACTGCGCATCCTGCGCAAACGCCGCTGGATTGCCCGGCGCGAGTTCCTTGCCCCGCGCAAAGAACGGAAGACCCTTTTCATACGTCACCTTCGCGCCTGCGATGTCTCCCGCGTTGCGCTTTTGATCGCCATCGGCCATCTCAATCATGCCGCCAAGAATTTCCGTGCTCACATCAGCCTTGCCACCGAGCTTGACTGCGCTCTCGCACGCTGTTCGCGCGCGCGCAATCTCATTGACGCGCAGTGCTGTTTCGGAGCATCGAACCCAGTTCATGCGGGAAGGCTGCGCCTGCGCAACGCTTTCGAAAAGTGGAAGCGCCCGCGCAGCATCGCGCTCGGTCAAGAGCGCGATGCCTGCAGCGAGTGTTGCATTGCGCGTGGATGGATCATCCCGACGAATGATCTCCGCGACTGTCGCGTCAACCAGAGCGAGGTTGCGGTTCTTGTAGGCGTCCTGCAGTTTCAGAAGCAGTGCGTGCCAGCTGCCATTTGGACCAGCCGCTGCAATGCAGTTGTCGATCACGATCGTCGCCTTGCCCGCCATGCCGACGTTGCGCAGATACGTCGAGTGCGCTGCTGCAACTTGTGCGTTCGTGGGATTCTTCGCCGACAGATCCGTCAGGATCGCCAGCGCCTCATCGCGCCACGCACCGCGTTGCTCGTCTATGCGTTGCGTCTGTTCGGCGACAGTCATTTCGCGCCACCTCAGCTCGGAGAACATCATCTTGCCGGATTCATCAAGAATGTCTTCTCGATCAGGAGTCCCGCTCGCGAGCAACACGACATACGCGACGGTGTTTTCGAGATCTTCGGGGCTGGCTGTGAAACGCGTCGCGCGCATGCGCCGAGCGAGTGCAGGATTGCCCTGCGTTGATTCAAGGCCTAACCACATGTCGGCAATCTGACTATCTTCGCCAGCGGTGCGGCGGATCTCACGCAGCACTTGCAACGCGCGCACACTATTGCCGCTTCGAAGCCATGCCTCCGCGAGCACGCGTGCCGTCGTCACATCGGTTGGTCGTCGCTTGTACGACTCTTCATACGCGAGGATCGCGCCTTCGATGTCGCCCATTTCTTGTCGCGCGACACCAAGCGCGCGATAAATCGTCGAAGCATCAACGCCGCTCGCGATCGCGTCGTCGAGCACCTGCATCGCTCCACGCGTGTCGCCACGCATGAGAAGCATGCGAGCTTGCATGATCGGGATTTGTGTTGCGTCTCGACCGCCCTGCTTGGCGAGCTCCAAGAGTGCCGCAATCGACGCTTCGTCATTCGCTCGAAGCGCGTCTTGAAACTGCACTTCGATCAGGACAGGATTGAACGGATCCGCCGCGATCGCAGTCGCCTTTGCCGCAGGCAAGGCCGCTTCGAGCTGTTTCGCCATATCAACCGAAGCCGCTGCACTCGGGAGCGCGAGCAATGTTTCGTTGCGCGCACGATCCGTCACGTACTTCGATTCCTGTCGCAGTCGCGTGTAAAAACCCACGGCGCGCTCGATGGGATCCTTCGTCGATTCATCCACGAGCACGCGCACGCGCTCAACGGGATCTTCAGACGAGGTAAATGCTTGAATGCGAATCAGCACGGAATCGCCAGGGAATTGCACAAGGAGTCCGCCGATCTCCGCGAGCGCCTTCTCTTTGGGCCCTTCATTCGAACTAATCGTCGCGAGCATGCGAACGAGTCGCACATCGTCTGGCACATCCTTCAGAATTGCATTGATCTTCCCGCGCGCGGCGGCGTAATTCTTCGCCGTCACAAGTTCCTGCACTTCGCGTGCAAGAAGGAAGATCGGATCCTTCGCGCCGACCTTCGTGATATCGGTGTCGTTGTAGTTGCGCGCAGCGATCACCAACAGCTTCATCTCAGGGTCATCGGGGTATGACGACAGCACGGCCTCCGCGGCCCTGATCGCATCGTCTGCGCGCGAATTCTCCAGCGAGAGCTGGGCGTACACGCGCAAGAACGTGACGTTGCCCGGAGAGGAATCAAGTCCTCGACTGATGAGATACAACGCCTGCCCGCGCTCTCCAATCTCGCGATTCGCGACCGCTGCGAGCAGCACGAGTTCCATCTCTTCGCGCGAGAGCGGCTGGCCAGTTCCAACTCCACGATCTGTCGACTTCATCACTTCGCTCAACTTGGCAAGCGCGCCGAGGAAGTCTTTCTTCGCGAACGCAAGCTTGCCATCGACACGTGTCAACGGCAAGGGATTCACCTTGACATCCACCTCAGCCTCGAGCAATTTTCGAGTCTCTTCGCAGTGCACGATCGCCGCCGCACGCGCGGTTGGATCCGTGGTGGCGTTGATCGCGTCGTAGGCGATATCAAACAGCAGCGAAGCCGCTGCCGTTCGGGTGTCCTCAAACGTCACGGAACCCAAGCTGGTTGTGGGTCGCTTTCCATCGAGCAGCAATCGCGCTTGTTGCTCTGCGGTCGGTCCATCTGATTGACGCAAGAGCATCGCGTACATCTGTCGAACGTTCATGTCGCTCGGGAATCGCTCAAGCCATGCTTCAAGCACGTCAAGAGCGATGGGAGTCCCGCCTTTTTGGCTCAAAATCACGCCGAGGACATCCTCCAACTCCGAACGCGACGTCGCTTGTGCTGCGAGGACTGCCAACCCCGAGAGCTCGACAAGCGCATCCGACACTGTTCCGCCAGACGCACGAAGCGTCGATGCCGCGAGTCGTGTTTGCAAGGAACCAGGTGAGGCTGCGAGCAATTGGTCGAACGCTGCCTGCGCGAGTGCAAGTGACTCCCCCGCTTCACGCGGACGAGATCCAACAGATGCAATGCGCGCGACGTTCGCGTGAAGTCGCGCCAACATGGAGAGCGCTTCTGCTCGATCCGCCTCAGATTGCGTCGCCGCCGCCGCTGCCGCAGTCAAGTCCGCCACGGTCGAAGCGCGTTCATCCGGACTCATCCCCCCCGCGCGACGAAATCCCGAAAGACCGCGATGGAACTGCGCGATCGCAAGGAGTGGCGAGCCATCGTTGAGCCCGCCCAACATTTCATCTGCAGTGTCGCCGACAGATTTCCACACACTCGCAGCATCACCGAGTGCAGCCTGTTCTTCGAGCTCTTCAAGAAATTCTGCCCACGCTGCAGGATCGTCGCGCTTGAGACGCGCTTCCGATGCAATCACCGCAACAAGTTGAGAATATCGCTCGCGTGCTTCGCTCGCGGTGGGCGAGACATACACGCGCAGCGCACGCTCGTACTTCTCCAGATACTCCAAGTTCGTAGACTTCTTGCGCACCGCGCGGCCGTACTGGTCAATCGCTTTCTTGAAATCCTTCGCAGCAAACGCGGCGTCACCCGCATTGATATTGCGCGACGGACCAATCCTCTCGAGATAAATGAGCCCGACCCCACTCACCGCTGCAACACCGATCAGCACAAGCAGGATGCGCTTGTTCAGTTTCTTCTTAGACGCTGTTTTCTTAGTGGGTGAGTTTGCCATGATGAGTGTCTTTATAGGCTGAAGTGGTCGAAGAGTTGAGAAGGATTCACCCTGCGGCCGCAGGTGTTGGTGCAACAAGCGATTGCTGCTCCCAGTGGGGCCAGTCAGGGAGCCGTTTCATGAGGTGGGGAAGCAATTCCCCCAGGAATCCTCGAATCTCAGTTTCAAATCGAGGCACGAGCGTGCCGTCAGGATCCTCCACGGAACCTGACATCGTGAGCTGAATCTTGCAGTAATACGCGTATCGATTCGTGAGGTCGAAGGCGAGGCTTCGCACGCCCAGCGCCGAGGCGGTGGTCCGACCATTCGCGAGAAAGAAGTAACCGCCGACTTGGCGACGGCGTGGATTCGCAGGATCTTGAAACTCGAGCACGCGCATCGACACTTCTTCCAGCGGCATCGTGACGCGATCGAGTTCAGCAGTGATCGGGTCGCGCACGATTGCCATGCGATACGGCAATCCCGTCGCGAGATTCGGCGCGTCCGTGGAAGGCTGCCAACTCGTCGCGTCCAATTGCATCGGCACCGTGATCGCTTCGCGCGTCATCTCCAGACCATGCACTGCCCAGCAGCGCTCCGGGATGTGCGGGATCGCATCAATCGTGCCCGTGTAGTACGCAATGTGCAACGCAATGACACCGCGCTTCGGATCACCATCAAGCACATAAGTGCGATCGAGGTACTGCTTCGTACCAAGCTCTTCGATGAGTGCGTCAGCGAATCGAGCATCCTTGCCGACGCGCGACCAATGACCAAGTTTCGTTGGAATCGAATCAAGCCCTTCGCGCAGCGGCACCGCTTCCTTCAGGAGATACAGATTGAGTTGCGCGACTGCCGCGCGGAAACCCAGCGCGCCCGCGATGAGTATCGCGAGCCCAGCGATGTACGCGCGATAGACGCTTGCTTCAATGCGCATCTGGTGATGCCTCCGCGTCAGATGCATCTTCGTCCGAGTCGACGAACAAATTTCGGATGAGCCAGAGCACGCCTAAGTAGAGCGCAAGCGCGGGCACCAGCCACACGAGTCCAATGAAGGAGTGAAACTCGCCGGTGGTGAAGTTCACATCGAACCAACCCAGGATGCCGAGCGTCACGACGCGGAGCACATTGACGCCCAAAGACACTGGAAAACCAGCAGCTACAAGCAGCGCGCGCTGCCAGAAGGAACTCAAACTTGTGTAGGCGATGACCACACCGAGTGCGAGGAACGCGACGAGCATGCGCATGCCTGAACACGCTTCTGCAACATTCAACGCTTGCGCTTCGCCACCGCGCCAAATCGTGAGGACGTTGCCGCTGCGTTCGATGTCCGTACCCATCAAGACAAACGACCAGTACGCGCCGATGCTCGACCAGTCTTGCATACGTTCTGTCACAGGTCGCAAGATGCCATCACTGATCTTCTGTCCAAAGAAAATCCAGTAGCAGATCGCGAAGATCATGTACTTCGTCGCACGTGTGCCGAGGATAAACCAGCAGAGGCCGATGAGTGTGAGGCCAACACTGCATCCGCGCGCGTTGTGGTGCTGCGCGAACCAACTCGGTCCAAACGTTGCGAGCGCGTATCCAAGAATGCCGATCAGCACGACG
This sequence comes from Phycisphaerales bacterium, assembly GCA_009691805.1. Taxonomy (GTDB): domain Bacteria; phylum Planctomycetota; class Phycisphaerae; order Phycisphaerales; family SM1A02; genus F1-140-MAGs142. The sequence goes on from SIAK01000017.1 coordinate 47,898, forward strand.
CTTGCCGCTGGCCAACACGGTCGAAACGCTACCGCAAGGATTTGTTCACGACGCAACCACACGAGGTAGCCCGAGATGAACGGGATGACAAACGTGTGTCCCCAATCGGATGGCTCTTCGATCGACATCCGCCATTGCGCGACGAAGAACGCCCAGAATCCCGCGATGAAGACCGCGAGCAACGCGAGACCGAGCAACCAAGCTTTGAGTGGTTCCACCATCACGAACCGCTTGCCTGTTGATGCGGCGCTCGTGGTTGGGATGGAGGGAGAGGAACTCATGCGAAGGGAAATGGTGCAGAGCAGGAGTCCCGCGAACAATGCCTCGCGCGGCAGACGCATGGATCGGCGCATCCACATCAAAGGTTGAGCCAACTCGCCCAACCACACTTCAAGCGCCCTTCACAAAATTAGAACGGCGAGTTATCTGGCGGAGGCCCGAAGACGTCGTTACCGAAGTTACGATCAAGCAGGAATCCAAATCCGTACGTCATGCGGAATCCGTTGCGAATCACCGCCAAAGGCAGGGCGAAGAAATTCGTACCGATGATCACATGGTCGCCTGGGCGAATGTAGAGATCAGGTTCGGCGCGATTGCGAATCGCCTTCAAATCCACGCGAATCGTAGCTTCGCGATCCTCGCCGATTCTGCGCACGAGATCGACACGATCGGGAATCGCAATCGGAGAGAGTCCACCCGCGGCGCTCACGAAACGGCTGAGCGTGAGGCGCGTGTTGTCATTCTGCAATTCGTAGACGCCGATGCGATTCACTTCGCCGTCGATGTAGACAAATCCTGTTTCAGGTGGCTCGACGAAAATCTTGTCGCCTGGCTGAATGACGATGTCGTAGTTCGCTTCACCACGCGCCAGCGCTTGATAGTCCACTTCAATGATGCGCGTCGCGTATGCGTTCTCCGCACTTCCAACACGCGTCACGGGACGCGAAGGACGCGCGCTCGAAGGATCGGAGGGTGCAATCGACGACTCCACCCACTGCTGCGTGGCGAGATCGAAGACCCAACGGGTCGCAGGCGTTGGAACATTCTGCAGCACCTGCGCGAAGCTTGGCATCGCTTGCGCGGCAATGACGTCGGCAGGCTTCGCTTCACGAACATCCACTCCAGTCACATCATCAATGTCCACAGGCGGCGGCGCATTCTGCATCGACATCCCGCCGCGAATTCCGCGGAGCGATCCGGGCGCGGTCGCGGGAATGGGCGAAGGAATCGGCGCGATCGCTGGCGCTGTCTCGATCGCAGGCGCGGTCGCGGGAATGGGCGAAGGAATCGGCGCGATCGCTGGCGCTGTCTCGATCGCAGGCGCGACCGCAGGCAACACTGGCGTTTCGACGGTTGGAGTTGGCGTCACCGGGGGCGCCGTGCGATTCTCCAGTTGATGAATGAGCGCATCAATATCCACAGGCGGCGTGGTGGAAGTATTCGTGCCGCCCGCGTTTGAGCCTGCATTTCCAGAGCCAATGTCGGCGGGCTGCTGCTGATCGGAACGCACCCCGCCTTGCATGCTTGTGCCAACGGGCGCGTCGTCGAAACTTTTCCGAAGGTTGTCGTTGAGTGGCTCGCTGCGAATCACGTAGAGTCGTTGCGTCGTCGGCAGCGTTCCACCCGCGAGGGAGAGCGCTTCCATCAGTCGGAAGTCAGGACGCAGCAGCGGATAGAGACCAACCGTGCCAACGGAACCGTAGATCTGAAACTGAAAACTTCTTCCGTTCTCTAGAATCACGGAGACGATCGGATCCGCGAGGTAGCCGTGGAGTTTTTGCTCGATCGCCTGATGCGCTTCTTCAATGGTCAATCCGCCAAGGCGAACATCACCAATCGCAGGCAGTCGGACGATGCCGCTCGTGTCAACCGTGCGCAGCGCAACTTCTGTTTGGCCGCGCGCGACCAACTCGAAAATTTCAATACGAATCTCGTCACTCGGCGAGAGGCGATACTTCAAGCTCGCGGGCTCAAGATCAGAAGGAAGTGGTGCAGAGGTGTTGCCCCAACCGATGCGCTCCGACTCAATCACGTCGATGCGTTCGATGACGGGCATCGAAGTCGGCGTGTGTTCGAAGTAGCCCGTCTTGGAAGGGTCGAGAAACGAATCAAGGTTGCAACCCGTGAGTGCAGAACTCGCGGAGGCGAGCGCAATGAACCGCGTGCAAATCTGAAGTCGGGAAAAAGATCGCATAGAGAACTCTAATCGGGGCACACCGCCAAGCACCCACCGAAACCTCGAGTGAGTGCCGAGTTCGCGCCCGGAAGTAATGGCAAGATCGGCTTAGACCCGCCTATTCTTTGAGAATACGGCGAAGGTCAGCGACTTTATGCGCTAACCACGCACAGGTCGTCCTTTCTTTCCGTTTCTGCGATTGCTTACATCGAGGGGCACGCGCGCGACAGAATTGCCATTCGAACGGCGACTCCAGCGGAGACTTGATCGAAGATCACGCTTGAAACAGCGTCGTCCGCAACCGCGTCATCGATTTCGACACCGCGGTTCATCGGGCCAGGATGCATGATCAACGCGCCAGCACGCAAGCGACTTCGACGCGCTTCGGTCAGCCCGTACGCGAATCTATAGTCAGGAGCAATCGCCTGCCCTGCCGCGCGCTCGGTTTGGATCCGAAGCATGATGATCGCGTCAATTTCGCCAATGATAGAGTCAAGATCGTGCGAGATCGAGATGTTTTCGCCCGCAGCGAGCTTCTGCCATCCGCTCGGAACCAGCGCTGGAGGACCCACTGCGACGACGGAAGCGCCAAGCGCGACGAGCCCGTGGGTAGTTGACCGCGCCACGCGACTGTTCGCGATATCGCCGACGATCGCGACGCGTTTGCCACCTAGATCGCCGAGATGGCGGCGAAGGGTGAGGAGGTCGAGCAATCCTTGCGTTGGATGCTCGTGACGACCATCGCCAGCGTTCACGACAGCACACCGCACGTTGTCTGCAACAAGTGCCGCACCGCCTGCGATCGCGCAACGGACGACGAGCACGTCGACACCCATCGCCTCGATGTTGCGCGAGGTATCCACGAGCGATTCCCCCTTGCTCGCACTCGAACCCGACGCGGTGAGGTTGACGACATCCGCGCCCAGCCGCCGCGCCGCAATTTCAAAGCTCACGCGCGTGCGAGTGGAGTCCTCAAAGAACAGATTCGCAATGAGTTTTCCCGCAAGAACGCGCTCAGAAGGCGCATCGCCGACCGCCGCCGGGAACAACCTCTCCGCATGATCAAGCAGCGCAGTCAATTCGGAGGCACTCACGCCCTCAAGTGCAAGAAAGTCAGGACCAAAGGAGCGTTGAATAACTCGTTGTCGCGGCACAGC